>NZ_DASPIS010000026.1:0-53616 GCF_035628975.1 Azospirillum sp. | reverse complement strand
CGTCGGCGTGTCGGTGACCGGATCGACGGTGACGCGCAGAGTCTCGCTCTTGGTCGCCGCGACGGCAGTGCCGTCCTTGGCGATGGCGGTGACGGTCAGGTCGAAATCGACATCGCTGTTCAGAGGCGGCGTGATGGTCAGCCCGGTCAGCTGGGCCGGAGTCAGAGTCCAGGTGGTGGTGCCGTCCGTCTGCGTGATGGGCGTTCCGGCGCTGAGGGTCGCCGCTGCCGGAACACCGGCGATGGTGACGCTCAGCGCCTCCGACCCGTCGGTGTCGGTCAGGGCCGGGCTGATCGTCAGCGGGATGGCGCTGTCTTCATTGCCCCTAGCGGCCTGGACCGCCAGCGTCGGCATGTCGGTCACGGCGTTGACGGTGACCCGCAGGGTTTGAGCGACCGAGACCGGGGCGGCGACGCCGTCCTTGGCGGTGGCGGTCACCGTCAGGTCGAAATCGACATCGCTGTTGAGCGGCGGCGTGATCTTCAGCCCGGCCAGCTGCGCCGGCGTCAGGGTGATCGACCCGTTGCCGATGACCAGCGCGTCGCCAGCGGTGTTGCTGAGGCTGGCGCCGGCCGGAATGCCGCTGATGGTGATCGTCAGCGATTCCGACCCGTCCAAATCCGTCAGGGCGGGGGTGATCGTCAGTGGAATGCCGGTGTCTTCGTTGCCCGTCGCAGCGCTGACGGTCAGCGTCGGCGTGTCGGTGACCGGATCGACGGTGACGCGCAGAGTCTCGCTCTTGGTCGCGGCGACGGCAGTGCCGTCCTTGGCGGTGGCGGTGACGGTCAGGTCGAAATCGACATCGCTGTTCAGCGGCGGCGTGATGGTCAGCCCGGTCAACTGGGCCGGAGTCAGAGTCCAGGTGGTGGTGCCGTCCGTCTGCGTGATGGGCGTTCCGGCGCTGAGGGTCGCCCCCGCCGGAACACCGGCAATGGTGATGCTCAGCGCCTCCGACCCGTCGGTGTCCGTCAGGGCCGGGCTGATCGTCAGCGGGATGGCGCTGTCTTCGTTGCCCGCCGCAGCCTGGACCGTCAGCGTCGGAGTGTCGGACACGGGATCGACGGTGACGCGCAGGGTCCGGCTCACCGGCACGGCGGTGGCGACACCGTCCTTGGCGATGGCGGTGACGTTCAGAGTGAAGTCGACATCGCTGTTCGACGGCGGCGTGATGGTCAACCCGGCCAACTGGGCCGGAGTCAGAGTCCAGGTGGTGGTGCCATCCGGCTGGGTGACGGACGTTCCGGCGCTGAGGGTCGCTCCCGCAGGAACACCGGCGATGGTGATGCTCAGCGCCTCCGACCCATCGGTGTCGGTCAGGGCCGGGTTGATGGTCAGCGGGATCGCCGTGTCTTCATTGCCCGTCGCGGCGCTGACGGTCAGCGTCGGCGTGTCGGTGACCGGGTCGACGGTGACGCGCAGCGTCTCGCTCTTGGTCGCCTCGGTCGCCGTGCCGTCCTTGGCGATGGCCGTGACGGTCAGGTCGAAATCAACGTCGCTGTTCAGCGGCGGCGTGATGGTCAGCCCGGTCAGCTGGGCCGGAGTCAGAGTCCAGGTGGTGGTGCCATCCGGCTGGGTGACGGACGTTCCGGCGCTGAGGATCGCCCCTGCCGGAACACCGGCGATGGTGACGCTCAGCGCCTCCGACCCGTCGGTATCCGTCAGGGCCGGATTGATCGTCAGCGGGATGGCGGTGTCTTCGTTGCCGGTGGCGGCGGTGACGCTCAGCGTCGGGGTATCCGACACCGGGTTCACCGTCACCTGCAGCGCTTCGGTCCTGGTCGCTGCGACAGCCGACCCGTCCTTTGCGGTGGCGGTGACGGTCAGGGTGAAATCGACGTCGCTGTTCAGCGGCGGCGTGATCTTCAACCCGGCGAGCTGCTCCGGCGTCAGGGTGATGGAGCCGCCGGTGACCGTCAGCACCCCGTTCAGATCGTTGGCGAGGGTGGCGCCGGACGGGATGCCGGCGATGGTGACGGTCAGAACCTCCGTGCCGTCGGTGTCGGTCAGGGCCGGGCTGATCGTCAGCGGGATGGCGCTGTCTTCATTGCCCGTAGCGGCCTGGACCGTCAGCGTCGGAGTGTCGGACACGGGGTTGACGGTCACCGACAGCGTCTTGGCGATCGAGACCGGGGCGGCGACGCCGTCCTTGGCGGTGGCGGTCACCGTCAGGTCGAAATCGACGTCGCTGTTGAGCGGCGGCGTGATCTTCAGCCCGGCCAGCTGCGCCGGCGTCAGGGTGATCGACCCGTTGCCGATGACCAGCGCGTCGCCGGCGGTGTTGCTGAGGCTGGCGCCGGCCGGAATGCCGCTGATGGTGATCGTCAGCGCCTCCGACCCGTCCAAATCCGTCAGGGCGGGGGTGATCGTCAGCGGAATGCCGGTGTCTTCGTTGCCGGTCGCAGCGCTGACGGTCAGGGTCGGCGTGTCGGTGACCGGATTGACCGTGACCAGCAGCGGCGCGCTGGTGCTGGCGGGATCGGCTCCGCCATCCCGCGCGGTGGCGGTGACGGTCAGGGTGAAGTCGACATCGCTGTTCAGCGGAGGCGTGATCGCCAATCCGGCCAGTTGGCCGGGCGCCAGCGTGATGGTGCCGTTGCTGATCGTCAGCGTATCGCCGGCCGTGTTGCGCAGGCTGGCGCCGGACGGGATGCCGCTGATGGTGATGCTCAGCGATTCCGAACCGTCCGTATCGGTCAAGGCCGGATCGATGGTCAGCGGAATCGCCGTGTCTTCCGCCCCCGTGGTGGCGGCGACGCTCAGCGTCGGGGTGTCGGACACCGGATTGACCGTAACGCGCAGGGGCGCGCTGGTGCTGGCCGGGGTGGCGGTTCCGTCGGTGGCGGTGGCCGTGACGGTCAGGGTGAAGTCGGCATCGCTGTTGTTCGGCGGCGTGATCGCCAGACCGGCAAGCTGCGCCGGAGTCAGGGTTGCGGTGCCGTTTACCACCGCCAGCGCACCGCCGGCATTGCGCAGCACCGCCCCGTCCGGAATGCCGGACAGGGTGATGGTCAGCGTCTCCGACCCGTCGGTGTCGGTCAGGGCCGGGCTGATGGTCAGCGGAATTGCCGTGTCTTCCGCCCCCGTGGTGGCGGCGACGCTCAGCGTCGGGGTGTCGGACACCGGATTTACGGTGACCGGCAGGGTGGCGGTGACGCTGGTCGGGGCGGCGGTGCCGTCGGTGCTGGTCGCCGTGACGGTCAGGGTGAAGCTGTCGCCGCTGTTCGGCGGCGGTGTCAGGGTCAGGCCGGGAACCTGCGAGGAGGTCAGCAGGATGGTGCCGTTCACCACCGTCAGGATGGTGCCGGAGGCGTCGCGCAGGACCGCTCCGTCCGGAATGCCAGACAGGGTGACGCTCAGCACCTCCGTCCCGCCGGTGTCGGTCAGGGCGGCGTCGATGTTCAGGGCGATGGCCGTGTCTTCGTCGCCGGACACGCCGTTCACCGTCAGGTTCGGCGTGTCGGACACCGGGGCCGGAGTCGCGGCGGCATCGTCGCCGGTGGTCTCCGCCGCATCCTGGCCAACGGGCGCCGCGATGTCGGGGAGGGCTCCGTCATCGATCACCTGGTCGGGCGTCTCCGGCACCGGGATGTCGGACAGGGCGGCGGGCAGTTCGGTGAAGGCCGTGGTCGTGCGCACGTTGGACAGCAGGTCCACCCGCTCAACCGTCGTGGCGACCGTTTCGCGGCGCTCCTCCGTCGAAAATCCGGACCCGTCCGGTCCGGGTGGGCCGGAGCCCAGCGTGCCTTCCGTGCGCAGCACGTCGCCGGCCAGCAGGGCAGCCACCGCCGCCTGATCGGTCGCCACCGCCACCGACTCGCCGACCACCTCGCCGGTCTGCACGACTCCGCCGATCATCAGTTCCTCGGCGCCGCGATAGTCGGTCTGGACATAGCCGAGCGTGTCGTCCGGGCGCTGAAGCTCCACGGAACTGGCCTCGTGGATCACGCCACCCAGCCGGGTGGCGTCGACCTGCTGCAGGAGGGTCAGATCGTCCAGGATCTGACGGTCGTCGACCGCCGGGGTGTTGCCCTGAACCGCTTCCTCAGCCATCGGACCGCTCCATAAGTCGGGTGCAAAATCGCGCCACGCTACTCGTCACGACCCTAGGTTCTAGCCCTCTTAGTTGCTTGTGATAAGAAACTTCCTGTGATGATTTTCAACAGCTTGGCTGACGTCACCCTCGCCGCCGCCCCTGCATTGATAGGTACACGGACAACAGAAAACCGTTGAAAAATAACGGTTTAACGCCTCTTTCGCGCAGTTTCGAAAGGGTTGAGCGCAGGAAGCTTCGTCACTCGGTTGCCATTTGTTGCTATTCGTCGATTTACCTATCACTAGCAATTATGCTGTTGATTGTCTGCTCGGTTAACCCTGTGCACAGGTTGGTCGTTTTGCAGTCCGCATCCCCGTCTACCACCCGCATCGAACAGTCCGCCGCTTCCGCATCGGCGAAGACCGCATCGGCGAAGTCCTCTGCCGCCCGCGACAGGGTGGCGGAGAAGGCCGCGCGCCGCCTGCTGTCCGGCATGCTGGGGCCGCGCCGGGACCGGGCGATGCTGGTGCTGGCCTCCTTCGCGCTGAACGTCTTCGGGCTGGCGCTGCCGGTGACGCTGCTGCACGTCTACGACCGCATCCTGCCCAACGAGTCCTACGGCACCATGCTGCTGCTCGGTCTCGGCTGCGGGGCGGCGGCGGTGATGGAGGCGATCCTGCGGGTGGCGCGCTCGGCGCTGACCACCTGGATGGGCGCCCGGATCGAACACCGGTCGAGCGCGTCGCTGATCGACCGGCTGATGCACATGCCGCTGAACGCCTTCTCCCAGCAGGGGATCGGCACCCATTTCGAGGTCTACCGCGCCATCAAGATGGTGCGCGAGTTCTACTCGGGCCAAGCGCTGCAATCGGCCATCGACATTCCCTTCGCCGCGCTCTACCTGGGCCTGATCGCATTGCTGGCCGGCTGGCTGGTCGTGATCCCGCTGGGCGTGCTGGCGCTGTTCCTGGTCGTCGGCGCCGTCCTGGGCCGGCGGATGCGCCGGGCGCTGGAGAACCGCCATGTGCTGGAGGAACGCCGCCTGAACTTCATCAGCGAGGTGCTGAGCGGCGTCCACACTGTCAAGGGACTGGGGGCGGAGGCCGGCCTGCTGCGCCGCCACGAGCGCCTTCAGCAGGGCTGCAGCGAGGAGGACTTCAACGTCGCCCGGCTGAGCGGTTCGGCCTCCGTCGTCGCCACCACCCTGTCGCAGGCGACGATGATGCTGGTGGTCATCCTGGGCAGCGTGTCGGTCATCGACGGGATGATGACGACCGGCGTGCTCACCGCCTGCTCGATGCTGGCCGGGCGCTGTGTCCAGCCGGTGCAGTCCCTGTTCGACCGCTGGGTGCGCTATCAGTCGGTGTCGCTGTCGCTGCGCCGCATCGGCCATGTCCTGCTGGAGGTCGGGTCCGACGGCGGCACGTCGCGGGCCGGGGATAGGACCGGGACCGCCGGCGCGGTGACGGAGCCGCTCGTCCCCGGCACGATCGAGATGGACAAGGTCCGTTTCGCCTACGACCGCGGGCCGGAGATCCTGACCGACCTGTCGCTGACCGTCGGACCGGGCGAGTTCCTGGGCGTCGTGGCGACCAATTCGACGGGCAAGACGACCCTGCTGCGCCTGATCCTGGGCGTGCTGCGGCCGAATTCCGGCGAAGTGCGGGTGGGCGTGCGCAGCACGACGGAGACCGACGCCATGATCGGCATCGGCGGCGTCGTTTATGTCGGCGAGCATCCGGAGCTGTTCAAAGGCACCATCCTGCAGAACCTGACCCTGTTCGACCCCGGCCGGGCCGATCTGGCGATGGAGGTCTGCCGGCGCCTCGGGCTCGACCGCCGCATCGCCAGCCTGCCGCAGGGCTATGAGACCATCGTCGGCGACGCCTCGCAGGAGGCGCTGCCGCGCGGCGCCCGCCAGATGATCTGCCTCGCCCGCGCGCTGGTCCGCGAGCCGGCGGTGCTGCTGCTGGACGAGCCGAACTCCTCCCTCGACACCGAATCCGACAAGCTGTTCCGCCGCGCGCTGGAGGAATTGCGGGGCAGCGTCACCATCCTGCTGGTCACCAGCCGCCCGTCGCTGCTGACGCTGGCCGACCGGGTGGTGCAGATCGTCGACGGCCATGCGGTCAGCCGCGGCCCGTCCGGCGGTGAAGCCACAGGCGCCCAGCCCGCCCTCGTCTCCTCCAATCCGGGGGCCTCCAATTCCGGCACGCTGCCGGCCGGCGGGTCCGCCGCGCCGGATGCCGAACCCATCCGCACCGCCCATGACGACGCCGACATCCTGCGCCGCCGCCTGTCGGAAGCGTCGGCTGTGGGTGCCTGCATGGTGCCGCTGCTGGATGCGCTCGGCTGGCGTGGCGCCCCGCAGACCCTGGCGGAGGCGCTCCCCCACTTCTCCGAGGTTCAGACGGTCGAGGAGCTGTGCGACGTCCTCCAGCGCCTGCATTTCGAGGGGCGCAGCCTTCGCATCGACCTCGCGCGGCCCGATTCGTCCCTGATGCCCTGCCTGTTCCGCAGCCGCGACGGCGGCGTCTACACGCTGCTGTCCGCCGATGCCGACGGAGTCGTCGCCTTCAGCGGCCAGTCGCGCGAGACGGTGACGCTGAATTACGGCAAGGGCACCGCCTATGCCTTCACCGCGCTGGAGACCACGGCCGGCGCCGGGACGCAGAACTGGGTCGGCACGGTCATCCACGGCTATGTGCCGCTGCTGTGGGCTGTGCTGGGGCTTAGCGCCGTCATCAACCTGCTGTCGGTCGCCGCGCCTCTGTTCACCATGGCGATCTACGACAAGGTGATCGCCACCGGCTCCTTCGACACGCTCGCCACCATTGCCGTGGGTGCGGCGCTGGTGATCGGCGGCGATTTCGCCCTGCGCCAGATCCGCGGCCGGGCGCTGGCCCATGCCGGATCGCGCATCGCCCGGACCATCAGCAACGCCACCATCGACCGCATCCTCATGCTGCCGGTGGGCATGAGCGAGCGCGCCGCCATCGGCACGCAGATAGCCCGGGTGAAGGATCTGGAATCGATCCGCGACTTCATCAGCCAGGGACAGGTGGCGGCGTTGTTCGACGTGCCCTTCGCCCTGTTCTACCTGGGCGTGATGGCGGTTCTGGGCGGGCCGCTGGCACTGGTGCCGCTGGGCGCCGTGCTGATCACCGCCGCCATCGGCGGCGCCGTCCACCCGCTGGTGCGCGCCCGCACCGGGACCACCGCCCGCGCCGACACCGAGCGGCAGGAGTTCTTCGTGGAGATGGTCGCCAAGATGCCGGCGCTGCGCGCTATCGGCGGGCTGGCCCATTGGCGCGACCGCTACGACCGCCTGTCCGCCCGCACGGCACGATCGGGCCACACCGCCGCCAACCTGTCGGCCACCCATGCGGCGCTGGCCGGCCTCGTCGTTCCGGTCGCAGGATTGGCCACCGTCGGCGTCGGCGCGCTCCAGGTCTTCACCGGCGCAATGACGCCGGGCGCGCTGATGGCATCGATGATGCTGCTGTGGCGGGTGATGGTGCCGCTGCAGACCGCCGTCTCCATGCTGCCGCGCATCGAGCAGCTGCGTGCGAACGCCCGCCAGATCAACGGTCTGATGAGCATCCGGCCGGAGCGCGAGCCGCGTTGCGCCACCCTGCAGCCCCGCAAGCTGAAGGGCGAGGTGTCCTTCTCCCGCGTCTCGTTGCGCTACCGGAACGATGCCGATCCGGCACTGGTCGGCGTGT
The DNA here is from genome assembly GCF_035628975.1 of Azospirillum sp. Taxonomy (GTDB): domain Bacteria; phylum Pseudomonadota; class Alphaproteobacteria; order Azospirillales; family Azospirillaceae; genus Azospirillum. The sequence continues at coordinate 45,858 of NZ_DASPIS010000026.1, read as the reverse complement.
CCTTCACCGTCAAGCCGGGACAGATCGTCGCCATCGTCGGACCGGACGGCGCCGGCAAGTCGTCGCTGCTGAAGGTGATGCTGGGGCTCTACGCGCCGCAGGCCGGCAACGTTCGTATCGACGGCGTCGACATCCGCCAGATGGACCCGATCGACCTGCGCAAGTCGGTCGGCTATGTCCCGCAGGCCAGCACCCTGTTCTACGGCACCATCGCGCAGAACCTCCGCTTCGCCGACCAGACCGCCGGAGATTCCGAACTGCGCTGGGCGCTGTCGCTTGCGGGCGCCCTGGACGAGGTGGAAGCGCTGCCGCGCGGCCTGGACACCCGCATCGGCGACAATCAGTCGCTGCGCCTGTCACCAAGCCTGACGCAGAAAATCTGTCTGGCCCGCGCCTATATCCGCCGGCCGCGCATCCTGCTGCTCGACGAACCGGCCAGCCGGCTGGACTTCGACGGCGACAAGGCCCTGCATGCGGCGCTTTCGGCGTTGCGCGGGCACAGCACCATCTTCCTGGTCACCCACCGGCCGAGCCACCTGACGCTGGCCGACACGGTGCTGACCATGGATGCCGGCATGATCGCTCCCGCCAGCCCGGCCGGCGGCCTCCCCGGCCCCCGCCCCATCGGTCCGGGGACGGGTCCCGGCGCCGGTCCGGCGGGTGGTCCGGCCGGCGGCGGCAACAGCGTCGCCAACGGCATCGCCGGAGCGCTGCTGGGCGGGATCGGGCTGCAACGCCCGCCCGGCGTCGCCGCCAACCCTCAGCGCTGATCCGCCTTCCCCCCTTCCTCTCCGATCCCCAATCCTCTCCGATCCTGTGTGAACCGCAAGATGGCCGCTTCAGACCTCGCCCGCCCCACCGGCAAATCGCTCAGCGCCGACGATGCGACGCTGTCGCTGGTCCGCGCCACCATCCTCGTGCTGGTCCTGCTGATGGCGGCGCTGCTGGCCTGGGCCACGCTGATGCCGGTGAAGGAGGCCGTCGTCACCGCGGGGCAGGTGGTGCCGTCCGGCAACGCCCAGGTGGTCCAGCATCTGGAAGGCGGCATCGTGTCCACCATCCTGGTCAAGGAAACCGATCTGGTGGAGGCCGGCCAGCCCCTGATCGTCTTCGATCCCAAGCAGGTCCAGGCGGAGCGGGAGCAGATGAACGCCCGCCTGCTGACGCTGGAACTGCGGGCGGAGCGGCTGCGCGCCTTCGCCGCCGGGCGGGAGCCTGATTTCGTGCGCGTCGCCGGCACCGATACGCCGCAGACGGACGCACAGATCGCCGACCAGCGCCTGATCTACGACACCCAGCGCCAGGCCCGCGACACCGCCATCGCCGTGCTGCGCGCCCAGGTCTCCCAGCGCGAGGCGGAGCTGGCGCTGTATGAAGGCCAGCTCGCCAGCATCAAGGACCAGATCACCTTCATCACGGGATCGGTCGACATCCGCAACAAGCTGGAATCGATGGGCCTGTCGTCGAAGCTGCAGTCGCTGGAGACCCAGCGCGAGCAGTCCCGCCTGATGGGAGAGCAGCGGCGGATCGAGGGGCAGATCATCGCCACGCACCAGGCGATCACCGAAGCGGGCAACCGCATCCTCGACCAGACGGCCAAGCTGGCGCAGGACGCGGTGAACGAGATGGGCACCGTCACCGCCGAGATCGCCCAGCTGCGCGAGGCCCGCGCCAAGCTGGACGACCGTTCCCAGCGGCTGACCGTGCTGTCGCCGGTGCGCGGGCTGGTGCAGGACCTGCGCGTCAACACCATCGGCGCCGTGGTGCCGGAGGGCGGCGTCCTGATGCAGATCGTCCCGGTCGATCATGAGATGACGGTGGAGGCCCATGTCACCCCGCGCGACGTCGGCCACCTCCACGTTGGGCAGGAGGCGACGGTCAAGGTGCTGACCTACGACTTCGCCCGCTATGGCGCCATCACCGGCAAGCTGCTGCGCATCTCGGCCTCCACCTTCCTGGACGAACAGCACCGCCCCTATTACAAGGCGGTCATCGCGCTCAGCCGCAACCATGTCGGCCGCGACGACGTCCGGCACCCGGTTCTGCCCGGCATGACCACCCAGGTGGAGATGACCACCGGCGAGCGGTCGCTGCTGGAATATCTGCTGAAGCCGATCTATTTCGCCCTGTCCGACAGCTTCAACGAGCGGTGAGGACCGCCCTACGCCGGCCACGCCCGACAAGTGGCCGGCGATTGTTCATCCCAGCCGAATTGTGTTGCCGCTGACCCGGTATTTATTCGTACGCCTATGGGAGCCACACTCCACCGCAGTGCAATGCGGGAGGGGTGCCACGGCACCGGATGGCGATGGGACGGTCGACGAGGACACACGGGACGGGCACGGAGCGCGGCGGGGCACAGGGCATGGCGCCCTGCCCCTTCGCGGTCGATGACCGGACCATCGCCGGCCATGCCCAGGATATCCGGCTGCGGCTCTACCGGCCGCTGATCGGGCTCGCGGTCCCGGCACTGCTCTATCTGCATGGCGGCGGCTTCACCTCCGGCTCTCTGGAGGAGGCGGAGGAGACGGCGGCGGCCATCGCCGCCGAAACCCCGGCGCTGGTGGTGTCGGTCGGCTATTCCCTGGCCCCCGCCCACCCCTTCCCGACCGCCGCGCAGGATGCCTACCGCGCGGCGCTGTGGACCGCCGACGCGGCGCCGTCCCTGGGCGTCGCCCACGGCGGGCTTGGCGTCGTCGGCTATGATGCCGGCGGCCATGTCGCCGCCTCCCTGACTTTCCTGGCCCGCGACCTGGGCGGGGTTAGCCTTGCGGCGCAGGCGCTGCTCGGCCCGATGCTGGACCCCAGCCTGACGCGGGCCAGCCGCGGCGGCATCGGCGATGCCGACGGGAAGGCCGACACAACGGCCCGCCTGCTCGACAGCACCATCGCCGATTGCGCCCGCTGCTACCGAGCCTATCTGCCCGAGGCGGCGCAACGGCTGCACCCCTATGCCGCGCCGCTGGAATCGCGCCGGCTGGGCGGGCTGCCGCCGGCCCTGATCGTCACTGCCCAGAACGACATGCTGCGCACCGAGGCCGAGCAATATGCCGCCGGCCTAATCGCCGCCGGCGTGCCGACCGAGGTCACCCGCTTTCCCGCCATCTCCCACGACGCCCTGCCCGGCCACCGGCCGGCCCTGCAGGCCGTCACCGACTTCCTGCGCCGCCGGCTGCCCGCCGCGCGCGCCTGACATTTTCCTCCCCATCCGGAGACAGATCTCATGACCAAGTCACGCTCCAAGCTCGCCCTTCTCCTGATCGCCGGGGTCGCCGCGGCGGGCGCCGCCGGCATCGTCGTCAGCCAGGGCCACGCCGACGCCCCGCAGACGGCGGCAGCGGCACCGCCCCCGCCGGAGGTGGATGTCGCCCCCGTCGTGGTCCGCAAGATCACCGACTGGCAGTCCTATTCCGGCCGGCTGGAAGCGGTGGACCGGGTGGAGGTCCGTCCCCAGGTGGCCGGCGCCATCACCGCCGTGCATTTCCGCAACGGCGCGCTGGTTCGCCAGGGCGACGTGCTGTTCACCATCGATCCCCGCCCCTTCGCGGCGGAGGTCGCCCGGCAGGAGGCGCAGGTCGCCGCCGCACAGGCCCGCGTCCGCTTCACCGCGGCGGACCTGGAGCGCGCCCAACGGCTGGTCCGCGACGACACCATTTCCCGCCAGTCTCTGGAGAGCAAGGAGAACGAGGCCCGCTCCGCCGCCGCCAACCTGAAGGCGGCCCAGGCGGCGCTGGAGATCGCCCGCATCGATCTGGAGCACAGCCAGGTCCGCGCCCCGGTCTCCGGCCGCGTGTCGCGCGCCGAGGTGACGGTGGGCAACGTGGTGGCGGCAGGCGCCGCGGCGGCGCCGCTGACCACGCTGGTCTCGGTCTCGCCGATCTACGCCTCCTTCGACGTGGATGAGCAGACCTACCTCACCCACATCGCCGGGGTGAAGGACGCATCCGGCGTGCCGGTGCAGCTGGGTCTCGCCAACGAGGCCGGCTATTCCCGCGACGGCGCGGTCGAGCATGTCGACAACCGCATGGACGCGGCGTCCGGCACCATCCGCGTGCGCGCCCGCTTCGACAATGCCGACGGGCTGCTGGTCCCCGGCCTCTATGCCCGCATCAAGGTCGGCGGCAGCCAGCCGCATGACGCGCTGATGGTGGAGGACCGCGCCATCGGCACCGACCAGGACAAGAAGTTCGTCCTGGTGGTGGCGGAGGACGGCACCGTCACCTACCGCGCCATCGTCCCCGGCGCCCAACAGGCCGGCCTGCGGGTGGTGAAGAGCGGGCTGGAGCCCGGCGAGCGCATCGTCGTCAACGGCCTGCAGCATGCCCGCCCCGGCAGCCGCGTCAGCCCGCGCACGGTCGCGATGAACGGCACGCCGGACCCCATCCGCACCGCATCCACGGCGCAATGATCCTCGCCCGCCGGGAGAGCCGTCATGAACATCTCGAAATTCTTCATCGACCGCCCGATCTTCGCGGGGGTCCTGTCCGTGGCGCTGTTCCTGGCGGGTGCGATCTCGCTGTTCCAGCTGCCGATTTCCGAATACCCGGAGGTGGTCCCGCCCTCCGTCGTCGTCCGGGCGCAATATCCGGGCGCCAACCCCAAGGTCATCGCCGAGACCGTCGCCGCGCCGCTGGAGGAGCAGATCAACGGCGTCGAGAACATGCTGTACATGCAGTCGCAGGCCAACAGCGACGGCAACATGGCGCTGACCGTCACCTTCCGGCTCGGCACCGATCCGGACAAGGCGCAGCAGCTGGTGCAGAACCGCGTTTCCCAAGCCCTGCCCCGCCTGCCGGAGGATGTGCAGCGGCTGGGCGTGACGACGGTGAAGAGCTCGCCGACGCTGACCATGGTCGTGCATCTGCTGTCGCCCAACGACCGCTATGACATGACCTACCTGCGCAACTACGCCATCCTGAACGTCAAGGACCGGATCAGCCGCATCCAGGGCGTCGGCGAGGTGCAGGTCTGGGGTGCCGGCGACTATTCCATGCGCGTCTGGCTCGACCCCAACAAGGTGGCTGAGCGCGGCCTGACCGCGTCCGACGTGGTGGCGGCGATCCGCGAGCAGAATGTCCAGGTCGCGGCCGGCGTCATCGGCGCCTCGCCCAGCCTGCCGACCACGCCGCTGCAGCTGTCGATCAACGCGCAGGGCCGCCTGAAGACGGTGGACGAGTTCGCCAACATCGTCCTGAAGATCGGCAAGGACGGCGGCGTCACCTATCTGCGCGACGTGGCGCGGGTGGAACTGGCGGCCTCGCAGTACGGCCTGCGGTCGCTGCTGGACAACAAGTCGGCGGTGGCGCTGGGCATCAACCAGGCGCCGGGCGCCAACGCGCTGAGCATCGCAGACAATGTCCGGGCCACGATGGCGGAGCTGAAGGCCGACATGCCCGACGGCGTCGATTTCAGCATCGTCTACGACCCCACCCAGTTCGTGCGGTCGAGCATCGAGGCGGTGATCCACACCCTGCTGGAGGCCGTCGCCCTGGTGGTTCTGGTGGTGATCATCTTCCTGCAGACCTGGCGGGCGTCGATCATCCCGCTGCTGGCCGTGCCGGTGTCGATCGTCGGCACCTTCTCCCTCATGCTTCTGCTGGGTTACTCGATCAACGCGCTGTCGCTGTTCGGCATGGTGCTGGCCATCGGCATCGTGGTGGATGACGCCATCGTCGTGGTCGAGAACGTCGAGCGCAACATCGAGTCCGGCCTGTCGGCCAAGGAAGCCACCTACAAGGCGATGCAGGAGGTCAGCGGGCCGATCATCGCCATCGCGCTGACGCTGGTCGCCGTCTTCGTGCCGCTGGCCGCCATGACCGGCCTGTCCGGCGAGTTCTACAAGCAGTTCGCGATGACCATCGCGATCTCCACCGTCATCTCCGCCTTCAACTCGCTGACCCTGTCGCCCGCCCTGTCAGCGGTGCTGCTGCGCGGCCATGACCAGCCGCAGGACTGGCTGACCCGCGCCATGAACCGGGTGTTCGGCGGCTTCTTCCGCCTGTTCAACCGGGTGTTCCACCGCGCGTCCACCGGCTACGGCCGCGGCGTCGGCGGGGTGGTGCGGCACAAGGGCATGATGATGATGGTCTATGTGCTGCTGCTGGGCGCCACCGTGCTACTGGGCCGCGCGGTGCCGATGGGCTTCGTCCCGGCCCAGGACAAGGAATACCTGATCAGCTTCGCCCAGCTTCCCAACGGCGCCTCGCTCGACCGCACGGAGGCGGTGATCCGCGAGATGACCGACATCGCGCTGAAGCGCCCCGGCGTGCAGAGCGCCGTCGCCTTCCCCGGCCTGTCGGTCAACGGCTTCACCAACAGCTCCAGCGCCGGCATCGTCTTCGTCACGCTGAAGCCCTTCGCCGAGCGCGGCGACGCCAGCCTTTCGGCCAACGCCATCGCCGCCGACCTGCAGAAACGCTATGCCGGCCTGAAGGAGGCCTTCGTCGCCATCTTCCCGCCGCCGCCGGTGATGGGCCTCGGCACGTTGGGCGGCTTCAAGATGCAGCTGGAGGACCGCGGCGCGCTGGGTTACGAGGCGCTGAACGCGGCGGTCAACGCCTTCGTCACCAAGGCGATGCAGACGCCGGAGCTGGGGCCGACCTTCTCCAGCTACCAGATCAACGTGCCTCAGTTGGACGTCGATCTCGACCGGGTGAAGGCCAAGCAGCAGGGCGTGGCGGTCGGCGAGGTGTTCGACACCATGCAGATTTATCTTGGCTCGCTCTACGTCAACGATTTCAACAGCTTCGGCCGCGTCTACCAGGTCCGGGTGCAGGCGGACGCGCCCTTCCGGGCGGAGTCCGGCGACATCGGCCTGTTGAAGACCCGCAACGACCGCGGCGACATGGTTCCGCTGTCCTCGCTGGTCCGGGTGTCGCCCAGCTACGGGCCGGAGATGGTGGTGCGCTACAACGGCTACACCGCCGCCGACATCAACGGCGGGCCGGCGCCCGGCTTCTCCTCCGGTCAGGCGCAGGCGGCGGCCGAGCGCATCGCGGCGGAGACGCTGCCACGCGGCGTGCGGTTCGAGTGGACCGACCTGACCTATCAGCAGATCCTGGCCGGCAACTCCGCGCTATGGGTGTTCCCGATCAGCATCCTCCTGGTCTTCCTGGTGCTGGCGGCGCAGTACGAGAGCCTGACCCTGCCGCTGGCGATCCTGATGATCGTGCCGATGAGCCTGATGTCGGCGCTGGCCGGCGTGTGGATCACCGGCGGCGACAACAACATCTTCACCCAGATCGGTTTCATGGTCCTGGTCGGCCTGTCCGCCAAGAACGCCATCCTGATCGTGGAGTTCGCCCGCGAACTGGAGGAGCAGGGCCGCAGCACCGTCCAGGCCGCCATCGAGGCCAGCCGCCTGCGCCTGCGCCCGATCCTGATGACCTCCATCGCCTTCATCATGGGCGTGGTGCCGCTGGTGACCTCCACCGGCGCCGGGTCGGAGATGCGGCACGCCATGGGTGTGGCGGTGTTCGCCGGCATGATCGGCGTCACCCTGTTCGGTCTGGTGCTGACCCCGGTCTTCTACGTCCTGCTGCGCCGGCTGGCCGGCGCGAAGGCGGAGCGGTCGGCGGACATCCCCTCCACCCCGGCGGGAGCGGTGACGCACCACTGACCGCTCGACATTGGCCGCTTACCGTCTGAAGACTTCTTCCGCCACGGCATCCAGCAGGGCCTCGTCGCTCTGCTGGTTTCCGTTCGTCAGGAAGATCAGCGCGGTGCGGCGGCCGGGGTAATAGCGGACATCGGCCTCGAACCCGTCATAGCGGCCGTCATGGCCGACGCTACGCCCCCAGCGGTCCTTCGACAGCGCGACGCCCAGCCCCTGCCCCTCCTCGTTCTCGGACGGGGTCATCATTCGCCGGACCGTCTCGGGTTTCAGCAAGCGGTTGTCGCGGAACAGGGCGAAGACGAAGCGTTCCAGATCGCCGGCGGTGGTGACCAGCGGCCCGTCGCCGGTGGTCGCCGCCCAGGACCGACGGCTGACGTCGCCCTCCTCGGTATAGCCATGGGCAAGGCTGCGGTCGCGCGGATCTGCGCCCACGGTGGTCGAGCCCATCCCGGCCCGCTCCAGCACCCGGCTCCGCAGCACCTGCGCGAAGGGAACCCCGTCCCGCAACGCCGCGATGTGGCGGAGCAGGACATAGTTGCTGTTGGAATACTCGTAATGCCCGCCGACCGGCCCGGTCGCCTCCTCCCCCGCCGCATAGGCGAGCAGCGCGCCGCTGCGCGGCAGCCGTTCCGGCTTGGCCGCCTCGTCCTCTTCATAGGCATCGGTGATGTAATCGGGAATGCCCGAGCTGTGGTCGAGCAGATGGACCAGCCGCGCCCGGTTGGCATTGGCGACCTTACCCAGCGGCAGGTCCGGAGCCAGTTCCCGCACCGGCCGGTCGAGCGAGAGCAGCCCCTCCTCCACCTGCTGCATCACGGCGGCGGCGGTCGCCATCTTGCCCACGGAAGCGACGTAGAAGCGCGTCTCCTCCGTCACCGGCCGCTCCCCCCGCCGGTCGGCGATGCCGGAGACGACGACACGCCGGAGGTCGGGGCCGGACACCAGCAGGACGCCGCCGTCGAGTTCCTCCTCGGCGATGAAGCGGTCGAGGAGGCGCTGCAGGCGGTCGGCGGCGTGGGCGGACGGGGCCGCGGAGCCCAGCAGGAGCACCGCGGCCAGGGCAAACCTCAGCGTCAGTAAACACGTAGCCCAAGATGATGGGGCATCCGTTTCACTCGGTCTATCCTTCATACTCCTGTTCCCTACCCACGCAAGATGAGAGAAGCACGCCATAGAATGAGTTTGAAATCAGACCCAATGCCATACAACTATACGCGGACAAGAGCTGACGGCCATATCACGCAGCTGACGCAGCATATCTCCTTATTGAAAAGAAAATTTTTGCAATGCTTGCGCTCATTTTACACACATATCTTACGCAATAATTTCTATTGGAAGAACAATCTCTTCTGCTCCATTATCTTGAGAATGGCTCACTTTTTCTGATAACTGGCCATCAATATCCAATATCTCTTTGATTTTGTCAAAAAGCTGACGGAATGGCTCAAAGGCGTGCACAGGAAATGTTGGAACTACATGTTCGGCAAATCCAACTTTTGAGTTCTTTATAATCTCCCTGTGCCACTTCTCTTCCGATACATATTGGCCTATAACAACTCCATTTGATATTGCAGGAGCGGTTTTATACCTCATCTCAAGCCCATGCTCGTTTACGCGCATATTTAAAAACTGCTCATCAAACAGGAACTCTATAGGCAAGTTCTTTGCTTGAACATATTCTTCTTTCCCAGCAGGAGCAGGAAGAATAATGGCGAAAGCCTTGCCATTACGATGTTTCTTAAACCAGGATTCATTGCGCGGAGAAGAAAAGTTATTATCAAGCAAAAATGCTTTTTGCCCCTCAATGTCATTATCAAATATACCAATAGTTTTTCTCCCACCAGGGAGAACAGAACAGAGGTGTTTACTTAAAGTATTTGCACCAGCGCCACCGCCACCTTCTCCTGGCGGATGCGTATCGCAGGCCATCAATGCGAAGGGAGCATCTTCTTGATAAAGTTTATTCCAAGCAAACTTGATGATCATAGCGTCCGTCTTACCTTCGGTAAGCACGACGGGACGTATTTCGTCCCTAATCTTCTTAGCTAGCTCTTTCAGTTTATCATTCATAACCTCGGCATCATGCAATTTTTTCTTCAGAATATCATGAAGCGTAGATTGCATTTTTAAATGGCCAAGCTCTTCCGCAAGATCAATGTCGTCATCCAGCCTAAGGTTCTTTTTATTAATATAGTAAACACTTGTTCCCCCATCTCCGGCTTTTGCACGATAAAATTCACATCTCTCATCCGAGAGCGATATGAAAGCGGGGCTATGAGTTGTTATAATTACTTGAGACTTCCTTGAATATGCGCTAGCAAATCGCTCAAACAGCTCGGCAGCGCGCTTATACTCCATCGAATTTTCCGGCTCTTCAAATCCCCACATGAACCTCTTAGTTGATCTCTCCGAAATATAGTTAAGTATAGTAGGAATAAGGCGTAGTCGTATACCGTCACCACGCGCATCTATATCGATAACAGGCTCGCCACCTGCGGTAGCCGCTGTACGAATTCTTAAGGCCTGAAAAAGCTCAGCAAAATTCTCGGGAAGGGATATGCGAGCAGAAACACCGGTAGAGTTCTCAAAATCTTCTTGCAACATTCTTGCAGTCTTAGAAAGCTGCTCGTTAAATTTCCCAACCTCTCCTATAAAATCTCCCCCATCTTTTTCGCCTAATTCAAAAATGGATGATTGAAGATATTTAAGCACAACCTTGAACACATCTCTATCTTTGACCGCAGGGACATACACATATTGAATGCTATTCAAAAACATGCTCAGGCTACGCGCTGCATATCCTTCTTTGAAATCTCTGTCTTTTATCCTGGCAAACTGGTTCTTTAGATCGTCAGTTTGCTTTGGATCTTCCTGATCTCGGAACCAAGTACGCGTAACAGTAAACATTGGAGGAAGCGTATTCTCAAAGCTTCCACCTCGATTGAAAGTAACGGCAATCTGTATAAACTGTTTCCCTTTGATGCTATCACGTCTCACCTCCTCGCGGCGGCGAGTTGAAAAATCTTTTTCGAAAATAAAATGATCTAGCCAATCAGTTTTCCCATTAAAGAATAGATTTAGAGCACGAAGAATATTTGATTTACCAGCGTCATTTCCACCCGTTATGACTGTGAAATGCCCAACGGGATCCATTTTGACGTCAAAAATAGATCGGAAATACTTTATCTGTATCCTACGCACAAGGGGAGGATGTGAAGAAATATCAACAGATCGCGCCATGACAACCCTGAGATTAATTACATTTCCAGATACAGTGATACCACATGCATACGGCTCCGAGTAGGGTTTGTTAAGGCTACAGCATGACAGAGAGTTTCACGCATTATTCATCGGTAGCCCTGCCGTATTCACAGGATGGGCGTTCCAGATCAATGCATTAGGTGCCCTGTATATAGGATTATAGATGCGTGTGCTGAACAGCCTTCCTCAATGCGCCTCCTCCCAATTGTCCCCGATCCCCGCCTCCGCCACCAGCGGCACGCCGAGATGCGCGGCGCCCTCCATCACCCCGCGCACGATGCGCGCCGCGTCCTCGGCCTCCGCTTCCGGGACCTCGAACAGCAGTTCGTCGTGCACCTGCAGCAGCATCCGCGCGCTGCTTCCCGCCGCGGCCAGGGCTGCGGGCATGCGGTTCATGGCGCGCTTCATGATGTCGGCGGCGGTGCCCTGGATGGGGGCGTTGATGGCCTGGCGCTCGGCGAAGGCGCGGCGGGCGGCGTTCTTGTCCTGGATGCCGGGCATGTAGCAGCGGCGGCCGAACAGCGTCACCACATAGCCGTGCTGGCGGGCGAAGGCCTTGATCGACTCCATCCACACCTTCAACTCGTGGAAGCGCTCCAGATAGGTCTTGATGAAGGCGTTGGCCTCGCCGGGCGCGATGCCCAACTGGCGGCCCAGGCCGAAGCCGGAGATGCCGTAGATGATGCCGAAGTTGATCGCCTTGGCCTTGCGGCGGATGTCCGGCGTCATCTGATCCAGCGGGATGCCGAAGACCTGGGCGGCGGTGGCGGCGTGAATGTCCAGGCCGTCGCGGAAGGCGTCCTTCAACGCCTGGATGTTCGCCATCTCCGCCACCAGACGCAGCTCGATCTGCGAATAATCGACGCTCAGCAGCTTGTGGCCGGGGGATGCCACGAAGGCGCGGCGGATCTTCTTGCCCTCCTCCGTCCGGACCGGGATGTTCTGCAGGTTGGGATCGGTGGAGGACAGGCGGCCGGTGTTGGTCGCCGCCAGCGCGAAGGCGGTGTGGACCCGGCCGGTGACGGGGGAGATCTTCTCCTGCAGCGCGTCGGTGTAGGTGCTCTTCAACTTGGCGAGCTGGCGCCAGTCCAGGACGCGCTGGGCGATGGTGTGGCCCTGCTCCGCCAACTCCTCCAGCACGCTGCTGTCGGTGGAATAGGCGCCGGTCTTGCCCTTCTTGCCGGTGCCGAGCTTCAGCGTGTCGAACAGGATCTCGCCCAGCTGCTTGGGCGAGCCGATGTTGAAGCTCTGGCCGGCCAGCGCGTGGACGTCCTTCTCGATCTCGGCGAGGCGGATGGACAGGCTCTGCGACAGGTCGGACAGCGCCTTCTTGTCGATGCGCACGCCGGCCCGCTCCATGTCCGCCACCACCGGGACCAGCGGGCGGTCCAGAGTCTCATAGACGGTGACCATGCGGTCGTCGACCAGCCGCGGCTTCAGCAGCGTCCACAGGCGCAGCGTGATGTCGGCGTCCTCGGCGGCATAGGCCAGCGCCTTGTCCAGCGGCACGCGGTCGAAGGTGATCTGGTTCTTGCCGGTGCCGCAGACCTCCTTGAAGGGGATCGGCGTATAGGCGAGATGCATCTCCGCCAGCTCGTCCATGCCGTGGCCGTGGGCGCCGCCGTCCAGCACGTAGGAGATCAGCATGCTGTCGTCCACCGGCGACACCGCGATTCCGTTGCGGGCGAAGAGCTGGTGGTCGAACTTGAAGTTGTGGCCGATCTTCAGGACCGACGGGTCCTCCAGCACGTCCTTCAGGATCGCCATCGCCTCGACCGTCGGGATCTGCACCGGCGGCGGCGGGGCGTCGAAGTCCAGCTGGCCGGCGGCGGCGGTGGACGCGCCATGGGCCAACGGGATGTAGCAGGCGATGCCGGGCTCGGTCGACAGCGACACGCCGACCAGCGTGGCGGTGGCGGGGGTCAGGCTGTCGGTCTCCGTATCCACCGCCAGCACGCCGGTTTCCCGCGCCCGCTCGACCCAGCGGCGCAGCGTGTCGGCATCCTGCACCAGCTCGTAGCGCACCTCCGGCACATTCAGCACCGTCTTGCGGGCCGGGCGGTTTTCTTCGGCCGGTGTCGGGGTGGGCGCGGGGGACTTCGCTGCGGGCGTGGGTGCGGACCCGGGGGACGGGAGCGCGCTTCCGGCGCCATCGGCGATGCGGCCGTCCTTCTGCATCTCCATCTCGACACGCGAGACGATGCTGCGGAACCCCTGGGCGCGCAGGAAGTCGATCAGGCGCTGGTGATCGGGCTCGCGCACGCGCAGCTCGTCCAGAGGCTTGGGCGGCGGCACGTTCTCGTCCAGCAGGACCAGACGGCGGGAGACGCGGGCCTGATCGGCGAACTCGATCAGCTTCTGGCGGCGGGCCGGCTGCTTGATCTTCTCGGCATTGGCCAGCAAGGCTTCCAGGTCGCCATATTCGGTGATCAGCTGGGCGGCGGTCTTCACGCCGATGCCGGGCACGCCGGGGACATTGTCGACGCTGTCGCCGGCCAGCGCCTGGACGTCCACAACCTTCTCCGGCGGCACGCCGAACTTCTCGAACACCTCGTCGGGGCCGATGGCCTTGTTCTTCATCGGGTCGAACATGCCGACGCCGGGGCGGACCAGCTGCATCAGGTCCTTGTCCGACGACACGATGGTGACCTGACGCCCGGCCTCCTGCGCCAGACGGGCGTAGGTGGCGATCAGGTCGTCGGCCTCATAGCCCTCCAGTTCCAGGCAGGGCAGGCAGAAGGCCTCCGTCGCCTCGCGGATCAGGGCGAACTGGGGCTTCAACTCCTCCGGCGGTTCCGGGCGATGGGCCTTGTAGTCGGGATAGAACTCGTTGCGGAAATTCAGGCGCTTGCTGTCGAAGACGACCGCCACCGCTTCCGCCCTGGCGTCGGCCAGCAGCTTCAGCAGCATGTTGGAGAAGCCCAGCACCGCGTTCACCGGCGTGCCGTCCGGCCGCGTCAGCATCGGCAGCGCGTGGAAGGCGCGGAAGATGAAGCCGGAGCCGTCGACCAGATACAGCCCGCTGCCGTCGCCGTTGGAGGCGGCGGGGAGCCCGGCGGCGTCGTTCTGGGAGGCAGCGGTGGCGTCGGTCATGATGGTCTCTCGTCCCTTCCTTGCGGGCGCTACCATCGCCGAAGGAGGCCCGTGAGTCGAGTGCCGAGACCGGATATCAGCGGCCTGAGATCAGGGCGTGCTGTCCTCGACCACGCTGCTGACCACCGGGCCGACGAAGGCATAGCCGACACCGTGCACCGCCTGAACCGGCAGGGCGCAGCCGCTGCGCTCCTCCACCTTGATGCGCAGGCGGCGGACCAGCGAATCGATGGAGCGGCTGTAGGGATCCCAGTCGCGGCCGGTCAGCGCCACGGAGATGTCCTGGCGGGTCACCGGCTCGCCGGGAGCGGTGACCAGCAGGGAGAGGAACTTGTACTCGGTCGCGGTCAGCGGCACGGCGGCGCCGGTCGGCGGCTGGATGCGCCATTCAATGTCGTCGAACACCCAGGCCTTGCGCGCGTCGGCCGTGACCGCCGGTGCGGCGGACGTCGGCTCCGGTGCCGTGAGCGGAGCGGTCCCCTTCTGCATCCGGCGCATCAGCGCCTTGACCTGCGCCTCCACCTCCCGGAAATCGACCGGCTTGACCAGATAGACGTCGGCCCCGAGTTCCAGCCCGATGACCCGGTCGATCAGGCCGGACCGCGCCGTCAGCATGATGATGGCGGCATGGGACGAGGCGCGGATGCGCCGCGCGACCGAGAACCCATCCTCATCGGGCAGGTTGATGTCGAGCACGATGACGTCGGCCGGGCCGCTTTCCAGCAGCCGGTCCAGCTCCGCACCACGCGACGCCCCCCGCACCTCGAACCCGCAGCGGTCGAGATATTCGACGAGATCGTCACGAAGGTCGGCTTCGTCTTCGACCACAATGATCCGGGCCACGACGCCTATGCCCCCATTCACATTCGTATGAGATTATATTAATCACCCAATCGGGTTACGCAAACCCAATCGGTTCGACCGGACCAAACCGGTTCCGCGCAAGATCGGTTCCACAGCTTTACCTATGGGACAGGTACTGGTCGCCCACGGTCGCGGAGTAGCGCGCGACCGCGGCCTTGTCGATGGCATCGACCCGGCCCTTCCCCTTCAGCTCTGCAAGGCAGCGGTCGAAGTCGCCGCGCAGCGACTCGTCGCGGAACACCATGCTGTAGGGTGTCGGCGGGAAGATGGCGGTGAACTGCACCGGCTGGGCCGGGTCGAAGGGCAGGCCGCCACCAGCCTTGGCCTTGTCCTGAAGCTGGCGGTTGTATTCGGCGAAGATCAGCCCGTCGGCTAGGACCGCGTCGACCCGGCCGGCGAACAGCAGGTTGGAATGCACCATCTGGTCGGCGCGCTCGCGGAAATCACCGAAGCTCGGGATCGCATCGCGCAGGCCGGGCAGGACATCGGGCGCGCCGGAGAATGTGATCACCCGCTTGCCCGCCAGATCGGCCAGCGACTTCACGGTCAGGCCGCTGCTCTTCAGAATCGACGCGCCGTTCTGGTACAGGATGTAGGGGACGGAGCGCGCGCCCGGCATCTCCATGCCGGCGGGCACGGTGGTGACGGCATCGACCTGGGCGCCCTCGCGGAAATCGTTCCAATGGCGGCCGAACGGCACGACCTTGAAGCGTGCTTCATGGCCGCAGGCCGCCAGCGTCTCGGCGATGATGGAGGCCTCGCGCCCGGTGCCGTCGGCGGTCATCATCGGCGGCAGTTCGGGCGCCAGCACCGTCACCGGACGGGCCGCGGCAGGTGACGCCGCCATGTGAAGGGCGGCGGCGAGCGTGGCGGAAAAGACCCCTGCGGCACCGAATGCACGAACACCGAACGCCATCCTTCGCCCTCCACCATTGCGGTACAGGCCGCGACCGTCCTACCGGCAAGCGGCGGGCCGGGAAGCGGCGGGCGGGAAGGTAGCATGGGCAACTGTGCGGCCGTCCACCGAAAATCCCATACCGGGCAACGGCTTCGCTCCACCCAAGACACTATTCGGCCGGCGTCCGTTACAGTTCGTTGCAATTGGACGACATTGGTCGCCCCTGGTTGCCGGTCGTTCCCATTCTCTCGGGCTTTCTGACAATGAAGAAAGCCATTGCCGAATGTTATTTCACGACTGGCTAAAACGATCGTGCTATGGATAGGCTCATCCGCCACACGCATCATGCCCGCCGGCCCTTTCGATGACTGTCGGCGCATTGCACGCAGGGGTGGATTTACTGATGGGCGTGGGACTACCGCACTCCCGGTCAACCGGACCGGGGCTGCCATGAAGACCGTCATGAACGAACGCGCCCCGGTCACCCGGGTCAGGAGGATGTGGATGAGCGTCACAGGATGGGACGACACCGAATCCTATACGCTTCGCGGCTCCGGCCCCCGCGGCACGGACGAGGACGCCGCCCGCGCCGGCGGATCGTCGCTGCTGACCCGCGTCATCCTGATGATCGTCGGCTGCACTCTGCTGGTCGGAATGGTCGCCATGGGCGTTTCGTCCGTCCTGGTCGGCCGCCAGCAGCGCGAGGCGGTGACCCACCGCGCCATGCTGGTCGGCACGCTCCAGGCCTCGGCCATGGGTCAGGCGGTGTGGGAGTTCGATACCCGCGCGGTGGAGGGAATGATCCGCGGCCTGATGGCCGAGGATGCCGCCGTTCGCAGCGTCAAGGTGTGGGCGGCCTCGGGTGGCCGCGGCGGCCATGGCGAACCGCTGGTGGCGCTGGAACGCCCCGCGGGACGGGCGGAACTGACGACCGTCGAACGCCAGATTTCCATTTCCGGTAGCAGCGGCGAACGCACCATGGTCGGCCTGCTGCGCCTGACCTATTCGCTGGAGGAGGCGGAAAGCGCCACCATGACCGCGCTGGCTCCGATGGCCGGGCTGGTCTTCTTCTCCCTGCTGGCCGTCATCGGCATGATCAGCATCCTGCTGAACCGGCTGGTCCTGGCGCCGCTCGCCCGGCTGACCCGATCGGCCGGCGCCATCGCGGCCGGCGACTACCGGGTGCGGCTGCGCAACCGCCGCGCCGACGAGATCGGGCAGTTGACCGTCGCCTTCAACCACATGGCGGAAACCGTCCACGACTACACCGAACGGTTGGAACAGCGTGTCGCCGAACGGACGGAAGAGCTGCGCCAGTCCAACGAGCAGCTGGCGGTGGTGAACCGTCAGGTCATGGACAGCATCCAATATGCCAGCCTGCTGCAGTCGGCCATCCTGCCCGACGAGCGCGAGATGGCGCGGCGGCTGGACGGTGTCTGCGTGCTCTGGCGCCCGCGCGACGTGGTGGGCGGCGATTTCCATATCTTCCGCGAGTTGGAGGACGGCCGCTTCCTGATCGGCGTCGCCGACTGCTCCGGCCACGGCGTGCCGGGCGCCTTCATGACGATGACGGTTTCGGCCATCCTCGACCATGTGCTGTCCGACACGCCCGACAGCGATCCCGCGGCGATCCTCGGCCGGCTGAACCGCATGGTGCGCTCGGCGCTGGCCCGCGGGCGGGACAACCCGCGCTTCGACAACGGGCTGGACATCGGGCTTTGCCTGGTGCGGCCGGACCGCGGCGACCTGCTGTTCGCCGGCGGCCGGATCGGGCTGCACATCGTCGATACCCAAGGCGGCAATGCCAAGGTCGGCGGCTCCGCATCGGTCAGCGAGGTGAAGGGCGACGCCCAGAGCCTGGGCTACCGCCGGTCGGACATCGGCCACCGCTTCACCACCCACCGGGTGGAACTGGCGCCGGGCCGCAGTTTCTACCTCACCACCGACGGTTTCCTCGACCAGGCAGGCGGCGCCCGCGGGTTCGGGTTCGGCAACCGGCGCTTCAACGCCATGCTGCTCGATCACGAAGCCATTCCCATGGCGGACCGCAAGGCCGCCTTCGCGCAGGCTCTGGCCGACCACCAGGGCGACCGTGCCCAGCGCGACGACATCACACTGATCGGCTTCTCGCTGTCACCGGCATCGGCCGCAGCGGTTTCCGGGGCCGCCGGCCCCTCCTCCCAGTTCATCCACCCGTAAGGCAGGTCGTCAAGGTACGATGAAAGGCAACGAACTCTTCAACCTGCAGGAGCTGCTGTCGCGGCAGAAGCTGCTGATCTGCTTCAGCGGACCCTTCAGCCACAGCGTCATCGAAGAGCTGGGCAAGGCGGTCCGCAATCACCTGGAAAATGAGCAGATCGAGAAATCGGCGATCATGGACGTCTTCTCCGTCTATGTGGAGCAGGCGCAGAACGTCCGCAACTATACGGCGTCGCGCGAAGCGCTGGGCAGACCGATCCCCGCGAACAGCGGCATCGTCGTGATCGGCAAGGAGGACGAACATTACGTCGTCAGCTCCGGCAATCTGGTCGAGGCGGACGACGTTCCCGGCCTGTCGGCGATGCTGGAGAAGCTGCGCGGCCTGGACAAGGCGGGGCTGAAGGCCGCCTACAAGGAACAGTCGCGCAAGCCGCGCGAAGCGGGTGCCAGCGGCGCCGGCCTGGGCCTGATCGACATGGCGCGCAAGGCCACCCGGCCGCTGGAATATTCGCTGCGCGCGGTGGACGACCGCTATTTCTTCTTCAGCCTTGAAGTCCAGCTATAAGAAATCACGGAACACGCATAATGGACAGTTTGCGGATCGAGGCAACCTCCTGCTCGCCCCTGATCGATTTCGATCCGGCGGCCGGCCTCCTGCGCATCGAGGGGGAGTCCTACCCGGAAAACTCCTTCGATTTCTACGCGCCGGTGTTCAGCTGGCTGGAGGAGTATTTGAAGGAACCGGCGCCTTCGGTGGTGCTGGACATCGGGCTCAGCTATCTGAACACCAGCAGCATCAAATGCATGATCGACGTGCTGGAGATGCTGGACGTCGCCCATCAGAAGGGCCAGACCGTATCGGTGCGCTGGCATTACGACAGCGACAACGACCGCGCTCTCGACATGGCGGAGGAGTTCGCGGAAGACGTCTCCCTGCCCTTCGAGATCCTCGCCCATTGATGACGCGTCCATCAGCCGAAATGAACTGAGCACCCGAGATGACGATGCGGTCGCAGGAACAGGAGCTTCGTCAGTGGATCGAGCGGCTGGCCCAGGATCCGGCCAATGCCGACAATCCTCTGCTGGCGGAATTCCAGAAGCTGGCGGAGCGGCATGGCAAGCTGTTGCACCAGTTCCGCAAGATCGCCAAGATCAGCGACCGGCTGCAGACCGAGACGAAGGAGATGGCGCTCCAGCAGCGCCAATTCGTTCTGATGGTCAGCCACGAGTTCCGCACGCCGCTGGCGATCATCGACAGCGCCTCGCAATTGCTGGAGCTGGAGCCGAAGCTGCCGGTCTCGGCCATGCCGCGGGTGGGAAAGATCCGCAACGCGGTGCAGCGGATGCTTCACCTGATCGAGCGCTGCCTGACCGATGAACGGCTGGGGACCGCCGCCGCCCGGCCGACGGCCTTCGACCTCGCCGCCATGCTGACGGGGCTGGTGGGGGACATGGGGGCGTCGGCGGCCGGCCACAGGGTCGAACTGCAGGGCGTCGATCGGCCGGTGCCAATTCCCGGCGACCGCGACCTTTTGGCCGTTGTGTTTTCCAACCTGCTGGAGAACGCTGTGAAGTACTCGCCGAACGGAGGGACGATCCGCCTCGACCTCTCCACCGGCGAGGGGCACGTGACGGTGCGGGTGGCGGACGAAGGGATCGGCGTCAATGCGGCCGACGCGGCGCGGCTGTTCGACAAGTATTTCCGGGCGTCCAACGCCGCCGGCACCACCGGCGCGGGTTTGGGGCTGCATCTCGCCCGCTGCATCGTGGAGACCCACGGCGGCGGGATCACGGTGGCGAGCCAGCCCGGTCAAGGCGCCGCCTTCACGGTCCGCCTGCCGCTCGCCCGCACCACTCCCGCTCAGGCGGCTGCGGTTGCGGCGGAACCGCCTGTACCGGAGCCGTCCATGACGGAGCCGGCGACAT
This sequence comes from Azospirillum sp., assembly GCF_035628975.1. Classification (GTDB taxonomy): domain Bacteria; phylum Pseudomonadota; class Alphaproteobacteria; order Azospirillales; family Azospirillaceae; genus Azospirillum. Next base: position 26,002 of record NZ_DASPIS010000026.1, on the reverse strand, counting down.
GAGCGGCGGCGCGAAGTCCGGTGACGCGAGGGTAACGGGCCTGCCCAGGCGCTGGGCACTGCGGCGGGGAACGGTGGGGATGATGCTGCAGGAACAGAAGCTCCAGGACTGGCTCGCCCGCCTCGCCGAAAACGAGGATTACGCTGCCCACCCGCTGATGACCGAATTCCGCGCCCTGGCGGACGAACACCTGAAGCTGATGCGCCAGCTGACGAAGATCGCCAAGATCAGTGACCGCATGCAGACCGACACGCGGCAGATGGCCCAGGCGCTGCATGCGGCCTCGCAGACCGATCCGCTGACAGAACTGCCCAACCGCCGCCATATGGTCGATCGCCTGGAAGCCGAGCTGTGCCGCGTCGGCCGGAACGGCGGCGGTAGCGGCGGCTTCGCCCTGATCATGTTGGACATCGACCATTTCAAGGAGGTCAACGACGCCTTCGGCCATGCCGCGGGCGATCACGTGCTGGTGGAGGCCGCAGGTCTGTTGCGCCGGAACCTGCGCGGGCATGACCTGTGCGCCCGCTGGGGCGGGGAGGAGTTCCTGATCCTTCTGCCGGACACCGATCAGATCCAGGCGGAAGCGGTGGCGGAAAAGCTGCGCGGGCTGATCGCCCACCAACCCATCGCCCACCAGGGGAACAGCATCGCCGTCACGCTCAGCCTGGGCGTCGCCGCCTACCGGTCCGGGAGGACCGCGGACGACTGCATCCAGGCCGCCGACGATGCGCTCTACATTGCCAAGCGCGCCGGACGAAACAGGTGGGCCACAGCGGCATAAGCCGCCGTGATGCCGGCCTTTCTCAATCCACCCTTTCTCAATCCGCCCCTTCTCAATCCGCCCCTTCTCAATCCGTATCGACCTGCGGCTCGGCGGCTGCCGGTGCCGCAGCGACGATCTGCAATTCCTCCAGCTGCGCCAGGGCGCCGGCCATCCCGGTGGCGACCAGATTGGCATCGGTCTCCGCACTTGCGCGTTCCGGCACTTCGGCATCGGGGTGGGCGCTCCACAGGCAGAGCAGGATCGGCAGGCGGGGACCGAAATGCAGGCGCAGCCGGCGCAGCAGCCGGCGCGAATGACCCAGCGACGAGGGGTTGAGGGAGGACAGAACCACCGCGTCGATGCCCGCCGTGCCGAGGCTGGCGATGGCCCTGGTCGACACCTTCTCGCACGGGATCACATCGGTGCGGATGCCGCGGCCGGTCAGCAGGTAGGCGAGCAGCCCGGCCGCCGCCTCGTCCAGATTGTTGCGGGCGCCGATGCAGAGCACCCGTGGCGCATCCTCCGGCGGAGTGCCGGTTTCGGACAGTTCGTCCAGCAGGCTCGCCATCCCGTCCGCCACCGCCTGACGGCCCTCAGGGTTCAGGGTCCCGCGCTGGCGGTCCTGCTCGGCCAGCGACAGGGCGGGCAGCAGCAAGCCGTCCGCCATTTCCACCGGGGTGCCCTTGCCGAGCCGTTCCTCCGCGATCTCGGTCGCCTCGACCGGATCGCGGGCCAGCAGGCGCTGGTAAACCTTCGCCTCGTCGGGCAGGACGGGGCGGTCGCCCAGCATCACCTCCAGGAAATGCAGCTGCGGCACGTGGCGGCCCAGCACCACGAGGCAGACGGTCAGCGGCGTGGCCAGCAGCAGGCCGACCGGCCCCCACAAAGTCGTCCACACCACCGCCGCGATGATGATGGCGAGCGAGGACAGGCCGGTCGCCGTCCCGTAGAGCCAGGGCTCCACCACATTGTTGGAAAACAGCTCCACCGCCACGAACAATGCGATGCACAGCAGGGGCAGGGTCCAACCGGTGTCGACCGCAAAGGACAGCAGGATGGGAAAGGCCGAGGCGATCACCGGCCCCAGGAAGGGGATGAAGCGCAGCACCGTCGCCATCAGCCCCCAAAGCAGCGGATTCGGCACGCCGAGCAGCCACAGGCCGATGCCGATCGGAATGCCGTAGGTGACATTGACCACCACCTGCATCAACAGGTAGCGGCTGACCCGCTCGCCCGCATCGTTCATCGCCTCCGTGGTGCGGCTGAGATCGCCGGACCCGACCAGCCGGATCAGGCGGTCGCGCAGATCCTCGCGCTGCAACAGCATGAAGATGGTGAAGACCAGCACCAGGCCGGCCATGGCGATCGGCGTCATCGCCGGGCCAAGGACCCGGCGCACGAGGTCGAAGACGCCGGCATCGGATTGGTCGAGGCGGACCGGCACCGGCTCCCGGCGCGGCGGGCTGGCAGTCGTGCCGGAGGGCGTGCCGGATGGTGGCGCGGCCGGAGCGGCACCGGCCGCGGGTTGCGCCGGCTGTTCGCCGGCGGTCGCCTTCTCCAACTCCTGCTGAAGGTCGCGGAAGGCGTCGGTCGCCTGCTTCAGCGCGCCGCGGTCCCCGGTCGACGAGGTGGCGGTGCGCAGGGTCTGGATCTTGGTGTGGATGTTGCGCTGGTAGGTCGGCAGATTCTCCGCCAGATCGCCGAGTTGGCTCCCCACCACCGCGCCGAAGCCGATGATGGCCATGAACAGCAGGACCACCACCGCCAGCACCGACGGCACCCGGCCCAGATGCCAGCGTTCCAGCCGGCTTACGATGGGCGTCAGCACGAAGCCGAGCAGCACCGCCAGCGCGATCGGTATCAGGATGTCGGCCGCCAGATACAGCGTCACCACGATCAGCGTGATGATCAGCAGGATCGTCTGGGTCGAGGCGGGAGGCGCGGCCTTGGTCACCGCGATGGGGCGTGCCTGCAGCCGGCGGGCGGTGTCCTCGGCCATGATCGTCGGGCTTTCCGGAAGGGAGAATGCCCCACAGGAACACCGGCCATACCGACGCGTTCCCTCGCCCGCCGAACGCAGTGACGGAGAGGGAGCCGCAGCCAGGAAGTCGTCGTCAGGAACCCGCCGTCAGGGAAGCGGCTGCTGTTGCGTAATGCAGTGGATGCCGCCGCCGCCGCGAACGATGTCCATGGCGGCGATCTGCACCACCTCGCGGTCGGGGAAGGCCTTGCGGACGACACGGTAAGCCTCGTCGTCGGCCGGATCCTCGAAGGCCGGCATGACGATGCCGCCATTGGCGATGTAGAGGTTGGTGTAGGACAGGGTCAGGCGCACGCCGTTCTCGTCGCGGCGGGCGGGCTGCTGGATCGGGATGACCTCGAGCGCGCGGCCCTTGGCGTCGCGGGCGCGCTTCAGCCGGTCGAGATTGTCCTGGAAGGCCTTGAAATTGGCGTCGCGGGGATCGTCGGTGGTGATCGCCATCACCACGCCCGGGCGGACGAACAGCGCGATTTCGTCGATATGGCCGTCGGTCTCGTCGTCCTGATAGCCCTCGCCCAACCAGATGACCGTCTCGATGCCGAGATGGTCCTTCAGGTTCCGCTCGATCTCGTCCTTCGACAGGCCGGGATTGCGGTTGGGGTTCAGCAGGCATTGTTCGGTGGTGATCAGCGTCCCCTCCCCGTCCACATGGAACGAGCCGCCCTCCATCACCAGCGGGGCGGAAATGCAGGGAAGCTTGAGGTGGTCGAGAATCAGGCGGCCGACCTGTTGGTCCTTCTCGCAGCCGTCGTAATTGCCGCCCCAGGCGTTGAAGCCCCAGTGCACGCCGGCCAGCCCGCCCTTGCCGTCGACGACGAAGCTGGGACCGGTATCGCGAATCCAGGAATCGCTGATCGGCAGCGGCAGGATCTGCACGCCGGGACCGCAGGCGAGCGAGGCTTCGGCCACATCCGCCGGGTCGCACACCATCGTCACCGGCTCGAACCGGGAAATGGACTGCGCGACCTCGGCGTAGGCGTCGCATGCCGCGTCGAAAGCGCCCTCCGGCCAGGTTTCCGGCCGGCACGGCCACGCCATCCAGCAACCGCTGTGGCGAGCCCATTCGCCGGGCATGTGGAAGCCTTGACCCGTCGGCGTCGGGGCGTTCGGTGTCGTCATGCGTCGATCCCTCTACCCTTTTGTTCTCTGCGCATATCCCTTGGGCGCATATCCCTTGGCCCATTACGGCGGCGGCACCAAAGCCGGCCGGCACACCGTATGGTCGGGACATTTTTCATCCCAACCCACCCTAACCACGGGAGCGCGCGTTTGGCAATCGCGTCCACGGCAGCGGGCACTTGGCCTGATGGCAGAGGAACTTTTCAAAGGACGCGATCAAGGGGTCGCGTCGGCATGCCGGGAGAGGGAGCCGGCATGAAGTCCGGTCAGTGGCCGGACGGCGGGCGCAGGGCGCGGCGGGCGGTGACCGTACGGGTGGTCGAATAAGCAGTGGAAACGGGATTGAAGAATCCGAGCCTCAACAAGGGGAACCACAGGAGCGCGCGCATGGCACAGCCTCTTTCGCTGTTGACGATGGCTTCAACATAGCAAAAGAAACGGGCAATTGCCATCCGTAGCGGCACGGGTCTGCCGAGCGCGGATGGGTAGGCTGGTGAAAACGACTGCGGACCGGCCGGCAAATGCTTCCGGCCGGACCGCGCTAACCTCAATCCTCGAGGCTCAGCCGTTCTGGATCGCCATCTGCTCGTCGCGTTTGCGCTGACGCTCCTGGCGGGCCATGACGATGCTGGCGACGAAGATGCCGGTCGCCACCACCAGCACCATCAGGGTGGCCAGCGCGTTGATCTGCGGGCTGATGCCGAACTTCACGCTGGAGAAGATCACCATCGGCAGCGTCGTCGAGCCGGGACCGGAAACGAAGCTCGCCACCACCACGTCGTCCAGCGACAGGGTGAAGGCCAGCAGCCACCCGGCGACCAGCGCCGGGGCGATCAGCGGCAGGGTGATGACGAAGAACACCTTGGCCGGGCGGGCGCCCAGATCCATCGCCGCCTCTTCCAGGCTGCCGTCCATGCCGGCAAGCCGCGACTGGATGACCACCGCGACGTAGGACATGGTGAAGGTGGTGTGGGCGATGGTGATGGTGGTGATGCCGCGCCCGTCGGGCCAGCCCAGCCACTGCTCCATCGCCACGAACAGCAGCAGAAGCGACAGGCCGGTGATGACCTCCGGCATGACCAGCGGGGCGGTGATCATGCCGCCGAACAGCGTCCGGCCGCGGAACCGCCCGAACCGGACCAGCGCCAGCCCGGCGCAGGTACCCAGCAGCACCGACAGCGTCGCCGACACCGCCGCCACCTGGAAGGACAGCAGGGCCGCGTCCAGCAGGGTGTCGTTGTGGATCAGTTCCGCATACCATTTGGTCGAGAAGCCGCTCCACACCGTCACCAGCCGCGACTCGTTGAAGCTGTAGACGATCAGCAACGCGATGGGGACGTAGAGGAAGGCATAGCCGAACCACAGCGCCCAGGACAGGAACCCGATCCGTTTCATCGGCCGGCCTCCGCCTGTTTGCCCTGCACATGCTGGAAGATCATGATCGGCACCACCAGGACCAGCAGAAGCGCGATGGCGACGGCCGACGCGACCGGCCAGTCGCGGTTGGCGAAGAACTCGTTCCACAGCACGCGGCCGATCATCAGCGTGTCGGGACCGCCCAGCAGTTCCGGAGTCACGAACTCGCCCACCGCCGGGATGAAGACCAGCAGCGAACCGGCGATGATACCCGGCAGCGACAGCGGCAGCGTAATCGACAGGAAGGATCTGAAAGGCCGCGAGCCGAGGTCGGCCGCCGCCTCCAGCAGGCTGGGGTCCATCTTCTCAAGCGTCGAATAGAGCGGCAGCACCATGAAGGGCAGATAGCAGTAGGTCATGCCGATATAGACCGCCCAGTCGGAATAGAGGATTTCCACCGGACCGCTGGTGATGCCCGTCCATTCCAGCAAATTGCTGATGACGCCGTTGCCCTTGAGGATGCCGATCCAGGCATAGATGCGGATCAGGAAGCTGGTCCAGAAGGGCAGGATCACCAGCATCATCAGCGGCCCGCGCCGCGACGGCTCGGCCTTGGCGATGGCGTAGGCCATGGGATAGCCGATCGCCAGGCACAGCAGCGTGGTGACCGCCGCGATCCTCAGCGAGTTCAGGTAGGCGAGGATGTAGAGATCGTCCCCGCCCAGCCGGAAGTAATTGCTGATGTTCAGCAGGACCTGCAGCTTCGAGGTGCCGGCATCCTCGTCGGTCAGCCATTCCACCAGCGACGAATAGGGCGGCTGGGCGATGATCGATTCGGAGAAGCTGATGCCGAAGACGATCAGGAAGGGCACCATGAAGAACAGCAGCAGCCACAGATAGGGGACGGCGACGACCACGCCGCGCCCCCACAGCCCGATCCGGCTGAGGCCAGAAACGAGGATGGCGACGACCGTCCTCATTGGGTCAGCACCACGCCGGCGAAGGGACGCCAGGTCAGGGTCACCTCGTCCTCCCAGGTGATCGGCATTTCGGTGCGGCGGGTGACGTTGGGGGCGGTGACGCGCACCGTCTTGCCGGTCGGCAATTGCACCAGATAGATCGACACGTCGCCGAGATAGGCGATCTCCCGCACGATTCCGGTGGTGCGGTTGCGGCCGTCGCCGTCGGGGCCCGGCTCCTTCGACAGCGCGATCTTCTCCGGCCGGATGGCGACGGAGACCGGGGAGCCGGCCGGCGCCGGGGTGGCGTGGGCGATCAGCAGCTCGCAGCCGGCCTCCTCCGACGCGACGATCACCTGATCGCCGTCGGTCTCCACGACGCGACCGTCGAACATGTTGATCGAGCCGATGAACTCCGCCACGAAGCGGTTGTGCGGGTATTCATAGATTTCGGTCGGCGTGCCCACCTGCGCGATGACGCCATGGTTCATCACGGCGATGCGCGAGGACATGGTCATCGCCTCTTCCTGGTCGTGGGTCACGACGATGAAGGTGACGCCCAGCTTTTCCTGGATGTTGACCAGCTCGAACTGCGTGCGCTCGCGCAGCTTCTTGTCGAGCGCCCCCAGCGGCTCGTCCAGCAGAAGCAGCTTCGGCCGCTTGACCAGCGAACGGGCGAGCGCGACGCGCTGGCGCTGGCCGCCGGACAGCTGGTGCGGGCGGCGCTTGCCGAAGGCCGACAGCTGGACCATGCCCAGCATCTCCTCCACCCGGTCGCGGATCTCCGCCTTCGCCACCCCGTCCTGTTTCAGGCCGAAGGCGACGTTCTGCTCCACCGTCATGTGGGGGAACAGGGCGTAGGACTGGAACATCATGTTGACCGGCCGCTCATAGGGCGGGATGCCGGCCATATCGACGCCGTCGATGAAGATCTTGCCCTCGGTCGGCTGCTCGAACCCCGCCAGCATGCGCAGCAGCGTCGTCTTGCCGGAGCCCGAGCCGCCGAGCAGGGCGAAGAACTCGTTTCGGTAGATCGACAGGCTGACCTCGTCCACCGCGACGAAGTCGCCGAACGTCTTTGTCACCTTTTCGATGCGGACATAAGGCGTCTGGCCCGCGTCCTGCCACGGTTCCAGGCGGGTGGGCTTGCGAATCGGCTGACCGGCCATCCGGTATCCTCTTTCATGACAACGCCCCGGCAGTTCCCCATCGCTGGGGATCGGCCGGGGCGGGCCGGCGCCACGAAACGGCGCCTCAGGGGGGCGGCTTACTTGCCGGTCTTGACCTTGGTCCACACGCGGGTGCGGGCGCGGTCGGTGGCCTGCTTGATCTGCTTCAGCGAAAACAGCTTCAGATTGCTGTCGGCCGGCAGGAAGATGCCGGGGTTCGACTTGATGTCGTCGGCGACCGTCGCCAGCGACCCAGGCACCGCGTTGGCGTAGCTGACCTTGTTGGAGATGTTCGCCATGTTGGCCGGATCGAGCGCAAAGTTGATGAACTCGTGCGCACCGTCCTTGTTCGGCGCATCGGCCGGAACCGCCAGCGTGTCCCACCAGACCTGCACGCCTTCCTTCGGCGTGATGTATTCCACCTTGGCGCTCTTGGCCTCGGCGGCGCGGGCGGCACCCTGAATGGCGTCGCCGTTGTAGGCCATCACGACGCAGGCATCGCCGCCGGCGAGGATGTTGATGTTCTCACCCGTCACGAAGCGCTTGATGTAGGGGCGGACCGCCATCAGCGTCTTTTCGACCTTCTCCAGATCCTCCTTCTTTTCGGAGTTCGGATCCAGGCCGAGATAGTTCAGCACCGACGGGATGACGTCGATGGCCGAATCCATCACGGTGATGCCGCAGGCCGAAACCTTCTTTGCCACTTCCGGCTTGAAGATCAGGTCCCAGCTGTCCAGCGCAACGTCGGGGGCGACGGCCTTGATCTTTTCCGGGATGATGGCGATGCCGACGGTCCCGCCGAGATAGGGCACGGCGAACTTGTTGCCGGGATCGGAATTCTCCAGCAGCTTCAGGACCTTGGGGTCGATGTTCTTGTAGTTGGGGATCTTCGACTTGTCGAGCGGCCCCACGACCTTCGCCTGGATCAGGCGCGACAGGGTCGGCTCCGCGGTCGGCACGATCACGTCGTAGCCGGACTTGCCGACCAGCACCTTCTGCTCCAGCAGTTCCAGGCTGTCGTACAGGTCGACCTTCGTCTCAGCGCCCGTGGCCTTGGTAAAGTCGGCGAGGGTCGTCTCACCCAGATAGTCGTTCCAGATGTAGATGTTGACCGGCTTCTTGGCCTGGGCCATCGCCGGGCCGGCGATGGCAATCGCCGCGACCGCGCCGATGAGGCTGAGAGCGAATTTCTTCATGGTTTGCCCCGACCTGTTCGTCTGTGTTGCGGGCGCCGCCACATCCCAACGGCACACCCGGCTCGCGGGCGCTATTGCACCCAGGCCCGGGTATGTTGTCAACGGTTTGGGTCGAGTTTTCAGGTGCCTGCGACTGACGCCTGCGGAGTTGGGGCATGCCGAAAGGAAGGTGGCGGCCGGCCGCGCTGCCCAAGGGCCGAAAAGCCCATGTTGCAGGTATCGCGGCCGGCAAGGCAAAGCCTCTCCCCGTTTGATGGCCTGACGGCCGGCAACCGGGTCGCCCACGCTGAAATTGCATACGCCAGTATTTTCGCTCGCGACTATGCGGTCAGTTATATCCCTCGCAACTTTCGGGTCAATGCCACAATTGTCGCGGTTTGTTTCCGAACTGAAAGACGAGACGACACAAGGCGTTTCCGGACAATGGCATGCAATTCGACGGGTGCGGATGGAGCCCGCCGCCTCCCCGCCACCTCCCTCAGCTTTGCGCCGTCAGCACCACGCCCAGCACGACCAGCAGCGTGCCGATCACGCGGGTCAGGCTCATGCTTTCGCCCAGCAGCAGGACGCCGAGCGCCAGCGTGACCAGGAAGCCCAGACCGACGAAGGGATAGGCCATGGTGACCTCGACCTTCGCCAGAACGGCCAGCCACACCACCATGCCCAGCCCATAGCAGGCGAGGCCGGTCAGGACATGCGGCGTGGCGACGACCGACAGGGCGATCCGCCCGGCTTCCCCCTGCGCCAGGGCGGTCGACACCGCCGGGCTGGACATGCCGATCTTCAGGGAAATCTGAGCGATGGCGGACAGCGTAACGCTCAGCAGGATCAATCCGACGACAGCGATGGGCATGGGAACTCCGGCAGGATTGCGGAAGACAGGGGACCGGCTGTTTCAGGTCCGGCCGAAGACGAGCACGACGGCGCAGACCAGACCGATGGCGAGGCTCCACTTGTCGCGGGCGGCAAACACCACCGGGTCGTCGTGCATCAGCCCGCGGTGGGTCTGCAGCCACACCCGCCCGATCCAGAAAAGCAGAAGCGGGCAGATGATCCACAGCGCCTGCGGCTGATCATAGATGCGTCCGACCTCCGGACTGTTGATGTAGAGCGCCATCACCAGCACCGAGAGGAAGCCGGCGGAAACGCCGATGGATTGCAGGACCGGCATGTCGGCGGTCAGGTAGCCGCGCCCCTCCGCCTGCCCCAGCCCGAGCTTCAGCATGCTGTCCATCTCCGAATAGCGCTTCACCATCGCGAGGCTGAGGAAGAGGAACATGGAAAAGGCCAGCAGCCAGAAGGACGGGACGATGGCCGTCGCCGTGGCGCCACCAAGCACGCGCAGCGAATACAGCCCGGCCAGCAGCATCACGTCCCAGATCACCCGGTTCTTGGCGAACAGGTTGTAGAACAGCGACGAGGCGGCATAGGTCGCCAGCGCCGCCAGGAACAGCGGCGGCAGGGTCAGCACCGACAGGACGACGCTCGCCAGCAGGAGGCCGGGGATCAGCGACAGGCCGAGGTCGAGCGGCAGGTCACCCGCGGCGAAGGGCCGCCGGCACTTGCGCGGGTGGCGCCGGTCGGCCGGCAGGTCGAGCAGGTCGTTCAGCACATAGATGCTCGACGCGCACAGCCCGAAGGCCAGGAAGGCCGCCACCGCTTGCAGAGCCGGCCCGATCTCGCCCAGCTTCTGGCCGGCCAGCAGGGGCACGAAGACCAGAAGGTTCTTCAGCCACTGGTGCAGGCGCAGCGCCCGCAGGATCAGCAGCAGGCGCGGCCGGCGCGGGGTTGCGATGGTCTCGATCGGGCACAGGGTCGCGGCGTGGCGCACCACGGCGGCGGACGCGTCCACCGCGATGCCGCGGCGGGCCGCGCGCCAGACGGCATAGTCGGCCTCGTCATTGCCGATGTAGTCGAAGACGCCGGACGGCACCTGAGCCCGGATCGCCGCCAGTTTGCGCTCGCTCTTCAGGTTGATGCCGTCGCTGCTGGCGAGGACCTGATCGAACAGGCCCAGATGGCGGGCGATGGCATCGGCGTAGCGGTGGTGTGCGGCAGTGGCCAGCACCAGCCGGCGACCGCGTTCGCGCTCCGCCTGCAGCCGCTCCAGAACGGCTTGGTTATAGACCAGACCGGCCGGATCGATGTCCACCCGCCGGGCCAGCTCCGCCTTCAGCCGCGCCTTGCCCCCGGCCAGCCAGACCGGTACCAGCAGCGCGGTCCAGGGCCGCGCCTTGATCAACCCGAACAGCGATTCGTAGAGCAGGTCGGTCCGCAGCAGCGTGCCGTCGAGGTCGACGAACAGCGGGGGCTCCACGGCGACCGGTGATGCCGGCCGCTCGGCTTCGGCAGCCGGGGTCAAAGCCGCGACGTTGGGAGCGGGAGCGGAGGCACCGGCAACTGCGGCACCTCCTTCGGCCGCCTCGCCCCGGCCCGGCCCGGACGTTGCGGTACGGTCATGCCGGCCGGTCAGCACGCACACGAGGCCGAGCAGCATCAGCGTGGCGAAGAACAGGTAGGACTGCAGGATGTTCAGCGGCGTCGCCGCAAGCGCATTGACCGGCCAGAACAGCAGGTTGCCGGCCAGGAAATAGGCGGTCGCCAGCAGCGCGAAGGCACCCGCAGGACGCCTCACGCCGGGCGCCAGCAGGATGAGGAAGGCCAGCGCGAAGGCCGGCAGAAGGATGCCGTAATGATGCACCCAGGCGACCGGAGACCCGGTGGTGAAGCAGAGGCCGGCGATGGCGAAGGCGACGATCCGGTCCGCGCCGCGGTCGCGGCGGCGCCACAGCAGGCCGAAGGCGAAGAAGGCGATGCCGGAAAGCTGGGTCGCGATGTGCACCACGGGGTGGTAGGGGGCGAAGGCCTCCGCCGACCAATCCAGATTGTTGCCGTTGTGCAGCAGGCGGTTGACCAGCCCGTTGACGGTCTGGTTGACGTGATAGCTCTCGCCATGGCGGCCGATGAACAGCAGCACGTCGAGGTAATCGATCATCGGCGCGAAGCCGTAGAGCAGGGTCGCCACCGCCACGCCGGGGACCACCACAGCCGCCCAGCCGGCCGCCATGCGCCAGTCCCCCCGCAGGACCGCCCAAGCCAGGAACAGCGACATCTGCGGCTTCATCAGCGTCGATGCGCCGAGCAGCGCGCCGCACAACGCCCGGCGGTCGCGCAGCAGGGCGATGCAGGCGAAGACGAAGGCGGCATTCAGCCAGACCTGCACCTGCCCCAGCGAAAAAGCCTTCAGCACCGGATAGAAGCACAGGGTTGCGGCGAAGCCGAACCCGCCCAGCAGCACCTGGGTCAGCCGGTCGTCCCGTTGGTCTGGGCGCAGTCCAGGCAAGCGCAGCCATGCCGCCATCTCCAGCATCAGGATCGCCATGCCGGCCGCCGTCGCCAGAACGAACATCAGGTTGATGCGTTCGAACGCCGCGAGGTTCAGGATGCCGAACGCCTGCATCGCCTCCAACGGCAGAAGCGATGTCACGGGATACTGGAACTTGATGTGCTGCTGGAAGAACACGCCTTCATAGACGTTTTCGCCGGGGCGGTCGTGCAGCCAGTTCAGCGCCGCGATCATCGGATCCCACGAATCGACCGGAACCAGATCCGGATTTTCCAGCACGAACAGATTCTGGATGTCGGTCAGGTTGCTGGCATGGCCGCCACGGTGAAGCGCCAGCCCGAGCAGGCCGGTGGTCAGCACGACGAACAGCAGCGCGAGAACGACGACGCGCTGGATCCGCCCGGCTCGATGGACACCTGTTGGAAGGGATGTGATCGCGGGCTGCATGCTCATACTTGGCCATCCATCGGTTGCGTCGAGACGGTGCGTTTCCGCCGGCTCGACAAGCCGGCAGAGCAAAGAGGGCGCACACCACGGCGACGCGGCGCGCAATGCCCACGGCAGATGCGGTCGAAAAGCTTGACTGTTTTCAAAGGAGATAACAAATTGGCCACTGCGGCATTGCCGGGTGGCGCCGGCACTTCCTTTTTCAGCCCGACGGTATGGTTGAAAAATACATCACTGTTTTATTTTGAAAGTCTTCGATTTCGTGTGCGGCCGCCCATAATCGAGATATCGGCAACCTCGCGTTTTTCTGCTTTCTGCCCACGACCGGGCAGCGCGGACGTGGAAAGCCGCGGCCCCAGGCGCCTGGACGGGGTGGGAATGCCTCCCCGCCGGGTTAAGACTTGGGCCGGGATGGGCCGGGATGCGCCCGCAGGGTGGAGCGTTCCGCCGGATGTCGGGAAAATCCGGGTGGATGAGCTCACGAAAGGAGAATTGGCCGGCGCGAAGCGGCAGACGGCGGTCGGCCTTGGCCAGCGCGGAGATGCGCAGGAAACGGGTTCCGGATACGTAGAGGGGCGGCCCGCGGGAACCCCGCCGGCCGCCCCTGTTGTCTACCGATAGGTTCGGATCAGACGTTCAGCAGCAGGTTCTCGCGTTCCCACGAGCTGATGACGCGGTTGTAGGCCTCGTACTCCGCCTCCTTCACGCAGGTGACGGCGTCGATGAAGCGTTCGCCGAGGATTTCCTTCAACGGCTTGCAGGCGTTGAACTTGGTCAGCGCCTCCGACTGGTGGCGCGGCAGGGTGAAGGCGAGGCGATAGGCGGACCCCTTGATCGGGTCGTTCGGCTCCAGCCCCTGGGTCATCCCGATATAGCCGCAGGCGAGCGACGCGGCGATGGCGAGATAGGGGTTGGCGTCGGCGCCGGCCACCCGGTTCTCCACCCGGCGGGCGTCGGGCTGCGACACCGGCACGCGCAGGCCGGTGGTGCGGTTGTCGCGGCCCCAATGCACGTTGATCGGCGCATCGGAGTTCGGGACCAGCCGGCGGTAGCTGTTGACGTTGGGCGCCAGCAGCGGCATCACATAGGGCAGGTATTTCTGCAGCCCGGCGACATGCGACATGAACAGGTCGCTGTCGGTGCCATCGGGGTTGGAGAACAGGTTGCGGCCGCTGTCGGCGTCCACCACCGATTGGTGGATGTGCATGGCGCTGCCGGGTTCGCCCTGCATCGGCTTGGCCATGAAGGTGGCATAGATCTGGTGGCGGATCGCCGCCTCGCGCGCCGTGCGCTTGAAAAGGAAAGCCTGGTCGGCCAGTTCCAGAGCGTCGCCGTGGTTGAAGTTGATCTCGATCTGGGCGGCGCCGGCCTCGTGGGTCAGCGTGTCGATGTCGATGTCCTGCTTTTCGCAGAAATCGTAGACCGCCTCGAAGATCGGATCGAATTCGTTGACGGCGTCGATGCCGAAGGCCTGCCGGCCGCTTTCCATCCGGCCGTTGCGACCCACCGGCGGCACCAGCGGATAATCGGGATCCTTGTTGACCTGAACCAGGAAGAACTCCAGTTCCGGCGCCACCATCGGCTTCCAGCCGCGTTCCTCGTACAGCGCCAGGACGCGCTTCAGAACATGGCGGGGCGAGACGTCGACCGGGCGGCCGTCGGCATAGACGCAATCGGTGATCACCTGCGCCGTCGGCTCGTTGTACCAGGGGACGAAGCGGATCGTGCGTTCGTCCGGGATCATGTAGATGTCGGAATTCTCGTCCGACGTGATGTCCTCGTCGTCGGGAAATTCACCGGTCACGGTCTGGACGAAGATCGCCTCTGGCAGGCGCAGGCCGCGGTCGCGCAGGATGCGGAGGAACTTCTCGGCGGGAACGATCTTTCCCCGCGCGATGCCCGACATGTCGGGCACCAGGCATTCGACTTCGGTAATGCGGTTCTTCTTGATGAAGTCTTCCATAAAACCCATGGGTATGGCGGACCGCTCCGGGCGATGGGCAGCCCCCTCCGTGCTGTGGACGACAGCGACACTATGACGCCGTTCCGGCGGGCCGCGCCAGAGGGTTCAGCATGACCGTTCGGTGAAACATCCGCCTTTCCGTTGACCTCCCCCATCGGCTGGGACTTAACTGCCGCCATGCCAAAAGCCTCATACCTGAACAGCTGGTACGCGGCCTCCGCCGCTCCCCGAGCCGACCGCCCGATCCTGGAAGGAGAGGTCGCCTGCGACGTCTGCATCGTCGGCGGCGGCTATACCGGCCTGACCGCGGCGCTGGAACTGGCTGAACGCGGCTTCGACGTGGTGCTGCTGGAGGCGGAGCGCTGCGGCTGGGGCGCTTCGGGCCGCAACGGCGGGCAGATCATCACCGGCTACAACAAGCCGATGGCGACCATCGAAAGCTGGGTCGGCAAGGAGGATGCCCGCCGCCTGTGGGAGTTCGGGGAGGAGGCGAAGGCCCAGCTGGCCCAGCGGGTGGAGCGCCACGCCATCGCTTGCGACCTGACCTGGGGCTTCGCCTATGCCGCGCTGAAGCCCCGCCACATGCAGGACGTGGCCGCGCTGGAGCGCGAGATGCGCGACGGCTACGGCTATGACCGGGTGCGGAGGCTGGACGGCGCCGGCATCCGCGAACATGTCGGCAGCGAAGCCTATATCGGCGGGTTGCTGGACGAGGGCAGCGGCCATCTGCACCCGCTGAACTACGCGCTCGGCCTCGCCCGTGCCGCCGATACCGCCGGGGTGCGCATCTTTGAGAACAGCCGCGCCATCGCCATGGACAGCGGGTCCAAGCCCTGGGTGAGTACCGGACGCGGGCGGGTGACGGCGAAGCACCTGATCCTGGCCGGCAATGCCTATCTCGGCGGACTGGTGCCGACGCTGGACCGCACCATCATGCCGGTCGCGACCTACATGATCGCCACCGAACCGCTGGGCGAGGAGCGAGCGCTCGCTCTATTGCCGACGAACATCGCGGTATCGGACATGAAGTTCTCGCTGAACTATTTCCGGCGGTCCGCCGACCACCGGCTGCTGTTCGGCGGCGGCGTCAGCTATTCCGGGGTGGACGCGCCGGGGCTGAAGCAGGCGATGCGGCTGAAGATGCTGGCGATCTATCCGGAGTTGAAGGACGCCCGCATCGATTACTTCTGGGGCGGGCGGGTCGCCATCACCATGAACCGCATGCCGCATCTGGGCCGGCTGTCGCCCACCACGCTCTACGCCCACGGCTATTCCGGGCATGGCGTGGCGCTGGCCGGCATGGCCGGGCGGGTGATGGCGGAGGCGGTCGGCGGCAACGCCGGGCGCTTCGACGTGTTCGCCCGCATTCCCCACACGCCCTTCCCCGGCGGTCGGCGGTTCCGCACCCCGGCGCTGGTCCTCGCAATGATGTGGTTCCGTCTGCGCGATCTGCTGTAGGCTGGGGAAGCAATCCGCAGTCTTCCCCCCTCCCCCGCCCCTTCATACTGCCGAGTACCGCCCCCGCCCATGACCGACACCTCCAGCAGCGACGAGACCACCCCCTCTCCGGAGACCGCCCCGGCCGCGGATGCCGCCCCGGACGCTGCGGTCGCCGAAAAGGCTGCGCAGGAGAATGTGCTGGTCCAGCCGATGCGGGACACGCATTTCGACTTCCAGCACAAGGTGTTCAGCCTGCCCGGCGCCTTCTTCTGCCAGGAGCCGAACAGCAAGGAACCGGTGCTGAACATCCTGCTTGGCGACCTGAAGGCGGCGCTGGCCTTCCCCACCCTGATGGAATCCTTCCAGATCGAGGAGGGCACGCACGACGCCCGCCTGCTGGAAATCATCGAACAGGGACTGGCCTTCGTGAAGCAGATCCGCCCCGGCGAGGAAATCCCGGGCGAGTTGCTGGACGGCCGCGCGTCCTGGTCGGTGGAGGACAAGCACCGCATCATCGCCAAGGGCCGACTGACCATGCAGATCGTCTCGTCCTTCACCGGCAACGAGATCATCGTTTCCGACCAGTCGGAACTGGAACAGTTGTTGGATGATCCGCAGACACACGAGAAAATGAAGGCGGCCTTCGCCAAGATCGCGGAGCGGCTGAAGCTGACCAACAATGCCGAACAATACCTGACCGACCGCATCGACGATTTGGCGCAGGAGTTGTCCTACATCGAGGCCCTGCGCGACCGCTTCAAGCACATCCGCCGCATCGACCAAGCGATGGCGAAGCTCGCCACCATCTACCGCACCGATCGCACCTTCTGCAGCGAGCTGAACCGGATGCAGGGGCTGATCCGCAAGCCCTTGCGCGAATACGATCTGATCTTCGACCAGGCCGACGCCCAGACCGGCGACATCGTCGGCGCGTTGCGCAACTTCCACCCTACCATCCAGTTCATCCGCAAGATTCGCGACGACCTGCGCGCCAAGCTGCTGGAATGGGAGGAACTGCTGCAGGGCTGGGACGAGGTCACGATGGAACGCTCGCCGAAAGTGGAGGCGCTGCAGAAGCAGACCTACCGGTTCCTGGCGAGCCGGTACATCGAGACGACGGTGTGGAAGCGGGGGGGATGAGGGTTTGGGGGAGTGCTGGCTACCGGATGCCCCCTCCCCATCCCTCCCCCGCCCTCGGCCGGCCGAAGGCCGGTCCGATCGCGGGAGAGGGGGCAGGAGGCTTGCAGAAGTGATGCAAAGGAGCGGCGGCAGTCCCCTCTCCCGCGTTGGCGGGGGAGGGTTAGGGAGGGGGCAACAGCACCTCGCATCCCTCAAGCCACCCCCCGCAATTCCTCCGCCCGGCTCAGATCCACACTCACCAGTTGCGACACCCCTCGCTCCACCATGGTCACGCCGAACAGACGGTCGACGCGCGCCATGGTCAGGCGGTGGTGGGTGATGATGAGGAAGCGGGTGTCGCCCTGCCGCGCGATGTCCTCCACCAGATCGCAGAAGCGCCCGACATTCGCCTCGTCCAGCGGGGCGTCGACCTCGTCCAGAACGCAGATCGGCGCCGGATTCGACCGGAAGACGGCGAACAGCAGCGACAGCGCGGTCAAGGCCTGCTCCCCGCCCGACAGCAGCGAGAGCACCTGCAGCTTCTTGCCCGGCGGGCTGGCGTAGATCTCCAGGCCGGCGTTCAGCGGGTCCTCGGCATTGACCAGTTCCAGATAAGCCTTGCCGCCGCCGAACAGGCGGGTGAACAGCTCCTGGAAGTCGCGGTTCACCACGTCGAAGCTGGCGACCAGCCGTTCACGGGCCTCGCGGTTCAGGCTGGAAATGCCCTGGCGCAGGCGGGCGATGGCGGCGGTCAGGTCCTCGCGCTCGCCATGCAGTCCGGCGATCTGGGTTTCCAGTTCCTCCGCTTCGATCTCCGCGCGCAGATTGACCGGCCCCATGTTCTCGCGTTCGCGCGTCAGCTTGTCGAGCCGGGCTTCCACCGCCGCCGCATCGGGCATCGGTTCGGCGGGGTCGAGGTCGGCGGCGGCGCGGGTGTCCTCCGGCCGGCAGTCCAACCGTTCGGCGATGCGCTCCGTCAGGGTGCGTTCCTGCTGGAGAGCGGCGGACACCGCGGCTTCGGCACGGGCGCGCGCCTCGCGGCCATCGGCCAGTGCCTCCTCGGCATCGTGCAGCGCCTGTTCGGTCTCCGCCAGCCGGGACTCGGCCTCGGCCAACCAATCGGCGGCGCGCTTGCGCTCGCGCTCCGCCATGGTGACGCGGTCGAGCAAATCCAGGCGTTCCGCTGCGATCGCCGCCGGTCGTTCGGACAACTGTGCGAGTTCGCCTTCGGCCTCCTCCGCGCGCTGGCGCAACTCCGCCACCCGTCCCCCGGCCCCGGCGGAGCGGGTGTCCCACGACGTGGTTTCGGCCTGAATGGCGTCCAAGCGCTGGCGTCGGGCCTGCGCCTCGCGCGTCAGGCGGTCGACCGCATTCTGCCGCTCGGCCAGCACGGCGCGGCGTTCGGCCAGTGCGGCGCGCTGGTCGTTCACCCGCTCACGCCCCTCGCGCGGATCCGGCAGCGACTCCAGCAATTCCAGCGCTTCGTCGCGGCGGGCGGCAGCCTCGCGCTCGTCGGCGGAGAGCCGCTCGACGGCCTCAACCAATGCCGCAAGGCGCGAGGATGCGGCATCGGCCTCGCGCGCCAGCTTGGCGTGGCGGTCGCGGGCGACATTCAGCGCGGCGAAGCCTTCGCGGACGGCATCGCGGGCAAGGCGGTCGGCCCGAGCCGCCTCTTCGACCGCCAGTTTCGCGGCGTCCAGAGTCTCGCGCGCCAGTTCGACCCGTTCCTCGGCAAGTTCCAGTTCGCCGCGCAGTTCGGCCAACCGGTTGCGCTGTTTCAGGCGAACGGCCGCGGCGGTCGGCGCGCCGGCCTGAACGGTCAGACCGTCCCAGCGCCACGCGCCGCCGTCACGGCTGACCAGCACCTGACCCGGCGCCAGCGTCGCGGCCAAGCCCCCGGCAACGGCGGCATCGTCGACCACTCCGACATGGGCAAGGGCGCGGGCGGCGGCCCGCGGCCCCTCCACACGGCTCGACAGCGGCTCCACCCCATCCGGCAGCGGCGCCACCGAATCATAGGCCGGCAGCGTGCGCCAATGCACCGGCGCTTCCTCGTCCAGCGGAGCGGTCAGCGCATCGCCGAGCGCGGCGGCCAGTGCCCCCTCATAGCCGGGCGACACCGCCACCGCATCGACCAGCGGCGGGAAGGGCCCGCCGGCTCCGGCCTCCAGCAATTCGGCCAGCGCGCGTTCCTCGGCACGCAGCTTGGCAAAAGCGGACTCGGCGGCGGACAGTGCCTCACGGGCGCGGGATTGGGCCGGTTCGGCCTCTGCCTTCGCCTGTTCAGCAGCCTCGGCGGCTTCGCGGGCCTGCTCCAGCCGCTGTTCGGCGAGTTCCACCGCCAGTTCGGCGTCCGACAGGTCGGCGCGGGCGGCGATCTCCACCTCCAAGGCGGCCCGCTGGGCCTGCTGCTCGGCCAGCCGCTTGGCGAGTCCGGCGGCGCGGGTTTCCAACTCGGCGGCCTGACGCTGCGTGGCGGCGCGGCGGGCCTCGTCGGTGGCGACCGATTCGGTCAGGCGGGACAGTTCGCGGTCGAGGGCATCGACCTGCTCGCGCGCCTCGGCCAGAGCTTCCGCCGCGGCTTCCTCCAACATCTCCTCGTCGGATTGTGCGGCGATCAGGCGGTCGCGTTCGGCCATCAGCCGGGCCAGCGCCTCCCCGGCATCCGCGGCCAGAGCCTCCTCACG
Source organism: Azospirillum sp. (assembly GCF_035628975.1). Classification (GTDB taxonomy): domain Bacteria; phylum Pseudomonadota; class Alphaproteobacteria; order Azospirillales; family Azospirillaceae; genus Azospirillum. Next base: position 6,397 of record NZ_DASPIS010000026.1, on the reverse strand, counting down.
GCCGAGATCGCCGGCGATCTGGCGCAACCGGGCCTCCAAGGCGCGCTGATGGTCGGCGACGCGCTTTTCCTCGGCGTCCAGCTGTTCGCGGGCGATCACCAGCCGTTGCAGGGCGGATGCCGCGCGCGCCTCGTCCTGTCGTTTCTCCGGCAGGCCGGCGGCGGCTTCCGTCCGGCGGGCGGTCAGCTGGTTGACGGAGAGCATGCGGTCGCGCACCGCGGCCTCGGCTGCGGCGAAGGCGGCATGGGCGCGGGCGCGCTCCTCCTGGGCGGCGATCCAGCGCAGGTGCCACAGCACGGCTTCCGCCTTGCGGATCTGGTCGGACAGGTTGCGGTAGCGGGATGCCTGCCGCGCCTGCTTCTTCAGGCTTTGCAGCTGGGTGTCCATCGCCCCGATCACGTCGTCGAGACGGGTCAGGTTGCCTTCCGCCGCCTTCAGCCGCAGTTCGGCCTCGTGCCGGCGGGAATGCAGGCCGGTGATGCCGGCGGCCTCCTCCAGCAGGGCGCGGCGGTCCTGCGGCTTGGCGGAGATGATCTGCGCGACCTTGCCCTGGCTGACCAGGGCCGGCGACGCGGCACCCGAGGCGTTGTCGGCGAACAGCAGCTGGACATCGCGCGCCCGCACCAGCTTGCCGTTGATGCGGTAGTCGGAACCGGAGCCGCGCTCGATCCGCCGGGTGATCTCCAGCTCGTCATGCTCGTTGAAGCCGGCGGGCGCGGTGCGCGACCGGTTGTCCACCGCCAGCGTCACCTCGCCCAGATTCCGGGCCGGCCGGCTGGAGGTGCCGCCGAAGATGACGTCGTCCATGTCGCCACCGCGCATGCGCTTGGCCGACGTCTCGCCCATCACCCAGCGCAGCGCCTCCACCAGATTGGACTTGCCGCAGCCGTTGGGGCCGACGATCCCGGTCATGCCGGGTTCGATGACCAGTTCCGTGGCATCGACGAAAGACTTGAAACCCGACAGGCGGAGACGCGTGAACTGCACTGGGGAAGAACCTTCGGTGTACTGGGCTTTGAGGGGGTGCGGGGTGTGGATGGCGGTTGCCCCCTCCCCGACCCTCCCCCGCTCTCAGCGGACCAAAGGTCCGCCTGTCGCGTCAGCACAAAGCAGAGCTTTGTGCGAGAGCTTCGCGGGAGAGGGTGCCTTATGCGAAGCGGCGGCAGTCCCCTCCACCGCCAAAGGCGGGGGAGGGTTAGGGAGGGGGCAATATGGCTTCGAACCCCGACAGCCTTACTTCAACAGCTTGTCGATTTCCTTCGAGAACTCCTCGAATGACTGGGCGCCTTCGATGCGGGCCTTGCCGTCGTTGAGGATGAAGGTGGGGGTTGCCTCGATCTTGAACTGGTTCTGGCCGGTCAGACGGGTGTTCAGGATGGCGTCGGCCAGTTCCTTGTTGGCGAGGCAGGCGTCGATGGTCTCCTGGGTCATGCCGGCCAGCTTGCCGTACTGCGCCAGCGCCTTGCCCGGGTCGGAGGAGCGGCTCCAGTTCGGCTGGCTCTTGAACAGGACGTCGGTCAGCGGGAAATACCGCTCGGGCGGGGCGCAGTGGGCCAGCATGGCGGCGCTGAGCGCGGCCTGATCGAAGGGGAAGTCGCGGAAGACCAGCTTGGCCTTGCCGGTGTCGATATAGGCTTCCTTGATCTTCGGCAGCACGTTGACGTGGAAATTGGCGCAGTGCGAGCAGGTCATCGACGAATAGTCCAGGATCGTCACCGGCGCCTTCGGGTCGCCCAACACGCGCTCGGCCATCATCTCCGAGACCGGCGGCAGGGTGGCCGCGGCCTGTGCGGCCGTGGACGCCGCGGTCATGGCGGTGCCGAACGCGGCGGTGAAGCCGATGGCCAGAAGACCGGCGATTCCCAAAATTTTGCGGTTCACTTTGCCCTCGTTCCTACCAGATGTTGACGTATAGACAATGACGTACCGATGCGTCCAGCAAGCCGGCTATCGCGCGGCGCGTTTCGGCCGGCCCATCAGCGAACGGCCGAAGCGTTCCAGGGTGGCGCGCAGTTCCTCGTCCTCGATCGCGGCGGTGGTGGTGGTGATGCCGATCTCCTCGTCCATCGTCAGGGCGCGGGGGCGCACCACCGGCGAGGGGGTGGACGGCAGCGCTGCGTGGATCAGCTTGATCTTCGCCACGGCGCGATAGCCGAAGAAGCTGTTGATGCGCTCGATGATCTGCGGTTCCAAATGCTGCAGCTCCAGCGCGATGGCGCCCATGGCGCGGATGTGAAGCGTCGCCTCCTCGCGCTTGCCGCGGGGGAAACTGAGCTTGTCGGGGGCGGTGCGCAGCGACAGCTGGTGACCGACGATGGACGGCCAGTCGGTGATCAGCGCGCCGAAGGCAAGTCCGCGCTTGCCCAGCACCTTGCCGGCGACCTCCGGAACGGATTGGCCGATGCGACGCGGTCCGCTCATGCTCTGCGATCACTCCTGTGCGGCTCCGGTCCGGGAACCGGTTCCGGGTCATGTGGGATGGCGGCACCCTAGCGCAAGCGTGGGCCGATGCCCAGCATCCGGCCGTGGATATGGCCAGCTCCCTTCCCCAGACGCTCCCGGCCCTCTATTTCTTCCCATCATGATTCCAAATTCGATCGAGGCCGCCCGGCGGCTGCTGTCCTGGTACGACCGCCACCGCCGCGACCTGCCATGGCGCGCCAAGCCGGGGGAGACCGCCGATCCCTACCGGGTCTGGCTGTCGGAAATCATGCTGCAGCAGACCACCGTGCCTGCCGCCGCCCCTTATTTCCGCAGCTTCACCGAACGCTGGCCGACCGTGCGCGATCTGGCCGACGCGCCGCTGGACGACGTGCTGGTGGCCTGGGCCGGGCTCGGCTACTACGCGCGCGCCCGCAACCTGCACAAATGCGCCCGCGTCGTGGCGGACGGGCATGGCGGGCGATTTCCGGGCAACGAGGCGGCTCTGCTGGAACTGCCGGGCATCGGCGCCTATACCGCCGCCGCCATCACCTCCATCGCCTTCGACCGCAAGGCCACCGTGGTGGATGGCAATGTCGAGCGGGTGATCGCCCGCATCTTCGCGGTGGAGGAGCCGCTGCCCAACGCCAAGCCGACCCTGCGGCGGCTGGCCGCCACCCTGACGCCGGATTTCCGCCCCGGCGACTATGCCCAGGCGATGATGGACCTGGGCGCCACCATCTGCACCCCGCGCAAGCCGAAATGCATGCTGTGCCCCTTGGCGGAGTATTGCGAGGCGCGCGCCGCCGGCATCGCCGAAAGCCTGCCGCGCAAGGCCGCCAAGGGCGAAAAGCCGACCCGGCGCGGCGTCGCCTATTGGCTGCTGAACCCCGACGGCGCCGTCCTGCTGCGCCGCCGGGCGGAGGAAGGGCTGCTGGGGGGCATGGCGGAGGTGCCGTCGACCGCCTGGGGGCCGGAACTGCCCGGAGAGGCCGCGGTCGCGGCGCAACAGCCCCTGCCCGCGCGCTGGCGCCGGCTGCCGGGACTGGTCCGCCATACATTCACCCATTTTCACCTTGAGCTTGAGGTGGTCGCAGCCCAGGCCGGTCCGGACTGGCAGCGGGCCGACGGGAATTGGGTGCCGGTGGACCGCCTGGGCGATCAGGCGTTGCCGTCGGTGATGGTGAAGGTGGTGCGTCACGCGCTTGCCAATGCGTGACGGGCCGGCCGCTCAGCCGATTGCGTGATGGAGTGCCGATGGGAATGCCGCGTGCCGTGATGACCCTTCTATTCGTTCTGCTGGCCCTGACCGGAGTTGCGCAGGCGGACGCGCCCACCAAGGAAGGACAGGCGGGCGTGGCGCTGGTGCTGGCGCTCGACGGGTCGGCCTCCATCACGACCGGCGATCTGGAATTCCAACTGCAGGGCCATGCCTCCGCCTTCCGCGACCCGGCGGTGGCGGATGCGCTGGCGTCGGCCAGGACGCGGGTGACGCTGGCCGCCTATTCGGGGCCGAACAGCCTGAAGGTGCTGATCCCCTGGACGGCCCTGACCACTCCGGAGGATGCCGGGCGCTTCGCGGACCGCATCGACGCCCTGCCCCGCGGCTTCCAGGGCGACTCGACGGCCATCGGCAGCGCCATCCTGGAGGCGGCGAAGCTGTTCGACCGCGGCGGCAAGGCGCCGCGGCAGGTGATCGATCTGGTCTCCAACGGCTTTTCCAACGGCGGGATCGAGCCGGCCGAGGCCCGCGACCGGGTGACCAAGCGCGGAATCATCGTCAACGGCCTCGCCATCCTCGACGAATTCTCCTGGCTGGAGGAGTATTTCGAGGAGAGCGTGATCGGCGGTCCGGGAAGCTTCGTGAAAAGCGCCATGGACAAGGACAGCTTCGTCGCCGCACTGCGGCAGAAGCTGATCCTTGAAATGGTCGCCCTGCCCGATCACATGCCACCACAAAGCGCCGCCAGCCAATAGGCGGCCGATAAGACTCTGAGGAGCGGGACAGTTGGAAAGCGTCGATTTCCTGGTGGTCGGGGCCGGCATCGCCGGTGCGTCGGCGGCCTATGAGCTGGCCGAGCATGGCCGGGTGCTGGTGCTGGAGCGCGAATCGCAGCCGGGCTATCACTCCACCGGCCGGTCCGCGGCGCTCTATACCCAGACCTACGGCCCGGCGCCGATCCGCGCCCTGACGGTGGCGAGCTGGGATTTCTACACCAGCCCGCCCTCGGGATTCGCCGAACACGAAATGCTGACGCCCCGCGGCGTGCTGATCATCGGCCGCGACCATGAGATCGACCGGTTGGATGCGGAATATGAACAGGGCCGCCGCCTGACGCCGTCGGTCGAGCGTTACGACCGTGACCGGGTTCTGGCCCGGGCACCCTTCCTGCGTCCGGATTATGTGGCCGGCGGCGTGTGGGAACCCGATGCCCGCGACATCGACGTCCATGCCCTGCATCACGGCTTCCTGCGCGGACTGAAGGCGCGCGGCGGCCGGGTGGTGACCGATGCCGAAGTGCGAGCGCTCGCTCGCCGCGACGGCCTGTGGGCGGTGGAGACGAGCGCCGGCAGCTTCGCGGCACCGGTGGTGGTGAACGCCGCCGGGGCCTGGGCCGACGAATTGGCGAGGCTGGCCGGAGTCGCCACGGTCGGGCTGGTGCCGAAGCGGCGCACGGCCATCACCTTCGATCCTGTTTTCGAGGACCCGGCCGACAAGGCGGGGCTGGACGGATGGCCGATGGTGTCGGACGTGGCCGAGTCCTTCTACGTCAAGCCCGATGCCGGCCGCCTGCTGGCCTCGCCCGCCGACCAGACGCCGGTGGAGCCCTGCGACGTGCAGCCCGAGGACATCGACGTGGCGGAGACGGTGGACCGGCTGGAACAAGCGTCGCGATTCTCCGTTCGGAGATTGGCCCACCGCTGGGCGGGGCTGCGCAGCTTCGTGGCGGACAAGGTGCCGGTCGTGGGGTTCGCGCCCGATGCGGAGGGGTTCTTCTGGCTGGCCGGCCAGGGCGGCTACGGCATCCAGACCGCGCCGGCCATGGGCCGGGTGGCGGCCGGGCTCGCCACCGGACGAGGCCTGCCGGAGGATGTCCGGGCGTTGGGTGTCGCCGAGTCCGACCTGTCGCCGGCCCGGCTGCGGTAAACGACTGCAGGATATGGGGAGGCGTGCGATGGCTGTGCGTCGGATGTTCGGGAGTCTGATGGTGGAAAGCGGGCCGGCCCGTCGGCTTCCGGCCGTGGCGGCGTTGTGCGTCGCCGGGGCCTTGGCCGGCTGCGCCAGCCCGGCGGCGGACGAGGCGCTGGTGGCGCAGACCGCCCTGATCGGCCTGCCGAAGGAAACCCTGCTGTCCTGCGCCGGCGTGCCGGAACGTCAGGCCGCGGTCGAAAATCGCGAGTTCTTCACCTACCGCAGTTCACGCCTGGTCTCCTACCCCAGCCCGCCGCCCATCGGCTATTACGGCGGCTGGGGATGGCCCCATTACGGCTATGGCTACGGCTGGCCGGCATATGGTTATGAAGTCAACAGCTTCGACTGTGAAGCAACCTTCAGTTTGAGAAACGGCGTGGTCGAGCGCGTGGTGTATGGTGGCGCATCAGGCGGGTCGGCACGACTTGGCCAATGCTATGCCATCGTCCAGAACTGCATGGCGCTGGTTCCGCAGCGAACGATCAAACCAACCCCTTGATTTTCTTGTCCATGCGACAACTCGTCACTGTTGCATAGCTGCTGCATAAGGAGAGGAAGGGTTGTAGCCCCCTAGTACCCGCACACGGTGTCTGGTAATAGCTCCATCGGCTGATGCCACAGAACAGCAACAACGCATTGCCTGGAGCAGACCCCATGACCATCCTGTCGCGCGCCGCCGCCGCCCTGCTGGCGACCTCGGCCCTTGTCGCCATCGCTTCCCCGTCGCTCGCTCAGGACTTCAAGGGCAAGTCGGCCGGCGACATCGTCGTCCGCGCGCGCGGC
>NZ_DASPIS010000025.1:0-16591 GCF_035628975.1 Azospirillum sp. | reverse complement strand
GATCGGCGGGACGGGGCGGACGGATCTGCCAACAGGCGATCCGCACGACCTCCATGAAAGCCTGTTTGGCAAGGTGCTCAAACTGCCGGGTGAGACCCTGGTCTATCCGGCACACGACTACAAGGGGCGCGATCATTCGACCATCGCCGACGAGACCGCATCGAACCCGCGCCTGCAGAAGACCGAGCGGACGGCCTTCGTGGCGATGATGCGTGCTCTCGATCTGGCGGCGCCCACCCATCTGACCGAAGCGTTGCGCACCAACATGAGCGGCGGCAAGACCGTGGCCCAGCTCCTGTCCGAGGCGGCATCCGGCGTGCCTTTCATGTCGATGGACGAGCTGGACAGCCGTTTGGGCGGCAACAGCCGCGACTTCGTGGTGATCGACCTTCGCGAGAAGGACGCCTACGAGGCAGGGCATATCAGCAGCGCTAAGCACCTGCCCCGGGGGCAGTTGGAGCTTCGTGTGAATACCGAGCTGCCCGATCCAACGGTACGGATCATCACCTGCTGCGAATTCGGCAAGATATCGATCCTCGCCGCCGCCACCCTGCGTGAACTTGGATATTTGCGGGCAACTGCACTCGACGGCGGCATCGCAGCGTGGCGGGAGGCCGGGCGCGCTTTGGAGGCAAGTGGCTGACTTAGAGTCCGACTCGGAATCGGCAAAGCTGTGTCTATGTTCGAGCCACCCGTCTTGAGAGCAGTTTGACGCTGGCGATGAAGATCCAGGCGACGGCACTCTCGACGGTGGCCTCGAAGTCCTTGGCGAGGCCGCGATTGCGGTTAAGCCAAGCGATTGTACGCTCAACGACCCACCGTACAATGTTGCCAAGTTTCCCGGGGTAAGGCGTCATCATATGGCGTTGGTTCTGGCGTCGGAGGGACCCGAAAGACAATCTCAACATGGTTGGCGTCAATCTCAACCCGTCGAACCAGACTGCGGATGATCTCCCGCTTGCCGCTCCAGTCGAGGTCGTCGAGCCCTTGGCGTATCTTGATAGCGAACTCCTCCAGGCGGCCGATGATCAGTGTCAATTCGCGCTCGGCGTCGGCGGCCTCGGCCGCCACCGCCCGCCGCTCGCGGAGTTGGCTCAGACGAGCCCGCAGGCCGGCGATCCGAGGTTCGAATTCCGGTCGGTCGATCACTCCTTCGGCATAGCTATCGATTAGGCGGCCGATCCCGCGGTTCAGACTGGCTATTTGGCGATCCAGTTGGGTCACGTCGTCGATTTCCCCGGTGCCGCCCCGCCCTTGCTCCAAGCGCCGTTGATATTCAGCGGCGACGCGGCCGGGCTGTTCCAGAAGAGCCCGCACCCGTGTCCAGACCGCCTGCTCCAGCGCGTCGCTGCGCACGGGGGCGTTGTCGCAAATCGCGGCGCCATCGAAACGGTAGCCATCGGAGCCGAGGCAGCGATAGTAGCCGATCACGGCTTTGGATGTCGTCCAATCCGACTGTGGGGCGGTCTTGCCGTAATAGGCATATCCGCAACGCCGGCAAACCGTCAGTCCTTGCAACAGCCAGTGGGCGCCCTTGCAGGACTCTCGTTTGTGCCGCCGATTTTCGCTCAGTTGCGTCTGGACAGCCTCAAAGACGAACGGGTCGACCAGCGCAGGGACGGGAACCTCGATCCAGTCCTCCTTGGGCACGGCAACGCGCTTGCCGGGCCGCCGGGGTGGCTGGGGATGCCCGCGGATTCGGCGCAGGCGAGGCGGCCCCGATACATAGTGGTTGTGTCCGTATACCGCCCGCCCGATGTAGGCCGTGTTGACCAGCATGCCGCGGATCGTCGAGGCGTACCAATTCGTCGCGCCACGGCGCGTCAAGCAGCCGGCTTCCCGCAAGCGACGGCAGACCTCGCGCATACTGACGCGCTCCAGTCCAACCCAGGCGAACATCAAGCGGACAAAGCGCGCCTCCTCTGCGACCACCTCGAAGCGCGCCACGCCCCCACCCAACCCCTTGGGCACATAGCGATAGCCGAAGGGGGCCGTGGTGAAGGCGCTGACCAAGCCGGAGCGCGCCGCATGCCGACGGCCCCGGCGGCCCCGTTCCAGGATCTTGGTCCGCTCGTATTCGGCCACGACGCCTTGGATCTGAAGCAACAAATCATCCTCGGCCGTGCCGCCGATCGGATGGTTCAGGAAGACCACCTCGCTCCCCGCCCGGCGAAATTCTTCCATCAGCAGAACTTGGTGGGCATGGCGACGCGCCAGCCGATCAGGGGCCAGAACATAGATGCGGTCAATCAGTCCGCTGGCAAGGGCATCGCGTAAGCGCTCCAGAGCGGGGCTGTGTTTCAGCGAGCAAAATCGACCCTTTCTGGGGGGGTATCATGTGCACAAAGTTGACCCCTTTGCACAGCCCAGGTTATGGCGCTCTCTTCAACGAAATGGCGAGTTGGTGATCCGACCCGACGGTTGCCCCGGTGGGTCCACAGGCAAATCGAGGGGCCGCCGCCACCGCGCTATGGAAGCGGGCGGCGGCCCCTCGTTGCCCATGGACTACCGGGGCAACCTACCACTTCCGGTGGGGGTGAAATTTGGGCGCTTGCAGGGGGTCAACTTTCCATCCGTTTAACAGTCTATCGTGCTGTCGCCGAGCGTGCGCCGGACGCCGAGGTGATCATCCCGCCGCGCTCGACCGCCGTGGTGAGCGACACCGCCGAGAGCGCGCCCACCCGGCGCGACCGCCACATCCAGACGATCAAAGAGCGTGGTCGGCTGGGGTGGCAGCGGGCCGTCCAATACGGCAGGAGAGCGTTGGTCGAGGTGGCGATGCTCCGGTACAAGGTTTTGATCGGACGCAGCCTGCGCGCCCGGACTCTGCCTGCACAAAAAGCCGAAGCCAAGGCCGCCTGTGCCGTCATCAATCGCATGACCAACCTCGGCATGCCAACCACCCGGAAGGTCGCCTGATCTCCATCGCCTCTGGGCGAAATCTATCCGCAGGCTGAGTTCTGCACCAAAGTCACTTTGCAACAGAGCCGTCCCGACGCACCCTTCTCCTCCCGCATGTGCCGCCATCGGCCCGGGCCATTCACCGTCGCCGCCGAGCGGGGATCCCGAGTTGCGCAGCCATGAGGACAAGATCGGGCAATGACCGGGCGCCCATCTTCTCCATCACATGGCGCTTGTGCACCTTTGCCGTTATTTCCGAAAGACCGAGTTCCCCGGCGATCTGCTTGTTCATCAGACCGCCGATGGCGCAGGTCATGACCTCGCGCTCGCGGTCGGTGAGGGTCTCATAGCGGTCGGCAAGCTCGCGATGGGCCCGGTTGACATCCATGGCCGCGGTGTCCGCTTCGATAGCCCGGCTGATCGCCTCCAGCAGCACCTCGTCCTCGACCGGCTTGGTCAGGAACTCGATCGCGCCGCCGCGTATGGCGCGCACGGTCATGGGAATCGTGCCGTAGCCGGTCAGGAAGATGATCGGCACGGTGATGCCGGCATCCCGCAGCGCCTCCTGCACGGCAAGCCCGTTCTGACCAGCCAGCCGAACGTCGAGCAGCACGCAGCTTGGACGGTGGGCGAGCGTCTTTTCGGCAAGGTCGTCGGCATCGGAATGTTCGACGGCAGTTAGGCCGGCCGTTTCGCAGAGCCTCTTCAGGGCTTTGCGCAGTGCCGGATCGTCATCGACGATATGGACGACTGGTTTCATGTTAGACAGTAAATCATGAACCATGCCGCGATCTGAACCTCGAAAGGCACATCTCGAGGATAGCCGCATCGAATGGCTTGGTGAGATAGGTCGATGCTCCCGAATCCAGCGCCCGCTGCCGGATTGCCTCGTTCGGATAGGCGGTCATGGCGATGAGGGGAAGCGAGGGATGCCGCTCGGAGAGGGCCTTGATCATGTCGATGCCGGTGACCCCGGGCATCTGGAGATCGGCGAGCACGCAGAACAGTTCCGCCGCCGCATCGTATGACAGCATGGACTCTGCGCTGTCGAACAGCAGCACCTCGTACCCGATGGACAGGACGAGCCTTCGCAGAGCAGCCCTGATGAAGGGATCGTCGTCGACGATCGCCACGATGTCGCGCGTCCGTCCGGCATCAGCCATGGGCGATCGGCAGGGTGAAATGAAAGGCGGCCCCGCCTCCGGGAGCCTGGTCCACCCAGATGTCCCCGCCATGCGCATCGAGGCAGTTGCGGCATATGGCCAGCCCCATGCCCATGCCGCCCGGTTTGGTCGAATGGAATGGCTCGAAGACCTGCGCGCGCCGTTCCGGCGCCACTCCCGGCCCGGTGTCGGTCACGTCGACCGCAAGGGACGACTGCGCGACGCGGAGGGTCACGGTGATGTCCCGCCGGCCCGGCCAGTCCCCCATGGCTTGCGCGGCGTTCAGCATCAGGTTCACGAACACCTGCTGGATCTGCACCGGGTCGGCCAAGGCGAGCGGAAGATCGTCGGGAGCAGCGAGATGCACGACCGCGCCGTGGGAGCGCAGGTCCGTTTCCACCAGCAGATTGGCGTTGCGGGCCACCTGGACGATATCGACCGGAGTGAAGGAACCGGGGGATTTGCTGAAGTGGGAGGTGATGCGCGCCACTACGTCGCGGGCGCGCGAGGCCTGGGTGACGACGTCCTGCAGGGCCGCCGCCGCTTCCGTGATGTCCATTGGGGTTGCCCGGAGCAGGCGTTGCGCTGCCTGGGCATTTGCCAGGATGGCCGCCAGCGGTGAGTTGACTTCGTGCGCGACCGAGGCGCTGAAGGCATTGGCCGTTGAAATCCGGGAGGTCCTGGCGGCGTCAGCCTGGGCGGCGACAAGCCGCGCCTGTGCCTTCTTGTAGGCGGTGATGTCGACGGAGGTCACGATGATGTTCGAAAATCCGGCAAGATCGCGCGGCAGCATGGCGGTGAAGAGCGTGTCGATCTCGACGCCCTCGGTGGTCGTCAGATGGGCCTCGGAGCGAAAGAAGCGGTCGCCGCGGCCGAAAGCCACCAGCCATTGCACGAAGGTCTGGTCGGTTTCGGGAAGCAGCCGGTCGAGCGGGCCGATGTAGACGTCCTTTCCGGGTGCGCCGGTCTCCTCCAGCGTAAAGGCATTCACGTCACGGATCATCACGCGCGCCTTCAGCGCCCGGAGTTCGTCCGGCCGGTTGGCGAAGTGGCTCTCCAGATCCCGGACCCCCGCCTGGCGCAGCGCCATGACGGCCTCGGCGACCGCCGTCCAGTCCTCTCGCCACATGGAGATGCCGGCGCGCTCGAAAATCTCTCCATATTGCCGCCGGCAATGCAGCGTCTCCCGCTTCAACCTCATCATGGACAGAACGGCGAGAACGGCGGTCAGGAGCGCCGCCGCTCCCGTCGCAAGCGCCACGTCATAACGTTCGGGCGGTTGTGAGGCAGAAACCGCCGCCAGGATCGCCGGGGCGAAGACCAGCAGGGTGGAAACGGCGAGGTCGCGCGCAGTGATCGGCCATCGGCGCGGCGCCGTGGCGGTCATCCACGCCGGCAACCCGTCGGGGTCGGGCAGCGCCCCGGCCGAGGTCTCGGCAAGGCTTGGCCATCTGGAAAAGACTTGCCGCATTCACCTCGCCTCCGGATGAGAAGCAGTAGCAGCCTGGCGCCGCAACGTCTGCGATACGCCTGTATAGTGGCCTGGGGTTGCCGGCGATTCCATAGTGCTCCAATGAACCTGCACGCGCACGGCACCTTCAAATTTCCCAACGCCGGCTTGGCAGCCACATCGCTCGGCCGTGGCTGGAACGGCGTCGCCGCCGAGTTGCGCTCGCACCCGGCCGGTGATTTGCCCGCGATCGTGCCGACCCAGATGGAAATCACGCTGGCCACGCGCCGCAGCCCGGGCGCCTTCGTCAGGCGCAAAGGAGCCGGAGTCCGCCAGCGCTCGGCTGTGGAGGAAGGCACCATCTGGCTGTGCCCGGTCGGCGTCGGCGAGGACGAAATCAGCATCTCCGCTCCGCTCGACGAAATCCTGCACATCTACCTGCCGGCCGACCGCTTCGACGGGCTCGCCGACCTCTATGGCGACGCGCGCATCCGTGCGGATGCGATCAGATATCTCGCGGACCTGCGCGATCCGCTCATCCGCCAGATCGGCCTGTCGATCCGGTCGGAACTGCTGCAGGAAACCTCCGCCGGCCGGATGATGGTCGAATCCGCCGCGCTGGCGCTGGCCGCCCGTGTCGCCCACGCCTACGCCCACGACCGCCCGGAGCCCTCGCAGACCCCACAGGAAGCGGATTGTCCGAAGCGGATCTCACGGGTGATCGACTTCATCCGCGACAATCTGGAACGCGACATCTCGGTCGGCGAACTCGCAACCGTCGCCTGTCTGAGCCCCTTCCACTTCGCGCGCATGTTCAAGCGGCTGACGGGCAAGACACCCCACGGCTTCGTCAGCGCCGAACGCTTTGCGCTGGCGCGGAAACTGCTTGGCGATCCCGATATGCCGCTTGTGACGGTGGCCCACCGGTCCGGCTTCTCGACCCAGGCGGCGTTCGGCACGGCCTTCAAGCGGGCGATGGGCTGCACGCCCGGAGCCTATCGCCGACGCCTTTCCTGAAGACGTCAAGGCGACAACCCCGCGAAAAACCTCCGCAGCTTCACGAAAGACCGGGGAGGAAAAAAGGGCGACAGTGTCGATCGAATGCAGTCGACCGTCGCAGGATTCCCGCGTCACTGACCGTTCCGCCGATCCGCCCTGCAGAACCTTTCGATGAGGACCGCCGCATGGAAGAGGAACTGGAATTCGGCCCCTTCAGGGTCATACCGTCCCGGCGCATGCTGCTGCATGACCGGCAGGTGGTGCCACTCGGCAGCCGGGCGATCGACATCCTGATTCATCTGATCGCCCACGCAGGCGAGGTTCGCACGAACAGAGAGATCGTGAAGCATGTCTGGCCCGATACCGTCGTGGATGAGGCCAATCTCCGGGTGCATATTTCGGGCATCCGGCGGGCATTGAACGACACCCAGCGCCACCCCCGGTTCATCGCCAACATTCCCGGCAGGGGCTATGCGTTCGTCGCGCCGGTGACCAAGCGGCGTGCGCCCGACAAGTCCGGGGAGGCCGGCGACCCCACGTCACGCCGCTTCACGACGGACCCCGGTACGGGGCGGGTTTTCGGGCGGGAGAGCGTGGTCGAGACGATCTCCGCCCATCTCTGCCGCTCCCGGCTTCTCACCATCGTCGGACCGGGAGGCATAGGCAAGACAACGGTCGCACGCGCGGTCGTCGCGCGAGCTCCCTCGGACCTCCACATCATCTGGGTCGATCTTTCCTCCGTGGGCGGCGGGGGCCTCGTGCCGACCGTGGTGGCGTCGGCGCTCGGCATCCTTTCGCGAACCGACAACATTCTGCACGAGATCGCCGCTCACCTGCGCACGCGCCCCGCTCTGCTCATCCTGGACAGCTGCGAGCATCTGGTGGGCAGTGTCGCGTCGTTCGCCGAGTGCCTGCTGGCCGAGACCCGGGATCTGCGCATTCTTGCGACCAGCCGCGAACCATTGAGGGCCGCCGGGGAGCGTGTGCACCGCATTCCGCCGCTGGAGCTTCCGGCGGCGGCGCTGACCGCGAGCGCGGCGATGGGTTCGCCCGCAGTTCAGCTCTTCGTGGAGCGCGCGGACGCCTGCCTTGGGCAGTACGAACTGACCGATGAAGACGCGCCCCATGTCTGCGACATCTGTGAAAAGCTTGACGGCATCGCGCTCGCCATCGAATTGGCGGCCGGTCGCCTGGAGACAATCGGCGTAAAGGCTTTGGCCCGATCCTTGTCCGATTGCTTCCGATTGCTGACCCGCGGCCGCCGGACCGCGCTGCCCCGCCATCAGACGCTGAGGGCGACACTCGACTGGAGCTATATGCTGCTGCCCGAACCGGAACAGTCCGCCCTGGGTGAGTTGTCGGTCTTCCGCGGCCGGTTTAGCGAAGAGGCGGCGGCCGCCGTCGTTTCCGGCGGGAGCGCGGAAGCCGTCCTCGCCGCGCTCGTGGCGAAATCGCTCGTCGTGGCGGACGCCTCCTCCGGCCCGACGGCCTATCGGCTCCTCGACACCACCAGGCTTTATGCATCGGAAAAGCTCGCGGAGACCGGTGATGCCGACACCGTCGCGGCGAGATTGGCCGAGTATCTGCGAGCCACCTTGGAAAGCGCGGACCGCGAACTGATGTCGGTACCGGTGGCCGACTGGACGCGCAATTACGCCCAACACACGGACGATCTGCGCACCGCGCTGGAATGGGCCTTCGCCGAACGGAGCGATCCACTGCTGGGCGTGCGGCTCACCGTCGCCGCGCTGCCCTTCTTCTACCGGCTTTCGCTGCTCGACGAATGCCTGGCCTGGGTCAGGCGTGCGATCGACTACCTGGATGCCCGTCCCGGCCTGGACGAGCGGAACCGCATGAAGCTGTATGCAGCCCACGGTTGGCCCCGGATCTGTCCGACGGGCGCATCGGAACACGGTGTCGCGGCGTGGTCCAAGGCCTTGCGGATCGCCGAGGATATCGGCGACATCGATCACCAGCTCCGGGCGATCTGGGCGCTGTGGGTCGATGCGATCAACCGCGCCGAACCGCGGCTCGGATTGACGTTCACGGATCGCTTCCGCGCTCTCGCCCCGTCCTCGCCTGATCCGGCCGATGTGGTCATCGGCAAAAGGCTGTATGGCGCGACCCTGCACTGGCTCGGCCGCCACGCCGAAGCCCGGGATCACCTTCTGCAGATGCTTGGCGAATACGCGGCATTGCCGGCGAGCTGCCATTCCGTGCGCTTCCAGTTCGATCAGACCGTTACGGCCCGCATCGCTCTGGCTCGTTCGAATTGGCTTTTGGGTGAAGAAGAACAGGCCTTGCGTGAGGTGGAAGATGCATTGGCCCATGCCAAGGACATCCAACACGATCTCTCTCTCAGCAATGCCCTGGCGGAAGCGGCCTGCCCGATCGCGCTGCTCGCGGGATGCGATGATCTTGCGATCCACTATGTGGCGCTTCTCAAGGACCATACGAAGGCCCTGTCGCTCGACGTGTGGAATGGCTACGCCGCGTGCTTCGAGGCCGAGATCGCGCTCCGAAAGGGGCGTCCCGACGACTGCGGGCATCAGCTGCACCTGAACCTGCCGACTCTCCGCAACAGCGGCTTCACATTGTTCCAGACGATCTTTCAATCCGTCGCGGCTCGGGCACTCCGTGACATGGGCAAGCATGCGGACGCGCTGAGGGTGATCGATTCCGCGATGGCACATTGCGCATCCTCGGGAGAGCGATGGTGCCTTGCCGAACTCCATCGCGTGAAAGGCACGATCCTTCTCGCCGAAGGCCTGCCCGACGCGAGGGACCGGGCGGGCGAAAGCTATCGGCAAGCGCTTGTCGAGGCGCGTCGTGATGGCGCCGTCGCATGGGAACGTCGCGTGAATGCCGATCTGCATGCGCTGTCGCCGTATGCGCTGTCCCCGTCTTGCCGGATGCCGGAGGAAGGCCGTGTCAGGGCTGTCCCGTCCGCGGGATCCGGTCGGCTTTCGGAGCCTTCAGGTCTGAAGAGGAGAGACTTGCCCAGGATGAACAACCGGTCTCAGGCCCTCTGTCTGGTCCCCTGTTCACCCGCGGAAGTCCCTTCGCGGGCTCGGCAGCAAGGGCAAGGATGGGTTCGCTGACCTCGGGCCCTGAAAGGCCGGTGGATGCGTGCTCTTCCCGCCCGAGCTCGCCTGTCAGCTCCGATCCCCTAAATCGGACAACCACTGCGTGATCATCCTGTCGGCCGCTTCGCGCAGAGCCGGCCCGGTGGTGCGCGCACTCCGCCGAAGGGCTGCCGGGTCGATCCCGGCGGTCGCCAGTTCGGCGGCATGGCCGACGAGCCAGCGTTCGAACCCGTCGCCGCAGTCCGCCTCGGCGTGGAACTGGAGCGCGAGAACGTCTCTGCCGATCGCGAAGGCCTGTTGCTCGACGACATCGCTGGAGGCGAGGTTCGTCGCGCCGGGGGGAAGTGAATAGGTATCGCCGTGCCAATGGAGCACCGGCGTTCCCTCCAGATGACGCAGCGGGCTTCCTCGCCCGGCAGCGGTAAGGGAAACGGGCTTGAAGCCGATCTCCTTGATACCCGAAGGAAAGACACGGGCGCCGGCGGCAGCGGCGACCAACTGCGCGCCCAAACACACGCCGAGCAAAGGCCGCCGGGCTGCAAGCCTTGCGGCGATGAACGCCTGTTCCCGAGCCAGAAATGGATAGACCGTCTCCTCGTAGACCCCGATGGGTCCGCCCAGGATGACGAGCAGATCCGGATCCTGGAGATGGTCCGGCGGAAAGTTCGCATCTCCGACATCGGCATAGCGAATCTCGTAATCCGCCTGCTCGAAGGGCAGGGTGAAGGTTCCGAGATCCTCGAAATGGACGTGCCGAAGCACCAGCGCAATTTTGGCCATGGAATACCTCTCCTCCGGCATCGATGGTGCGGACGCCGGCTCCGGAATCGGCACGGCTTGTTGCGGCGAGGGCCGACGCGATTGCACTTCCGGTGGGAATGCGGATACTGGGACTGCTTTCCTCTCTCCATCTGCCTGGAGGAAGAAGCATGCCGGTCCGCCGATGGCAGTCGGCGGACCGGCGCCCCCCTTCACTTGCCGGTGGCGACCTTACCGGGAAGGCTCAGATTGCCCGACGCCACCTTGAACACGTTGTCGACGCAAAGCAGCGGCGAATGCAGGTTGCCGTTCACCTTGAGCCCCGCCGTGACGCCGTCGAACGACGCGCCACTGATGCCGCCGAGCAGGGACAGCGGGATCGCAACCTCGACCGCGTCACCCTTGAACGTCGTCGGGTAGTCAGGACTGTCGATCAGCAGCGGGACCTTCGGCCAGGTGGGCGGAACCTTGGGCTTCTGGCCATCCGGAATATCGGTCACCTTCAGCCCGCCTTTGCACGCCTTGTCCTCGTTCAGGACGACCCAGTGCGGGTGCCAGACGTCGCGGTTGCGTCCGCCATAGGCGGCATCGTCGAAATCCGGATGGAAGGTGACGGCAAGGGCGACGATGCCCTGATCCCGTTCGAAGCCGATTTCACCGCTGTTCGGCGAGGTCGGCCAGACATAGGCGTAGACATCCGAACCTTCGAACTTGCCCGTGGCGGCCGGCTTGTCCGATCCGGCAGTACCGCGCACACGCGTCGTGAAGATGGCCTTGTCCTTCTTCGTGACGACGGCGGTCTCGATGATGTCGAACGATGCCGTCACCGCTTCGGCGGGCTTGGCTTCGATCGGGTGGGCGTGGGCCGCACCGACCCACAAGGACAGGGTTCCGGCGGCGAGCGCCCCGGTCAACAGCTTTGCAAACATACTCATGCTTCCTTCCGTCTCTTTTGCCTGGAGGTTCGAGCTATCCTTTGTGGAAGACGCCCCAAGTGGCAGCTTGGAGCGAAGGATCAGCCATGGAGTGGTCACGGCACTCGATGCGGAGGTCCCGCTGGCCGAATGCCGCGTTCACGAAGGCGCAATGATGCGGTTTTGCCGCATCGGCGTGGGCATGGGGCCGGAAATGGCGGCAGCTCACGCACATGCGCTGGATTGGGATGGCGCCAGCGTCCTGCAGCCGCTTGATCATCGTGACCAGGGTCATCAGAAGATGCTCCTTGTCCGAATCCGAAAGCGTGCCCGCAGCCTGTTCCAAGACTCCGGGCACCGGATCGTCGGTCGAGAGCGCCGCGCCGCCCGCCTCGGTCAGGCGGACGGCGACGGCACGCTTGTCGACGGTCGAGGCGTGCTTGACGACCAGGGACTTGCGTTCCAGCGCGGCGATGGACTCGGTCGCGGTCGGCTGCGAAACGCCGAGCTGGAAGGCGATGTCCCTGACGGCCGCACCATCGGTCCGGCCCGCCAGATACTCGAGAATCGCATGCTGCGTCGGGTTGAGTCCGGCGGCCCTGGCACGGACCCAGTCCTCAGAGCGAAGAACCGAGTCCAGCCGCGAGAGTCCCTCGCGGATGCGATGTTCGATTGGTGTCGGGGTTTTCGGCGTCTCCATGGCTCCAACATATACATAGTGGTCCTATATATCAAGCGGGCGCTGAGCCGGATATCGGATGACTGCCATGCGCGGCCGGATCAGGGCGCGCCGGTTCCGACCTTGTATCTGGCCGCGGGCTGCTTCAACGACAGGTAAGGGGCCAACGCCAGCCTGGCGTTTTCCAAGTCGGACCACAGCTGAACGTCCGCCAGCGATGGAATGGTGACGACCTCGCCGCGGTCGAAGCCGGCAAGCGCCGCATCGACCATGTCGCCGGCTTCCATGATCATCTCCGGCGGGATCGCCGCGATGTCGACGCCGGCGCGCTCGAACAGTTCGGTCCGCGTGAAACCGGGAAGCACCGCCTGCACCTGCACGCCGTATGGATTCAGCTCGGCGGAGATCGCCTGGGTGAAGGCGAGAACGAACGCCTTGCTGGCACAGTAGCTCGCGTTGAACCGCTCGGGCATGAGGGCGACGACCGAGGCGATGTTGATGATCGCCCCCCGGCGGCGGCCCGCAAACGCCTGGGCGGCGGTCACAGCGAGGCTGTGCAGGACGTCGACATTGAGGTGGAGCATGCTTTCGAGCCCGCCCCGCTCGGAATTGAGTAGTGGCGCGTTCGGCGCGATGCCGGCGCAGTTGACCAGGAGCGAAAGCCCTTCGTCCTCCCGCAGCATCGTCAGAACCTCCTCGCGGTCGCTGTCACGGGTCAGGTTCGCGGCCAACGGGGTGACCGCGACGCCATGCTCCTTCGCCAGCCGTTCCGCGAGAGCGGCCAGACGGCCGCGGTCGCGGGCGACGAGCACGAGGTCGTAGCCCCGACGTGCGAGCCGCTCCGCATAAACGGCGCCGATGCCCGACGAAGCCCCGGTGATGATTGCCGTTCCCATTGTCATCGTTTCCTCCTACTCCACTGCCGACATGGCGGCGTGTTCAATCGCTGCCGCCACGCCCGCGCCATAGGCCGGGTCGGCGATGCTGCAATTCTCGATGTGGCGCCGCTGGATGTGGGGCGCGGCACCTGCGATCGACCGGGCGGTGTTCTCGAACAGGGCCCGGCGTTGCGACGGCCCCATCAGACGGAACAGGTTGCCCGGCTGCTCCCAATGGTCGTCGGCGGTCCGGTGGTCCCAATGGGCCGCCATCCCGTCCAGCGGCAAGGGCGGCTCCCCGGCGTCCGGATGACCGATCCATTCACCGCCGCTGTTGGGAGCGTAGGACGGCGTGGCGCCCAGATTGCCGTCGGTGCGCATGGCGCCGTCGCGGTGGTAGCTGTGGAAGGGACATTTCGGCGCGTTGACGGGGATGTGGTTGAAATTGACCCCCAGCCGGTAGCGCTGGGCGTCGCCATAGGAGAAAAGCCGAGCCTGCAGCATGCGGTCGGGGGAGAAGCCAATTCCCGGCACGATGTTGGCGGGGGAGAAGGCCGCCTGCTCCACCTCGGCAAAGACATTCTCCGGATTGCGGTTGAGTTCCAGCACGCCGACCTCGATCAGGGGATGGTCGCCGTGCGGCCAAACCTTGGTGAGGTCGAACGGATCGTGGCGGTGGGATGCGGCTTGCGCTTCCGTCATCACCTGGATTGCCAGGGTCCAGCGTGGAAAATTCCCGGTCTCGATGCTGTCGAACAGGTCGCGCTGATGGGTTTCGCGGTCCTTGCCGATGGCGGCCTCGGCCTCCGCATCCGTCAAATTCTCGATGCCCTGCCGGCTGCGGAAATGGAACTTCACCCATACCCGCTCGTGGGCGGCGTTGATCATGCTGAAGGTGTGGCTGCCGAAACCATGCATGTAGCGATAGGACCGGGGGATGCCGCGGTCGGACATGACGATGGTCACCTGATGCAGCGCCTCCGGCAGCAGGCTCCAGAAATCCCAGTTGTTGCCGGCGTTGCGCATGCCGGTGCGCGGGTGGCGCTTGACGGCATGGTTCAGGTCGGGAAAGCGCAACGGATCGCGGAAGAAGAAGACGAGCGTGTTGTTGCCGACGATGTCCCAGTTGCCTTGCTCGGTATAGAACTTCACGGCGAAACCACGGATGTCGCGTTCCGCGTCGGCCGCCCCGCGCTCTCCCGCCACCGTGGAAAAGCGAAGGAAGACGGGGGTTCGTTTCCCGACTTCGGCGAAAAGCCTCGCCTTGGTGTAGCGGGTGATGTCGTGCGTCACGGTGAAGGTGCCATGGGCGCCGGAGCCTTTGGCATGCATGCGCCGTTCGGGGATCACCTCCCGGTCGAAATGGGCCAGCTTCTCGAGCAGCCAGATGTCCTGCAGCAGCGCGGGCCCGCGGTGCCCTGCGGTCAGGATGTTGAGGTTGTCGGCGACGGGGGCGCCATTGGCATGGGTCAGAAGCGGCTTGGTCATGGCGCTGGCTCCGTGCGACTGGCCTGTGGTTGCGTCTTTGTCGGGGATATGGCGGTCATCCGTTTGCCGCCCGTCGAGGTCAGGACAGGGCGACGCAGCGATAGGCGGCGCCATGCCGCTCGGCGATGGCGAAGCCGGGGCTGGTCCAGTGATAGCCGAGCATGCGCAGCTTCTCCGCCGCCGCCCGCTCGATCAGACGGCTGCGCGTGGCGATGCCCTGCTCCTGGTCCGTGTCGAAGCCGAAGCGCCAGCGTGGATGTTCGAAGGACGCGACGACGTTCGTGATCGCGTCGCCGGTGATCAGCAGGCCGTCGTCGCCGGCCAGTTCCAGGGAAATGTGGCCGGGGGTGTGGCCCGGCGTGTCCAGAACACGGATGCCGGACACCAGCTCGTCCCCGTCGCGCAGGCGGACCAGCCGCCCGCCGATGGCTCCCAGGTCGCGGCGGGCGCCCGGCACGAAACCGCTCAAGCCCGGATAGCGCGCGGCCGGGTCCTCTTCCACCCAGAAATCCCATTCGGCCGCGGCCACATGATAGGCGGCATTGGGGAAGGTCAGCGTCCCGTCCGGCCGCAGGATGCCGCCGGCATGGTCGGGATGGGCGTGGGTCAGCACGACATGGGTGACGGATTCGGGAGCGATGCCGGCGGCCAGCAGATTGTCCCGAAGCCGTCCGGCCGTGGCCTGGAACTTGTCCCCCGATCCGGTGTCGACGAGGATCAGCGCCTCGCCGGTGCGGATCAGGGGGATGTTGACGGGAATGTCGGCCGCCCCCTCGCGTCCGCCCAGCCGCCGGATGATGTCGGCCTTCTCGGCCGCGTCGGCATCCGGTGCTATGACGGTATCGGGCAGGGTGATGAAGCCGTCGCTGAAGACATCGATCTGGAATTTGCCGTGTCCGAACCGCCGCGGCGGGGCGGCCACGGCCCGCCCGGCGATCGTCGTGCCGGCCGCGGCCAGCGCGGCGGCCCCGGCCAGGAAGGAACGCCGCTGGACGGTGAACGATACGGGTCTCATGCCCGGATGGACCATGGCTGCCTCCGCCGGTTCATGATGGATGGGCGCCGGGTGGATCAATCCCGGATGAATGCCAGCAGGTCGGCGTTGATCACGTCCGCGCGCGTGGTGGCCATGCCGTGATCGAAGCCCTCGTAGATCTTCAGGCTGCCATGCTTCAGCAGCTTGATGCCGAGGACCGCGGAGTCCGCGATGGGCACGATCTGGTCGTCGTCGCCGTGCATCAGGAACACGGGCACGTCGATCGCCTTCAGGTCCTCCGTGAAGTCGGTCTCGGAAAAGGCCTTGATGCAGTCGTACTGGGCCTTGATCCCTCCCATCATTCCCTGGCGCCACCAGTTGTCGATCACCCCCTGCGACACCGCCGCGCCGGGCCGGTTGAAGCCGTAGAAGGGGCCGGCCGGAACGTCGCGATAGAACTGCGCGCGGTTGGCGGCCACCTGGGCGCGGAAGCCGTCGAAGACCTCGAGCGGAAGGCCGCCGGGGTTCCGGTCGGACTTGACCATGACCGGCGGCACGGCGCCGATCAGCACGGCCTTCTTCACGCGCCCGGGCTCCGCCCGCGCCACGTAGCGGGCGACCTCGCCTCCGCCCGTGGAGTGGCCGACATGGATCGCCCCCCTGAGCTCCAACGCGGCGGCCAGCGCCTTCACGTCCTCCGCATAGGTGTCCATTTCGTTGCCGGTGGCCGTCTGGGTGGATCGGCCGTGCCCGCGCCGGTCATGGGCGACGACCCGGTAGCCCTTTGAAAGGAAGAACAGCATCTGGCTGTCCCAGTCGTCGGCCGACAGGGGCCAGCCGTGATGAAAGACGATGGCCTGCGCCTCGCGCGGTCCCCAGTCCTTGTAGAAGATCTCGGCGCCGTCCTTGGTCTTGATCATACCCATGATGTGGTCTCCTGCGTGGGAGGTACCGGCGATGGCCGGTCCGATGGGGGGAAGGGCCGCCGCGAACAGACCGGCGGCGGTCAGGCCGATGCCGCCCGCCAGGACGTCGCGGCGGGTGGCGCCGGAGGCGGCGCAAGTCACCATGCTTTTCATGATACGGAATCCTGCGGATGCGCTCAGGCTGCGACGGCAACCTTGCCCAGGAACTCGTCCGTGGACGGCAGCGTGGCGTACGCGAAGCCGAGAGCCGCCATGAAGGCGGCGTGGACGTGGGCCGCCGGTACGGTGATGCCGCCAAACGCCAGATCGCGGGACGCGCAGGCATCGTGGACGACCGTCGCCTTGTAGCCGAAATCTACCGCGGCGCGGGTA
>NZ_DASPIS010000024.1:0-13969 GCF_035628975.1 Azospirillum sp. | reverse complement strand
TCCTTCGTGGCGCCGCCGCCGACGTCGAGGAAGTTGGCCGGCTCGCCGCCATACAGCTTGATGATGTCCATGGTGGCCATCGCCAGGCCGGCGCCGTTCACCATGCAGCCGATGTTGCCGTCGAGCTTGACGTAGTTGAGGCTGTGCTTGGCCGCCTCGATCTCCGCCGGATCCTCTTCGGCCTCGTCGCGCAGCTCTTCCACGTCCTTGTGGCGGAACAGCGCGTTGTCGTCGAAGTTCATCTTGGCGTCGAGCGCCAGGATGTCGCCCGACCCGGTGACGATCAGCGGGTTGATTTCGACGATGGCGCAGTCCAGGTCCACGAAGGCCTGATAGGCGGCCTGGATGAACTTGGCGGCGGCACCGACCTGCTTGCCTTCCAGGCCCAGTGCGAAGGCGACCTTGCGGGTGTGGTAGCCCTGGATGCCGGTGGCCGGGTCGACGGCGACCTTGACGATCTTCTCCGGCGTGTTGTGGGCGACCTCTTCGATCTCCATACCGCCTTCGGTCGAGGCCATGATCGTCACGCGACCGGTGGCGCGATCGATCAGCATGCCGAGATACAGCTCGCGCTTGATGTCGGCGCCTTCCTCGATATAGAGGCGCTTGACCTCACGGCCTTCCGCGCCGGTCTGCTTGGTCACGAGGACGTGGTTCAGCATCTCGGCGGCGTTCTTGCCGACGTCCTCGATCGACTTGACGACGCGGACGCCGCCCTTGCCCTCGGGGTTGTCCTTGAAGCGCCCGGCGCCGCGGCCGCCGGCATGGATCTGGGACTTCACCACCCAGACCGGACCGCCGAGCTCGCGGGCGACCGTCTCGGCCTCCTGCGGGGTGTAGGCAACGCCGCCGCGGGGGACCGCGACGCCGTACTTCTTCAGCAGGCTTTTCGCCTGGTACTCATGGATGTTCATCGGGCGTCCATCTGTTTTTTGGTTCGGCTGACGAGAACGGGTCGACTGAAGGACAAGACGGGCGCACCACCGGCGCCGTCCCGACCCGGAAAATGGGCCGGGAGGGCGCCGGAGAACGCGCAGTCCGTTCTTTAGGAAGCGGACTTCTCGGCGTCCAGCTTCTTCACGACGTCGACCAGCGTCTTCACCGCGTCGACGGAGTTCTGGAACATCGCCTTCTCTTCGTCGTTCAGCTCGATCTCGATGATCTTCTCGACGCCGCCGGCGCCGATGATCGTCGGGACGCCGACGTAGAGGTCGTCCTGGCCGTACTGGCCGCTCAGGTGGGCGGCGACCGGCAGGACGCGCTTCTGGTCCTTCAGGTAGGACTCGGCCATCTGGATGGCGGAAGCGGCCGGGGCGTAGAAGGCCGAACCGGTCTTCAGCAGCTTGACGATCTCGGCGCCGCCGTCACGGGTGCGCTGAACGATGGCGTCCAGCTTCTCCTGCGTGGTCCAGCCCATCTTGACCAGATCGGGCAGCGGGATGCCGGCGACGGTGGAGTAGCGCACCAGCGGGACCATGGTGTCGCCGTGGCCGCCCAGCACGAAGGCGGTGACGTCCTCGACCGAAACGTTGAACTCTTCGGCCAGGAAGTAGCGGAAGCGGGCCGAGTCGAGCACGCCGGCCATGCCGACCACGCGCTCCGGCGGCAGGCCGGAGGCCTGCTGCAGCACCCACACCATCACGTCGAGCGGGTTGGTGATGACGATGACGAAGGCGTTCGGAGCGTATTTGCCGATGGCCTCGCCGACGGTCTTGCAGACGCCGCTGTTGATGCCAATCAGGTCGTCGCGGCTCATGCCCGGCTTGCGCGGGATGCCGGCGGTGACGATCACGACGTCGGCACCCTCGATGATCGAGTAGTCGTTGCCGCCGGTCAGGCTGGCGTTGAAGCCCTCGACCGGGGAGGTTTCGGCGAGATCCAGCGCCTTGCCGGCCGGCATGCCTTCGGCGATGTCGAACAGGACGACGTCGCCCAGTTCCTTCTGAGCAGCGAGCAGAGCCAGCGTGCCGCCAATCTGGCCGGCACCGACGAGCGCAATCTTCTTGCGAGCCATGGAGCGTTCCCTAAAACGTTTGAGCGTCCCCCATTCAGCGGGAGACTAGAACCGTTGGTCATTCTAACGTCTTAGGGATCCAGCGCCCCGAGATTTCGGAAGCGTAGGTAGCGCGTTTTGTCGCGGAGGGCAAGCATCACCGCAAGCGGGGCATTGCAGCTTTGCGTCGCACCCCCGATGATCCTTTCCAACGGCCGGAGCGTTCGGCTTTATACGTATGGTTCGCGTCCGGTCCTTACCTTGTTCGAATATGGTCGAAGGAGAGCGCTTATGGCCAAGCTCGTGGCCCGTTTCATTCCCGGTCTGACCATGTCGCTGGCGCTCGCCGCCGGCCTCGCCACTGTCTCGGCCGCCGGCGGCGCCCAGGCGCAGACGGTCGGCGATTATGGTGCCGCCATCGCCGCCGCCCCGATCACCGACGCGGCGGCGGAAACCAGCGTCGCCTATTGCCAGCCGCTGACCAACTACGTCTACACCTCGATCCCCGCCGACCAGCGGTCCAACTGGGTGCTGCCGCTGGTGGCGCTCGACGGCTCGCAGTCGGCCGAGATGGCTGCCAAGCGCGAAGCCTGCCTGAAAGTCCGCCAGCAGGCGCTGATCGCCTTCGACGCCGGCACCGGCGAGCAGATCGTCACCCCGGCCGAGGCGATGGAAGGACCGACCGACCGCGGCCCCTATTACAAGGAGGTCTCGCCCGACACCCCGGTCCCGCAGACCGGCCGCGCCACGCCGCGCCAGCCGATGCCGCGCGGGGGCGTGCAGTAAGGGATTGGGGAGTGTTGAGGGTGCTCGGCGATGCCCCCTCCCTCCCGCTCTCGCGAGCGGGTCCCTCCCTCCCCCGCCTTCGGCGGTAGAGGGGGAGTTTGCAATGCTGCGGCAGTCCCCTCTCCCTCGAAGAGGGGGAGGGCTAGGGAGGGGGCATAACGCCCCTACGGCCCGATGCCGTAGCGTTCCAGGTGCCGGGCCATCTCGGCGGTGGACAGCGGGAAGCCGCTGCCCTGCCGAGCGTTCAGCATGGCGCGCGGGTGGATGCCGGCGGCGCGGGCCTGGATCTGCATGGCGCAGCGCATCGACAGGCCGGCACGCCAGACCAGCGCCGTCACCGCCTGCGGATCGTGGGAGTCCAGGATCAGCTCCACGACCTCCGGCGCCACGCGGGCGCGGAGAGTCAGTGCCGCCTGAACGAATCCTGCCTCGTTCCACGACATCGCGTCACCCAGAGCGGTTTCGTCCAGCTTGCCCAACCGGTGCAGGCGGACGGCGCGGCGTTCCGGCGGCTCGGAGGCTTCCGGGGCTTCGGCCCAGTCGATGCGGCGGCGGGTGGCGGCGGCGATCTCCGCCACCGTGGCGTCGTCGAAGTCGGGACGCCGCCGCAAATGCTCCACCACCGCCAAATCGACGAAATCCGCCAGCCGCAGCGCCAGCCGACGGGGCAGGGCGGGGCGGCGGGCCAGCTTCTCCCGCCAGTCGGGATGGTGCGCGGACTGCTCCACCAGCGATTCCAGCGTCGGTTCGGCGATCACCGCCCCGCTGTTGTCCAGCAGGATGCCGGTCGCCTCGGCATGGCCGCTGCCGGCGATGGCGTCGGACAGGGCGGTACCGATGCTGTGGCGCCGCGCAATGGCGGACAATGCCCAACCGGCAGGGGCGGCGGCGACGATGTCCAGCAGATCCTCGTCGCTGAGCGCGGCGCAGCAGCGCAGAACCGGCTCGGCCACCGATTGCTCGACGTCGCGTGCCAGCGTCGCCACCACCGACGGGGGCGCGCAGGCGATGTCCTTGATCGCTGTCGCCAGCGCCTCGCGCACGCGGACGATGTGGTCGCGGGCCAGCTGTTCCAGTGCACGCACGGCGACGGTGCTGACGGTGTCGGCCCCGCCCGGCGGCAGGTCGGGCAACAGGCGGCAGAGCTTGCGCGCCAGCGTGGAGCGAACGTCGGCATCGCCCATGCCCGCCAGCCGCGACTCGACCAGCACGTCGCCGACCTGACGGGCGACGCCGCGGCCGGGCTGTGCGGGAAGGGGGGCGGAAGGGGGCGTGCCGTCCTGCGACTCGGCGAACAGATAGTCCATCAGCTCGGGCGCGACTCCGCCATCCGTCTCCGGCGGGAGAGCGGGGGAGGAGCGGGATGGGGAGCGCCGGGCTGTCACCGGACCATGGACCTTCGGGTTGCGCCGCCGCTCAGGCGAGGCGAGGGCGGTGGTGGGAGCATCCACCCTATCGAAGCGCCGCCCTGGTTAACGGGTCCCTAATACGGCTACGGCCGAGCCCGTGACATCCTGCGCTATTATCCGCGCGGGGTGCTTTGGGTGTCGCGCAGTGCTTGCGGGGGTAGTCAGCAACCGCAGATCAGCATGTCGAGCGCAGCGGTGATTGCGGTGTCATGGGCAATCAGGGAGCAGACCGGCTGCCCGAGTTCGGATAAGGGAACGACGCCGGAGAACTGGGTTACCATCACAACGGTCTCGCCCCCGATGTCGAATGTCGGGTTCAGCCTGCGTGCAGGCTGTGGAGCAGCGGACTGGGGGAGCAGCGGCGCCACAAACCGCGTGTTCAGGCCGCTCAGGATGTCGGCTTGCAGTTCCAGCAGGTAGCCGGGACCGTCCTGCCGCCGGTGGACATCGAACTTTGCCATCGGTTCGGCGATCAGTAGGGGCGATGCTTGGCCAGCGGAAGTCCGTGGGCGTCCACATAGGCGTTCGACGACTGGATCGCTGCGCGGTTTTCTTCGAGCCACCGTTGCGCCTCGGTGTTCGAAATCTGCAATTCCAGACCGCGCTCGCAGGCTCTGGAGACATCGACACCCAGTGCTTCGGCCCGATCCAACAGATCAGCCCGCAGCGACAGGTTCGTTGGACGCCTGGTGGTGCCAGGCACCATGTGCGGACGTGCCGTTGGCATCGGAAGCTCCGTCGGAAGATGCGCAGCCAGTATGCGCCGATCCACGCATTCTTCAAGTAAGGGTGGCTCGAGGGAGGCTTGCTTCAAGAAGGCTGGCCGTCCGCAGCCGCCGTCCTCCCGGCGAAGAGCAAAAAAAGGGCCGCAGCCCATGCGGGCGCGGCCTTTAGTCTAGGGAGGAAACGCACTGCAAAATGCAGTAACGGGGCGGAGTGTACGGCCACGGCCGTGTTAGCGGTACCACGGTTTTCGAATTGGTGCGGTGCGACATCCGCATAGCGCGGTATGGAATAGGGCTTGGATTGCCCAGCGGATGGGCAAGAATGCAGCGTTCTGCCCATTTCATCGGCATATCGGGAGTCGCAGGTCAGACGAACGATCAAATTCGAAAACGATAACATTCGCAATAGTTCGTAAACGAAAAGGGGGGCGCCTTTCGACGCCCCACTTTCATCCGAATGGAAAGGACGGGATCAGGCCGCCAGCTTCTCGCGGATCAGCGCCTTGGTCTCGTCGATGCCGTAGAGCTGGATGAAGGAGCCCATGCGCGGACCGGTGGTCTGGCCCAGCAGCACCTCGTACAGCGCCTGGAACCACGCCCGCAGTTCGGTGAAGCCGTGGGTCTTGCCGACCTCGAACACCTCGTTCTGGATGGTGTCGGCGCGAGCGTCGGCCGGCAGGCTGTCCAGCTTGGCCAGCAGATCCTGCAGGGCGGCGCGTTCCGCATCGGTGGGCGCGCGGAACTGCTTGGTCGGCTTCACCTGATCCTGGTAGTAGCGCACGGCGTAGCCGACCATGCTGTCCAGGAAGGGGCTGTTCTCGGGCGTGGCGTCCGGCGCGTAGCGGCGGATGAAGCCCCACATGGTGTCCTTGGTCTCGGCATTCGCCGCACCCGCCAGATTGAGCAGCAGGTTGAAGGATACGTCGGAGCGCACCGCCGGCGGCTTGCCGTTGTGGATGTGCCAAGCCGGGTTCTCCAGCTTCTTCGCCGGCTCCTCGCCATGCACCTTGTCGACGAAGGTCAGGTACTCGTCGACGGCGCGCGGGATGACGTCGAAATACAGGCGCTTGGCCGATTTCGGCTTCTGGAACATGTAGAGGGCGAGGCTTTCCTGCGGCGCGTAGGCCAGCCATTCCTCCATCGTCAGGCCGTTGCCCTTCGACTTGGAGATCTTCTGGCCCTTGTCGTCGAGGAACAGCTCGTAATTGAAGCCTTCCGGCGGGGTGCCGCCGAGGATTTTGCAGATCTTGCCGGCGAGGTCGGCCGACGGGATCAGATCCTTGCCGTACATCTCATAATCGACGCCCAGGCCGAACCAGCGCATGCCCCAGTCGGGCTTCCACTGCAGCTTCACATGGCCGCCGGTGACCGGCAGCTCCACCTTCTTGCCGTCCTCGTCCTCGAAGACGATGGTGCCGGCATCGACGTTGCGCTCCAGCATCGGAACCTGCAGGACGCGGCCGGTGGAGGGCGAGACCGGCAGGAAAGGGCTGTAGGTCGCCTGACGCTCGGCGCCGAGGGTGGGCAGCATCACCGCCATCACCTCGTCGTAATGGCGCAGGATGCCGAGCAGCGCCTCGTCGAAGCGGCCGGACTTGTACCAGTCGGTGGAGGACTGGAACTCGTACTCGAAGCCGAAGCTGTCGAGGAACGCGCGCAGCCGGGCGTTGTTGTGGGCGCCGAAGCTGTCATGGGTGCCGAAGGGATCGGGCACCTGGGTCAGCGGCTTGCCCAGGTTGGCCGCCACCATCTCCTTGTTGGGGATGTTGTCGGGGACCTTGCGCAGGCCGTCCATGTCGTCCGAGAAGCAGAACAGCCTGGTCGGAATGTCGCTCATGGTCTGGAAGGCGTGGCGCACCATGCTGGTGCGCGCCACCTCGCCGAAGGTGCCGAGATGCGGCAGGCCCGACGGACCATAGCCGGTCTCGAACAGGACATAGCCTTTGGCGGGCGGCGCTTTCGCGAAGCGCGCGACCAGTTTGCGCGCCTCCTCGAACGGCCATGCCTTCGCCTGCAACGCCAGATCCCGTTCGCCGGTCATCGTCGGACCCTTTCGAAACCAGATAGATAAAGTCAAGGAATGAGGGCAAAGACCCTAGGGCCCGCCGGGCGTGGCGTCAACCTTGGGTGTCTGGCGTGGGGCTTGTTCGGCCGCTCTTGCGGCGCTCCTTCGCCCGGTCCATCCTGCGCGCCGCCCGCGGGATCGGCTTCGCGGGGCTGGGCGGGATTTGACGGCGATGAGTTGGTTGTATCTGGCGGTCGCGATCCTGTTCGAGATCGTCGGCACCTCCGCGATGAAGATGTCTGACGGGATGACGCGGCTCGGCCCGGCGGCCGTGGTGGTGCTGTGCTATGGCGTTGCCTTCGTGCTGCTGGCAAAGGCGCTGCGCACCATCGAGGTCGGCATCGCCTACGCCATCTGGTCGGCGGCGGGAACCGCGGCCATCGCCGCCATCGGTGTATTCGTGTTCGGGGAATCGCTGACGGTGATGAAGGTGGTGGGCATCGCCCTGATCGTCGCCGGGGTGATCAGCCTGCATGTGGCGAGTGGGGCAGCCTGATCACAATAGTTAGGCGTTGACCTAAGTATTTGTTGCCGGTAGGGTGCCGTCATGGATGTGGCACTCGACATGACTTTTCGCGCGCTGGCAGACCCCACGCGCAGGGCGGTGATTCAGGCGCTTGGGCGCGGGCCGGCGTCGGTCAGCGATCTTGCGAGACCTTTCGAGATGGCTCTGCCGAGCTTTCTTCAGCATCTGAAGATGCTGGAGGACAGCGGACTCGTCGAAACGCGGAAGGTCGGTCGGGTGCGCACCTGCACGCTGAAGCCGGAGGCGCTGGCGGCGGCGGAAAGCTGGCTTGAAACCCAGCGGAACCTCTGGACCAAGCGGCTCGACCAACTGGACAGCCTGGTGCTGGACCTGAACGAACGGGAGGAAGAGACCCCATGACCGCTTACACCGCAGCGTCTTTCAATCCGCAGCTCGACCTTGAACTGAAGCGTGAGGTCGCGGTTCCGCCGAAGCTCGTCTGGCGGGCCTGGACCGAGCCGGAGCTTCTGATGAAGTGGTTCACGCCGGCCCCCTGGCGGACCACCGCCTGTGAGATCGACCTGCGGCCCGGCGGCAAGTTCCGCACGGTGATGGAGGGGCCGAACGGCGAAAGGAACGACAGCACCGGTTGCTTCCTGGCGGTGGAGCCGGAGAGGCTTCTTGTCTTCACCGACGCGCTGGGGCCGGGGTTCCGTCCCACCGGCGGCGGATTCATGACCGCATCGGTCACCATAGAGCCGACGGCCGGCGGCACGCTCTATACCGCCATCGCCTTCCACAAGGACGAAGCGGCAAAGACGCAGCATGAGGAGATGGGCTTCCACCAGGGGTGGGGGACCGCGCTCGACCAGCTTGTCGCGCTGGTGAAGGGACAGTAAGGGAACTGCCGGTTCAGACCCCGACCTTGAACGGGTTCACCTGCCGGGCGGCGCGTTCCACCGCGTCGGCCGGGCCGGGGCGGCCGAGGAAATAGCCCTGGGCGACGTCGCAGTCCATCTGACGCAGGGCTTCCAGCGTTTCGGCATCCTCCACGCCCTCCGCCACGGCGGTCAGGTTCAGGCCGTGGGCCATCTGGATGACGGCGGCGGTGATCTTGGCGCTGTCGTGGCTGCGGGTGAGGTCGGCGACGAAACTGCGGTCGATCTTCAACTTGTCCACCGCCAGGCGGCCGATATAGGACAGGTTGGAATAGCCGGTGCCGAAATCGTCGATCGACACCTGCACACCCATCGCCTTGATCCGGCGCAGATTGTCCATCACCAGATCGGTGTTCTGGATCAGCATCGATTCGGTCAGCTCCAGTTCCAGCAGCAGCGGGTCCAGCCCGCTGTCTGCCAGCGCCCCGGTGACGGTGCGGACGAGATCGCTGCGCTGGAGCTGCAGGGCCGACAGGTTGACCGCGACCGACAGCGACAGGCCGCGGGCCTGCCATGCCGCCGCCTGACGGCAGGCCTCCGCCAGAACCCAGGCGCCGATGGGAACGATCAGGCCGCTGTCCTCGGCGATCGGGATGAAGGCGCCGGGCGGGATCATGCCCTTGTCGGGATGGTTCCAGCGCACGAGCGCCTCGGCGCCGACGACGGCACCGGTCTCCAGGCTGACCTGGGGCTGGTAGTGGACCAGGAACTCCCCCCGTTCCAGCGCGCGGCGCAGGCCGCTGCGGGTGGACAGGTGGGCGACCGCTTCGGCGTTCATCGCCTCGGCATAGAAGCGGTGGGTGTCGCGGCCGGCGGCCTTGGCGTGGTGCAGGGCGGTGTCGGCGTTCTTCAGCAGGGTGGCGAAGTGCTTGCCGTCGGCCGGCGCCAGCGCCACGCCGGAGGACAGGGTGACGGTCAGCTCGTGCCCGTCGATCTGGAAGGGAGCCGCCATCGCCTCGTGCAGGGAGGCGACCGTTTCGACCACCGCGTCGCCGTCGGGCAGGCCGGACAGCAGCAGGATGAACTCGTCGCCGCCGCTGCGGCTGACGGTGTCGGTATCGCGCACCGCGGCCTTCAGCCGTTCCGCCGTCGCGCGCAGCAGGGCGTCGCCCAC
This sequence comes from Azospirillum sp., assembly GCF_035628975.1. Classification (GTDB taxonomy): domain Bacteria; phylum Pseudomonadota; class Alphaproteobacteria; order Azospirillales; family Azospirillaceae; genus Azospirillum. The sequence continues at coordinate 4,473 of NZ_DASPIS010000024.1, read as the reverse complement.
GGCGTGGCCGAGGCTGTCGTTCACCGTCTTGAAGCGGTCGAGCCCGCAGGCGACCAGGGCCACCAGCCGGCCGCTGCGTTCCGCCCGCGCCAGGGCCTGTTCGGTGCGGTCCTGCAGCAGCAGCCGGTTGGGCAGCAGGGTCAGCACGTCGTGGCGCGCCAGATACTCCACCCGTTCCTGCGCCGCCTTGCGCTCGGTGATGTCGCGCACGACGACCAGCAGGCGGCGGTCGTTGCCGTCCACGGTGGCGCGCCGCATGCTGACCTCCACCCAGAACAGGGTGCCGTCCAGCCGGCGGGCATGCCATTCGAAAAGCTGCGGCTCGCCGCCGGACGTTTTGCGGATCCAGGCCCCCGCCTCGTCCCGCGTGTAGGGTGGCACGCCGGAGCTGAGCATCCCGACATGGATGTCCGTCAGCGGCGTGTCGCCAATGCGGTACATCTCCGCCATCCGGCGGTTGACCTCCAGGATGGCGCCGCTGTCGAGGTCGTGGATGAAGATGGCGTCGGTGACGCTGTCGAAGATGGTGCGGACGCGCTCCTCGCTGGCGGTCAGGGCGGCGACCGCGGTGCGCAGGCTCTCCGTCTTGTTTTCCACCTGCCGGCGCAGCAGCAGCACCCAGACCAGCGCGCCGATGCCCAGCACCGCGACCCCAGCCAGCAGCTTGAGCAGCAGGTCGATCAGTCCGGGGCTTACCCCGCCCAGGCTGCGGCCGATCCAACGCTGCTCGATCGCCTTGCGCTCCTCCGGTGTGATGCGGGCGAAGCCTTCGGAGATCAGGCGGTGGAGCGCCGCCTCGCCCTTGCGGACCGCCCAGTGCAGTTCGCCGGTGTAGAGCGGGTCGGTGTAGCGGAAGCGTCCCTGCACCCCGCGCTTGGTCAAGTAATAGGTGGCCGACGGGTCGTCCATGCAGAAGACCCGCGTCTCCTGCCGGGCGGCGGCGTCAACCATCTTCTCGAAGCCGGGGAAACGCTGGAACGCGGTGATGCCCTGGTCGGTCAGCCATTCGGCGCAGAAATCGCCGTCCTTGACCCCGACGGTGAAGGCGCGCAGCGAGTCCACCCCGATGATCCCGCTGAGGTCGCTGCTGAACCAGATCGGCACGTCGACGCGGGCGTAGGGGGTGGAGAAGTCGTAGCGCGCATCGCGCGCGCCGTTGCGGAAGATGGTCTCGATCACGTCGGCGGCACCGGTGTCGACCGCGTGGCGTGCCAGAATCCAGTCGCTCGGCATCATCCGCACTGCGACGCCGGTCCGCTGCGACCACAGCGCCCACAGGTCCTTCACGATCCCGACATGGGTGCCGTCGGCGTTGCGGAAGCTGTAAGGCGGATAATTGTCATCCAGCGCCACCCGGACCTCGGCCGGCCGCGGTCCCGCCTCGGGCGCCGGCCCGGCAGGCGGTGGCGAGTTGATCGCCACGGCCGGGCCGCCGACCAGCATCGGCAGCAGCAGGACGGCAAGCAGGCGCAGGGCGACCAGCCCGCCGGCAAGACACCGGCCCCCCAGGCGCCCCCCTGGGTGCCGGCTCCCGAAGGGCCGGCCCGCAGATCGTCCATGACGGGCGGTCCGCGGATCGAGGCTCATCCTCTGGTTCCGGTGCGGATGGCGGGCGGGACGCGGTGGACGGACATTGACATCGCTCTGGCCGGGGGCTTTTGCCGGGGGGCGCATGGCGATGGCGGGACCGGGCGCCGTCATCCGGTGGCCACCGCCCCGCTCTCGCCATCTCGCCGGAGAGGGTAGCCCGTTCGCCCGGCCTCGGCAACGGGGGGTTCTCCTTAACCCGTGACAAATACCCGTTTCGAGGGAAGGTGCCGTCAGGAGGAGCGGTCGGACGACGAAGCTGCGGTAGAGACACCTTTGGACTGGGCGCGCAGGGCGTCGCGGATTTCCTCCAGAAGTTGTTCCTGCCGCGGCGGCGTCTTCGGCACTTCCTTGTGCAGGATGTGCAGCCGGTTGACCTGCCGAACGATCATGAAGAGGGCGCCCGACACGATCAGGAAATTGATGCAGGCGTTGATGAAACGGCCGTAGTTGACGGTGGCGACGCCAGCCGCCTCGGCCGCCTGCAGGGAGTCGTAATGGCCGCCCGACAGGCTGAAGAAATAGTTCGAGAAATCGATCCCGCCCATGATCCAGCCGATCGGCGGCATCAGGATGTCCTTGACCAGGGAATTGACGATTCCCGTAAAGGCCGCACCGATGATGATGCCGACCGCCAGTTCCACGACATTGCCGCGGCTGATGAATTTCTTGAACTCTTCCAACATGGCGTCCCGTTTCCTCGTGGTCACGGAGGGGAAACGGGGTGGGGAGGGGTTGGTTTCAATGGGAGACTTTTGCCCCCTCCGTAACCCTCCCCCGCTAATGCGGGAGAGGGAACTGCCGCTGTACGCCAATCTTCCCTCTCCCGCAAAGCGGGGGAGGGAGGGACCCGCTCGCCAGAGCGGGAGGGAGGGGGCGCAGTAACCCCCACCGGTCGCCCCTTACGCCATGCGCCCGTGGCAGTGCTTGAACTTCTTGCCGGAGCCGCAGGGGCAGGCGGCGTTGCGCGGTGTGTTTTCCATCACGTCCGCCGGCAGGGGCTGGTCCTCCGGCGTGCCGGCGAGCGACGAGGCGCGGACCATGCCGTCGGGCAGGGCGTCGCCGTCACCCGCCCCTATGGCGGCCATCGCCAGCGCCGGATCGGTGCGGCCCTCGTGCATCTCCTGCATCTGGCGGGCGAACAGCTCCTCCTGCGAGGGGGCCATGCGGATTTCGACATGCATCAGGATGGTGGTGACCTGCTCGCGCAGCGCCATCAGCATGGTGTCGAACAGCTCGAAGGCCTCGCGTTTGTATTCGTTCAGCGGATCCTTCTGGGCATAGGCGCGCAGGTTGATGCCCTGGCGCAGGTGGTCGAGCTGAAGGAGATGGTCCTTCCATTCCTGGTCCAGGATCTGGAGCAGGATGCTCTTTTCCACATGCCGCATCGTCTCGGCGCCGTAGGTCTCCTCCTTCTCCGCATATTTGCGGTCGGCGGCCTCGCGCACGCGCTCCTCGATCTCCGGCTCGGCGATGCCCTCTTCCTTGGCCCACTCCTGGACCGGCAGATCCATGCCCAGCACGCGGTTGACCGCCTCGTGCAGGCCGTCGATGTCCCACTGCTCGGAGTAGCTGTTGGCCGGAATGGCGGTCGACACCATGTTGGCGATGATCTGGTGGCGCATCTCGCGGATTTCCTCCGCGATGTCCTCGCTCTCCATCACCTCGTGGCGCTGTTCATAGACGACCTTGCGCTGGTCGTTCATGACGTTGTCGAACTTCAGCAGGTTCTTGCGGACCTCGAAGTGATGCGCCTCGACCTTCTGCTGCGCCTTTTCCAGAGCCTTGTTGATCCAGGGATGGATGATCGCCTCGCCTTCCTTCAGGCCGAGACGCTGCAGCATGCTGTCCATCCGCTCCGACCCGAAGATCCGCATCAGGTCGTCTTCCAGCGACAGGAAGAACTTGGAGGTGCCGGGATCGCCCTGGCGGCCGGAACGGCCGCGCAACTGGTTGTCGATGCGGCGGCTTTCGTGACGCTCGGTGCCGACGACATAGAGGCCGCCGGCCTGCTTCACCGTCTCGCGCGCCTCGGCGATCTCGGCCTCGATCTGCTTGATGCGGGCCTCACGCTCCGGACCCTCGGGCACGTCGGCCAGTTCGACCTCGATCCGCATCTGGAGGTTGCCGCCCAGCTGGATGTCGGTGCCGCGGCCGGCCATGTTGGTGGCGACGGTCACCGCCCCGGCGCGGCCGGCCTGGGCCACGATGTAGGCTTCCTGTTCGTGGTGGCGGGCGTTCAGGACGTTGTGCGGGATGCCGCGCTTGGTCAGCAGCTCCGCCAGCAGCTCCGACTTCTCGATCGAGGTGGTGCCGACCAGCACCGGCTGGCCGCGCTTGCGCGCGTCCTCGATCAGGTCGATCATCGCGTGGTACTTCTCGGTCGCGGTGCGATAGACCTCGTCGTCGTGGTCGATGCGCTTGACCGGGACGTTGGTCGGGATGTCGACCACTTCGAGCCCGTAGATCTCGCCGAACTCCGCCGCCTCGGTCAGCGCGGTGCCGGTCATGCCGGCCAGCTTCGGATAGATGCGGAAATAGTTCTGGAAGGTGATGGAGGCCAGCGTCTGGTTCTCGCGCTGGATCGTCACCTTCTCCTTGGCTTCCAGCGCCTGGTGCAGGCCTTCGGAGAAGCGGCGGCCTTCCATCATGCGGCCGGTGAACTCGTCGATGATGACGACCTTGTCGTCCTTGACGATGTAGTCCTTGTCGCGCTGGAACAGCATATGGGCGCGCAGCGCCTGCTGCGAATGGTGGACCAGCGCCACGTTCTGGATGTCGTAGAGCCCGCCCGACTTCAGCAGCCCGGCCTGGCCCAGCAGCTGCTCCATATGCTCCTGGCCGGCTTCGGTGAAGCTGACGGTGCGGTGCTTCTCGTCCTTCTCG
>NZ_DASPIS010000023.1:0-25573 GCF_035628975.1 Azospirillum sp. | reverse complement strand
GTTGGCGAACTCGGTCTGGCGCAGGCCGGTGTCGATGTCCTGGTCGACGTAGGCGCCCTGGAAGTAGGCGTCGCCACCCAGCATGATGTCGAACTTCGACTGGGCCGAGGCGGTGCCGCAGCCGGCGGCGAGGGCAACAGCAGCGCAGCCGATGACGAGAGAACGCTTCATGGATGTCATCCTTGGTGCATGCATCCCGGCGGTCCTGACTGCGATCCCGGGGTGCCAGCGGTGTCTTTGTACCCCATGACTTAATCCCGCACCCATCAGACCGGCAAGCGGCAAAGAGACGGACAGTTTTCGCATTCCAGTCACAGTTGCGCGGAAAACACGGAATCCCGGATCATGTCCCTTCGGATGCTAAGTAACTGCTCCCGGTCCAATGGTGACTTGATCGATTATCACCGCAATATCACTCGAAAGAGGTAGTCAACTTGGTGAGGAGCGGACGATCGGCCGTCGAAGACGGCGAGATCTGGACGAACCGGAATCTCTGCTTCGATCGAATGGCCATCATGTTGCGGAGCCTCGCCGTCCGGGCTGCGCACATGAAAAAGTCCGCCGGAGCAGACATAAAAAGGCAGCGGACATAAAAAGAGGCGGCGGATTTCTCCGCCGCCCTCGCGTTTGCTGCCAGGAAGCCCGTCCCTTAGAAGGAGAAGCGGGTGTCCCACAGAACGATGTTGGCGTCGTTGTTCACGCCGCCCGACTTGTTGTCGACGTAGCTGTACTCCAGGCCCGTGGTCAGGCCCGGGGCGACGGTGTAGGTCACGCCGGCCTGGTAGATGTGGGCGCGGGCATAATCGGCCGCGGTGGCGGCGCCGGTACCGACATTGGCGCCCTTGGCGTCGGTGTAGGTGGCGGCCAGGATGACCGGACCCAGGGTGTACTGGGCACCGACCAGCCAGATCTGGTTGTCGTCGACGCCGCGGTGGCCCTTGGCATAGCCGCTGTCGCCGCTGAAGGCATAGCTGCCGCCGATGGCGAAGGCGCCGTAGGTCAGGGTCGCGCCGGTGTGGACCGACGACAGATCCTCGAAGCCCGACGGAGCTTCGGCGAACTGGTAGGCGACGCTTGCCTCCACGCCGAAGCCGCCGAACTCACCCTTATAGCCGGCCTGGATTTCACCCATGTCGTTGTAGGTGACGTTCTTGCGGCGCTCGACGTTGGTGTTGCTGCTGCCGTAGGTCGGCGTGTAGGCAGCGGACAGCTTGAAGCCGGCGAAGCTCGGGGTGGTGTAGACGATCTTGGTGCTGGCGTCGCCCGACTCCAGCGTGCGCAGCGAACCGGTCACGTACGGCAGCGAGGTGACGCCGTAGTAGTTGGCGTAGAAGCCGTCCGGGCTGCCCGAGATGCCGTCGACGTTCGGACCGATGACGCCCCAGTCGTCCGACGGGCCGTTGGTCACGCCGGCCTGCACCGAACCGAAGGTGCCGTTCACGAAGATGAACGCGCGGTCGGCGTCGGTGGTGCGGACGTTGCTGGTGCCGCTGGCGGCGCGCAGACGCAGGCGGGCGCCGTATTCCAGACCGTTGTCGGCCTTGGCCGTCGGAGTGATGGTCAGACGGAAGCGGTTGGCGAACTCGGTCTTGCGCAGGCCGTTGTCGTTGTCCTGGTCGACGTAGGCGCCCTGGAAGAAGGCGTCGCCGCCCATCAGGATGTCGAACTTGGACTTGGACTGGGCCGAGGCGGTGCCGCAGCCGGCGGCGAGGGCAACGGCGGCGCAGCCGATGACGAGAGAGCGCTTCATGGATTGTCCATCCTTGTGCGTACGCCCCGTTGGAGCGGGAGCGGGCGGTTGTCTTTGTATCTAAGACTTAACCGTGCGCTGTTTCGGCCGGCAAGAGGCAAACTGCAGCGCTTCCACACGTCCGCAACACAGTTGCAACAAAAGCACACAACTAAGTCGTTGATATATAATGGAAATTAGTGTGTGCCAAATTTTTCGCACATTCGCAGCCCTGATTTTGGGCAGGTTGCCTGGAAAATGCGCAAGAAAAAAGGCGGTGGCCGAAGCCACCGCCCTTCTTGTCCGTTGCCGGACGTCTGATCGGAAGACCGATTAGAACGCCAGGATCGAGCGGACCAGCACGACATCGCCTTCGTCGCTGAGACGGGCAACGTCCGAGTCAGCCTTGAAGTGGTCGTACTGAGCCTGCAAGGTCAGGCCCGGAGCAACGGTGTAACCAACACCGATCTCGTAGACCTCCAGCTCGCGGTCACCGGAAACGTTGGTGAAGCCAGCGTCCTTGCCGGTCTTGTAGTTGGCGCCGACAACGATCGGGCCGGTGGTGTACTGAGCGCCGACAACCCACATACGGGCGTTCTCGGTGTCAACACCAATGGCCTCGTTCTGGCCCGACTTGCCGTAGTCGACGTAGCTGCCGCCGAGGCTGAAGCCGGCGTAGCCGACCTGCGCGCCGGCCTGCCAAGCGTTCAGGTTCTTGATGTTGGTGCCGACGGTGTTGTCGCTGGCCTGGCCCCAGAAGTAACCGGCGCTGGCCTTGACCGTCACACCACCGAAGGTGTTGTTGTAGTTGGCGCCAACTTCCACCAGATCGGTGAAGACGTTGGTGCTGCCAACCGGTTTCACCCGATTGACGTCGGTATGCGAGCTGTCGTTGCGCGGGGTGTAGCTGGCGCCCACCTGCAGGCCGGCGAAGCGCGGCGAGAAGTAGACGATCTTCGTCGCGTTGTTCTCGACGACCAGCGACTGCGACAGCAGGCTGCCGTTCAGAGAAGCCAGACCGCCGGAGATGTCCGCACCGGCAACGCCCAAGCCCGCGGTGCCGCCAGTGGCACCGCCACCGATCCAGGACGTCACGCCGTCATAGATGCCGAGCGGCAGGTAGTCCTGCGGAGCGGTGACATAGGTCTCGTCGTTGTACGAGTTGGTCACACCCAGGCGGACCTGACCGAAGGTGCCCTGCGCGAAGATATAGGCGCGGTCAGCGTCGGTGGTGCGGGCGTTGCCCGTACCAGCGTTGGCACGGAAACGCAGGCGCGCACCGTACTCCAGGCCGTTGTCGGCCTTGGCGGACGGGATGATGTTGATGCGCATGCGGTTGCGGAATTCGGTCGAACGCAGGCCGGAGTCGCGATCCTGATCGACGTAGCCGGCTTCGAAGTAGGCGTCGCCGCCGACCTTGACTTCGAACTTGGCCTGGGCGTTGGCAGCGCCAGCACCGAGAGCGAGAGCAGCGGCGGCAGCGCCGGCCAGCAGATAACGGTTCATGATTGTTGCCTCCATCCTGGCAGCAGATGTTTCAGCCTGGTTGACGTCCTGGCTGAGACTTTCGTACGCACCCCCGGCCTTGCCAGCAAGCGGCAAATCTCCGCGATTGCTGCATTGGGGGGACAGTGTGTCGCACGGAGCACACTAAGAAGGGGGGCTCCGGCCTGCCCGCCACAGTCGAGCAGGGCAGGGGCGGACTGTTGTCGTCCTGTTATGGCGGGGCGGGGCAAAGACGCATCCGGTGTTGCGTGGGGCCGTCCACTTATGGTCTGTTCACCGGCATTCCGCGCGTGACTCGCGCGCGGCAACCCCTTTTCTGAACCGGGTTCCCGACCATGCGCCGTTCGACCGCCCTTCGCCTTGTCCCTGTACTGCTCGCGGCTTCCGTTTCGATCGCCGGCTGCGCAAGCTGGGGCGGCAAGACCGAAACCGTCGAAGAGCAGATGAAGAACAAGGACTACAAGTTCGGCAGCCTGCTCGGCACCGACGGCGGCCTGAACCTGTTCGGCAAGAACAAGCGCGGCGGCGACCAGGACAGTGCCGGCGGCATCGGCGTCAACAGCTTCCTGTGGCGCGCCTCGCTCGACACGCTCTCCTTCATGCCGATCGCCTCGGCCGATCCGTTCGGCGGCGTGATCCTGACCGACTGGTACACCCCGCCCGATTCGCCGAACGAGCGCTTCAAGGTCAACCTCTACATCATGGACCGCCAGCTGCGGGCCGACGGCGTCCGGGTTTCGGTGTTCAAGCAGCAGCGGACGGGCAACGACTGGCGCGACATCAACGTCGGTCCGGAGACCGCCGGCCAGCTGGAGGATGCGGTGCTGACCCGCGCCCGGCAGCTTCGCGTGTCGCAGAACGCCGCCGCCCGCTGACGCGGCGGCCCGCCCGAGGCGGTCCTCAAGGCGGTCCTCAAGGCCGGCCCGGCTGTCGGGCAAGTCTTCGAGCATCTGGTACAACGGAAAACGGCGTCGCGCTCATGTCGCGTTATAATGTCAAGGAAACCGAGGCGAAGTGGCAGGGCGTGTGGGACGGCAAGGGCTGTTTCACCGCGCGCGAGGACGCCTCCCGGCCCAAATACTATGTGCTGGAGATGTTCCCCTATCCGTCGGGGCGCATCCACATGGGCCACGTCCGCAACTACACCATCGGCGACGTGATCGCGCGCTTCAAGCGCGCCAAGGGCTTCAACGTCCTGCACCCGATGGGCTGGGACGCCTTCGGCCTGCCGGCCGAGAACGCCGCGCTGGAAAAGAAGGTCCACCCCGCCGCCTGGACGCGCGAGAACATCGCGACCATGCGCGGGCAGCTGAAGACGATGGGCCTGTCCATCGACTGGGACCGCGAGATCGCCACCTGCGACGTGGAGTATTACCGCCACGAGCAGAAGATGTTCCTGGATTTCCTGAAGGCGGGCCTGGCCTACCGCAAGGAATCCTGGGTGAACTGGGACCCGGTGGACAACACCGTTCTCGCCAACGAGCAGGTGATCGACGGCCGCGGCTGGCGCACCGGCGCGCTGGTGGAAAAGCGCAAGCTGTCGCAGTGGTTCCTGAAGATCACCGCCTATGCCGAAGACCTGCTGAAGGGCCTGGAGACGCTGGACCGCTGGCCCGAGCGCGTCCGCATCATGCAGGAGAACTGGATCGGCAAGTCCACCGGCGTCCGTTTCCGCTTCCACATCAAGGGGCGCGAGGACGAGCTGGAGGTCTTCACCACCCGTCCGGACACGCTGTTCGGCGCCTCCTTCGCCGCGATTTCCCCGAATCACCCGCTGGCGGCCGAACTGGCCGCGTCCAGCCCGGAACTGGCCGAGTTCATCGCCGAGTGCAACCGGCTGGGCACCAGCGAGGAAGCGATCGAGACGGCGGAGAAGCGCGGCTTCGACACCGGCCTGAAGGTCGTGCATCCCTTCGATTCGTCGTGGGAGCTGCCGGTCTATGTCGCCAACTTCGTGCTGATGGAATACGGCACGGGCGCGATCTTCGCCTGCCCGGCGCATGACCAGCGCGACCTGGATTTCGCCCGCAAGTACAACCTGCCGGTCCGTCCGGTGGTGATCCCGGCCGATGCCGACCCGGCCGCGTTCGAGGTCGGGACCGAGGCCTACACCGGCCCCGGCGTGCTGCGGAACTCCACCTTCCTGGACGGACTCGACACCGAGTCGGCAAAGGAGGAGGCGGGCAAGCGGCTGGAGGCGGCGGGCCAGGGCGAGCGTACCACCCAGTACCGCCTGCGCGACTGGGGCGTGTCGCGCCAGCGCTATTGGGGCTGCCCGATCCCGGTCATCCACTGCGAATCTTGCGGCATCGTCCCGGTTCCGGACGACCAGCTGCCGGTCGTGCTGCCGGAGGACGTGACCTTCGACAAGCCCGGCAACCCGCTGGCCCACCACCCGACCTGGAAGCACACCAGCTGCCCGACCTGCGGCAAGCCGGCGCTGCGCGAGACGGACACCTTCGACACCTTCATCGAGTCGTCCTGGTATTTCGCCCGCTTCTGCTCGCCGAAGTCCGAGGATGCGGCATTCACCCGCGAGTCCGTCGATTACTGGCTGGGCGTCGACCAGTATATCGGCGGCATCGAGCATGCGGTCCTGCACCTGCTCTACAGCCGCTTCTGGACGCGCGCGCTGAAGACCTGCGGCTACCTGAACCTGGACGAGCCGTTCACCGGCCTGTTCACCCAGGGCATGGTCAACCACGAGACCTACAAGGATGCCGGCACCGGCGCCTGGCTGGCCCCGACGGACCTGACCAGGAACGACAAGGGCGAGTGGGTCCGGGCCGACAGCGGTGCGCCGGTCAATGTCGGCCGCGTCGAGAAGATGTCGAAGTCCAAGAAGAACGTGGTGGACCCGGCACACATCATCGGCACCTACGGCGCCGACGCCGCCCGCCTGTTCATGCTGTCCGACAGCCCGCCGGAACGCGATCTGGAATGGACCGAGGCCGGCATCGACGGCGCCTGGCGCTACATCAACCGCCTGTGGCGGATGGTGACCGAGGCGCCGGTGGAACTGCCCGCCGCCGGCACGCCTAGCCCCGAGTCGCTCGGCCCGAAGGCCGAGGCGGTCCGCCGTCTGGTCCACAAGACCATCGCCGGCGTGTCGGAGGATCTCGACAAGTTCCGCTTCAACAAGGCGGTCGCCCGCGTCCGCGAGCTGTCCAACGCGCTCGGCGAATTGGACGGCAAGGGCGAGGGCGAGGCCTGGGTCCTGCGCGAGGGCTTCGAGTCGCTGGTCCGTCTCGTCGGTCCGATGATGCCGCATCTGGGCGAAGAGCTGTGGGCCCAGCTGGGTCACACCACGCTGCTGGCCGACCAGCCCTGGCCGGAGGCCGACCCCGCCCTGGTGGTGGAGGACAGCGTCAAGGTCGCGGTCCAGGTCAACGGCAAGCTGCGCGCCACGCTGGAACTGCCGCGCGACATGGACAAGGATGCGGCCGAGCAGGCGGCGCTGGCCGATGCCAACGTCCAGCGTGCCATGGACGGCAAGCCGGCCCGCAAGGTCATCGTCGTCCCGAACCGGGTGATCAATGTCGTCGTCTGATCCCAGATCGTTCCCACGGGGCCCGTTCCGCCGGAGCCCGATCCGGCAGACCGTTGCGCGGGGGCTGTTCGCCCTCGCGCTCGGCCTGTCCGCCGTGTCCCTGTCGGGATGCGGTTTCCAGCCGCTTTATGGCGGCAAGGGCGTCGGAGCCGCGGCGGCGGACCGGCTGATGGAGGTCGACATCGCGTCGATCCCCGACCGGGAAGGGCAGAAGCTCCGCAACCTGCTGATCGACAACTTCTATCCGTCGGAGCGGCCGAGCAATCCGCGCTACCGGCTGGACGTGGCGCTGTCGGCGTCGGAGCAGAAGCTGGCCCTGCAGAAGGATGCCACCGCGGTGCGCGCCCAGCTGCTGGTCAACGCGCCCTACCGCCTGACCGACACCCAGACAGGGCAGGTGGTGTTCCAGTCCAGCTCGCGGTCGATGATCAGCTACAACACGCTGGAGCAGCACTACGCCGCCATCGTGACGGTGCAGAATGCCTATGACCGGGCGCTCGAGGACATCTCCAACGACATCACCACCCGCGTCGCCATGCATCTCGGCCGCGGGTCCTGACCGGCGGGAGGTGTTCGGGTGAAGCTTCAGCCCAAGGCGATCGATGGTTTCCTGCGCAGCCCGGACCCCAAGGTCCGGGCGGTGCTGCTTTATGGCCCCGATTCGGGCCTCGTGCGCGACCGTGCTCAGACGCTGGGCAAGACGGTGGTGCCGGACCTGTCCGATCCCTTCCGGGTTGCCGAATTCCTGGGCCGCGCGCTGGCCGACGATCCGGTGCGGCTGGCCGACGAGGCTGCGGCGATCTCCTTCACCGGCGGCCGGCGCCTGATCCGCGTCCGTGATGCCGAGGACAACAGCACGGCCGCCTTCACCGCCTTGCTCGAAAACCCGCCGCCGGGCGACAGCCTCGTGGTGGTCGAGTCGGGCGACCTCTCGGCCCGCTCCAAGCTGCGGCTTCTGTTCGAAGGCGCCGACGGCGCCGCCGCCATTCCCTGCTATGTGGAGGAGGAGGCATCGCTCGGCCGGGTCATTGCCGAAATCCTGCACGGCCATAGCCTGACCGCCGATCCCGACGCGCTGAGCTTCCTGGCAGCCAACCTCGTCGGCGACCGGATGGTCGCCCGCGGCGAGGCGGAGAAGCTGGCGCTCTATATGGGAGACGCGAAGCGCGTGCGGCTGGAGGATGCCCAGGCTTGCATCGGCGACAGCGCCGCCCTGTCGATGGACGAGCCGGTATGGGCGGCGGCGGAGGGCGACTTTGCGACGCTCGACCGCTCGCTGGCGCGGCTGTTCGCCGAGGGGACCTCGCCGGTGCCGATCCTGCGCGGTGCCCAGCGCCATTTCCAGCGCCTGCAGCTGCTCTGCGCCCAGGTCGCCGCCGGCAAGTCGCCGGAGGCGGCTGTCGAGTCGCTGCGCCCGCCGGTCTTCTTCAAGCTGAAGACCCGGCTGGTCAGACAGGCCCGCCACTGGTCGCCCGGCCATGTCCGCCAGGCGCTGGAGCGGCTGGTCGACGCCGAAGCCGACTGCAAGCGCACCAACATGCCGGACGAGACCCTGTGCGCCCGCGTGCTGTTCCAGCTGGCCTCGCTGGGGGCGCGGCGCTGAAAGGGCGCTGACTTGACCATAAGGCGCCGCGCGCTATCTCGCGGGGCATGAGCCACGCCACATACACCGCGCCACCGCCCGCCCCCTTCCGGGTTCGCTGGTGGCAACCGCTGCTGTTCTGGGTCATCGTCAATGCCTGGGGCTTCGTCGAGCGTGGCGGCCAGCCCTTCGCCGGGCACCAGCCATCGCCGCTGCAGCCGCCGGGATGGGCGTTTCCGGTGATGTGGTTCACGCTGAACGTCTTCCAGATCTGGGGCGACATCCGCCTGCTGAACCCGGCGCGGCGAATCCGCGACCGCGGCCTGCTGATCGGGCTTCAGGCGGTGACCTGGGTAATCTACGCCACCTTCAGCCTCGTCTACTTCACGCTGGGCAGCTCTATCCTCGCCGCGGCCTGGACGGTGTCCTTCTTCATCATCACGTCCATCTGCATCGCGCTGGTGGCGCGGGACGACCGCAGCATCGCGCTGATCTGGACGCCGCTGATTCTGTGGACCGGCTTCGCGTCGGTCGTCGGCATCCACAACGCCCTGATCAATCCCGATCCGCTGTTCGGCACCCCGGCCCTCTTGGGATAATACCCGGATAAAAACCTTGCGCCGAATATCACCCGGGTATAACCACTCGGGAGCGATGATGCATGCGGTGAGGGTGGACATGGTTGGCAAAGAGGGTCGCAAGGCGGCGGTGGCGGCCTACAAGGAGCGCAAGAGCGTGACCGGCGTGTTCGCCGTCCGCTGTGGGGCTGCCGGTGCGGTGTGGGTGGGCGGCGCGCCCGATCTCGACAAGATCCAGAACCGGCTTTGGTTCCAGCTGAAGATGGGCGGCTGTCCGCACCGCAGCCTGCAGGCGGCATGGAACGCCCATGGCGCCGATTCGCTGACCTTTGAGATCGTCGAGCGGTTGGAGGACGAGGAGCTTGCCTTCGCCCGCGCCGCTGCCGTAAAGGCGCGTGTCGCCCATTGGGCCGCGGCGTTGGGGGCGGAGCCGATCTGAGAGCGGACGCTCAGCCGCGGTAGTCGTGAACCCGGCCGGTGAAGTCGGTCACGCGATAGCTGCCCTCGCCCTGTTCTTCGATCCAGGCCGGGGCGGCGGGGGCCTTGCCGTGGCCGCCGGGGATGTCGAGGACATAAGTCGGCTGGCACAGGCCGGACAGCCGCCCCCGCAGGCCGGTCACCAGCGCCTGCCCCTCCGCCAGGGTCGGGCGGAAATGGCTGGTGCCGGCGGCAAGGTCGGGGTGGTGCAGGTAATAGGGCTTCACCCGGTTGCGCACCATCCCGCGGAACAGGGCCTCCAGTGCCGCGTGGCTGTCGTTGATGCCCTTGAGCAGAACGGTCTGGCCGACCAGGGGGATGCCGGCTTCAACCAATCGGGCGAGAGCGGCGCGCACCGGCGGGGTCAACTCGTCGGCATGGTTGATGTGGACGGCGACCCAGGTGGCGAGGTCGGGGGCGGTCAGCGCTTCGACCAGTTCGGGCGTGACCCGGTCGGGATCGGCGGCGGGGATGCGGCTGTGCAGGCGGACGACCCCGACATGGGGTATGGCCGACAGTGCCTGGACGATCCCGCGCAGCCGGCGCGGCGACAGCAGCAGCGGATCGCCGCCGGTGATGACGACCTCCCACACCTCCTGATGGTCGCGGATATAGGCGAGGGCGGCGTCCAACTCGTCGGCGGTCAGCGCCTCGCCACCCGGACCCACCATCTCGCGGCGGAAGCAGAAGCGGCAATAGACGGCGCAGGCATGCAGCGGCTTCAGCAGCACCCGGTCGGGGTAGCGGTGGACGATGCCCTTCACCGGGCTGCGCGCCACGTCGCCGATGGGGTCTTCCAGCTCTTCCGGCGTGCTGTACGCCTCGGCAGGGGAGGGGACGTACTGCGCATAGAGCGGGTCCTGCGGATCCGTACGTCCGGCCAGCGTCTCCCGCAGGTACGGGGTCAGCGCCACGGCATAGCGGTCGGCGACCGTACGCACGGCGTCGCCCGCCTCCGGCGTCATCAGCCCGGCGGCCACCAGATCGGAAACGCTGTGCAGGGCCTTCATCGCTCTTTCCCGTCTCGACGGAATGGGTCATGTAGGAAAGCGACCGCTCTTACTCCTGCGAGACCCATGCTGTCGACTCTTCCCCGCCTGATCGGCCATCGCGGCGCCAAGGAAAATGCGCCGGAAAACACGCTCGCTTCGATCCGGGAGGCCGCCCGCCAGGGCGCCCGCTGGGTGGAGGTGGATGTCATGCTGACCCGCGACCAGCGCCCGGTGCTGATCCACGACGACACGCTGGACCGCACCACCACCGGCACCGGCCCGGTGCCGCTCATGGATCTGGCGGACCTCCGGCAGCTCGACGCCGGGCGCTGGTTCGATGCCGGCTTCGTCGGAGAACAGGTGCCGACGCTGGAAGAGGCGGTGGCGCTGATCCGCGACCTCGGCCTCGGCCTGAACCTGGAGATCAAGCCCTATCCGGGGCAGGAGGAGATAACGGCGGAGGTGGCGCTGAACACCCTGCGTCCGCTTTGGCCGTCCGACCGGCCGCTTCTGCTGTCCAGCTTCGAGGTCCCCTGCCTGGAGGTTGCGCAGCGCTTGTGGCCGGAAATTCCCCGCGGCTACCTGCTGTGGGATCCGCCTGCCGACTGGGCGGCCATCGCCGACCGCATTGGGGCGGCGACCCTGAATGTCGACCAGAAGCGCCAGACGGCCGACAGTGTGGCGGAATACCGCGCCACCGGACGGCCGGTGCTGAGCTATACCGTCAACGACGCCGACCGGGCGCGAACGCTGTTCGGCTGGGGGGTATCCGCAGTCTTCACCGACGCACCGGGCCGTCTGGCGCGGGAGTTGGGTGCGGATGCCTGACGGTGCAGTCTTGGGGGCATGTCTCACGGGCATGCCTGACGATGTGCCGGAGGAACGGTCGACACGCTGACGCTTCCGTTCGCAACTGCGGCAAATCGTGAACGTTTTTTGCGCGAGGGGCTGAATCCGCTCGTAGGGCGGGCCAATTCCTCATATATAGAACCGCGTTGGCGATCCCGCCGGAACCCACGTGGATTCCGGCGGAGCTTTTCGTCGTCTGGTTGTCCGCCGCTTTTGATCCGGTGTCCCGAAGGGCGCCACGTTCGGTCTTTGGAGGGTTCGTTGAAGGCGTTGAAGCCGTTGCAGATGTCCGGCCGGGAGGTTTTGCCGCTCGTCGAGGGTGGCAAGGGTATTGCCGTTTCCAACGGCGAAAGCTCCGGCGCCTGGGCGGCAGCCGGCGGGATTGGCACCTTTTCGGGTGTCAACGCCGACAGCTACGATGAGAACGGCAACCTTCTGCCGCAGATCTACAAGGGCAAGACCCGGCGCGAGCGCCACAACGAGCTGATCGCCTTCGGCATCGAGGGCGGCATCGCCCAGGCGCGCATCGCACACGAGACGTCGAACGGCCAAGGCCGCATCCACATGAACGTCCTGTGGGAAATGGGCGGAGCGGAGCACATCCTGCACGGCGTGCTGGAAGGCTCGCAGGGCCTGATCCACGGCGTCACCTGCGGCGCCGGCATGCCTTACAAGGTTGCCGAGATCGCGGTGCGCTACGGCGTCCATTACTACCCGATCGTGTCGTCGGCCCGCGCCTTCCGTGCGCTGTGGCTGCGCGCCTACCACAAGTTCCGCGAACATCTGGGCGGCGTGGTCTACGAGGATCCGTGGCTGGCCGGTGGCCACAACGGCCTGTCCAACTCCGAAGACCCGCAGAAGCCGGAGGATCCGTTCCCCCGCGTCCTGGCCCTGCGCCAGATGATGAACAGCTTCGGCCTGAACGACACCCCCATCGTGATGGCGGGCGGCGTCTGGTGGCTGTCGGAGTGGGAGGACTGGATCGACAACCCGGACCTGGGGCCGATCGCCTTCCAGTTCGGCACCCGTCCGCTGCTGACCCAGGAGAGCCCGATCTCCATGGCGTGGAAGCGCAAGCTGGTCGCGCTGCAGGCGGGCGACGTCTTCCTGAACCGCTTCTCTCCCACCGGCTTCTATTCGTCGGCGGTGAAGAACCCCTTCCTGCTGGACCTGATGGCCCGGTCGGAGCGCCAGATCGCCTATCTGTCCAAGCCGGTGGGCGAGCATTCGGCCGAATTCCCGGTCGGTCCGCGCGGCCGCCCGGTCTACGTGACCGAAAGCGACAAGCAGCGCGCCGAAGGCTGGCTGTCCCAGGGCTTCACCACCGCGTTGAAGACGCCGGACAGCACGCTGGTCTTCGTCACCCCCCAGCAGTCGGAAAAGATCCTGCACGATCAGGTCGACTGCATGGGCTGCCTGTCGGCCTGCGGCTTCTCCAACTGGGCGCAGAACGAGGAAGGGACGACGGGCAAGCGCGCCGATCCGCGCTCCTTCTGCATCCAGAAGACGCTTCAGGCGGTCAGCCACACCGACGACTGTGAGAACCAGCTGATGTTCGCGGGGCACAACGCCTACCGCTTCGCCAGCGATCCCTACTACAATGACGGCTTCATCCCGACGGTGAAGCAGCTCGTGGAGCGGATCGCCACCGGTTACTGACCGGCCACGATCCCGGACCGACAGGGCCGCCGGCGGGTGACTGCCGGCGGCCTTTGCATTGGAGCGATCCGGCTGGCGCCTCTTCGGTTGACGCCTGCTAGGTTGACGTCGGTGCGACAATAACTTGCGCCGCCTTTCCGAATGGTTTTACAGTTGAACGGTCTGCGGCCTAGTGCCGCGGTCCTGTCCTGGACCTTCGTGTCCGCCCCTGTGTCGACCGTACGGGTGCCGCGCCCATGATGACCGCCGAACGCCCATTCAAGCGAGCCCTCGACCGGCTGAACGGCGCCGGGCTGCGCCCGACCCGCCAGCGCCTCGGCCTTGCCCGGCTGCTGTTCGAAGGCTGCGACCGGCACGTCACCGCGGAACAGCTGCATGGCGAGGCGCTGGCCGCCGACCTGCCGGTGTCGCTGGCGACCGTCTACAACACGCTGAACCAGTTCACCTCCGCCGGTCTGCTGCGCGAGGTGGTGGTGGAGGCCGGCAAGTCCTATTTCGACACCAACACCAGCGACCATCATCATTTCTTCGTCGAATCCACCGGCCGGCTCGAGGATATCCCGGCCGACCGCCTGGTGGTGCAGAACCTGCCCACCGCCCCGGCCGGCACCCGCGTCGCCCGTGTCGACGTGATCGTCCGCCTGATCGAGGACGACCGTACGGCCTGATCCTGCCGGCTTGATCCTGCCGGCCGTTCAACACCGGCAGGCGCTCAGCGCTCGCCGTCCGGCACACTCGTGCTGGAGGGGCGGTCGACGAAGGGCCAGCGCATATAGGCGAAGACCCAGACGGCGACCACGTTCAGGTACGGGAACAGCAGCAGCAGGATCCACAGCGGGCTGCGTCCGGCCTTCGCCAGCACCCAGCCGCCGGCGATCAGCGTATAGGTCGTGACGATCGAGCCGATCAGCAGTTCCCAGAAGCCCAGATGGATGATGGTGTCCGTCATGCCGTCCTCCGCGCCTTGACCTTGCGGGCTTCGCGCACCGGCAACACCGGCCAGCGGCTGTGCGCCATGACGCCGATCGCGACCACATGACCCAGCGGCAGCAGTGCGAACAACGCCCACAAGGGCGAGAAGCCTGCCCGGCGCAGGATGCGTGCCATTGGCCAGACGATGGCGAGTTGGAACAGCATAAGCCCCAGAAGCGGGCTGTTGACGTAATCCTCAAGCATGCCGGCCCGGATCCTCCTCCCCATGGTTGAGGGGCAGAGAAGCGCGAGCCGCTGGCTTTGTCGAGCCAAACTTTCCCCGCACCGGCATTCCAGTGTCGCCCGCCTCTTCACAAGTTCCCACCCGCATCAGGAGTGTGCGAACGTGAAATCACCCGGTAGGGCATGCTACAGTTTGCCGCGTCCGGCCGAACCGGCTTGACGTTCTCTGGAATTCAGCCGCGGCGGACTCTTGCCTTTGACGGATTTCTCCGAACCGGCCGGCGCCGCGCGCGGATGGTGGCGGCAGTTGCGATCAGGCGCGTTGTCCCTGTCGCCGGTGGCCGGCATGCGCATCGGCCTGCTCGCGGCGGTTATCGCCGGCTTCTGGCTGGTGGCCTACGCCGATCTGGAGCGTGCGCGCGACCGGGCGCTTCAGGACGGCCTGCGGCAGACCGCCAACCTGTCACGCCTGCTGGAGGAGGATGCCCGCCGCATCCTCGTCGTTGCCAGCCGCGCTCTCTATGCAATTGCCGAAGACGGGCGGATCCCCGCCCATCTGCTGGCTGACACTGCTGCATTCTCAGGGACGGAGGCTGGTCCGGGTCTGGCGCTGCGCAGCCTGCTGGTGGTGGAGCCGGATGGGCGGGTCAGGGAGGCTGCAGGGCTGGATGCCCAAACCTCCCTTGCCGGAACCCCGCCGGCCGAGGCGGCGCGCACCGGATCGGTTGCCTTCGCCGGCCCTTACCGGGAGCCCGGCGGGGGCTGGCGCGCCGCCCTTGTCCGGCCGCTTGCCAACGGCAGCGGCGTGGCCGTGGCAGTGCTCGACCTCGACCGTTTCGCCCGGCTCTACGCCACGCAGGACATCGGCCCGCGCAGCATCATTCTGCTGTATGGCGAGGACGGTGTGGTCCTGGCCTATTCGCGGCCGAGCGAGCTTCTGGACAACGACCGTGCCGTCTTCGCCTCCGTCCTGCCGCGCCTCTCCGGCGGGGAAAGCGCGAAGACTCTGTCCGGTTTCGATCCGTCGGAAGGGCGTGATCGCATCGGCACGGTCCGTCGCGTGGCGGACTTGCCGCTCTACGTCTATGTCCGCATCAGCGCCGACGATGTGCTGGCCGGCTGGTATGCCGACCGCTGGAAACGCGTCCTGGAAACCGCCGCGGTGTCGGTGGTGGTCACGCTCCTGGCCTTGCTGGCCTTGCGGCAGCTCGGCCGGCTGGAGACGACGACCCAGGCGCTGCGGTCAAGCGAACGCCGGTCGCAGGCGTTGTTCGACAGCAGTTTCCAGATCATGGGGTTGCTGTCCCCCGACGGGCGGGTGCTGGCCTTGAACCGGCCGGCCTGCGCCCTGGCCGGGTTGCCGGCGGAGGCACTGATCGGGCGCCGCGCCTGGGAGTTCCGCGGCTGGGCCCGGACCGGCGAACTGGCCGAGTCCTTCCGCCAATCGATCGGAAAGGCGGCGTCCGGCCGACTCGTCCGCTATGAGACCGACGTGATCGCCGACGGCGTCAACCGGGTGATGGATGTGACGATCAAGCCGGTCTTCGACGACCGGGGCGCCGTGACCGTGCTGGTGGTGGAGGCGCGCGACATCACCGAACGGGTGGAGGCGGCGGAACGGCTCGCCGCCGCGCTCGATCAGGCGGAGTCCGCCAACCGCGCCAAGAGCGCCTTCCTGGCGACCATGAGCCACGAGCTGCGCACCCCGCTGAACGCCATCATCGGCTTCTCGGACATCATGCTGCACGAGTTGTTCGGACCGCTGGGCAGTCCGCGCTACCACGACTATGCGCGCCATGTGCAGAACAGCGGGCGCCATCTTCTGGACCTCATCAACGACGTGCTGGACATGTCGAAGCTGGAGGCCGGGCGCTATACGCTGGACGAAAGCTGGCTGGAGCCGGCCGACGCGATCGAGACCTGCCGGGCGCTGGCCGCGGTCCCAGCCGATGCCGGCGGGGTGGCGGTGGCGGTTGATTGCTCCCCCGGTCTGCCCAGGCTGCTGGCCGATGAGCGTGCCCTGCGGCAGGTCTTGCTGAACCTGCTGTCGAACGCGGTGAAGTTCACTCCGCGCGGCGGCCGGGTGACGGTGACGGCAGGGCTGGAGGCCAACGGCGGACTTGCCATCGCGGTGCGCGACACCGGCATCGGTATTCCCGCCGACGCGCTGGCCCGCATCCTGGAGCCGTTCCAGCAGGCCGACAGCAGCATTCCCGGCCGCTTCGGCGGTACCGGGCTCGGCCTGTCGATCTGCCGCGACCTGACGGCCCTGCATGGCGGCAGCCTGTCCATCGACAGCGAGCCGGGCTGCGGCACCGTCGTCACCGTCCGCTTCCCCGCCGACCGCGTCGCCCAGCCGGTTGCGGCTGGCGGAATGCCGGCGTAAGCCTGTCTCCGGTGAACGGAGCGAAAGGCGGACGGGATGATCGGGAATGACGGAAAGCCGGTGTCCAAGGAGGACCTGCGCAAGCACATCGCCGTCTACAACGGCCAGTCGCGCGGCTCCAAGGAGTTCGCTGCGATCCCGCGGGCGCTGGTGACGATTCTCGATGGGCTGAAGCCGGGCAAGACCGGCTACGTCAAATGCCTGGACGGCCAGGTGCAGCTGTCGCGCCGCAAGGACAACAGCGTGTCGGCGGGCTGACAAAAGAAAAGCGCCCTCCCCCGGGGTGGGGAAGGGCGCTTTCCGTTGGAAAATCAGACCGTCAGTGCTTGGCCGCAGCCGCGGCGCCGATGCCGGTCTGGGAGCGGACGAACTGGTCCTCGAAGGCGTCGCGCTCGGCACGGGCGGACGCGCTGCTGTCCAGCTTCGACACGATGATCGTGACGATGAAGGCCAGCGTCATCGAGAACAGGGCCGGCTGCTCGTACGGGAAGATCGGCTTCGGGTTGTTCAGAACCACGACCCACACCGCATTCGACAGGATCACCAGCGTCACCGCGGAAATCAGGCCGGCGATGCCGCCCGCCAGCGCGCCGCGGGTGGTCAGCCCCTTCCAGTACATCGACAGGATCAGCACCGGGAAGTTCACCGACGCCGCGACGCCGAAGGTCAGGCCGACCAGGAAGGCGACGTTCTGCTTCTCGAACGCGATGCCCAGCACGACGGCCAGCACGCCCAGGACCAGCGACGCGATCTTGGACACGCGCATCTCCTCGCGCTCCGTCGCCTCCCCCTTGCGGATGACGCGGGCGTAGAGGTCGTGCGCGATGGCGGAGGCGCCGGCCAGCGCCAGGCCCGACACCACCGCCAGGATGGTGGCGAAGGCGACCGCCGACAGGAAGCCGAGGAACAGGTCGCCGCCCAGCGCCTTGGCCAGATGCATCACCGGCATGTTGCCGCCGCCGATCAGCTTGCCGCCGACCTTGCCGCCTTCGAAGAACTGCGGATCGGTGCCGACGATGGTGATCGCCGCCATGCCCAGCACGCAGACGATCAGGAAGAAGAAGCCGATGAAGCCCGACGCGTAGAAGACCGACTTGCGGGCCTCGCGCGCGTTGGGGACGGTGAAGAAGCGCATCATGATGTGCGGCAGGGCCGCGGTGCCGAACAGCAGGCCCAGCGACAGCGACACCGCCGACACCGGGTCGGCCAGCAGCGTGCCCGGCCCCATGATCTTCACACCGTCCTTGTGCGAGGCGATGGCGCTCTTGGCGATGGCCTCCAGGCTGAAGCCGAAGCGGGACAGGGCGAGGAAGGCCAGGATCACACCGGCGCCCAGCAGAAGCACCGCCTTGATGATCTGCACCCAGGTGGTGGCGATCATGCCGCCGAAGGTGACGTAGACCACCATCAGCACGCCGACCACGATCACGGCGACGTTGTAGTCCAGCCCGAACAGCAGCTTGATCAGCTGGCCGGCGCCGACCATCTGGACGATCAGGTAGAAGCACACCACCGTCAGCGAGCCGATGGCGGCGAAGGTGCGGATCTTGCCCTGGTCCAGCCGGTATGAGGCGATGTCGGCGAAGGTGAAGTGGCCCAGGTTGCGCAGCCGCTCCGCCAGCAGGAACAGGATGATCGGCCAGCCGACGAAGAAGCTGATGGTGTAGACGAAGCCGTCATAGCCCTTGGCGAAGACCAGGCTCGACAGGCCCAGCAGCGTCGCGGCCGACATGTAGTCGCCGGCGATGGCCAGCCCGTTCTGGAAGCCGGTGATGCCGCCGCCCGCGGTGTAGAAGTCGGAGGTCGAGCGGGTGCGGCTGGCCGCCCAGTAGGTGATGCCCAGCGTCATCACGACGAAGGCCAGGAACATGCCGATGGCGGACAGGTTGACCGGCTGCTTTTCCAGCTGCCCGACGTCGCCGGCGGCCAGCGCCGGCAGGGCGAACAGGGTGGCGGCAGCCGCCGTCAGGAGGATCCGGCGGGCGGTCATTGCAGCGTCTCCCGCGTGATCTCGTCGGTCAGGTCCTGGAAGCGGCCGTTGGCGAAATGGGAATAGACGCCGGTCAGCAGCCAGGACAGGATGATGATCGCCGCCCCGATGGGGAAGCCGACGCTGAGGGCCGAGTCGTCGGACATCGGCTTGTGCAGCATGTCCGGCGCGAAGGCCACCACCATCATGAAGCTGTAGTAGCCGACCAGGACGATGGCCGACAGGATCAGCGCCAGCCGGCTGCGCTGGCGGACCAGTTCCTGGAATTTGGGGTTCCGGCGGACCCGTTCGTAAACCGGAGTGTTCGCGGGGGAGTGCATGTTTCCTCCAGACGCTAAACGTCCTTGTTATGCCTTGGGTGATACCCTCTCGTGGGCTTATGGTTTTCCGGCTAACAAAACACTGTTTCGCAAATTTCCCGGAAATATGACGAATTGTTTCAGCGCAATTCCGGTAACAATTTCACCGATTCGGATTGAGCCGGGACAGCGAAGCTGGAATGATGGAGGGGAGCCCCCTTCGATCCCCATATCGATCCCCATATCCCGCCGCTCCGTCCGGAAAATGATCCGCTCGCCCCTGTTCCTTCGGCTGTTTTCGGCGATCCTGATCTCGCTCGGGCTGTTTTCGGCGGCGGCCTATGTCTTCTCGGTCCCCTTCATCGAGGAGAAGGCCTACGAGATCGAACGCGACGCCAGCCGCACCATCCTCGACAACGTGTTCGAACTGGTCAGCCGCATCCGCGGCGGGCTGGAGGAGCAGCGCAGCACCACGGTGGAGTCCTACAAGACCCGCCTGCGCGACGTGCTGGAGCTGGCCGTCGGCTATATCGAGCATGTCCACGCCCGCGCCGACCGGGGCGAGATCACGGCGGAGCAGGCGCAGCGCGAGGCGATGGAGGGGCTGCACGCCTTCCGCTACGGCAACGGGGATTATGTCTGGGCCATCGGCTACGACTCGGTGATCCTGTCGCATCCCTCGCCGGATTATCAGGGGCGGAAGTCCGACGATCTGCGCGACAATCTGGGCCGCCATATACTGCCCACCATCGTCGCCACCGCCAAGCGCGAGGGGGAGGGCTTTCAGACCTATCCGTGGTGGCGCCCCAACGGCGACGAGCGGGCGCCGAAGCTCAGCTTCTTCAAGGATCTGTCCAGGCGCGGCATCATCGTCGGCACCGGCGCCTATCTCGCCGATGTCGACGCCGAGGTGGAGCGGCGCAAGGCTGAGGCCATCGAGGATTTGCGCCAGGCCCTGCGCAAGCTGCGCATCGCCCGCACCGGCTATCTCTACATCTTCGATTCGGCGAACCGGATGATCATCCACCCGAATTCGAACATCGAGGGCACGTCGTTCGGCGACCGGCTGAACTCGGCCACCGGCCGCCCGATCGCCGAGGATCTGAAAGCCGCCGCGGCCAGGGGGGAACCGCTGACCTACCTGTGGGACAAGCCCGACGATCCCGGCAACTATGCCTACGAAAAGATCAGCTGGGTCCGGCATTTCGAGGGCTTCGACTGGTACATCGCCTCGTCGGTCTATGTGGACGAGTTGCAGCGGTCATCGGTGGTGCTGGGCAACCGCATCCTCGCCATCGGCATGGCGCTGATGGCGGCGGGCAGTCTGCTGGGCTACATCGCCGTCGGACGTCTGGTCCGGCCGCTGCGCCGGCTGGCCGACACCGCGGTGCAGGTGCGGGCCGGCGACCTCGGCGCGCAGAGCGGCATCCGCCGCGGCGACGAGATCGGGCTGCTGGCCTCCGCCTTCGACGGCATGGTCCGACAACTGCGCGACACCGTCGCCACGCTGGACAGCCGCGTGCGCGACCGCACCGCGGCGCTGGCGGAGGCGGAGACGCGCCAGCGCGTGATCCTGGATGCGATCCCTGCCTGCATCGCCGGGTTGGACCGAGACGGGCGGCTGACCTTCGCCAACCTGCGCTGGGGCGAACTGGTCGGCCGCGACAAGGCCGAAGTGATCGGCCGCGACGTTGCCGCGGTCGTCGGCCAGCGCGCCATGGCGGTGCTGCGCCCCCATCTCGACCGCTGTTTGTCGGGGGAGGTGGTGACCTTCGAATACGCCTTTCCGCGCGACGGCCGCGACATCGTCACCAAGACCACGCTGATTCCCCATCGCGGCGAGGGCCATCGTAGCGAAGGGAGAGTGGAGGGCGGCGCCGTCACCGGCCTGTTCGTGCTGACGCTGGACATCACCGACGAGAAGCAGACCGAACGCCAGCTGGTGGAAGCGCAGCGCCTGAAGGCGGTCGGCCAGCTGTCGGGCGGGCTGGCGCACGACTTCAACAACCTGTTGTCGATCATCATCGGCAACCTCGCGGCGGCGCGCGAGCGCTACGCCGCGGTCAAGGGATTGGACGCCTATCTGGAGCCGGCCCAGCGTGCCGGCCGCCGCGGCGCCGACATCACCGCCCGGCTGCTCGCCTTTTCCCGCCAGCAACCGCTGAAGCCGGAGCCGATCGAACTGTGCGGCCTGCTGCGCGACATGGCGGTGCTGCTGCGCCGCTCCTTCCCCAGTTCCATCGCCATCGGCGTGCCGGAGGAGGGGCGGGAATGCTGGACCATCGCCGACCAGACCCAGTTGGAGAACGCGCTGGTCAACCTCGCCATCAATGCGCGCGACGCCATGCCCAACGGCGGCCGGCTCGACATCGCGGTTGGTATCCGCCGGGTGGAGGACACCCTGTCCTTCGACGAGCCGGTTCGCCCCGACGATTACCTGGAAATCCGCGTCACGGACACCGGCACCGGCTTCACGCCGGAGGCGCTGGCCCGCGCGGTGGAGCCCTTCTTCACCACCAAGGCGCTGGGATCGGGGCTGGGGCTGTCGATGGTCTACGGCTTCGTCAAGCAGTCGCGCGGCTATCTGCGCATCGACAGCCGGCCGGGGGAGGGGACCGCCGTCACCCTGCTGCTGCCGCGCGCCGAGCCGGTGGCCCGCCTGCTCGATGCCGAACCGGCGGCGGCCGAACCCCTGGGTAGCGGCTGGTTCGGCCAGCTTGCGCTGGTGGCGGAGGACAATGACGATGTCCGGCAGGTGATGCGCCAGCAGCTGGTCGACCTCGGATTCTCGGTGGTGGAGGCAGCGAGCGGCGACGAGGCGGCGGAACTGGTGGAGCAGATCGACGGGCTGTCGCTGCTGGTCTCCGACATCGTCATGCCCGGCCTGTCGGGGGTGGAGCTGGCGCGGCGCGCCCGGTTGCTGCGGCCGGACATGCGGGTGGTTCTGGTCAGCGGATTCACGGTCGAGTATGGCGATATCCCCGCCGATGCCGTCATACTGAGCAAGCCATGGGACAAGCGGGACCTGGTGGCGGCCATCGGCCACGCCGCCCAACCCGCGCCGGTCTGATATGATCGGACCAAATGAACGCACCTGGAAATACAGGGCGACGAGTGCCGAGGGGAAACGCGCGTGGTGCAGAAGAAGCGCATTTATCTGGTCGAGGACGAGGCCGACATCCGCCGGCTGGTGAAAGAGGTGCTGGAGGGATACGGCTACGAGGTGTCCTGCTGGCCCAGCGGGCGGGAGGCGCGGGCGGCGATCCAGCGCCAGGCCCCCGACCTGTGCCTAGTCGATCTCGGCCTGCCGGACATGGACGGGCTGACCCTGGTTCGCGAGCTATGGGAGGACGTGCGCTTCGGCGTGATCATCCTGTCCGGGCGCGGCGGCACCTCCGACCGGATCCTGGGGCTGGAACTGGGCGCCGACGATTACATCGTGAAACCCTTCGAGCCACGGGAACTGGTCGCCCGCGTCAACAGCGCCATCCGCCGCCGCGAACAGCTGGCCGGCGCCACGGCCGCGGCGGAGACCGCGCGGGCGCGCTTCGGCAATTGGGTCTTCGACCTCGGCAACCTGACGCTGAGCGCCGATGACGGCCGTCAGGAAAGCCTGACCGCGGCGGAGGCCTCGCTGCTGCTGACCTTGCTGAAGGCGCCCAAGCGCGTGCTGTCGCGCGAGCATCTGCAAGGTCCCGACCAGGACCGTGACGATTTTCCCTATGACCGCAGCATCGACGTCCGCGTGTCGCGCATCCGCAAGAAGATCGAGGACGATCCCCGCGCCCCGCGGCTGATCAAGACGGTCTACGGTGCCGGATACCTGTTCGCCGGCGACGTGACCTGGCTGCGGTGACTGGGCTGCGGTGATCTGAGCTGCGGTGATCTGGGCTGCGGCGATCCGGGTTACGGTGAATGGGGTGCCTCGCTTGCCTGGGGCAGCAACAACCCCAATAACAATTGGTCATAATCCTGAGAAAGTTGCGCAAAGCTGATCTGGTACAGGCTGTTTCCAACACCGCCGCGCCCAATGTCGGCGCGCAACAAGAACCCCTGGGGAGAACGGTCCGATGAGTGAAACTGCCGCCGCAGCCGATGTCCGCGCCAATCCGTATGAACGCGACCTCGAGCGCAACGCCGCCAATTTCGTCGCGCTGACGCCGCTGACTTTCCTGGAGCGCGCCGCCTCCGTGTGGCCCGACCGGCTGGCCGTCGTCCATGGCCCGGTCCGCCGGACCTGGGCCGAGACCTTCGTCCGCGTGCGCCGTCTGGCCGCGGCGCTGGCGAACCTGGGGATCGGCACCGGCGACACCGTCGCCATGCTGGCCGCCAACACGCCCGAGCTGTTCGAGGCGCATTTCGGCGTGCCGCTGGCCGGCGCCGTGCTGAACGCCGTCAACACCCGCCTGGACGCCGAAGCCATCGCCTTCATCCTGAAGCATGGCGAAGCGAAGATCCTGATCGTCGACCGCGAGTTCTCCGGTGTGGCGAAGAAGGCGCTGGCCCTGCTGGATGCGCCGATCCCGGTGGTGGACATCGACGATCCGACCTACAGCGGCGGCGAGCTGATCGGCGACCGGGATTACGAAGCCTTCATCAGCGACGTCGGGACCGAACATCCCTGGACCCTGCCGTCCGACGAATGGCAGGCCATCGCGCTGAACTACACCTCCGGCACCACCGGCAATCCGAAGGGCGTCGTCTATCACCACCGCGGCGCCTATCTGAACGCGGTGTCGAACGCGCTGTCCTGGAACATGGGCGACGCGCCCGTGTATCTGTGGACGCTGCCGATGTTCCACTGCAACGGCTGGTGCTTCCCCTGGACCATCGCGGTCACCGCCGGCACCGCGATCTGCCTGCGTCAGGTCCGCCCGGACGCGGTGCTGAAGCTGATTCGCGAGGAGCGGGTGACCAACTTCTGCGGCGCGCCCATCGTTCTGAACATGCTGAACAACGCGCCGGCCGAGCTGAAGCAGGGCATCGAGCAGAAGGTGAAGGTGATGGTCGCCGGCGCCGCCCCGCCCGCCGCCGTCATCGCCGGCATGGAGCGGATGGGCTGGGAAGTCACCCATGTCTACGGCCTGACCGAATGCTACGGCCCGACCGTGGTCTGCGTCTGGCACGACCGCTGGGACGGCCTGTCGCTGGACGAGAAGGCGGCGATCAAGGCCCGCCAGGGCGTCCGCGGCCCGATGCTGGAGGCGGTGATCGTCGCCGATCCCTTCACGCTGGAGCCGGTGCCGAAGGACGGCCGCACGATGGGCGAGATCATGATGCGCGGCAACAACGTCATGAAGGGCTACCTGAAGAACCCCAAGGCGACGGAAGAGGCCTTCGCCGGCGGCTGGTTCCACACCGGCGACCTCGCCGTCTGGCATGAAGACGGCTATGTCGAGATCAAGGACCGGTCGAAGGACATCATCATCTCCGGCGGCGAGAACATCTCGTCCATCGAAGTGGAAGATGTCCTCTACAAGCACCCCGAGGTGCTGGAGGCCGCCGTCGTCGCCCGCCATGACGAGAAGTGGGGCGAGACGCCCTGCGCCTTCGTCACGCTGAAGGACGGCGCCACCGCGACCGAGGCCGACATCATTGCCTTCTGCCGCGCCCACATGGCCCACTTCAAGTGCCCGCGCACGGTGGTGTTCGGCCCGCTGCCGAAGACCTCGACGGGCAAGATCCAGAAATACGTCCTGCGCAAGCAGACCGAAGGGCTGTAAGGGGCGGGACGCTTTGCCCCCTCCCTAACCCTCCCCCGCTCTCGGCCGGCCGAAGGCCGGTCCGATCGAGGGAGAGGGAACTCCGCCGCCTTGCCAATCACGTCATGCCGTCAAGCGTCCTGCCCCCTCTCCCTCGAAGAGGGGGAGGGATGGGGAGGGGGCTATCGCCCTCCCATGCCTGCACGCCGCCCATTTCCAAAGGGACCCGCGCCATGAAGATCCTTTGCGCCGTGAAGCGCGTCGTCGACTACAACGTCAAGATCCGGGTGAAGACCGATCAGTCCGGCGTCGAGACGTCCAACGTGAAGTTCTCGATGAACCCCTTCGACGAGATCGCCGTCGAAGAGGCGGTGCGCCTGAAGGAGGCCGGCAAGGCGACCGAGATCGTCGTCGTCTCCATCGGCCCGGCGCAAGCGCAGGAAACGCTACGCACCGCTCTCGCCATGGGTGCCGACCGCGCCATCCTGGTGCAGACCGACGTGACCACTGAACCGCTGGCCGTCGCCAAGGTCCTCAAGGCCCTGGTCGAGAAGGAAGCCCCCGGCCTCGTCATCCTCGGCAAGCAGGCGATCGACGATGACTGCAACCAGACCGGCCAGATGCTCGCTGCCCTGCTCGGCTGGGGCCAGGGCACTTTCGCCTCGAAGGTCGCTCCGGCGGGCGATGCCGTTGCGGTGACGCGCGAGATCGACGGCGGGCTTGAGGTCGTGTCGCTGAAGCTGCCGGCGGTGGTCACCGCCGACCTGCGCCTCAACGAGCCGCGTTATGCTTCGCTGCCCAACATCATGAAGGCGAAGAAGAAGCCGCTGGAGACGGTCACGCCGGACGCCCTGAGTGTCGATGTGACGCCGGGGCTGAAGACGGTGAAGGTCGCCGAGCCGGCCAAGCGTCAGGCCGGCATCAAGGTGCCGGACGTCGCCGCATTGGTCGACAAGCTGAAGAACGAGGCGCGGGTGATCTGAGGGGCGCCGGCCCCGGTGCCCCCACCCTAACCCTCCCCCGCTCCGCGGGAGAGGGAACTCCGCCGCTTCGCGATTCGGTTCACGCCGACGAGCGTCCTACCCCCTCTCCCGCGAAGCGGGGGAGGGATGGGGAGGG
>NZ_DASPIS010000022.1:0-109945 GCF_035628975.1 Azospirillum sp. | reverse complement strand
ATGCGGAAAGGAGTGTTGTCGCTGGATGACCTACTCTTAGCATCATCCGGCAAGCAGGCAAACCAGGAAATGCAACAGAGCGATAGCAAAAGATCGGTTGGAAGTTGCTATGTATTTTACGCAAAGGCGGTAATCCGAGTTTGCGCGGGCAGCGACAAAGGGTAACTCGACCGGAGTGAAGCGGAAAGCGTAGCCTCGACTTTGAAAAACTTCTGCGAATCGCGATTCGCTGGTGTCAAAAGCAGGACAAGCCGTTTGGTTCCCGCGCTGTTAAGCATTCGTTGGGCTTTTCCCCCGGTAGGCTGGCGCCGCCCGTCAATTCGTCATTTCCTCCTGTGCCGGAGCCAGTCAGCGATGCCGCCGATCCGTCCGTTCTTCCGCAACCAAGCGAATCGATCCTTCCTTGACCACGCGTTGGCCGTGGCGGTGGTGGCGCTGCTGATGATTGGCCTGTCGGGAGACGTCAGGGTGGCGCTGGCCGGCCTGGTGGAGCAGGTGGACGGCGCGCGGGCCGCCCTGCTGGCGCGCTGAACACGCACGTCGCTTCTCCGTTTCCTCTTGGCCCGCTAGAGTCCGGGCACAACGAGGGGGAGGCGGCCCGATGAAGGGCGGCGTTTGGCGCGTGGCGATGCTGGGGCTTGCGGTGGCGGCAGCCACGCTGGTCTTTCTGGGCGTGGAAATCACGCAGCTGGCGGCGGAGGACCGGACCGCCTTCACGCGCGGGCTGACGATCTGCGGGATCGGCCTGCTGGCGGTTTGGTTCGTCTTCTCCCGCCTGTCCCGCCATTTCGGCGATCTGGAACGTCTGGCGGACCGCCTGTCCGGCGGGCGCAGCCGCATCGACCTGGAGCCCTGGGCGGGCGGACGCGGCGGCGAGGTCGGGCGCCTGGCGGAGGCCGCCGCGGGGTTGGTCCGGGGCGGCGGTCAGCCGGCAGGCGATGGACCGCTGGCGGATGGTCCGTTGGGGCGCGGGCCTCTCGGGCTTGGACCACTGGGCGGCGGTCGCATGGACCGGGCGGTTCGCGCGGCGCTGGTCCTCACCGACGATCCGTTGCTGATCATCGACGAACTGGGGCGGGTGGAGCGGCTCAACCCCGCCGCCGCCCGGCTGTTGGAGGTGGAGGAGGGTGCCGACATCGGCAAGGCCCTGCTGCGCGACGATCTGGCCCGCGCCATCGAACGGGCGCGCGGCGGCGGGGCGCCCGCCTCCGCGGTGCTGCGCCGGACGGAAGAGGGTGAACTGTCCGCAAGGCTCGTCGATCTCGGCCTGAATTCCGGAGTGATGCTGTCCTTTCCCGCCCGCGGCATGGCCAACGGCGCCGGGTTGACCGGCAAGCGGGCGCTCACTCTTCGAACGGCCCAGCCTGCCGCCCCGCTGGGTGACGACGAGCCGCTGGCCGCACTGCCGTTCGTCGCGCTGTGGGTGGCGACGGCGGGGGTGGAGCCGGACAGCGGTCCGGTCATCGCGGTCGGCACGGTTCGGCTGGCGGGATCGCGCATCTTCCCGACCGTGTCGCTCGCCCTTCTGATCGACCCCATCGATCCGGTGCCGGAGGAGGCGACCGCCCGTCACGGCATCGGCACCGCAATGGTGGCGGGCGAACGCCCCTTCGCCGCCGTCTGGCCGGCGATCCAGGATGCGCTGCACAACTGCATCGCCGTCGGCATCGGCATCGACCAGGCGCTCGCCGCCCTGGCGCGGTCCGCCACGCTGGCGGGCATCGCCGATCCCGCCCTGCCGCAGGGCTTGGACCTCGGCGTACTGGCGGCGTCGCTGGACCCGGCGCTGGCCGGCGCGTCCCCCGACCGGTTCGCCGCCGCCTTCGGCGTGGTCCATCACCCACGCAACGGCCCCCAGGGGGAGGCGCTGGCCGTGGCCGAACTGGCCGCCGCGCTGTTCACCCGCTTGACCGAACGCGGCATCCTGACCCAGGGGCAGGCGCGGGCGCTGGTGGCCGGGGGCGTGGCGGCAGG
The DNA here is from genome assembly GCF_035628975.1 of Azospirillum sp. Lineage (GTDB taxonomy): Bacteria > Pseudomonadota > Alphaproteobacteria > Azospirillales > Azospirillaceae > Azospirillum. The sequence goes on along the minus strand of NZ_DASPIS010000022.1, from coordinate 107,971 downwards.
CGCGGCGGGGACGTCCGGCCAAATCTCCTAAACCGCGTCCTCCGCCAGCCGGAAACCGCTCACCGACAAACGGGTCTCCGGCCGCAGGTAATGCCGCGTCCAGGGTCCGGCATGGTCGAAGGGGGTCAGGCAACTGCCGCCGCGCAGGACCATGCGGTTGCTGGCGAGTCGGCCATTGACCGCCTCGTCCGGGCCGTCCGGCCGGCGGTAGCCCGGATATGTGGCGAAGGCATCGGCCGTCCATTCCCACACGTCGCCGCACATCTGCCAGGGGCCGGTGCCGTGACAGGTGCCGCAGCGCGGATGGCGATGGCCGGTTCCCAGCAGATTGCCCATGCTGTCGCAGCCGGCGGCGACCGCCTCCCATTCGGCTTCACGTGGAAGGCGCTTCCCGGCCCAGCGGGCATAGGCGTCGGCCTCGTACCAGCTGACATGGCAGACCGGCTCGTCCGGGTCGAGCGGCTGCATGCCGTAGAGGGTGAAGACCCGCCAGCCGGAAACGCTTTTCAGGTCCCCGCTCTGCTCGCTGCTGCCGCGCTCCCAATAGAGCGGGGTGCTCCAGCCCTCCGCCCGCGCGGTCTCCCAACCGTCGGACAGCCAGAGCGAGCGGTCGCTGTAGCCGCCGGCTTCGATGAAGGCCAGGAACTCGCCGCAGGTGACCGGGCGGGCGGCCAAGCGATAGGGGTCCAGCCAGACGCGGTGGCGTGGCCCCTCATGGTCGAATCCGGGCAAGGGGGCGGGGCGGCCGATCTCGACCAGCCCACCGGCCTGTTCCACCCAGCCGTCGGGCGGTGCCCCAAGATGCGGATGGTCCGGCGCCGGTTCATAGGCTGGGCGCAACGGGTTGGACCACAGGGCATGCTTGATGTGCAGGAGCATGCGCTCCTGGTGGCGGCGTTCGTGGGCGATGGCCATCACCAGTGCCGGTTCGACCGTGTCCCACAGGCCGTCGTCGATCTGCTCGATCAGATGCAGCACCGCGGCGTTGATCTGGTCGCGATGGCGCATGATCTCCGCGGTGCTGGGACGGGACAGCACGCGGGGCGGAGCGGCGAATCGCTCGCCGCGCGCCGCGAACAGGTCGAGGAAGGCGGGGTCGTAGGGGCGGTAGCCTGGGCTGAAGGGAATCAGCACCGCCACCTCGAAAAGCCAGCTGGTGTGGGCGAGGTGCCATTTCGCCGGGGCGCCGTCGGGGACGGTCTGGACCATCAGGTCTTCCGGCGACAAGGTGGCGACCAGTTCAGCCGTGCGGGCGCGCGCCTTCTGGAAGCGGGTCGCGAGAGCCTGCCGCCGGCCGGCGTCCGGCACGGTCGCGCCGGAGTCGGCAAGCGGGCCGGTGGGCGGGTTGGCGGACGGGCCGGTGGACGGGATGAGATGCGTGTCGGGCATGGTCGGTCCCTCCGGAGTCGGTTACCGTCCGAACAGTGTCCGCCCGAAGTGCCCCATTTGGAATGCACGCATCCGTGGTGTGGCGGTCACCGCAAATAGCGGCAGCGACCGGATGCCGCACCAGCCCTGGTGTGGAAAATGCAAAGCTCTGACAAAAACGAAAAGGCCGCCATAAAGGCGGCCTTGTTCATTCGAAGCACAGCTCAGTGTCGGACAAGACTTACTTGATCTTGGCTTCCTTGAACTCAACGTGCTTGCGCGCCACCGGGTCGTACTTGCGGAACGACAGCTTCTCGGTGGTCTTCTTCGGGTTCTTCTTCTTCACGTAGAAGAAACCGGTGTCAGCCGTGCTCACCAGCTTGATGAGGACGGTGTTCTGCTTGGCCATGATCTCGATCCCGACAAAAAATCCGTGCCCCGCCGGCCCGGCGGGGGCGGCGTCGTAGCGGCGGAAAATACCGTCTGACGCCGCAATGTCAAGCCTTATGGGCGGTGAAATCGATGCCCGACCTCGATTGCCACAGGGCCCGTCGTTCCCGTGTCCGGACTCAGCGCTCCGCCACCGTGTTGACCACGGCGCTGGCGACCGCGCGTTGGTACAGCGCCGGCTCGGACAGCAGCCGCATGGCGACCTTCAGGTCCAGGTCGGGCTCATGCTCCTTCCAGGGGCAGGCTTCGCGCAGGGCGCTCAGCGCATGCTCGTCGTCGGCCGCCTTGGACCGCCAGCTCGCGATCTGCGCCGGGCGCAGCCGCCCCTCGCGCAGATCGGACAGCAGGGTGTCCGGATCGGTCTGGCCGGCCCGGCTGGTGCAGACGGTGGGCTGCACGCCCTGGCGGTGCAGGGTGTAGCCGGCCGGCGTGTAGATGCGGCTCCAGGTCAGGAACAGCTCGCCGTCGTTGGGCAGCCGGGTGACGGTCTGGACACTGCCCTTGCCGTAGCTGGACGCGCCCACCACCACCGCACGGCCCGAGTCCTGCAGCGCCGACGCCACCACCTCCGCCGAGGAGGCGGAGCGGCCGTCGACCAGAACCACCAGCGGCAGCCCGTCCAACAGGTCGTCAGGGTTGGCGTCGAAGCGCTGGCGGCTTTCCGGGTTGCGCCCTTCGGTGGAGATGATCCGGCCGCGGCGCATGAACAGGTCCGCCACCGCGACCGCCTGGTCCAGCAGCCCGCCCGGATTGCCGCGCAGGTCCAGCACCATCCCGTTAAGGGTCGGGCCGGCGGTCTGGCGGATGGCGTTGACCGCAGTCCGCAGGCTGGAGGCGGTGGTGGCGTTGAAGCGGTCGAGCTTGACGATGCCGACGTCGCCGGACAGCGAATAGGTGATGGTGTTGGGCACCACCCGCTCCCGCCGCAGCGGCAGGCGGCGCGGCGCGGCGTTGTCGCGCGCGACGGTCAGCGTGACCAGGGTGCCGGTCGGGCCGCGCAGCCGGTCGCGCATCTCGGCCGCGGTCATCCGTGTCGTCAGCTCGCCGTCGATCGCCAGAAGCTGTTCGCCGTCGATGATGCCGGCGCGTTCGGCCGGGCTGTGCGGCATGATGTCGTGCAAGGTCACGCGGCCATTGGCGTTGCTGTCCAGCGAGATGCCGACGCCGCCATAGCCTTCGCGCTGCGCCCGCTCGTTGGTCGCGCGCTGGACGCCGGTGTAGCGGGAATACCCGTCGAGATCGGCGGTGATGCCGTCGAACACCACCTGGTACAGCCGTTCCGGCGTCGCCTTGGACAGGACGGGGGAATGGCTGCGCGCGCGGTCGATGACGCGGGTGGTCAGCGCCGCCCAGCCGCCGGCGTCGGCGTCCGGCGCAGCTCCGTACTCCGCGGCCAGAGTGCCCGACACGTATAGGCGTACGGTGCTGCCGGCGCGCTCCACCGTCACGGCGGGATCGAGGGCGCTCAGGCCCTTCAGACCGTCCATGCCCAGGCGGTTGAAGGACACGGCGTCCAGATACACCTCGGCGATCTTGCCGAAGCCGACGGCGAAGACCTGCTCGCTGACGGGCGGCGGGACACTGGCTGGAAGGGACTGGGTGGGGGCTGCGACCGCGGTGGAGGCGAGGAACGCCGCAGTCGAAAGCTGGAGGGCGGAATGGCGGATGGAGCGGCACAGGCGGCGCGCCAAGCTCGACATCGCGGGGATCCGAAACGGCGACACGCGTGACGGTACGGTGTGATCGCACGCGCTGTGATCGCAATTGGCCATGGGGCGAACCGCGGCCTCCCTTTCCTGCAGCCGGACCGGACGAGGATGGTGCCGGTCCCGGATGGGGGATAGATACACCTTCGTTCAGGAGGGTGTGCGGGACAAAATTGCGGAGCGATTCGCAATGTTGCGGATTGTCCCGGCCTGTGTCGCCTAGGTCACGCTTGTATGGTGCCGCAGGGGCGAACCCTTGGCTTTGCCACGAGTCCGCCATCGGTTCGTCACACGGCGCAAGCGTTGCCGTTAAGCAACGGTATCGGCTGGAGACTTGGAGTCAGTCCGAGTCGGACAGTCGGAAAAGCATGCTGCCGCTGACCGGATCGGCCTCCATCAGGACCACTTTGACCGGGCTGCTGAGGCGGTATGTACGGCCCGTACGCTGCCCGACCAGGGCGTGCGCCGCCTCGTCATGATCGTACCTGTCGTCGGGCAGGGTGCTGGCCGGGATCAGCCCGTCGGCGCCGCTCTCGTCCAGCCGCACGAACAGCCCGAAGCGGCTGACGCCGGCGATGCGGCCGCTGAATCGCTCCCCCACCCGGTCGGCCAGGAAGGCTGCGGTGTAGCGGTCGACCGCGTCGCGTTCGGCGGCGGCGGCACGGCGTTCGGTTCCGGACAGGTGCTCCCCGATTTCCGCCAGCCGGCCCAGCGTCTCGTCGTCCAGCCCGCCGACGCCCAGCCCCAGGGTGCGGATCAGCGCCCGGTGGACGATCAGGTCGGCATAGCGGCGGATCGGCGAGGTGAAATGGGCGTAGCGGTGCAGGGCCAGCCCGAAATGGCCGATGTTGTCCGGGCTGTAGGCGGCCTGGGCCTGGGCGCGCAGGATCACCTCGCTGACCAGCGGCGCATGCGACGTGCCTTCCACCTTGCGCAGGATGCGGGTGAAGTGGCTGGGCGTGAGATCGGCGCTCTTGCCCAGCGGATGGCCGATGTCGGCGAGGAAACCGCGCAGCGCCTCCATCTTGTCCATCGAGGGACGGTCGTGGATGCGGTAGAGGCCGGGCATGGTGCGCCGTTCCAGCACCTCCGCCGCTGCGACGTTGGCGGCGATCATGAACTCTTCGATCAGCCGGTGGCTGTCGTGGCGTTCGCGAACCGCGATTTCGGCGACCCGGCCGCGCTCGTCGATCAGCACGCGGCGTTCGGGCAGATCCAGCTCCAGTGTCCCGCGCTTGGTGCGTGCGGCGGCCAGCCGGGCGTATGCGCCGAACAGCGGGGCGATCACGCTTTCGGCCAGCGGCGCCGTCACCTCGTCCGGCCGGCCGTCGTGGCAATCCTGCACCTGTTCATAGGTCAGCCGCGCCGCCGACCGCATGAGTGCGCGGACCAGCCGATGCCGGATCAGCACACCGTTGCGGTCGATCCACAGGTGGAAGGCGAGGCAGGCGCGGTCCTCTTCCGGACGGAGCGAGCACAGTCCGTTCGACAGCGCCTCCGGCAGCATCGGCACGACGCGGTCGGGGAAGTACACGGAGTTGCCGCGCTCGTACGCCGCCCGGTCGAGCGCCGATCCGGGGCGCACGTAATAGGATACGTCGGCGATGGCGACGATCAGGTGCCAGCCTTCCAGGTTCTCTGGGTCGCTGTCGGGCTCCGCCCAGACGGCATCGTCGAAATCGCGGGCATCGGCGCCGTCGATGGTCACCAGCGGGATGTCGCGCAAATCCTCCCGCTGCATCAGCGCCGGCACCGCCGCCAGTTCCGCCTCGCGCAGGGCTGCGTGCGGGAAGACGGTGGGGATGCCGTGGGCGTGGATGGCGATCAGGCTGAAGGCGCGCGGCTCGTCGGTGGAGCCCAGCCGTTCCACCACGCGGGCCTGCGGCTGGCCGGCACGTCCGGCCGGCAGGACGTCGGCAAAGACGAGGTCGCCCGCTTCGGCGTCGCCGCGGTTGGACGGCAGAACCAGGAATTCGGTCTTGTGGCGGCGGTCGGTCGGGAGGATGCGCCCGCCATCGGCGCTCGGCCGGTAGACGCCGAGGATGCGGCCCTCCCGCTCGCCATCTATGCGGCGGATGACGCGAGCCTCATAGAGGCGGTCGTTGATGCGGGCGAGCTTCGCCAGCAGCGTGTCGCCGACCGCCAGCGGCTTGTCCTCGCCCCGCGATTTCCTTTCCGGCAGCAGGAAGATACGCGGCGGGTTGCCCTCGCCGGTCCAGGTCAAGGGGCGGGCCGACAACTCGCCGTCCGCATCGACGCCGGTGATCAGCAGCACGGCGACGGCGGGCAGGGATTGCGGCGGGGCCATGCGCTTGTTGCGCCCGCGCTCCACAGCTCCGTCCGCTTCCAGTTCGCGCAGCAGGTCCTTCAGCATTTCGCGGTCGGCCGATCCGGACAGCTTGAAGGCGCGGGCGATCTCGCGCTTGCCGACGGGGGTGGTGCTGGACCGGATGAAGGCGAGAATGGCGTCCTTGCCGGGGAAATGGCTGTCGGTCACTGGGCGGGGAGTCCGTCGGTTCTTGTCGCTGGGATTGCTATATAGGGATCAATCGGCATCGGGGCGGGTTGACCATGGCCTGCCGGACATCGCGCGGATGGCGTCGCTGCGCTCCAGCGCTTCGCGGAAGCCGGCGAGCGGGAAACGCACCTCCGTCTTCTCGCCGGCCGGTGACTGGCCGACGATGGAGACTTCCGGCGCCGGGGCGATCCTCTCCACCATGCGGCGGTTGATGTCGGGATCGGTCACCGCGCAGGTGTTGGTCTCGAACCGGTAGGGCTTGCAGGGGGCGTCGGGCTTGAACACTGCGCGGTCGGCCCAGACGCGCACCAGCTTGTCGAGATCCAGCGCTTCGGCGGACACCCGGAAGCGCAGCCCCTCGCGCCATTTCTCGGTCGAGCGCAGCCAGACCAGCCGGGCGGTGCGGTCGTTGGTGCCGCGGGCGGTCAGCTCGCATTCCACCTGCCGGGTGGCGGTCCAGAGCTGGCAGTAGAGCTTCCAGGACTTGAAGGTCTCGTCGAACTCCTGGAAGGGCCTGGTGTCCGCCATGGCCGCGGGCACGGCGGCGATCAACATCGCCAGGGCGAGGATCAGGCGCTGTCCGTGGCGGAGAGCGGGCATGGGGTGGTCCTGTGGTGTGGGGTGACTGTGTAAGGGACCGTTATTGCCGGCGCTGTGGCCCCCTCCCTAACCCTCCCCCGCCTTTGGCGGGAGAGGGAACTCCGCCGTTTTGGCATTTCACTCACGCCGACTAACGTCCTGCCCCCTCTCCCGCGATCGGACCGGCCTTCGGCCGCCCGAGAGCGGGGGAGGGATGGGGAGGGGGTATCGCCGACAACCTACTCCCGCCGCTCGGCCCGCCGACGCAGCAGGTGGTCGGCCAGCACGCAGGCCATCATCGCCTCGCCCACCGGCACGGCGCGGATGCCGACGCAGGGGTCGTGGCGGCCCTTCGTCAGGATGTCGGTGTCGTTGCCGGCGGTGTCCACCGTCTGGCGCGGGGTCAGAATCGAACTGGTCGGCTTCACCGCGAATCGCACGACGATGTCCTGCCCGGTGGAGATGCCGCCCAGGATGCCGCCGGCATTGTTGGACAGGAACTGCGGCTGACCGTCCGGACCCATGCGCATCTCGTCGGCGTTCTGCTCGCCGGTCAGTTCGGCGGCGGCGAAGCCGTTGCCGATCTCCACGCCCTTCACTGCGTTGATCGTCATCATCGCGCAGGCGAGGTCGCTGTCCAGCTTGTCGTAGAGCGGGTCGCCCAGGCCGACCGGCACGCCGGACGCCACCAGTTCCACCACCGCGCCGACCGACGAGCCGCTCTTGCGGATGCCGTCGAGATACTCGGCCCACCGGGTGGCGGCGACCGGGTCGGGGCAGAAGAAGGGGTTGTTGTCGATCTCCGCCCAATCCCAGCGGCTGCGGTCGATCTTGTGCGGACCGATCTGCACCAGCGCGCCACGCACCTGGATGGCGCTGCCCAGCACCTTGCGCGCCACCGCACCGGCGGCGACCCGGCAGGCGGTTTCCCGCGCCGAGGACCGGCCACCGCCGCGGTAATCGCGGATGCCGTATTTCTGCCAGTAGGTGTAGTCGGCATGGCCGGGGCGGAATTTGCCGGCGATGTCGCTGTAGTCCTTGGAACGCTGGTCGGTGTTCTCGATCAGCAGCGAGATCGGGGTGCCGGTCGTCTTGCCCTCGAACACGCCGGACAGGATCTTCACCTGATCGGGTTCCTGGCGCTGGGTGGTGTAGCGGGACTGGCCGGGCCGGCGCTTGTCCATCCAGGGCTGGATGTCCGTTTCCGCAACGAGGTCGATCAGCGACGGGCAGCCGTCCACGACGACGCCGATGGCCGGACCGTGGCTCTCGCCCCAGGTGGTGAAGCGGAAAAGCGTGCCGAAGCTGTTGCCGGCCATGGTGACATCCTCCCGAAACGAACCCGCGCCTGTGATTTCACGCACTGTGAAATCGTGTACCAACTGTTCACGCTGTGTGAACGCGCGCGCGTTTCTTGCGGCCTTTCGGCGGCAAGGTCAAGGAAGCGATGAACCGATTTTCAAGGGGAGTTTTTAAAAGAGGAGGATGGTGCTGCCAGAGAGGATTGAACTCTCGACCTCTCCCTTACCAAGGGAGTGCTCTACCACTGAGCTACGGCAGCGCCGGATACGAACGCCTGATGACAGGATCGGAGGAATGGTGCTGCCAGAGAGGATTGAACTCTCGACCTCTCCCTTACCAAGGGAGTGCTCTACCACTGAGCTACGGCAGCCCCGATAACCGATCATCGCCGGGGCGATGCGTCCGGGTGAGGCGTTCAGGCTTGACCGCCCCCCGAAGTGGCGCGGGTTATGCCACAGGCCTTTTGGGGATGCAAGCGCTTAAAATCACACCGCAGGCCACTTTTTTTCGCTCCCGGAATAAGCTCCCGAATTACGCCTGCGTGGCGGCAGGCGGAAGCACCGCTTCGGCGCGGAAATCGGGCACGACGGTGCCGAGGATCGACAGAACCCGCTCGCCGTCGCCAGCCCGCGCCGCGGTTTCCAGCTCGCCCACCGCACGGTTGATCAGCGCATAGTCGATCAGCCGGGGGGAGGCGAGGAAGACGCCGTCGGCCTCGGTGCGGCTCGGCGCCTCCGCGGCGGTCAGGATTTCCTCGAACAGCTTCTCGCCTGGGCGCAGGCCGGTGTAGGCGATCTCGATGTCCACGCCCGGCCGATAGCCGGCCAGCCGGATCATCTGGCGGGCGAGGTCGGCGATCTTCACCGGCTCGCCCATGTCCAGCACCAGGATCTTGCCGCGGTCCTCCGCGCGGGTGGCGCCGTGGGCCGACGCCTGCAGCACCAGTTCCACCGCTTCGCGCACGGTCATGAAATAGCGGCGCATGTCCGGGTGGGTGACGGTCAGCGGCCCGCCCTGCGCCAGCTGCCGGGTGAACAGCGGCACGACGGAGCCGGACGAGCCCAGCACATTGCCGAAACGCACGGTCATGTAGCGGGTGGCGTGCTCCGTCCCGTCGCGCGGCGGCAACACGTCCAGCGCCTGGCAATAGGTCTCGGCGAAGCGCTTGGCCGCGCCCATCACGCTGGTCGGGCGGATCGCCTTGTCGGTGGAGATCAGCACCATGGCGAGGCAGCCGGCGGTGCGCGCCGCGTCGGCCACGTTGCGGGTGCCGACCACGTTGGTCAGCGCGCCCTCGCACGGGTTGGCCTCCACCAGCGGCACATGCTTCAGCGCGGCGGCATGGAAGACCAGGGCGGGGCGTTCGTCCTGGAACAGGCGCATGACCCGGTCGCGGTCGCGCACGTCGGCGATCACCGCGCGGGTGTCGAGGCCGGGGAACTTCTCCCGCACCTCCATCTCGATGCTGTAGAGGTTGAACTCCCCGGCATCGAGCAGGATCAGCCGTTCCGGACCCAGCGCGGCGATCTGGCGGACCAGCTCGCTGCCGATGGTGCCGCCGGCGCCGGTGACGATCACCCGCCGCCCGCCGATCAGTCCGGAGATGGCTCCGCGGTCCAGCACCGCCTGCGGCCGGCCCAGCAGATCCTCCAGCGCGATGGGGCGCACCTCCACGCCCTTGCCTTCGCCCAGCGCCGACTTGAACTCGGTCAGGCTGGGCAGCCGGGACATGACCAGCCCCAGCGCCTCCGCCCGGTCGAGCAGGCTGCGCAGGGTCGATCCCTTCAGCTCGGCATTGCCCTTGGTGATGATCAGCCGCTGCGGCCGTTCGCCCTTGCGCTCCAGCGCCTGGACCACCTGTTCGAGGTCGTCGGGGCCGCCCAGCACCGGCACGCCGCGCACGGCATGGCCGATGCGGCGGCCCTTGTCGTCGAGGATGCCGACCACGCGGTAGGCCGACTGTCCCGGCTGGTCGAGCGAGCGGATGAACAGCTCCGCCGCGTCGCCGACGCCCAGCAGCAGGACGGGGATGCGCGGCACGCCCTCCACCGCCTCGGCCCAGCTGAAACGGCGGTCCTTCAGGAAGCGGTAGGCGAAGCGCGGCCCGCCCAGCAGCAGCATCTGCACCAGCCACAGGATCGGCGGCAGCGAGCGGGGAAGCAGTTCGGCGCGCGTCAGCAGGAACATCGCCAGCACGAAGCACAGCACCGCCACCGTGACGGCGCGCACCACCTGCATCAGGTCGGGGATGGAGGCGTAGCGCCAGATGCCGCGGTACAGACCGAACAGCACGAACACCGCGGCCGACAGCCCGACCAGCACCGGCAGGGCGATCGTCAGCGCGTCGAAGTAAAGACCGAAGGCGGAACCGCCCACCCGCAGATAGAGGGCGACGACCAGGGCCACCCCGGTCATCACCAGATCATGCAGGAACACCAGGGATGCCCGTGCGGACGGGATGCGCATGCCGCTAAACCTTGTTCGTTCGTTCGGCTTGTTTCGACGTCGCGATCAGCCGCGGGAAGCTTTGAACCATTCCGCCGTGGCGCGCAACCCGGTCGCAAGGTCATGGGGCGGGCGCCAGCCAAGCCTGTTGCGGATGGGAGCGTCATCCACCGTGAGCGTGCCCGCCAGACGGTCGAACACCGCCCGCGTCCCGGTCAGCGCCGCGCCCAGCGCCATCAGCCCCTGCGGCACCGGGATCAACCGGGCCGGACGGCCGAGCGCGGCGGCGATGGCGCGCACCAGATCGGCGGTCGACAGCGGCTCCCCATCCTGGACCAGGAAGGTCTGTCCGGCGGCATCATGATGCTCCAGCACCGTCACCACCGCATCGGCGAGGTTGCCGACATAGATCAGGCTGCGCCGGTTGCGGATGCCGCCCAAGGGCAGCGGCAGGCCGGTCGCCACCAGCTTCAGCAGGGCGCGCATGTTGCCGGCGGCGCCTGGCCCATAGACCAGCGGCGGGCGGATCACCGCGACCTCCATGCCGGTGCGGGCCGCGATCTCCGCCAGCGCGCGTTCGGCTTCCAGCTTCGACACTCCATAGGGGCTGTGGGGGTCGGGTGTCGTCGCGGCGTCCAGCGGGGTGGGGCGGCTTTCGTCCACCATCGCCTTGATGCTGCTGAGGAAGACGAAGCGCTTCACCCCGGCCGCGGCCGCCTGCTCCGCCAGCCGGACGGTGCCGGCGGTGTTGACGCGGCGAAACTCCGCCAGCGGATCGGCGGCGGTGTCGCGCATCACATGGACGCGGGCCGCCATGTGGATCACGGCGGCCACGCCGGCGAGTGCGGCCGTCCAGTCGGTGTCGGGGCCGATGTCGCCGACGACGGCCGGCTCCCACGGCCCTTCCGAGGCGGTGCGCAGCGCCGCACGCACCTGATGTCCGCGGGCGGCCAGCAGCGGGACGGTGTGGCGGCCGACGAAGCCGGTGGCGCCGGTCAGGAGAACGCGCATGTGCGGGATGGTCCGGGCTTGGTTGGTATGGTGGACTGAGGAACGATTTATTATCCGGTTTGGCCAGGGTGCGCCACGGCGCAAGGTCCCAGGCACCTTTTCCGGCTTTCGGTCGATGAAGGGAATGGTTATAAGCTGGACAGGGACGCGTGAATAAGGACGCTACCAAGACATGTCACATCTCGTGGACGATGCGAATGATCGGCACAGCCGAATCATCATCGTCAGCTTTAATTGCGCCGACTTCGTCAATCGCGTCATTGGTTGTCTGCTCGACCAGACCGATCCCGCTTTCGAGGTGGTGATCGTCGACAATGCCTCGAAGGACGTCGACGGCATCGCTCTGCCTGCCGATCCGCGATTCCGCATGGTCCGGCTGGACACGAATGTGGGCTTCGCCAAGGCGAACAATGTCGGTGCCGCCGGTGCCACCGTTCCCTGGATCGTCACGCTGAACCCCGACGCCTTCCCGCGCCGCGACTGGATGGAGCGGCTGCAGGCCGCCGCCCATGCGCAGCCCGATGTGGCGATGTTCGGCTCGACCCAACTTTTCTCGCACGATCCCCGCATGATCGACGGCGAGGGCGACCAGTATTCCATCTTCGGCTTCGCCTGGCGGGTCAACTACCGCCGCATGCTGAAGCCGCCCTACTACAGCGGAACGGTCTTTTCGCCGTGCGCCGCCGCGGCCATGTACCGGCGCGACTATTTCGAGGCCGTCGGCGGCTTCGACGAGGATTTCTTCTGCTATTGCGAGGATGTCGATCTCGGCTTCCGCATCCGGCTCAGCGGCGGACCGGCGGTCCAGGTCGGCGACGCGGTGGTGGAGCATGTCAGCAGCGGCGTGTCCAAGCAGTACGGCACCTTCGCCCAGTATCACGGCGTCCGCAATCTGGTGTGGACCATGGTGAAGAACATGCCGCTGCCGCTGCTGCCGCTGGCCTTCTTCGGCCATGCGCTGCTGGTGGTCTATCTGGTGTTCCGCAGCCTGGGCAGCGACCGCACCGGCGCCATCGGTCGCGGCATCCGCGATGCCCTGTGCGGGCTGCCTCGCATGATCGCCAAGCGCCGCGTCATCCAGCGCGACCGCAAGGCCACGCTGGGTCAGGTCGCCGGCATGATCGCCTGGAACCCGCTGCTGCTGAAGACCCGCGGCCGGCCGGGGCTGCGGAAATCGCACAGCTCAGACCAGCCGCCATCCGTGGGTGTTGAAAAAGCGTAGGGCGGAACGGGCGAACATCCGGATGTGCGCGCCGCCCTTGCGCGCCGCCTTGCCGCCGAAATGCACCATGCGCACCTCCGGCACATAGGCGATCTCACCCAGCGTCATCGCTCGGCGCGACAGGTCGAAATCCTCGAAATACAGAAAATAGCCGTCGTCGAAGCCGCCCAGCCGGGTCAGCGCATCGCGCCGGAACAGCATGAAGGCTCCGCTGACCTGCTCAAGCCCGGTGACGACGGCGTCGCGGGTGACGTCGCGCATCTCGTAGCGGTCGAGCCGCCGGGTGAACATCCGCTTGACCGATGCAGGGGCGAAGGCGCGCAGGCCGAGATCCAGCACGGTCGGCCGGCGCTTGCACAGGAATTCCTGCTCGCCCGACGGGCCGAACACCTTGGGCGTCAGCAGGACGGTGCGCGGGTGCGCCTCCATATAGCGCCAGCCGGCCAGCAGAGCGTCGGGTTCCAGCAGGATGTCGTAGTTCAGGATCAGGTGATAAGGCGCGTCGCCCTGCCGGATCGCCAGATTGTGCCCGGCGCCATAGCCGACATTGCCGTGCCCTGCGATCAGCGTCACCGGCGGCCGCCCGGCTTCCGCATAGCGGTCCAGCAGCGCCCGGAACGGGTTGGAGCCTGGGTCGCTGCCCCCATGGCCGTCCTTTGGTGAGCCATTGTCGACGATCCACAGCCGGGTCTGTACCCCGGCCCCCTCGGCCAGCCGGTCGGCGGCGGCACCGATGGTGTCGAGCGAACGGGCCAGCAGCTCCGGATCGGGATGGTAAAGGACGACCGACAGGTCGAGGAATGCAGCGGTCATCGGGATCATGCCTTCGACATGCGCGTCAGCGTTGCCAGCAGCAGCGCGACGGTCACCGCACCGGGCAGGAGCGTCCAGGCGCCGAAGCTTCCGGCTGCCAGCGCCGCGGCGACGAGGACGAGGCTGTAGCCGATGATGGTCAACACCACGCGGTCATGCCGTCCGGCGCCCTTGGCGGCCTTCTGGTAGAAATGCTCGCGGTGGGCCTGCCAGATCTTCTCGCCGCGCAGCAGCCGGCGCAGCAGCGTGATGGTGGCGTCGGTCAGGTAATAGGCAGGCAGGATCAGCGCCGCCGCCCAATCGCCACGCGCCGCCAGCGAGGCAAGCAGGAAGGCCAGGATATGGCCGAGCGGGATGCTGCCGACATCGCCCATGAACATGCGGGCCGGCCGCCAGTTGTGGGTCAGGAACCCCGCCGCTGCCCCGGCCAGTGCCGCCCCGGCGACTCCGGTCAGCCCGAACTCTCCCATCGCCAGCGACACCAGCGCAACGCCGCCGCCGATCAGGATCGTTTCGCTGCCGGCCAGCCCGTCGATCCCGTCCATGAAATTATAGAGATTGACGAACCACAGCCACAGGAAGGCGGTCGCCGCACGGTCGAGCCCCCAGGGCAGCCAGCCCTGCCACACCAGCTGGTCGGACGGCAGCGCCAGCAACCCAAAGGCCACCGCCAGCGCCTGCACCGCCAGCCGCAGCAGCGGCGATAGTTCCCGCCGGTCGTCCATCCACGACACGCCCATCAGCGCCAGCGTCCCCAGCAGCACCGCCCCCGTCTCCAGCGGCCGGCCGAAAACGATCCCGGCGACGGCGAAGACCGGCACCACCGTCAGCATCACCGCCCAGCCTCCGCCGCGTGGGGTGGGAGCCTGATGGCTCGACCGTTCGTTCGGGATGTCCATGATGCTGCTCGCGAGCAGATAACGCAGAACCCGCGTCGACAGGTACCAGCCGACGGCCAGACAGAGCAGGAAGACGCCGATCAGCGCGGTCGAATAGGCGGTGGAGGTCATGATGGCTCGGGCGGTGGAGGTGGCGGGTGGAAGGCTCAGAGCTTGTGATAGCCCTTGTACCACTCCACGAAGCGCGGCAGGCCGATCTCGATGGGGGTCTTCGGTTCGAAGCCCAGCACTTGGCGGCTCAACTCGATGTCGGCAGCGGTTTCCTGCACGTCGCCGGCCTGCATCGGTTCCATCACCTTCACGGCCTCGCGGCCGAAAGCCTGCTCCAACACGCCGATGAAGCGCATCAGCTCCTCGCACCGGTTGTTGCCGAGGTTGAAGACGCGGTGCGGGGCGCCGGTCTCCGCATCGACGGGGGCGGGGCGGTCGAGGGCGGCCAGCACGCCGGCGACGATGTCGTCGATATAGGTGAAGTCGCGCTTCATCTTGCCGCCGTTGAAGACGCGGATCGGCCGGCCGGCGGTGATGGCGTCGGCGAACAGCCAGGTCGCCATGTCCGGCCGGCTCCACGGGCCATAGACCGTGAAGAAGCGCAGGCCGGTCATCGGCATCTGGTAGAGGTGGCTGTAGGTGAAGGCCAGCATCTCCGCCGCCTTCTTGGTCGCGGCATAGACCGACACCGGGCTGTCGACCCGATCCTCCACCGAGAACGGCATCTTGCGGTTGGCGCCATAGACGGACGAGGTCGAGGCATAGACGAAATGCCGCAAGTCCGGCATGCGCCGCGCCGCCTCCAGCAAGGTCACCTGACCGGTGACGTTGGCGTCGACATAGGCATAAGGGTTCTCGATGGAGTAGCGCACGCCCGGCTGTGCCGCCAGATGGACCACGCCCGTCACATCACCGAACTGTGGCCACAGACCTTCCACCGTCGCACGGTCGGAGATGTCGGTCCTGATGAAGCGGAAGCCCCGCCGGCCGGTCAGCCGGGCCAGCCGCGCCTCTTTCAAGGCCACCGCATAATAGTCGTTCAGGTTGTCGAGGCCGAGCACGCTCTCCCCGCGGTCCAGCAGCGCAGCCGCGACATGCGATCCGATGAAGCCGGCGGCACCGGTGACGAGGATGGTCATGGTCTCACAGTCCTTATGACGATGGTCCGACGGTCTTATGCCCCAGCGGCGGCCGGGGCGCCAGCCTGCATCCACGACCTTTCCGTGACCGGTTCGCACGCTTGACAGGCGCTCCACGCTGCCGGTCTACTGCGCGACCGCGACACATCAGGACCGATGGGACCATCGATGCCCCCGAAGAAGAATCCGCTGAACCTGAACCCGCTGCAGCTGCGCACCCTGACCCTGCTGCAGGAACTGGCCCGCCTGGAGAACAAACCGGCCGAGGACGAGGAGGGGGGTTTCCAGATCACCGCCCTGCCGCATGCGCACGGCAACCACTTCCATCTGGGCCATTCCGTCGTTGCCGCCAAGGACGCCACCGGCCTGCAGAACGACGCCGTCTGGACCATTCTGGAGCGCAAGGGCATCGTGAAGCGCACCCCCGGCGCGGCGATCCTGACCGCGGCCGGCGTCGAGTATGACACCGGCCTGCGCGACCAGATCCTGCACCAGTCCAACCACTGAGCCCGGCCATTGAGGCCGGTTGCGGAGCCGCTCCGATGGACGACACCGCCGAGACGATGAAGGAACCGCCGGCTCCGGTGAAGCCGAAGCCGGCTGCTGCTGCCCGCGACGAGCGCCTCGCCGCCCGCCTGCGCGAGAACCTGCGCAAGCGCAAGGAGCAGGCGCGGCAGCGGGGGGAGTGAGTGGGACGCAAGGCACCGATGCCCCTCCCTAACCCTCCCCCTCTTCGAGGGAGAGGGGACTGCCGCCGCTTCGCCTTAAGGCACCCTCTCCCACCGAAGGTGGGGGAGGGTCGGGGAGGGGGCGAGCGGCCGAAGGCCGCTCCAACCGCTAAGCCAAATCCTTCCTGAACCAGATCTGCTTGTGTCCCGGCGGATAGCCCTCCATCTCCGCCCATACCTCATAGCCCAGCTTCGGGTAGAAGCCCGGCGCCTGGAAATCGTAGGTGTAGAGCCGCGACCAGCGGCAGCCGCGTGTGCGCGCCTCCGACTCTGCCGCAGCCATCAGCCGGCCACCGAGGCCGCTGCCGCGGGTGGACTCGTCGACCCACAGCAGGTCGACATACAGCCATTCCCAGTTGGTGTAGCCGACCAGCCCGCCCTTCAGCGTGCCGTCCGCATCGCGGGCAACGGCCACCAGGTCGCGGCGGTCATAGGGACGGCCGAGCGACGCCTCGTTGTAGGCGCGCAGGCCGTCGAAGACTCCGGCCAAATCGGCCGGGGCGGGGGTGTCCGTCACGGACAGGGTGAAGCTCTGGATCATGGTGGACAGCTTAGCCGCGGCGGCGGGCAAGACCAGCGCCGTGATAAAGAACCGTCCATGCGCCCCAAGCGGCCTACCTTTCCTTGAGCCCCGCCGCGTGCTCGGCTACAAACCAGCCTTCACGACCCTCAATCCAATCGATACGCCAAGGAGTACCCCCGCGATGGGCATCATGCCGGACAGCTGGATCCGCGAGATGGCCGAGACCAAGGGCATGATCGAGCCCTTCGTCGAGACCCAGAAGCGCGAAGGCGTGATCTCCTACGGCGTGTCGTCCTACGGCTACGACGCCCGGGTCGCCGACGAGTTCAAGATCTTCACCAACGTCGACAACGCCATCGTCGATCCGAAGCGCTTCGACGATTCGAGCTTCGTCGACCGCAAGACCGACGTCTGCATCATCCCGCCCAACAGCTTCGCGCTGGCACGCACGGTGGAGTATTTCCGCATCCCGCGCGACGTTCTGGTCATCTGCCTGGGCAAGAGCACCTATGCCCGCTGCGGCCTGATCGTGAACGTCACCCCGCTGGAGCCGGAGTGGGAGGGCCACGTCACGCTGGAGATCTCCAACACCACCCCGCTGCCCGCCAAGGTCTATGCGAACGAGGGGCTGTGCCAGTTCCTGTTCCTGAAGGGCGACAGCGTGTGCGAGGTGTCCTACGCCGACAAGTCCGGCAAATACATGGGGCAGAAGGGCGTCACGCTGCCCCGGCTCTGAGCACTCCTAATCTGAACGCTCGTCAGAGCGTATCCGCGAAAGAAACAGGTCCATGGACAAGATCCGCATCCGCGGCGGCCGCCCGCTGAATGGCTCCATCACCGTTGGTGGCGCCAAGAACGCCGCCCTGCCGCTGATGACGGCGTCGCTGCTCACCGACGAGACGCTGACGCTGACCAACCTGCCGATCCTGGCCGACATCAACACGCTCTGCAATCTGCTGTTGCAGCATGGCGTGGCGATCCATATGGCCGGGGCCGGCGGCGATTGCGCCGGACGCGCCGTGGACTTCACCGCGCGCGACGTCACCAACACCACCGCCCCCTACGATCTGGTCCGCAAGATGCGCGCCAGCGTGCTGGTGCTGGGTCCGCTGCTGGCCCGCTGCGGCGAGGCCAAGGTGTCGCTGCCCGGCGGCTGCGCCATCGGCGCGCGTCCGGTGGACCTGCACATCAAGGGCCTGGAGGCGATGGGCGCCGACATCCGGATCGAGGCGGGCTACATCGTCGCCAAGGCTCCGGCCGGCGGGCTGCGCGGTGCGGAATACGTCTTCCCCAAGGTGTCGGTGGGTGCGACCGAGAACCTGCTGATGGCCGCCACGCTGGCCAAGGGCACCACCATCCTGGTCAACGCCGCGCGCGAGCCGGAAGTGACCGACCTCGCCGAATGCCTGGTGAAGATGGGGGCGAAGATCACCGGCATCGGCACCGACCGGCTGGTGGTCGAAGGCGTCGACCGCTTGCACGGCGCCCGCCACATGGTGGTGGCCGACCGCATCGAGACCGGCACCTACGCCATGGCCGCGGCGATCACCGGGGGCCGTCTTGACATCATGAACACCCGTCTCGATCTGATCAAGGCGGCGGTCAAGGCGCTGGCTCCGGCCGGCGTCGCCTTCGAGGAGATCGAGAACGGGATCCGCGTTTCGCGCGCCAACGGCGAACTGCACGGCGTCGATGTGATGACCGAGCCGTTCCCCGGCTTCCCCACCGACCTTCAGGCCCAGATGATGGCCCTGATGTGCACGGCCAAGGGTGCGGCGATGATCACGGAAACGATCTTCGAGAACCGCTTCATGCACGCGCCGGAGCTGACGCGCATGGGCGCGCGGATCACGGTCCACGGCTCGTCGGCCCTGGTGCGCGGTGTGGAGCGGCTGACCGGTGCGCCCGTGATGGCGACGGACCTGCGCGCTTCGGTGTCGCTGGTGCTCGCCGGGCTGGCGGCGGAGGGGGAGACGATGGTCAACCGCGTCTACCACCTCGACCGCGGCTATGAGCGGGTGGAGGAGAAGCTGGCCGCCTGCGGTGCGGAGATCGAGCGCATCCACGGCGGCGACGAGTAAGCGGCGGGGGCGCCCCTCCCGCCATCCCATAGAGGTTGGCCTTTCCCGAGAGGTGCCCTTGATTATGACGGCCATCACCCCGATCCGCCTGCGTGCCGAGGATGAGGAGGACCTGAAGGTCGTTTCCGCCTGCCTGCAGGACGCCATCCTGCCGGTCGGCGACATGTGCTTCCAGCCCGACGAGAAGCGGTTCGTCATGGTCGTCAACCGCTTCCGCTGGGAGTCGGCCGACCAGCCCCGGCCCGGCCCCACCGCCGACGACGACGATCTGGCTCCCTATGAGCGGGTCCATTGCGGCGTGCGGGTGGAGGGGGTGACCGGCGCAAAGCTGCGCGGTTTCGACCTGAAGGACCGCGGCCAGATGCTGGAACTGCTGTCGATGGAGACGGTGGAGGGCGGGGTCGCCCTGCATTTCGCCGGCGGCGGTTGTGTCCGGCTCGACGGGCCGTCCTGGCGCATGGTGGTGGAGGATCTGGGCGAGCCCTGGCCCACCGGCTGCAAACCCTGCCATCCTGACGAAACCGGTCCCGACCAGATCGCCTGACCAGATCGCCTGAATGGTCGGGCGGCCCGGCGGAGCGCCGGTTCAGCGCTCCGCGAGTTGGCTCAACGCTCCGCGACCTGGGTGTCGCTGTGCAGGCGGCGGATCACGTCCTCCGCAGTCTTCTTGTAGGTGACGGTGTCCACGTCCTCGCCCGGCGCCAGCTGCGAGCGGTGGACGGTGAAGAAGCGGTGGCCGACGTCCAGCATGCCGCTGGCCTCGACCAGGATGCTGTCGTCCTTGCCGGTGGCGGCCGGGGAAACGGAAACGATCTGTCCCAGTTCTTCGCCGAGCAGGCCGGTCACCTCGACGCCGACGAGGTCGTCACCACCGCGCGGATCGGCGGCCAGCGCCGACTCGGCCTGGGCAAAGGATAGGGTCGTCGCCAGCGCAAGGCCGGCCAACATGGTCTGGAACCGCATGAGTCGGGCTCCCATCGCTGATGTGTGTCTCGTATGTCACAATCAACATAGGAATTGCGGGACAGTTCCCAGGGAACCATCCAGGGGTAATCCGGTTGCCGCGGTACGACCTTCAGCGAAGGAGACCCCTCCATGGCACAAAAACTCGACGGCAAGACCGTCGCCGTCCTCGCCACCGATGGCTTCGAACAGGTGGAACTGACCGAACCGGTGAAGGCGCTCCGCGAGGCCGGGGCCACCGTGCATGTGGTCGCGCCCAAGGGCGGGCAGATCCAGGGCTGGAATCACCATGACCGCGGCGACATGGTCGATGTGGACGTGACGCTCGACCAAGCCGATGCCGCCCGCTACGACGCGCTGCTTCTGCCCGGCGGCGTGATGAACCCGGACTCGCTGCGGCTGGAGCCCAAGGCGATCGAGTTCGTGAAGAGCTTCGTCACGTCCGACCGGCCCATCGCGGCGATCTGCCACGGCCCCTGGACGCTGATCGATGCCGGCGGCGTGCGCGGCAAGCGCATGACCAGCTGGCCGTCGCTGCAGACGGACCTGCGCAATGCGGGCGCAACCTGGGTCGACGAGCAGGTGGTGACCGACCACGGGCTGGTCACCTCGCGCAAGCCCGACGACATTCCGGCCTTCTGCCGCAAGATGATCGAGGAATTCTGCGAAGGCCGCCACGCCGGCCATCGCCACGCGGCGGAATAGGGGCGCATTTGCCCCCTCCCTAACCCTCCCCCGCTTTGCGGGAGAGGGGACTGCCGCCGCTCTGCGCTACACTCCCTCTACCGCCGAAGGCGGGGGAGGGAAGGGACCCATGCGGAAGCATGGGAAGGGAGGGGGCACCCCCCACCAACACACCCCCTACGCCGTCACCAACGGCGACAACCCGTTCTGGATCGCCCACACCGCGGCCTGGGTGCGGTTCTGCGCGTTGATCTTCCGCATCACGTTCTTGAAATGCATCTTCACGGTGGATTCCGTGATGTGCAGGTTTCGCGCGATGGCCTTGTTCGACTGGCCGGCCAGAAGGCAGCGCAGGATCTGGACCTCGCGCTTCGACAGGTCGCCGCTGGGCGGCATGGCGATGGGCGTCGGGGTGTGCTGCGGACGTTCGTTGGCGGCGGCCATCAGCAGGCCGGCGACATGGGTGGGGTAGACCACCTCGCCCAGCATCACCAGCCGCAGCGACCGCAGCAGGCTCTCGCTCGACATGCTCTTGTTCAGATAGGCGTCGGCACCCGCCTTCAGCGATTGCGAAAGGCTGCGGTCGGCGATGGTGTCGGCCAGCACGACGATCCGCGCCGACGTGCCTTCGCGCAGGCGGCGGATACCGGCGATCTCCTCGGGCATGCCGTCCTGCAGCGCCAGCACGATCAGGTCGGGCTGGTCGCCGTCGGCGATGAGGTCGAGCGCGTCGTCGGCACTGGCCGCGTGGGCGCTGACCCGGAAGGGGCCGCCGCCGATCAGCGTCGCCAAAGCCGCCGAGAAAAGCCGGTCGTGGTCGACCAGCATCACAGTCCATGTCTTCATCGATCATCCTCCGCTGGGCCGCCCATTGCCGGGCGGCGGCGATCCCCCCTTTGATCTGCATCCCCTGGACCTTGGTCCGAAGACCAGGGCCAAGGACCGGGCCGACTGATCCGGTCCAGGCAGACTCCGAACATGAAAAATTAGAACAATATTGTTCGGAACAGCGGGCTTTACGCTTCGTGCCGGGATGATTTATACGGTTCATTAACCAACCGCGCAAGATGAGAACAGGAAAGTCACAGCCAATAGATCGGATTTGGGCAGAAATTGAACGGAGATCCGTTCATTCGATATTTAGAGGTAGGCGCGCCATAGAGCGGCGCGAATGAACCGCTTTCCCAATGGGGCTTTTTGGTGTTCTTGGCCCTTCTGAAAAGTGGTCCGCTGAGCATAAGGGGACACGATGGAGTTCGAGCTTCAAGCGCGCGGCAGTTCGCGTAGCGCGGGCAATCCGACGCGGATTTTTCTGGTGGTCGACGAGCAGCCGATGGTTCGCCACGGCTTTGCCCTGTCCATCGGCGAAATCTGCCCCGGAACGCGCGTGCTGGAGGCCGGGTCGTTGGATGAAGCGCTGGACATCGGCCGCAAGACTCCCGAACTGGCCCTGGTCCTGTACGATCCCGGCCCGCCGCGCCTGGACGATGCGGATGCCGGCGGCGGCGGCGCCATCGACGGGCTGCGCCGCCTGAAGGAAACGCTGGGCGAGGTGCCCGTCCTGATCCTGACCAACTCCGACGAGGTGGCGGACATCGTCGACAGCGTCCGCATGGGCGCCCGCGGCTATGTGCTGAAGACCAGCCCGCCGGAGGTGCTGGAGCATGCCATCTCGCTGGCACTCAGCGGCGACGTCTTCCTGCCGCTGCCGCGCGCCGTGCTGAACGGAGCGCTGAGCGAGGGACCGCGCGGCAACGACGACATCCTCGACAGGCTGACCGACCGCCAGCGCGACGTGTTCGAACTGCTGCTGGCCGGCCATTCCAACAAGGAGATCGCCCGCGGCCTCGGCGTGCTGGAAGGCACGGTGAAGGTGCATGTCCGCGCCATCATGCAGAAGCTGGGCGTGCGCAACCGTACCCAGGTGGCGGTGGTCGCCGCCCGCAACGGCTGCTTCTCCGGCGAAGGATAGTCCGGACCTTCGTCCGCATTGCCTGAACCGTCCCGCTTCCGGCAGACTGTCGCCCGCAACATCCGGGGGGAGCGGGCGCTTGGTTCAGGTGGCGGTGGCCGACAGGCCGAAAGACGCAGGTGGCGAGGAAAAGAAGGTCGCCGTCCATGGCGCCGCCACCGTCCGGTTCGAGCATCGCCACGGCGAGACCCGGCTGGCGACGCTCTACCACCACGATCCGCTGCGGGTGCTGATGCCGACGCCGCGCCGGGACGACCTTCCCATCGCGGTGCTCGCCACCACGTCCGGCGGCATGGTCGGCGGCGACCGCATGGACATCGCGCTCTCGGTCGGGCCGGGGGCGAAGGCCCTGGTCACCACCCAGGCGGCGGAGAAGGTCTATCGCTCCACCGGCGCCGACTGCCGCATCGACACCACGCTGTCGGTCGAAGATGGCGCGTGGCTGGAATGGATGCCGCAGGAAGCCATCGTCTTTGAAGGTTCGCGCCTGCGCCGCCTGACCCGGATCGACCTGTCGGGCGACGGCCGCGCCATCGCCGGCGAGATGCTGGTCTTCGGCCGCGCCGCCTTCGGCGAGACGGTGACCCGCGGCCTGATCCGCGACGCCTGGGAGGTCGCCCGCGACGGCCGCCTGATCTGGGCCGACGCCCTGCATCTGGACGACGACATCGCCGAAACCCTGGCCCACCCCGCGGGCTTCGGCGGAGCTGCGGCCTGCGCCACCCTGCTGCACGCCGCCCCCGACGCAGCCGGCCACCTCGATTCCGTCCGTGCCCTGGCCGAGCCGCTTGAGGGTGCCCGCATCGGCGCCACGGCGCTGGATGGCCTGCTGGTCGTCCGCATCCTTGGCGGCGATGCCCGTGCCGTGCGGCTGGCTTACGCCGCCCTGTGGTCCGGCCTGCGCAATGAGGCCGCCGGCCTGCCCACCCGCCTGCCGCGGCTGTGGGAGGTGTGACCGAGGCAATCGGCGCCGCGTTGCAATTGCTGCGAAGATCTCGCGTTTTTCTGCGAGTGTGATACCCTTTTCGAGCATGTGTGCGTAGCGCGCGCAGAGCACAAAATGTCGGGGACGTGGGCAATGGACTCCTACCGCAAGAACTACGAACAGCTGCCGGATACGGATGGGCTGGACGGCGTTCGCATGGGCAACGGCAGTGAGGTGCTCGATTACGACGCTGCGGTTCGGCATCTGGCGGCGTCCAGCGCATTCCTGGCCGAACGTTCGAAGCGGATGGCTGCGCGTATTGCGCAGGGTTCCGCGACGGAATGAGCGACCGGTTATCGACCCTGTTTCTCAAGCGGCGGCATTTTCTCGTTGAGTGCGGTCGTGCCGCCGTCATCGCCTTGCCGGATCGTCTCCGCCCCGTTTTCCTGGCGGAAAGCCTGCACCTCGATCAACTGGTTGAAGATTACGGCGCCTTGCGCGACCAGTTCGTGGCCCGCCACGGCATGGGCGAAAACCTGCTGGCAAACCACAAGGTTGCGGCCCTTTATGTCTGGCTGCTGTCCAAGGTGCCGGCGGAGTCGCTGTTCCGCTTTCCATCCGATGCGCCCGTCGATTCCCGGCGGCTGGTCATGGCGACCATGATGAATGCGGTGTTGGTGGCTCTGCTCGGTATCGATCCGGCGCGCGTGGACGGACTTTTGCAGGACGACATCGAGTACTGCTTGCTGAAGGAAGCTCCGGCGAATCTCGAGTGGCTGTGCTGCACGCTACACGCCCATTGTCTGCTGAACGGTGCGCGGACCAAAATCGCCCGTTACTGATGCCAAGCACTTTCAACCCCCTACGTCATACGACGCACTTGGCGCACCGCATCATCGTGGCATAATCGCTCCCAACCGGCCGGCAATGATCCGGCAACGAACAGGGTGGCGAAAGGGCAATCCCCCGATGAACCTGACAGGGCGCGAGAAGGACAAGCTGCTCGTCGCGATGGCGGCGATGGTGGCGCGGCGGCGGTTGGAGCGCGGCGTCAAGCTGAACCATCCGGAGGCGGTCGCCCTCATCACCGACTACGTGGTGGAAGGCGCGCGTGACGGCCGCACGGTGGCCGAGCTGATGCGCGACGGCGCCACCGTGCTGACCCGCGATCAGGTGATGGAGGGCATCCCCGAGATGATCCACGACATCCAGGTCGAGGCCACCTTCCCCGACGGCACCAAGCTCGTCACCGTCCACCAGCCGATCCGTTGAGGGGGACGCCCGATGAAACCCGGTGAAATCTTCCCGGCGGCCGGCGAGATCGTGCTGAACGACGGCCGCGCCACCGTCGAGCTCGATGTCGCCAATGCCGGCGACCGCCCGATCCAGGTCGGCTCGCACTTCCATTTCTACGAGACCAACGGCGCGTTGACCTTCGACCGCGAGAAGGCGCGCGGCTTCCGGCTCGACATTCCGGCCGGGACGGCGGTGCGTTTCGAGCCCGGCCAGACCCGCCGCGTGACGCTGGTCGCCTATGGCGGCGACCGGGTGGTGATCGGGTTCAACCGCAAGGTCAACGGCGCCCTCTGACGGGCCGACAGGAAGGGCGAGAACATGGCGCACCGCATCGACCGGGCCGAATACGCGGCCCTCTACGGTCCGACCACCGGCGACCGCGTCCGGCTGGCCGACACCGACCTGATCGTGGAGGTCGAACGCGACCACACCGTCTATGGCGAAGAGGTGAAGTTCGGCGGCGGCAAGGTGATCCGCGACGGCATGGGCCAGAGCCAGCGCTCGCGCCACCAGGGGGCGGTCGACACCGTCATCACCAACGCGCTGATCATCGACCATTGGGGCATCGTCAAGGCCGACATCGGCATCACCGGCGGGCGCATCGCCGCCATCGGCAAGGCCGGCAACCCCGATGTACAGCCCGGTGTCGACATCATCATCGGTCCGGGCACCGAGGTGATCGCGGGCGAGGGCAAGATCGTCACCGCCGGCGGCATCGACGCCCACATCCACTTCATCTGCCCGCAGCAGGTGGACGAGGCGCTGAACAGCGGCGTCACCACAATGCTGGGCGGCGGCACCGGTCCGGCCGCCGGCACCGCGGCCACCACCTGCACGCCGGGGCCGTGGCATATGGAGCGGATGCTCCAGGCCGCCGAAGGGCTGCCGATCAACCTGGGCTTCTTCGGCAAGGGCAACACCAGCCGTCCCGACGCGCTGCTGGAACAGATCGCCGCCGGCGCCTGCGGCCTGAAGCTGCACGAGGATTGGGGCACCACGCCGGATGCCATCGACACCTGCCTGACCGTCGCCGACCAGCTGGACGTGCAGGTGGCGATCCACACCGACACGCTGAACGAGTCCGGCTTCGTCGAGGACACCATCGCGGCGTTCAAGGGCCGCACCATCCACACCTTCCACACCGAAGGGGCGGGCGGCGGCCATGCGCCGGACATCATCCGGGTGGCGGGGCTCGACAATGTCCTGCCCAGCTCGACCAACCCGACGCGGCCCTTCACCATCAACACGGTGGACGAGCATCTGGACATGCTGATGGTGTGCCACCACCTCAGCGCCCGCATTCCGGAAGACGTCGCCTTCGCCGAAAGCCGCATCCGGCGCGAGACCATCGCGGCGGAGGACATCCTGCACGACCTGGGCGTCTTCTCCATGATCTCGTCGGACAGCCAGGCGATGGGCCGGCTGGGCGAGGTGATCATCCGCACCTGGCAGACCGCCCACAAGATGAAGCTGCAGCGCGGCCGGCTGCCGCAGGAGACCGGCGACAACGACAATTTCCGGGTCAAGCGCTACATCGCCAAATACACCATCAACCCGGCGCTGTCGCACGGCATCGGCCATGTCGTCGGCTCGGTAGAGGTCGGCAAGCTGGCCGATCTGGTGGTGTGGTCGCCGGCCTTCTTCGGGGTGAAGCCGGACATGGTGATCAAGTGCGGCACCATCGCCGCGGCGCTGATGGGCGATCCCAACGCCTCGATCCCGACGCCGCAGCCGGTGCATTACCGCCCGATGTTCGGCGCCTTCGGCCGGGCGATGCAGGCCAGCAGCGTCACCTTCGTCAGCGCCAAGGCGATGGAACTGGAGGTCGGACGGCAGCTCGGCCTGCACCGCGAACTCATCGCCGTCCAGGGCACGCGGACCGTCGGCAAGAAGCACATGATCCACAACGACGCGACCCCGCACATCGAGGTGGACCCGGAAACCTACGAGGTGCGGGCGGATGGGCAACTGCTGACCTGCGAGCCGGCCGAGGTCCTGCCGATGGCGCAGCGGTATTTCCTGTTCTGAGGCGCTTTTTCTTCCCCTCCCCCGCCCAGCGGGGGAGGGTTAGGGTGGGGGCACGTGGCGTGGGCTGTCTTCGGCTGCGCCGAACCCCCTCATCCCAACCTTCTCCCCAGGGGGGAGAAGGAGATATTCGTAGGGCTCAGATAATTTGATCGGTGTATTCGACTCAGGACATGGCGGATTGACGGTGCTGCGCGCCCTGGTGGATGCAGCGCCCGACCGGCCATTCGTCTATCTCGGCGACCATGCCGCCGCTCCCTACGGCCCGCGCAGCGAGGACGACATCTACCGGCTGACCGTGGCCGGGATGGACCGGCTGTTCGCCCAGGGCTGCCGGCTGGTCGTCATTGCCTGCAACACGGCCGCGGCCGTCGCGCTGCGCCGGCTGCAGCAGGAATGGCTGCCATCGGCCCATCCCGGCCGCAACGTGCTGGGCGTGCTGGTGCCTATGGTGGAGGCGATCACGCGGGTTCCTTGGATGATCGACACCGTGCCGCCGGACCATCTGGCCGAGCCGCGCAGCGTTGGCATCTTCGCCACCGCGGCGACGGTCAACTCCGGCTCCTTCCCGCGGGAGATCGGCAAGCGCGCCCCCTCGGTCCGTGTCGTCCAGCAGGCCTGCCCCGACCTCGTCCCGCTGATCGAGCGCGGGGCGCCGGACGCCGAGATCGAACCGGCGGTCGCCGGCTATGTCCGCGTGCTGCTGGACAAGATGGGCAGCCAGCCGCTGGACACGGTGGTGCTGGGCTGCACCCACTACCCGCTGGTCCGCCACCTGTTCGCCCACGCGCTGCCGCCGGGGGTGGAGGTGCTGTGCCAGCCGACCCTGACCGCCCGCTCGCTGGAGCAGTATCTCGACCGCCATCCCGAATACCGGCCCGAACCGGCTGAACGGGGTTTACGCTTCTTCACCACCGGGGACGCGGCACTGGTCAGCGGGCTGGCCGGCCGCTTCTTCGGCCACCCGACCCCCTTCGAACGGCTTAGCTGATGACCGATCCCACCCGCCGCGCCACCCGAGTGCATGCCCGCGGCCATTGGCCCGCCGAGCAGGCGGCCGGCACCGTGACGCTCGCCTTCGACGACCGCTTCCGCCGCCGCATGGCGATGACCGACGATGCCGGCGGCGCCTTCCTGCTCGACCTGCCGCGCGCGGTGGCGCTGGACGACGGCGACGGGCTGGAACTGGGCGACGGCAGTTTCCTGCGCGTGGTCGCCGCCTCCGAGGAGCTGATGGAGGTTCGGGTGCCCGGCCCGGTGGAGGCCTTTGCGCGGGTGGCCTGGCATCTCGGCAACCGTCACCTGCCGGTGCAGATCGTCGGCGACACCATCCGGCTGCGCCGCGACCATGTGATCGAGGACATGCTGCGCGGGCTGGGGGCCGAGGTGCGCGACGTCAGCGCGCCCTTCATGCCGGAAGGCGGCGCCTATGGCGGGCACTCGCATGGCGGCGGGCATGGGCATTCGCACTGATATGCCCCTTCTCCCCCCCGCTCACGCGCAAACGGAGTTTGCGCTGACGCGACAGGCGGACCCATGGTCCGCCGAAAGCGGGGAGAAGGTTGGGATGAGGGGGTTCGGCGCAGCCGAAGAGATCCTCGCCGTGCGTCCCCCTCACCCTAACCCTCTCCCCGGGGGGGAGAGGGGATCGGATAGCGTCTCCACCCATGCCCTGACGCGCCTGCTGGCGTGGCTGTCGCCCAGCTTTCCGGTCGGCGGCTTCTCCTACAGCCATGGGATCGAGGCGGCGGTGGAGCAGGGGTTGGTGCGGGATCGGGCGACGATGATCGTCTGGCTCGACGGCATCCTGCGCCATGGCGCAGGGCGCACCGACGGCATGCTGTTCGCCGCCGCCCACCGCGCGGTGCTGGCGGGGGACGAAGCCGCCTTCGCCTGGGCGGTGGAGCGCGCCGACATCCTGCGCGCCTCATCCGAAACCGCGCTCGAATCGCGGGCGCAGGGGCAGGCCTTCCTGCTGGCGATCCGCGCCGCATGGCCGCTCGACGAACTGCCGCGCTGGGATGCGGTGATCGCCTCCACCGGCCGGCCGGTCGCCTACGCGGTGGCGGTGGCGCTGGTGTCGGCGCTGATCGGCGTGGCGGAGGGGCCGGCGCTGACCGCCTACCTGCATGCCTTCGCCGCCAACCTGGTGTCGGCCGGCGTCCGGCTGGTGCCGCTGGGCCAGACCGACGGACAGCGCGCGTTGGCGGCGCTCGACCCCATCACCCATAGCGCGGCGGAGGCGGCGCTGGCGGCCCCGCTCGACGATCTCGGCGGCCGGGCGATGGCCGTCGACTGGACCTCGATGATCCACGAAACCCAATATACGAGGCTGTTCCGCTCATGAGCGCTCTCCCCGCTATCGAAAAGAGCCACGCCGGTCCGCTTCGCGTCGGCATCGGCGGCCCTGTCGGCTCCGGCAAGACCGCGCTGACCGACGCGCTGTGCAAGCGCATGCGCGAGGATTGGGAGGTCGCGGCGATCACCAACGACATCTACACCAAGGAGGATGCCGAATTCCTCACCCGCTCCGGCGCGCTGAAGCCGGAACGGATCATGGGGGTGGAGACCGGCGGCTGCCCGCACACCGCGATCCGCGAGGATGCCTCGATCAACCTCGCCGCCGTCGACCAGATGAACGCGAAGTTCCCGGATCTCGACCTGATCTTCATCGAGTCGGGCGGCGACAACCTCGCGGCCACCTTCTCGCCGGAACTGGCGGACATCACCATCTACGTCATCGACGTGTCGGCCGGCGACAAGATCCCGCGCAAGGGCGGGCCGGGCATCACCCGGTCGGACCTGCTGGTGATCAACAAGACCGACCTCGCCCCGATGGTCGGCGCCAGCCTGGAGGTGATGGACCGCGACGCCCGCAAGATGCGCGGCGACCGCCCCTTCGTCTTCGCCAACGTCAAGGCGGGCGAGGGCGTGGACGCCATCCAGTCCTTCATCGTCCAGCGCGGCGGCCTGCCCCTGCCGGGTTGAGAGTCTTACACCCGAAGACACAACCGCAGGAAGACCGGCGCACGGGAACCTCCGGCTTGACCATGCTGTTCATGCAGCATGAGACGATTCAAGCCGGAGGATGCCCTGATGACGCGCCCGACCCCTGCAACGGCCTTGGGCACTGCGCTGCTGCTGGCCGCGCTGGGACCCATCGCCGCGCCCGCGCTTGCCGCCGACGACTGCGCGGCCGGGCTCGACCGGCTGGGACAGCAGGCGGCGGCCCTCGAGGCCGCGGCACCCAACAATCCGGCGCCCGTGACCCAGCAGGAAATCGCGCAGCTGCGTGCCCTGCAGCAGGCGGCCCAGGGCGCGGCGCAGAAGGGCAATGCCCCGGCCTGCCAGGCGATTCTGGGCGAGGCCACGGCGCTGCAGGACTCCATCGCCCACCCCCGCGCGATGGCCGCCGACGACCTCGAGGACGCCAAGTTGCGTAGCCCGGACGGCAAGGATCTGGGTAAAATCTCCGAGCTGGTGATCGATCCGGCCACCGGGCGCATCGCTTACGCGGTGGTCGAGCTGGGCGGCTTCCTCGGCATCGGCGACAGCGACTTTCCGGTTCCGTGGGCGTTGTTCGCGCCGTCCGGCGACGGTTATGTCCTGAACGTGCCGAAGGACAAGCTGACGAACGCCCCGCGCTTCGACGACAGCAACCGTCCGAACATGAACGACCGCCAGTGGGCGATGGCGGTGCACACCTATTACGGCGTCGCTCCCTACTGGATGCAGCAGTCGGCGACGCTGGCCGCCATCGCCGGCTCGGCGGGCGGCGGTAACGACGCGGCGGCGATGCCCCTGCGCCAGGAAGTTCAGCGCCTGTCCCAGGAGGTGGCGCGGTTGAACCAGGAGCTGCAGCAGGCGCGGGCATCCGGCTCCAGCGCCGCGCCGGCCGGCGGCAGCGGGCAGGGTGGTGCAACTCAGCCGCCGTCACAGGCACCGTCGGGGAACGACACCCCCCAGCCGCCGGTTTCCCAACAGTGACACGATAACGATCCGATCGCGGGAGCACGCGGCTTCGGGTCCCGCATTCAGGAGGACCGACATGGAACTCTCTTCCATCACCGATACGGCCCAGCGCAGCCTGCGCGGCTTCAACGACCGCATCCATGGTCCCGGCGGCGGCTATACCATCAATGTCGGCCACAGCGAACGGCTGGCCTCGCTGGCCGGCGGCGTGGCCCTGGCGGTGCTGGGCCTGCGCCGGCCGAACTGGACCGGCGCCGCGATGGCGCTGGCCGGCGGCGTCCTGGTGGCGCGCGGCCTGACCGGCTTCTGCCCCGGCAAGTCGATGCTGGCCGATTGGGCGCAACGCGACCGCGCGGCCATTCCGTCGCAGGATGTGGAACGGGGGATCGATCCCTATTCCCGCCATCCCGGCGACATCTATCAGGAAGCCTGCGACGAGGAGATCGTCGACGAGGCGTCTCAGGAATCCTTCCCGGCCAGCGATCCGCCCTCCTTCACGCCCGGCGTTGCCCGGTAAGGGGTGATCGGCCAAGCGGTGTGGCCGGATAACAGAAATGTCATCAAGAAACGGTCTTCCGGCCCGGTGTCGGAGGGCCGTCTTGATATGGATCAATGAAAGGGATCGCGGCTAGGACTTCGGCTTTTACTGGATATGCCGGCATCAATGCTGCGCAATGATTGGGATGGGTGCGTGAATTGCGCCCATTGCACGTTGCGGACCTGTCGCGATTGGTCTATGGTGCACCGCACAAGGAACGCCGCGTGCCCTTGCCCGGCGAAAGGGCCGCCAGGGTTGCGGCCGCTCCTCCCGTCACACCGACCGCAGGACCGTCCGCCATGACCACGATCATTCCCGCCGCCGCCACGCTCGAAGGCAAGAAGGGGCTCGTCCTTGGCATCGCCAACGACCAGTCGATCGCCTGGGGCTGTGCCCGCGCCTTCCGCGCGCTGGGTGCCGACCTTGCGGTCAGCTATCTGAACGACAAGGCCAAGAAGTTCGTCGAACCGCTGGCCCAGCAGCTGGAAGCCGAGATTTTCGAACCGGTGGACGTCACCGGCGAAGGCGAGCTGAAGGCGATGTTCGACAAGATCGGCGAGAAGTGGGGCAAGCTGGACTTCGCGCTGCACAGCATCGCCTTCGCGCCGAAGGAGGATCTGCACGGCCGCGTCGTCGACTGCTCGCGCGAAGGCTTCCAGCAGGCGATGGACGTCTCCTGCCACTCCTTCATCCGCATGGCCAAGTATGCGGAGCCGCTGATGAAGGACGGCGGGTCGCTGTTCACCATGTCCTATTTCGGCGCCAACCGCGTCATCGACAATTACGGCGTGATGGGCCCGGTGAAGGCCGCGCTGGAGGCCAGCGTGCGCTATCTGGCGTCCGAACTCGGCCCGAAGGGCATCCGCGTCCACGCCATCTCCCCCGGCCCGATCAAGACCCGCGCCGCGTCCGGCATCGCTCATTTCGACGAGTTGATGAACAAGGCCGCCGAGCGGGCTCCCGAGGGCCGGCTGGTGACCATCGAGGAGGTCGGCTACACCACCGCCTTCCTCGCCACCGACGGCGCCAAGGGCATCACCGGCGACACCACCTACGTCGACTGCGGCTATTCCATCATCGGCTGAGGCTGGCATCGGCTGAAGCCGGCCGATCTCCGGTTGAAGAACGGGGCGGGTGCGGCGACGCATCCGCCCCGTTTCGATTGGAACGCCTCTCCAAGGTGCGTCAAATTGCCGTGTGACGTCCCGACTGTTTGGGTGCGGTGGTAGCACCAGCCATACTCCGTCCAAACTGGGTGCCGGTAAGGGGGGAGGCCGCAAGGTCATGGGCGCCATCACATGGCGACGGCAGTTGAGCGTCGGCCAGCCGGCCATCGACGACGATCACAAGCATCTGATCGAGTATCTGAACGAACTCGACGCAGCGCTGGCCGCCCCGCGGTTCCAGCCGGTTCGTGTTGCCAAGATTCTGGTCAAGCTGCTGGAATACACCAAGGAGCATTTCGCCCGCGAAGAACGGATCATGCAGATCGTGCGCTATCCACAATTCGAGGAGCACGTCGCCATGCACCGCGCCGCGGTCAAGATGGTCAGCGAATTGTCCAACCGCTTCTCCATCGAACCCACCCATGAGAACGCCGAGAAGCTGTACAAATTCACCGCCGACTGGCTTGTCCGCCACATCATCCTGATGGACACGCAGCTGACGCCCTATGTGCGCGGCGTGTGGGCGTGAGCGGGCGCTTCAGCGGCGCGCCAGCAGGTCCAGCGGTACGTTCAGCGCCTCAGCGATGCGCCCCATGGCATCGAAACTTCCCGGCTTGCGGCCATTCTCGATCTCCGAGAGGTAGGATGGCGCAATGCCGGCCGCTTCCGCCAACCCACGCAGAGTGAATCCGCGATGGTTGCGCAGGACCGTCACCGGATGCTCGCCATCCAGGATTCGTTCGGCGACCTCGAAGGGAAATGCTTCTGTCTCTCCGGCGGCAAGCCGGGTCTTCACCGCCTCCGCATCTGCGAGATCCTGCGCGTCGGTTACCAGCTCCGCCAACGCTTCAAAGTCGGCGCGGCTCAGCGTGACGCTGTCGGGAGTCTCTGCGATCGGGCGGATTGGCAGCGCGCTCATCGGTAAACCTCCTTGCGATTTCCGATCTTCAACACTGTGACCACCATCACGTCGCCGTCGATGGTATAGACGGCCCGCCAGTCGCCATGGCGGATGCGACCTCGGCCTCCGCCAAAAGCCTTGGCCCAAGGATGCGGATCATGAGGAGCTGCGGCAAATGCCTTCAGCTTCCTTCGCAGACCGTCCGCATCCGAGGCAGGCATGCGGAGCAGCATCTTCAGCGCCGAGGCTTCGATGACGAGCTTCATGTGTCCATGATCGGAACACAAGCAACACAGGTCAACAAATATTCGCTATTAGCGAACGCAGCCGATTTTACCCCACGAACTCGGTGGCGCGATAGCCCTGGGCGTAGAGCAGGGCCGTCAGGTCGCCGTGGTCGACGCGTGCACGGGCTTCGGCGGCGACCACCGCTTTGGCATGGAAGGCGACGCCCAGACCGGCCGCCAGCAGCATCGGAAGGTCGTTGGCGCCGTCGCCGACGGCCATGGTCTCCGCCATCGGCACGCGGTGCTCGCCGGCATAGGCCATCAGCGCCTGCAGCTTGCTGTCCTTGTCCAGGATCGGTTCGATCACCGTGCCGGTCATCACGCCGTCGACCACTTCCAGATCGTTGCCGCGGTCGTCGTCGAAGCCGATCCAACTGCGCACACGGCCGGTGAAGCAGCGGAAGCCGCCCGACACCAGGACGCAGACGGCGCCGTTGGCCCGCATGGTGCCGACCAGTTGGGCTGCACCCGGCATCAGGGTGGCGCGCTGCCACACCTCGTCGATCACCGTCTCCTTCAGGCCCTTCAGCAGGGCGACGCGCTTGCGCACCGCGTCCTTGAAGTCGATCTCGCCGTTCATGGCGCGTGCGGTGATGGCGGCGATGTGGTCCTTCAGCCCGACATAGTCGCCGAGCTCGTCCAGCATCTCCTGCTCGATGATCGTCGATTCCATGTCGGCGACCAGCAGCCGCTTGCGCCGGGTCGCCGCCGGCTGGGCGATGATGTCCAGCGTGGCGCCGTTCCCATTCCCCAACAGGGCATGGCGGATCGCCGCCTCCGCCTGTTCCGGCGCCAGATTGCCGAAAGGCAGGTCGCAGGCGGTGCCGGGAGCCAGCCAATCCGGCGCCCCAGCATCGGCGCCCAGCCCGACCAGCGCCGCCTTGGCGGTCTGGACGACGGACTCGTCGAGCGTGGCGGTGCGGGGGGCGATCAGCGTGGCGACGGCGTTCATCGGCGGGTATCCCGAGGAAAAGAGGGCCTTTGCGCGCTGCCTACCA
Organism: Azospirillum sp.; assembly: GCF_035628975.1. GTDB lineage: Bacteria > Pseudomonadota > Alphaproteobacteria > Azospirillales > Azospirillaceae > Azospirillum. Next base: position 73,469 of record NZ_DASPIS010000022.1, on the reverse strand, counting down.
CAGGCGGGGAGCCGGGTCCAACGAAGCTTCGGCGTCGGCATGCGGTTGGGTGTTGCAAAGAGAGCGCCGGAACGTCATGGAAGGGCAATGAGCGACCTTACCACCCCTCTCACCACCCACCTTACCGACGTCATCGTCATCGGCGGGCCGACTGCGTCGGGCAAGTCGGGGCTGGCGCTCGCCGTGGCCGAGGCGTTCGGCGGCACCGTCATCAATGCCGACAGCATGCAGCTCTACGCCGACCTCGACGTGCTGACCGCCCGCCCGCCGGCCGAGGATCTGGTGCGGGCGCCGCACCGCCTCTATGGCGTGCTGCCGGCGGCGGAGCGCGGTTCGGCGGCGCGCTGGCGCGACATGGCGCTGGCGGAGATCGACGCCGCCAAGGCCGAGGGGCGGCTGCCCGTGGTGGTCGGCGGGACCGGTCTCTACCTGCGTGCGCTGATGCAGGGATTGAGCGAGGTCCCCTCCATCCCCGACGAGATGCGCGCCGCCGCCCATGCCCGGCTGGCCGCCATCGGCGGCGAGGCCTTCCGGTCCGAGTTGGTCGCCCGCGATCCGGCGTCGGCCAAGCTGAACCCCGGCGACACCACCCGCCTGACCCGCGCCTGGGAGGTGCTGGAGGCGACCGGCCATCCGCTGTCCCACTGGCAGAGCCGGACCGCCCAGGGTGCGCCGGATGGGCTGCGCTTCACCGTCATCGTGCTCGACCCGCCGCGGGCCGACCTCTATGCGCAGTGCGACAAGCGCTTCCACCTGATGATGGAGCAGGGTGCGCTGGAGGAGGTGTGGCGGCTGGATACCCTGGCGCGCGAGCAGGGCCTTGCCCCCGACCTGCCGGTGCTGAAGGCGCTCGGCGTGCCGGAGCTGCGCCGCCACCTGGATGGCGAAATCCCGCTGGACGAGGCGGTCGCGCTGGCCCAGCAATCCACCCGCCGCTATGCCAAACGGCAGGTGACTTGGTTCCGGCATCAGATTGTTGGCAAAGCGGCCGAAATGCTGGTAAGTCATACAGGACAGCATAGCTGCCATACCATCGATTCGCCTTGTTCGCCTGCGGTACGAAATGCAATGCTCGACCGCCTGAGAACGATACTAAATTACTGATCCGAAGGAGAAGCACCGTGTCGGTTGATTGGGGTCATGTGTTCGCGGGCCGCGTGAGCGGCATGACGGCGTCCGAAATCCGGGAACTGCTGAAGCTGATCGACCGTCCGGAGATCATCTCCTTCGCCGGTGGCATTCCCGACCCGGACCTGTTCCCCAGCTCGGCCATCGCGCGGTCCTACGAGAAGATCTTCCAGTCCAACGCCGGCGCCGGGGCCGCGCTGCAATATTCCATCACCGAAGGCTACACGCCGCTGCGGGAGTGGATCTGCGATTACATGGGCGGCAAGGGCGTCAACATCGGCCTGGACGGCGTGCTGGTCACCAACGGTTCGCAGCAGGTGCTGGAGTTCGTCGGCAAGCTGCTGATCGGTCCGGGCGACAAGATCGTGGTCACCCGCCCGACCTATCTCGGCGCGCTGCAGGCCTTCTCGCCTTACGAGCCGACCTACCTCTCCATTCCGATGGACGAGGAAGGGCCGGAGATGACCGCACTGACCGAGGCGCTGGCGCAGAAGCCGAAGTTCTTCTATCTCGTCCCCGACTTCCAGAACCCCAACGGCACCACCGTGACGCTGGCCCGCCGCCACGCCATCCTGGACGCCTGCGAGGCGGCCGGCGTGCCGGTGATCGAAGACACCGCCTATTGCGAGCTGCGCTATGACGGCGAGCATCTGCCGCTGATGGCGGCGCTGGACTGCGAGCGCAACGGCGGCAAGCTGACCAACGTCATCTTCGGCGGCACCTTCTCCAAGACGATGGTCCCGGCGATGCGCGTCGGCTGGGTCAATGCGGCGCCTGAGGTGGTGAATCGCCTGGTGCTGATGAAGCAGGCGGCCGACCTGCATGCCAGCACGATCAACCAGATCGTCATGCACGACGTCGTCTCGCAGATCTTCGACAGCCACATCAAGCTGCTGCGCTCCCATTACAAGGAGCGCCGCGATGCCATGCTGGCGGCGCTGGACGAATTCGCCCCGCCGGGCGTCACCTGGACCAAGCCGGAAGGCGGCCTGTTCGTCTGGATCGAGGCGCCGGAGGGCGTCGATGGCACGGAACTGCTGGCCCGCGCCATCAAGGAGGCCAACGTCGCCTTCGTCCCCGGATCGGCCTTCCATGCCGACCGGTCGGGCAAGAACACGCTGCGGCTGGCCTTCTCCGTGACCAAGCCGGCCCAGATCCGCGAGGGTATCCGCCGGCTGTGCGAACTGCTGAAGACGGCCGCCTGACCGTCCGTCCTTCCCAGTCGTCGCCCCTTCGGAACGGCGGCCGCGCTTCGGTGCGGTCGCCGTTTCCGTTTCGGGCAAGCGGTGGCCGGGCAGGATGGACACCTCCTATGGGCGCGCAACAATTGGAAAAACTGCGGCAAAAAAACTTTGCAAACATTCGCGAATAGGGTTGACCTATGACGGATGATTTGACTAATTTGCCGGTCCCAGCACACGCCATCGGGGCTAAGCCGTTGTTCTGAACGGCTATGCCCATCCGGCGGGGTTGGTGTTCCCAAGGAACCGGGTGCCCTAGAGGAGGCGCCCACATGAGAAGGTCGTGAGCGATGTCCGAACAGAAGCTGACCGGCGCCCAGATCGTCATCAAGGCCCTGAAGGATCAGGGCGTTGACATCATCTTCGGCTATCCCGGCGGCGCCGTACTTCCCATCTACGACGCGCTGTTCCAGCAGAACGACCTGAAACATGTCCTTGTACGCCACGAACAGGCCGCGGTTCACGCGGCCGAAGGTTACGCGCGCTCGACCGGCAAGGTCGGCTGCGTGCTGGTGACCTCCGGCCCCGGCGCCACCAACGCGGTGACCGGCCTGCTGGATGCGCTGTGCGACAGCATTCCGCTCGTCTGCCTGTCGGGCCAGGTGCCGACCCACCTGATCGGCAACGACGCCTTCCAGGAAGCCGACACCACCGGCATCACCCGTCCCTGCACCAAGCACAATTACCTGGTGAAGGACGTCGACAATCTGGCCCGCACCCTGCACGAGGCCTTCTATGTCGCGCGCAGCGGCCGTCCCGGCCCGGTGCTGGTCGACATCCCGAAGGACGTGCAGTTCGCCGACGGCACCTACGTCCCGCCGGCGGAGGTCAAGCACAAGACCTATCGTCCGCAGGTGAAGGCGGAGATGGCCCGCATCGAAGAGGCGATCGAACTGATCGCCAACGCCAAGCGGCCGGTCTTCTACACCGGCGGCGGCGTGATCAACGCCGGTCCCTTCGCGGCCAAGCTGCTGACGCAGTTCGTCAAGACCACCGGTTTCCCGATCACCTCGACCCTGATGGGTCTCGGCGCCTTCCCGGCGTCGGACAATCAGTGGCTCGGCATGCTCGGCATGCACGGCACGTACGAGGCGAATCTCGCCATGTACGAATGCGACGTCATGATCAACATCGGCGCCCGCTTCGACGACCGCGTGACCGGCAAGCTGTCGGCCTTCTCGCCGGGCTCCAAGAAGATCCACGTCGACATCGATCCCAGCTCGATCAACAAGAACGTGGCGGTCGACATCCCGATCGTCGGCGATTGCGGCGCCGTGCTGGAAGACATGCTGCGCATCTGGAAGGCGCGCGCCAAGAGCGTCGACAAGCCTGCGCTGAAGGAGTGGTGGGGCAAGATCGAGGGCTGGCGTTCCCGCAACTGCCTGAACTACAACCGCACCGAATCGGTCATCAAGCCGCAATACGCGCTGGAGCGCCTGCGCGAGGCTCTGCGCGGCAAGGACCACTACATCACGACGGAGGTTGGCCAGCACCAGATGTGGGCCGCCCAGTTCCTGCCCTTCGACCAGCCGAACCGCTGGCTGACCTCGGGCGGACTCGGCACCATGGGTTACGGCCTGCCCGCCGCCATCGGCGCCCAGTTGGCGCATCCCGATGCCATCGTCGTCGACGTGTCGGGCGAAGCCAGCTTCCTGATGAACATGCAGGAGATCGGCACCGCCGTGCAGTACCGCGCGCCGGTCAAGATCTTCATCCTGAACAACCAGTATATGGGCATGGTGCGCCAGTGGCAGGAACTGCTGCACGGCTCGCGCTATTCCCAGAGCTATTCGGAAGCCCTGCCGGACTTCGTGAAGCTGGCGGAATCCTGGGGCTGCGTCGGCCTGCGCGCCACCACGGTGGCCGAGGTCGATCAGGTGATCGAGAAGATGCTGGCGGTCACCGACCGCCCCTGCATCATCGACATCGCCGTCGATCCGAAGGAAAACTGCTTCCCCATGATCCCGGGCGGCAAGGCCCACAACGAAATCCTGTTCGGTCCGGACGACAGCCCGTCCGACGCCACGCCGGAAGACGGCATGGTGCTGGTCTGATCGGCTGACGACGAACGAACGGGGGAATGGGTCTCATGGAAAACGCGATCGAAAAGCACACCATCGCCGTGCTGGTGGACAACGAGCCGGGCGTTCTCGCCCGCGTCATCGGGCTGTTCTCCGGCCGTGGCTACAACATCGAAAGCCTGACGGTGGCGGAGGTGAACAACGCCGACCACCTGTCGCGCATCACGCTGGTCACCTCCGGCACCCGGATGATCATCGAGCAGATCAAGGCGCAGCTCGGCCGGCTGGTTCCGGTCCACCGCGTCCACGACCTGACCGACGAAGGGCCGTCGGTGGAACGCGAACTGGCGCTGGTCAAGGTGGCCGGCACCGGCGACCGCCGGATCGAGGCGCTTCGCCTTGCCGACATCTTCCAGGCCAAGGTGGTCGACGCCACGCTGAGCAGCTTCGTCTTCGAGCTGACCGGCACCACCGAACAGGTCGACGATTTCGTCGGCCTGATGGGCCAGCTCGGCCTCGTGGAAGCCAGCCGCACCGGCGTGGTCGCCATGTCGAAGGGGCCGGCGGCGTTCTGAGGCGCCGTCACCCGCAGAAAAACATTCTGCGAAAGATTGGGGCGGCAAAAACGCAAGGAAGCTTTGCATTTTGCCGCTCCATCGAGCGATTGTTTCCCTTGACGGGCGGCTTTGCTCAATGGAGTAATCCGCCGCAGGAAACGCACTCTGTCTTCGTTCGTTGCGAATTCAAGGAACCATCTCCATGCGCGTCTATTACGATCGTGATGCCGACGTCAACCTGATCAAGGGCAAGAAGGTCGTCATCGTCGGCTACGGCAGCCAAGGCCACGCCCACGCCCACAACCTGCGTGACAGCGGCGTGAAGGACGTGCGGATCGCGCTCCGCCCGGGTTCGGCCACCATCAAGAAGGCCGAAACCGCCGGCTTCACCGTGATGACCCCGGCCGAGGCCGCCGCCTGGGCCGATGTCGTGATGGTTCTGACCCCGGACGAGCTGCAGGCCGATCTGTACCGTGACGATCTGGCCCCGAACATGAAGCAGGGCGCCGCTCTGGCCTTCGCGCACGGCCTGAACGTCCACTTCAACCTGATCGAGCCGCGCGCCGACCTCGACGTGTTCATGATCGCGCCGAAGGGCCCCGGCCACACCGTGCGCAGCGAATACCAGCGTGGCGGCGGCGTGCCGTCGCTGGTCGCCGTTCACCAGAACGCTTCGGGCAATGCGCTGGACATCGCCCTGTCCTACGCCTCGGCCAATGGCGGCGGCCGCGCCGGCATCATCGAGACAACCTTCAAGGAAGAGTGCGAGACCGACCTGTTCGGTGAGCAGGCCGTGCTCTGCGGCGGCCTGACCGAGCTGATCCGCGCCGGTTACGAGACGCTGGTCGAGGCGGGCTATGCCCCCGAGATGGCCTACTTCGAGTGCCTGCACGAAGTGAAGCTGATCGTCGACCTGATGTACGAGGGCGGCATGGCCAACATGCGCTACTCGATCTCCAACACGGCCGAATACGGCGACTACCGCACCGGCCCGCGCATCATCACGCCCGAGACCAAGGCCGAGATGAAGCGCGTCCTCACCGACATCCAGGAAGGCCGCTTCGTCCGCGACTGGATGCTGGAATGCAAGGCCGGCCAGCCGTCCTTCAAGGCGATCCGCCGCCGCAACGCCGAGCACGAGATCGAGAAGGTCGGCGAGAAGCTGCGCGCCATGATGCCGTGGATCGCCGAGCGCCGCCTGGTCGACAAGTCGAAGAACTGATCTGGCGAAAGCCGCATCGGTTTGTTGAGAAGCGCGCTCCTTCGGGAGCGCGCTTTTTCTTTTGCGGAGTGGTTGGGGCGATGCCCCCTCCCTAACCCTCCCCCTCTTCGAGGGAGGGGGGACTGCCGCTGTACTCTTGCAAAGCTCCTGCCCCCTCTCCCACTATCGGACCGGCCTTTGGCCGGCCGAGGGTGGGAGAGGGATGGGGAGGGGGCAATACAGACAGAGGGCTTTTACCCCCGCGGATCCTTGAAGCTCGTCGGCGGCGTTTCAGCCACCGCGGCGCGGCCGGGGTCTCGCTTCTGGGTTTCCAGCAGGATGTCGCGGGCGATCGGTGCCGCCGCTGTGGAACCGCCGCCGCCATGCTCGACGAAGACGGCGCAGGCATAGCGCGGCGCCTGGACGGGCGCGAAGGCGACGAACAGCGCGTGGTCGCGTTCGCGCCAGGGCAGGTCCTCGTTCTTCTTAACGCCGGTGGTGCGCTCCGCCATGGTGATGCGGCGGACCTGGGCGGAGCCGGTCTTGCCGGCCATCTCGTACCCGACCTCGGTGATGCGCGACTTGAAGGCGGTCCCGTTGGGCGCGTTGGTCACCTCGTTCATGCCACGCAGCACGATGTCGAGATTCTCCTTCTTCACGCCGATGCTGGGCCAGGCCGTCTGTTCGCCGCTGACGGTCTTGATCTGCTTGGTCAGGTGCGGCTTGACCGCATAGCCGCCGTTGGCCAGCCGGCAGGTCATCACCGCCAGCTGCAGCGGCGTCGCCAGCACATAGCCCTGGCCGATGGAGGCGACCAGCGTCTCGCCCATGTCCCAGCCCTTGCCCAAGGTCGCCTTCTTCCAGGCGATGGACGGCATCAGCCCGGCACGCTCGTGCGGCAGGTCGATGCCGGTGCGGGCGCCCAGGCCGAAGCGGTTGGACATCTCGGAGATGCGGTCGATGCCGATGCGGCGCGAGACGTCGTAGAAGAACACGTCGCAGGAATGGCGCAGCGCCCCGACGAAATCGACCGTGCCGTGGCCGCCGCGTTTCCAGCAGTGGAAGCGATGGTCGCCCAGTTCCATGTGGCCGGGGCAGAAGACGGTATGCCGGCTGCTGACGATTCCCGATTCGAGTGCCGCCAGCGCCGCCATCATCTTGAAAGTGGAGCCCGGCGGATATTGGCCGACCACCGCCTTGTTGTTCAGCGGCGTCGCCTGGTTCGACAGCAGTTCCTCCCACAGCTCGGCGCTGATGCCCATGGTGAACTGGTTCGGGTCGTAGCTGGGATGGGAACACAGCGCATAGATGCCGCCGGTGTGAACGTCCATCACCACCGCCGACGCGCTGACCTCCTGCGACAGCCGTTCCTGAACGAAGCGCTGCAGCGCCATGTCGATGGTCAGCTGAATCTCGCGGCCCGACTGCCCCTCGTCGCGCGACAGTTCGCGGATGACGCGGCCGACCGCGTTGACCTCCAGCTGGCTGGTGCCGGCGGTGCCGCGCAGAACCTTCTCGTGATGCTTCTCGATGCCGGCCTTACCGATGCGGAATCCGGGGAGCGACAGCACCGGATCGCTGTTGCCGCTCAACTCCGCTTCCGACACGGCGCCGACATAGCCCAGGATATGGGCGGTCGCCTCCGCCTGCGGATAGTGGCGCAGCTCGCCCACCTCGATCGCCACGCCCGGCAGGTCGGGGGTGTTGGTCTCCAGCGTCGCCACCTGTTCCCAGGTCAGGTTCTCGCGCACGGTGACGGGGACGAAGCGGCGCTTGCGGTGCAGTTCGCGCATCACACGGCGGCGGTCGCCGTCGGTCAGCGGCACGATGCGGGAGATCTTGTCGAGCGTCTCCTGGATGTTGTGGGTGCGCTCCGACACCACGACGACCCGGTAGTTCTGCTCGTTCACCGCCAGCGGCACGCCGAACCGGTCCACGATGTTGCCGCGCGACGGGGCGATCAGCCGCAGGCTGATGCGGTTCTCCTCCGCCAGCATGGTGTAGCGCGCGGATTCGACGACCTGAAGGTAATAGAGCCGACCGACCAGCGCGGACAGGCCGGCCAGCTTGATGCCGCCCAGCACCAGGGCGCGGCGCGCCAGCAGGCGGGAACGGTCGGTATCGCGATCGATCGAACTCATGAAACCGCCGGGACCCTTTACCCGTTCAAGAACGCACGGTGGACGCGGATCAGCAGCCAGCCCACCGCAGGAAACACCGCCACCGTCAGCAAGCCCTGGAACAGCGCCGGCAGGATCGACAGCGCGGCCGCGTCCAGTGCCGTGAAGGCCAGCCATTGCAGCACCACGGCACCGGCCATCACCAGGGTGAAGCCGAACCACAGCAACGCGAAGGTGCTGGCCAGGAACACCCGGCGCTGGTTCAGAACCGCCCATTGCGCCACGACCAGCAACAGGGCATTGACGCCCAGCGGTCCGCCGATCAGGAAATCCTGCAGCAGCCCGATCAGAAAGGCCACCCCCGGACGCATCAGGTCAGGCCTGTGGATGGTCCAATAGTAGACGGAAACCAGCGTCAGGTTCGGCGCCACCGGGGCGTAGCCCGGCACCGGCACCGGGATCATGCCGACCAGAACCATCATGACGGTAACGGCGAAGGGCGCCAGATTGCGCCCGGCCTTGTCGACCCGTTGCCAGAAAGTTGCCGTCATACCGGCGGCCTTCCCGCCGGGGCGCTGTCGGACCGGCTCACTTCCACTCCGGTGACGGGTCCAGGTCGGTGCCGGGCAATCCGAAATCCACCAGGCGCAGATGTTCGACCCGCGCCAAGTCGGCGCTGGGCAACACACGCACGCCGCGCTCGCTGACCGCGGTCACCACGCCGACCGGCAGGCCGGACGGGAACAGGCCGCCGTCGCCCGAGGTCACCACCTGCTCGCCCACCTGGATCGGCGACTCCGGCGGCAGATAGAGAAGCTTGGCCTGGTCGGAATTGTCGCCGGCCAGGATGGCGCGCTGGCGCGTGTTGGCCAGGACCACCGGGACACGGGCGTTGATGTCGGTCAGCAGCAGGACGCGGGACGACCATTCGCCGACCTCGATCACCCGGCCCACCAGACCGGCCCCGGCCAGTGCGGCCTGACCCTTGCGCACCCCGTCGCGCTTGCCGGCGGTCACCACCAGCGTGCGGACGAAGGAGCTGCCGGGGGTCGCGATGACGCGGGCGGCGATATAGTTGACGGAGGGCTCCGGACGGACGCGCAGCAGGCTGCGCAGGCTGCTGTTCTCCGCCTCCAGCCGCAAAGCCGCCTGCTTCCATTGCAGAAGCCGGGCGTTCTCCGCCTTCAGGCGCTGGTTCTCGTCGAAGGCGTTCTCAAGCTCGACCACCGACTCGACCACGCGCGCCGCGGTCGCGGCGGGGCGGGAGATGGCGTCGAGGATCGGGGCGAAGGCGTCGGTCACGCGGGCGCGGGCGCTGTCCACCGACACGGACTCGATCTTGCCGACCATCATCAATGCGATGGAGGCAAGGACAAGCAGGAGGAAGGAGAAACGCTGCGCGAGGGCCCGCAAAGGCGCGGCAAGGCGGATGACGGAGCCGGATGAGCGTGACTTCACAGGAAATTCCCGTCCAGATACGCGGTCCGTCTCCGGCCCTCACCGCCCGGGAGTTGGGCGGCGGACCGGAGGCCTTCCAATCAGGGATACACCAATCAGTAAGCGCTGACCAAGACGTTTCGCAGCGTCTTCATCTCCTCCAGCGCGCGGCCGGTGCCGAGCGCCACGCAGGAGAGGGGATCGTCGGCGATCGACACCGGCAGGCCGGTGGCGTGGCGCAGGACGAAGTCCAGGTTGCCCAGCAGGGCGCCGCCGCCGGTCAGCACGATGCCCTTGTCGACGATGTCGGCGGCCAATTCCGGAGCGGTGTGTTCCAGCGCCACCTTCACCGCTTCGACGATGGCCGAAACGGGTTCGGCCAGCGACTCGGCGATCTGCCGTTCGGAGATGATCAGTTCCTTGGGCACGCCGTTCATCAGGTCGCGGCCCTTGATTTCGAGGATGCGGCCCTCGCCGTCCTCGGGCGGGCAGGCGGAGCCGATTTCCTTCTTGATCCGCTCGGCCGAGCCTTCGCCGACCAGCAGATTGTGGCTGCGGCGGATGTAGCCGATGATGGCCTCGTCCATCTTGTCGCCGCCGACGCGGACGGAACGCGAATAGACGATGCCGCCCAGCGACAGCACGGCCACCTCGGTGGTGCCGCCGCCGATGTCGACGACCATCGAGCCCGTCGGTTCCGTCACCGGAAGCCCGGCGCCGATCGCGGCGGCCATCGGCTCCTCGATCAGGAAGACGCGGCGGGCGCCTGCGGCCTCCGCCGATTCCTGGATCGCCCGGCGTTCCACCGCGGTCGAGCCCGACGGCACGCAGATGATGACCTGCGGGCTGGCGAAGCTGCGGCGGTTGTGAACCTTGCGGATGAAATGCTTGATCATTTCCTCCGCGACTTCGAAATCGGCGATGACGCCGTCGCGAAGCGGCCGGATGGCCTGGATGTTGCCGGGGGTTCGGCCGAGCATCATCTTCGCCTCGTCACCGACGGCGAGGACCTGCTTCTTGCCGCGCACGTTGGCGATGGCGACGACGGACGGTTCATTCAGGACGATGCCGCGGCCCTTGACATAGACCAGGGTGTTGGCCGTCCCCAGATCGATCGCCATGTCGGCGGACAGAACGCCCAGCAGTTTGGAGAGCATGGAGCTGACGAACTCTATCAAAGCGGTTGAGACGGCCGAACCGGCGGAGACTGGCATAGCATGCCCGCCGACGGTTCCATAGTCGAATGCGTCCGCACGCTCAAGCGGAGAGTGCGCCCGGCAGGCCTGACCCGTGTCGCGAAAGCGGTTCCCGGTTGGCCGGTGCCCGCCGCCTCTTGCGGTGTCTGGTGAAGGCAAAACTGGCGGATCAGGGTTAATTTTCCGTCAACAGCCAAACTCTTGAGGTCGGCCCTTGCGGTAAATGCCGTCCCGATCCGCCGAATAGCCGTTCGGCCGGTGTGGCGGTTCAGTGTCTAGTCCGAACCATGCCGTGCCGCAACGGGCAATTGCCCGCCGGTCCGGCGGGATGGTCAGTGATGCTCCGCCCCGGGCTTGTCGGCCGGCTTCGCCGCATGGGCGTGGTGTCCCTCCAGCCGGTCCATGCAGGCCAGCAGCACGCCCGACACCACGAAGGTCATGTGGATGATCACCAGCCACATCAATTCCTCCCGCGAGGTCTGGGACAAATTCATGAAGGCCTTCAGCAGATGAATGCCGGAGATGGCGACGATGGAGGCAATCAGCTTCAGCTTCAGCCCACCGAAGTCGACCTTGCCCATCCAGTCCGGCCGGTCCTCGTGATTGGCCACGTCGATCTTCGAGACGAAGTTCTCGTAGCCGGCGAAGATCACCATCAGCAGAAGATTGCCGGCGAAGGACAGGTCGATCAGCGTGAGCATGGCCAGCAGCACGTCCTTCTCGCTCATGTCCAGCACATGCGGAATGATGTGCAGGATTTCCTGGGTGAACTTCACCAGCAGGGCCATCAGCGAGACCACGAGGCCCAGATAGAAGGGCGCGAGCAGCCAGCGGCTGGCGAAGATGATCTGTTCGAAGCGGCGTTCGATCATGGCGGGTTCGGCACGTCGTTGAGTGGGTAAGATGCAGAGATGACGGATGTGTCGCAATGCTGCGCCGCAAAATCAACCGGGCATTTCAATTGTCGCGCGGAGGGGGGCGGAACCTCCATTCGTCATAGGCATTGTCATCGTACCGTAACGTCGAGACGCTATGGTCGCGGCTTTGGATGAGACCGCCGGGAAGGGTTTGCCGACCATGAAGACCTCCGCTCCGCACATCGTGTCCGCGTTCGAGGACGCGCTGAAGCGGATGAAATCCGCCATCGTGCAGATGGCCGGCGCTGCGGAGACGCAGATCGACCAGGCCCTGACCTGCCTGGCCCAGCGCAACCCCGATCTGGCGCGGGAAATCGTCGAGTCGGACGCGCGACTCGATTCTTTCGAGCATGACATCGAAGCGCACTGCATGCGCCTGCTGGCCCTGCGCCAGCCGGTGGCCGACGACCTGCGCGAGGTCGTGGCGGCGCTGAAGATCGCCGGCAACCTGGAGCGCATCGGCGACCATGCCGCCAACACCGCCAAGCGGGCGGTCGCCATCTTCAGCCTTGCGGAATCGGCCTCGCTGTCGGGCCTGCCGCAGCTCGGCCGGCTGGTGCGCGAGCGGCTCAGCGCCGTGGTGGACGCCTATGTCGACAGCGACAGCGAGGCGGCCTTGCGCATCTGGCGCACCGACGACGAGGTGGATGCTCTCTACACCAGCCTCGTTGCGGAAGTGGAACGGTCTGCCCTGGCGGCACCGGACCAGTTCATGGCGCATATGCACCTGATGATGATCGCCAAGAACCTGGAGCGCATCGGCGACCACGCCACCAACATCGCCGAGGTCGTGCATTTCGTCAGCACCGGCCAGACCTTGCTGGACGAGCGTCCGAAGGCCGACCATTCCTATGATCCGGTGGGCTGAGGCCGTGAAGTGATGCCTGGAGGCGTCACCGCAAGGCATAAGGCGATCGTTCGGCCCGGGACCGGGCCGATGGGGGATAGCATTTCCGTTGCGGAGCGATCACGTTAACGGGATGCCGTTCCCACCCGCAGACGAGACAAGCCCTCCCTGATGACCGACGACCTGATCCGCCTCTATGACGCCATCCTCGACCGCCAGCAGATGGACCCGGCGCAGTCCAAGACCGCCCGGCTGATCGCCGCCGGTCCGAAGAAGATTGCCAAGAAGGTGGGCGAGGAAGCGGTCGAGGTGGCGCTGGATGCCATGAACGAGGACCGCCAGGGGGTCATCAACGAAAGTGCCGACCTGCTGTACAACCTGTCGGTCCTGTGGGCGACGTTGAACATCCACCCGGACGACGTGTTCGCCGAAATCCGCCGGCGCGAAGCGCTTTACGGCATCGCCGAGAAGCTGCCGAAAGTGGTCGCCGAGCGCTGAGCGGGACTGTTGGGGCAACGACGCCGACGCTCCCAACCCTCAAACCACTCCCAAACCTTCCAGCAACGGCAGCCGCCGCTGCACGAAAGCGGCATGCCGGCGCGCCAGTTCCGCCCGGCTGGCCTCATCTCCCTCGCAACGCTCGCCGTCGCGGCCAAGCGTGAGTCCGTCGGCGGACAGGTGGCGCCAGGCGAAGCCGGCGGGGTCCTCACCCAGCCGTGCGGCCAGCAGGAACAATGCCTCGATCCGTGTCACCGGCACCCCGGCGCCCAGCAGCGGGGAGGCGAGCTGCCCCGGCGTATCGCCGAAGCGGTGGCGCTCCAGAACCACGGCGTTGAAGCGCTCGCTCGAGGCTTTGCGTTCGGCAAATCCGTCTTCGGGCATGACCGGCGCCACCAGCGCCAGACTGGTCAGCAGGACCAGCGCGCGCAGCACGGCGTCCTCCCCCTGCGCCGCCAGGGCCGGCCGGGCGAGCAGCGCATCGAGACTCTGCGGCCCCTCGGCCAGTGCCTCGCCCAGCGGCTGGTAGAGCGCCCGCGGGAAGGGCAGGCGGCCGACGGGGGTGGAGGCGACTTCCGGCAAATCGTCGGCGCCCACCAACAGCGCGAACCGGGTCTCACCCAACAGCGCGCGCCGTTCCGCCGGTCCCAGCCGCTCGCCCCCCTTCACGAACAGGTCGCGGCGGAAGCTGCGGTTGGTCATCACGTCGCGCAGGGTCTCGGCCTGGGCCGGGTCACGCGCTTCATCCGCCAAAGCCTGCTGCGCGGGGGACAGGCTGAGGTCGTGCATCTGCTCCATCGGCACGGCGGCGCCGGCGAATTCCAGCTTGGCGGCCGCCATCTCGCGCGCCACATCGGCATGGTAGAACGCCGTCCAGTCGCCGTTGAGGTATTCGTGGGCGATGTAGTTCGGCGACTTGTGGCGCAACTGCTCGATTCGCTCCACCACGCCGTCGGTGGCGCCGAACCAGCCTCCGCCTTGGGCGGCCATCCGCGAGGCGAACTCGACCGCCCGCGCGATGCGGTCCGGCAGGGGACCGTCGCCGTCGGCGCAGCGCTCCACCAGCAGGCGGCGCAACGGCATATGGGCCAACGTGCCGGGCAGGGCGTTGTAGCTGACGAACACGACGCCACCCGGTGCCAGCCGGCGGCGCAGCATGTCGAGCAGGATCGCCCGGTTCTCGGCGCTTACCCAGGACCAGACGCCGTGCAGGGCAACCACGTCCAGCATCGGTCCCTCGCGCCGCGCATGGTCGGCGAAGCTCTCCTCCAGGAAGGTGGCGTTGGCGAGCCCGGCATCGTTGGCCAGCCGCCGGACCCCGGCGATATGCGAAGGGTTGAAGTCCATCGCCTCGAAACTTGCGGCCGGATGGGCGCCGGCCAGCAGCGCGCTGGTCAGCCCGTGGCCGCATCCGGGCTCCGCCATGGTGAAGCAGCCGCGGCGCAGCGCTTCGGGCGGACGCCAACCGCGCAGCGTCAGGGCAAAGCCGAGCAGGGGCGGCGACCAGTCGCGATAGACGGCGCGGATATAGTCGATGCCGCCGACATAGCCTTCCGTCCAGCCGCCCATTCCCGATCTCCCGTTTCGATGCCCGTTATCGACAGCGCCGGTGTAGCCGCCGGGGGCGGAGTCCGGCCACCGAAAAGCGCGCGCCAAAAAATTCACATGGGGTGCGATTTTGCTATCGACAGGCCAAAAGCCCTTCGCTATAAACCGCGCCACACCGGCCGGGACAACGGCTTGGCCGGCGCGATGAACAGTCGGCTGATTTCGGCATAGATTTCAGTCAGGTTCACCGCATCAAGAGATGGGCGCATAGCTCAGTTGGTAGAGCAGCTGACTCTTAATCAGCGGGTCCAAGGTTCGAGTCCTTGTGCGCCCACCATCCATAAGGGGCTGGAACCGAACAGGTTCCGGCCCCTTTCCAATTCCGGGGTTCTGTCGGAGGGCGAGGCGCCTCGCGTGCTGCCCCCTCCCTAACCCTCCCCCGCTCTCGGCCGGGCGAAGGCCGGTCCGATCGCGGGAGAGGGGATTGCCGCCGTTCTTCGGATAGCTTCCACAAGCATCCGGCCCCCTCTCCCATCGAAGGTGGGGGAGGGATGGGGAGGGGGCTACCCGCGGCCGAACCCTCACCCCTCCGCCTGAGCCAGGAAGTCCGCGGTCACACGGTCCATCGTCGCCAGATGGGTGTGGAACCAGTCGGGGAAATGCTCGGTCACGTACAGGCGCGCCCGGTCCTCCTTGCCCTCCGCCAGTTCGGCTTCCATGGCCGCGACCACGTTCAAAACGCGGGCGTGTTCGTCCTTGTGACAATGCAGGGCGAAGAAGCCGTGCTGCGTCATCAGCGCGTTTTCGCGGGCGAAATGCTCGCGCAGATGCTTGGCGAAAGCGGCAAAAGGGGCCTGGAGCTGCCCGGCCGGCGCGTTGCAGGCCGCCTGCAACAGGGCGACGGAATCGACATGGTCGCGGTCCATGACCGCAAAGCCGAGGAGGGGGACGTCAGCGGCAGGGGCGGCGGCTTGGTCGGCGGCGGGCGTGGCGGTTGCAAGCATGGCGGGGCTTCCTGAAACGAAGATGGCCTTCGGAGACGACGCTCCGAAGGCCACCATACCCGCACAGCCGTCATGGTCTCTTGACGGCGGTCAAGACACCCAAATCGTCAGCCCTTCGCCTCCCCACCCTCCAGCTCGTCGATGAAGCCGCGGATGACGCCGAGGCCCTTCTGCCAGAAGGCTGGGTCGGAGGCGTCCAGCCCGAAGGGAGCCAGCAGCTCCTTGTGGCGCAGCGTACCGCCGGCCGACAGCATCGCCAGATACTTCTCGGCGAAGCCCTCCTCCGCATCCTGGTAGACCGCGTAGAGCGAGTTCACCAGGCAGTCGCCGAAGGCATAGGCGTAGACGTAGAAGGGCGAGTGGATGAAGTGGGGGATGTAGGACCAGTAGTGCCGGTATCCCTCGTCGAAGCGCAACGCCGGGCCGAGGCTTTCGGTCTGCACCGCCATCCAGATTTCGCCGATGCGGTCCGACGTCAGCTCGCCCTCGCTCCGCTCGGTGTGGACGCGGCGTTCGAAGTCGAAGAAGGCGATCTGGCGCACCACCGTGTTCAGCATGTCCTCGACCTTGCCGGCCAGCATGATGCGGCGGCGTTTCGGGTCGGTCTCCGCCGCCAGCAAGGCGCGGAAGGTCAGCATCTCGCCGAACACCGACGCGGTTTCCGCCAGGGTCAGCGGGGTGTCGGACAGGAAATGGCCCTGTTTGCCGGCCAGGATCTGGTGGACGCCATGTCCCAGCTCATGCGCCAGCGTCATCACGTCGCGGGTCTTGCCCTGGTAGTTGACCAGCAGATAGGGGTGGACGCTGGGCACGGTCGGGTGGGCGAAGGCGCCCGGCGCCTTGCCGGGCCGGACCGGCGCGTCGATCCAGGGATTGTCGAAGAAGCGCTTGCCCAGGCTGGCGAGGTCGGGAGAGAAGCGGCCATAGGCGCCGAGCACGATGTCGCGGGCCTCTTCCCACGGGATGCTGCGGTCGGCATCCTCGGGCAGCGGGGCATTGCGGTCCCAATAGTCCAGATGGTCCTGGCCGAACCACTTGGCCTTCATTGCGTAATAGCGGTGGGACAGGTCCGGATAGGCGCCCTTGACGGCGGAGACCAGCGCGTCGACCACCTCGTCCTCGACCCGGTTGGACAGGTTGCGGGCGGAGGTCGGCGTCGGGTAGTTGCGCCAGTCGTCCTCGATCTCCTTGTCCTTGGCCAGCGTGTTGGTGATCAGCGCGAACAGCCGCGCATTCTTGCCCAGCACCTTGCCCACCACCTCGCCGGCCTCGCGGCGTACGACGGGGTTGCGGTCGGACAGGCGGTTCAGCGCCTCCGCACAGGTCAGGTCCTTTCCGCCCATGGGGAAGCGCAGGCTGGCGATGGTCTCGTCGAACAGGCGGTTCCAGGCGGCGCGGCCGACGACATGCTTCTCGTGCAGCAGCCGCTCGATCTCGTCTGACAGCTGGTGGTCGCGGTAGAGGCGGACGTCGCGCAGCCACGGCTCGTAATGGCGCAGCGCCGAGGATGCCTTCTGCTTGGCCGCCAGATCGCCCTCGTCCAGCCGGTTGATCTCCAGCGTGAAGAAGATCAGGTGGGCGGAGATGTCGTTCACCCGTTCCTGCGCCGACTGGTAGAACTTGGCGATGGTCGGGTCGACCATGTTGCCGTTGTAGACCAGCCCGGCATAGGACATGACCCGCGACAGCGTCTCGTCGATGTCCTCATAGCTGCGGATAGCGGCGGCCAATTCGTCGCCCTTCAGCGTGGCCAGCTTGCCGGCATAGCGTTCGCGGAAGGCCTTGCACTCCCGCTCCATCCGGTCGAGATCGGCCTTCAGCTCCGGCGACTCCATGCCGGGATAGAGATCGCTCAGGTCCCAGGTGGGAAGCGCACCCAGTTCGGCGGTGTCGTTTGCGGCCGTGGCGGCGCTGCTGGTCATCGAATCCCTCCAGAGATTGGTTGGATCCATATAAGCGCGCACGCGCCGCGGGCAAAGTCCTCATGCGTCCGGCGGGCTTGCGCCGCTCTCCTCTCCGTCGGCGGGATGCAACGCCCGCCGGCCGGCGCGCAGGACGGCACGCGACAGCTCGGCCAGCGCTGTTCCGGCGATGCGGCTCTGCTGCCAATGCAGCGGCACGTCCAGTGGATGGCCGGGCACCAGTTCCACCAGCCGGCCGGCGGAGAGATGGTCGGCCACCAGCGGGTCGGGGTTCATCCCCCATCCAAGCCCGGCCAGCGCCCCATCGACGAAGGCATGGGTGGAGGGAAGCCAATGAGTGGGCGGAGTCGGCAGGTGTCCCGGTGCGGTGTTTGCCAGCACCAGACGCAGCCATTGCGCCTGCAGCCGGTCCTTGCGGTTGAAGGTCAGGCAGGGCGCGCGGGACAGGGCGTCGGCGGTGACGCCGTCCGGGAAGTGGCGGCGCATGTAGCCGGGGCTTGCGGTCGCGCGGTAACGCAGCGCGCCCAGCGGGTGGCTGTTGCAGCCGGGAACCGGCGCCGCGCTGGCGGTGACGGCGGCCAGCACCTCGCCCTTGCGCAGCCATTCGGCGCTGTGGTCCTGGTCATCCAGAACCAGATCGAACAGGCAGCCGGGCATCTCGGCCATCGCCGCGACGAACCAGGTGGCGAGGCTGTCGGCGTTCACCGCGACGCGCAGGGTGGCCGGCCCCTCCGCCGGGATCAGGCCGGGCAGGGCGCCGCGCAGTTCGCTTTCAAGCAACGCCACCCGCTCCACATGCTGGCACAGGCGCTGACCGGCCGCCGTCCCGGTGCAAGGCTGGCCGCGCACCACCAGGACGCTGCCCAGCCGTTCCTCCAGCAGCTTGACCCGCTGCGACACGGCCGAAGGCGTGACGTGCAACTGCTGGGCGGCGCGTTCGAAGCTGCCGGTGCGGATCACGGCGGCCAGCGCCATCAGCAGCGGATAGTCCAGCATGGATTAGCTCCACTTAACCAGGGCAAGAAGGATTAAGTAGGGCAAAGGTCAGTCGGATGGTAGCGGATTGGCATCCACCGACTCCGGAACCGCGCCATGACCGACCCCTTCGCCGCCTCCCTGTTTTCCTCCGTGCTGCTCACCGCCTTCCTGCCGGGCCTGTTCCTAGGCTTCAGCCTGATCGTCGCCATCGGAGCACAGAACGCCTTCGTGCTGCGTCAGGGCTTGCGCAACGAACATGTGTTGGCGATCTGCGCCACCTGTGCCCTGTCCGACGCGGTGCTGATCCTGGTCGGAGTGAGCGGGTTCGCCACGGCCGGTGCGCGCTGGCCATGGCTGGAACCGTTGATGCGCTATGCCGGTGCCGCGTTCCTGCTGGTCTATGGGTTGCGCAGCGCCCGATCCGCCCTGCGCAGCGGGGCTGGGCTGGCTCCGGCGGACCGGGAACCGGCCGGGCTGCTGCCGGCGCTGCTGACCTGTCTGGCGCTGACCTGGCTGAACCCGCATGTCTATCTGGACACGGTGGTGCTGGTCGGTTCCGTCTCCGCCCGCTTCGCCGAGGCGCGGGGGGCCTTCGCGCTGGGGGCGATGACGGCGTCCTTCCTGTTCTTCTTCGCGCTCGGCTATGGCGCCCGCCTGCTGCGCCCGCTGTTCGCCCGGCCGGCGTCCTGGCGGGTGATGGACGGCGTCATCGCCCTGGTGATGTGGGCCATCGCCGCCGGTTTGCTGATCGGTTAGGGGCGGGCGAACAGGGCTTCGTCCTCGCAGAACAGCAGCGACCGGTGCAGCGCCGTTCCGGCCATGGTGCCGGCACCGACGGCCAGCGCCACCGATCCCGCCGCCCGTGCCGCGTCGCCGCAGGCGAAGACACCGGGGACGCTGGTCTCCTGCATCGCATCGACCCGGATGTGGGTGCCGAGCGGTCCATCCTCGGTCGCGCATCCCAATTGTGCCGCCAGTGGACTTGCGATGCGGCTTTTCGGCAGCACGAACAGGCCGGCGAAGGGCAGAACCCGCCCATCGTCAAGCGCGACCTCTGCCGCATCGCCGCCGATCCCGGTGACGGGGCTGGTTTCGACGGCAACCCCGCGCCGGGCCAGATGGGCCGACTGGTCGGCGTCGGGCACGAACGCCCCGTTCAGAAGCAGTGTCGTCGGTCCCCAGTCCGGCAGCATCAGCGCATGGTGCATGGACTGCCCGGACACGGCGACGACGCCGATCCGGCCCTGCATCAACTCGTAGCCGTGACAGTAGGGGCAGTGGAAGACGGAGCGGCCCCAGCGTTCCTTAAGGCCGGGAATCGCCGGCAACTCGTCGATCACACCGACGGCGAGCAGCAGCCGGCGCCCCCGGTGGGCAATTCCATTCGAATCGGTGATCCGAACCCCCTCGGCGGTCCGCGCGGCATCCTCGGCCCGGCCGGTCCTCCAAGTGACGGTGGGATAGCGCATCAGTTGGTCGCGGGCCTCTGCGGCGATGTCTCCCGGCGGGCGGCCGTCCTGGCCGAGGAAGCCATGCGAGTGGGAGGCGAAGCGGTTGCGCCGGACCCCCTCGTCGATCACCAGCACCCGGCGCCGGGCGCGTGCCAGCTGAAGCGCGGCGGCGATGCCGGCATAGCTGCCGCCGACGATGATCGCGTCGTAGGTCGTCGGATCGTTTGCGTCCATGGCTTTTGTCTTTCCAGGGATTGGCAGGGTGCGCCGTTCGCGCCCTTTCACGACACACGATAAGTTACATGAACGGGCGTGGTCAATGTGCCATGTAACTTATGAAGTGGCCTGAGTGCGAGGCCGCCCGGCGCAACACCGGAAGGAACCGAGCATCGATGAGACAGGACAGCCGCCTATCCCGCATGCTGCATGTGCTGATCCACATGGACCGGCATGACGGCGCCCTGACGTCGGAGGCGATCGCAGCCATGCTGAACACGAATCCGGTGGTCATCCGCCGGACCATGGCGGGTCTGCGCGATGCCGGACATGTACGGTCGGAAAAGGGTCATGGCGGCGGCTGGCGGCTGGCCCGGCCGCTGAACGAAATCACGCTGCTGGACATCCACCGGGCATTGGGGGAGCCGGGGATCTTCGCCATCGGCCCGACGGCGGACGAGCCGAGCTGTCTGGTGGAGCAGGCCGTGAATGCCGCCCTGGACGGGGCGCTGCGCGAGGCGGAGGCGGTGCTCGTCCGCCACCTCGGGCAGGTGACGCTTGCCGACCTCGCCGCCGATTTCGATCGGAGGATGACCGCGCTGGGGAGGCGGTGAGGGCGGCGCCTATCGCGCGCTCACTCCGCTCCGGACGTTTCCCCCTCCTGCGCCCGCCGGATCGCCGCCTCCACGCATTGCAGGTGCAGCTTCTTGCGGGCGAGCTGGCGGGCGCGGCGTTCCTCGAGATCGGTGGTGGCCATCGCTTCGATGCTGCAGCCGCGCCAGCCGTTGGCGTCCAGCGCGCGGGCGACCTCCGCATAGCCGAAATAGCCCTTCTCCGGCTGCTCCCACGGTGCGCGGAAATCGGCGCGACGCAGGACGAAGCGGTTGGACTGGCTGCCGCCGCCCAAGTTGGTGAGACGGGCCACGATCAGGCGCTCGCCGTTGCCGTGGACGACGGTCAGGATCGGGCGAATCCCGGTGATTGGTGGATCAATGGCCATGATCCATGCATAACGGTCCGGGGGCGTCCTGACCAGAGCATCGCTGATCTCCATGCCGCCCGCACGACTTGACGCGCCATCCGGCGCCAGAACGGAGTCTCGCCGATGCGTCCCGTCCCGACTCTGCCGTCAGTGCTTCTCCCGCTCCTGCTGCTGAGCGGTCCGGCCGCGGCGCAGCTGGCGCCCCCTTCCACGCAGCCTGCCCTCGCTCCGGCTGCGGCGGCGCTGGCTTGCGAGGCCTATTCCGCCGCCCCGATGATCGAGGCGCATCTGTTCTTCGGCCGCAACATCGGTGCGGACGTGGGCGTCAGCGACCGCGACTGGGCCGATTTCCTGGATGGGGAGGTGACGCCGCGCTTCCCCAACGGCCTGACCGTCATCGACGCCTCCGGCCACTGGCGTGACAGCGAGACCGGCCGTCTGATCCGGGAGCCGAGCAAGGTGCTGACCCTGCTGGCCGAAGGCGGGCCGGCGACCTTGGCGCTCATCCGTGAAATCGTCGAATCGTACAAGGAGCGGTTCCACCAGCAGTCGGTCGGACTCGCCATCCGGCCGGTCTGCGTTTCCTTTTGAATTCCAGGTTCCGGAACGGTGTTTCACCAATGGGGAATGCGACAGCTCGCCGCACCCCCGACCTTCTGACATTTGCCAGCACTTATGCTTTTGTCGCAGATTGTGGAGGCTGCGTAACGGATCGTTTCGCGGCCGAGAGGAAATACGCACCGAATAGTACCAAAATAGAACGAGGGACGCCCTGCCATGAGCCCGACCGCCAGCACCACGACTGCAGAGCTTTTCGACCAGATGCATGCCCGTTCCCTGTCGGACCCAGCCGGGTTCTGGGGCGAGGCGGCAAAGGACATTTCCTGGTTCAAGCCGTGGGACAAGGTGCTGGACGACAGCAACGCGCCCTTCTACCGCTGGTTCACCGGCGGGGAGCTGAACACCTGCTACAACGCGGTCGATCGCCATGTGGAAGGCGGTCGCGGCGCGCAGGCGGCGATCATCTATGACAGCCCGGTCACCCAAACCGTCCAGACCATCACCTATGCCGAGCTGCAGGATCAGGTCGCCCGCTTCGCCGGCGCGCTGCGCGCCCAGGGCGTGGAGAAGGGCGATCGCGTCCTCCTCTACATGCCGATGATTCCGCAGTCGGTCGTCGCCATGCTGGCCTGCGCCCGCCTGGGCGCCGTGCATTCGGTGGTGTTCGGCGGCTTCGCCCCGCACGAGTTGGCGACCCGCATCGACGACGCCAAGCCGAAGGCCATCGTCTCCGCCTCCTGCGGCATCGAGCCGAACCGCATCGTCAAGTACAAGCCGATGCTGGACTCCGCCATCGAACAGTCGGCCCACAAGCCCAGCAGCGTCATCGTCTATCAGCGCCCGCAGGAGACGGCGACGCTGGTCGCCGGCCGCGACGTCGACTGGATGGAAGCCGTGGCGAAGGCGGAGCCGGCGGAATGCGTGCCCGTCGAGGCGACCGACCCGCTCTATATCCTCTACACCTCCGGCACGACCGGGCAGCCCAAGGGCGTGGTGCGCGACAACGGCGGCCATGCGGTGGCGCTGCGCTGGACCATGACCAACATCTACAACGTCAAGCCCGGCGAGGTGTATTGGGCGGCGTCGGATGTGGGCTGGGTCGTCGGCCACTCCTACATCGTCTATGCGCCGCTGCTGACCGGCTGCACCACCGTGGTGTTCGAAGGCAAGCCGGTCGGCACCCCGGATCCGGGTACCTTCTGGCGCGTGATCGAGCAGCACAAGGTCGGCACCCTGTTCACCGCGCCGACCGCCTTTCGCGCCATCAAGCGCGAGGATCCGGACGCCAATTACCTGAAGAAGTACGACCTGTCGCACTTCCGCGCCCTGTTCCTGGCCGGCGAGCGGTCGGACCCCGACACGCTGCACTGGGCCGAGGACAATCTGAACGTTCCGGTCATCGACCACTGGTGGCAGACCGAGACCGGCTGGGCTATTTCCGGCAACCCCCTGGGCGTGCACCTGTTCCCGATCAAGTACGGCTCCGCCACCCGCCCGATGCCGGGCTGGGACGTGCGGGTGCTGAATGCCGAGCTGAAGGAGGTTCCGCGCGGCGACATCGGCGCCATCTGCGTCAAGCTGCCGCTGCCTCCGGGCACGCTGCCGACGCTGTGGAACGCCGACGAGCGATTCAAGAAGTCCTACCTGGCCGATTACCCGGGCTATTACCAGACCGGCGATGCCGGCTTCATCGACGATGACGGCTATGTCTATGTCATGGCGCGCACCGACGACATCATCAACGTCGCCGGCCACCGCCTGTCCACCGGCGCCATGGAAGAGGTGTTGTCGAGCCACAAGGACGTCGCCGAATGCGCGGTGATCGGCGTGGCCGACGACCTGAAGGGTCAGGTGCCGCTGGGCTTCGTCTGTCTGAAGGCCGGCGTCACCCGGCCGCATGAGGAGATCGTCAAGGAGGTCGTCCAGCTGGTGCGCGAACAGATCGGCCCGGTCGCCGACTTCAAGCGTGCCTTGGTGGTCGACCGTCTGCCGAAGACCCGTTCGGGCAAGATCCTGCGCGGCACCATGCAAAAGATCGCCGACAGCCAGGACTACAAGATGCCGGCGACCATCGACGATCCGGGCATCCTGCCGGAGATCGCCGATGCGCTGAAGACGCTGGGCTACGCCAAGACCACCAGCACGCCGGCCTGATCTCTACAGCCTGATCTCTGCGGCCTGATCGGGACGACATGGAAAAGGGCGGCTTTCGGGCCGCCCTTTTTCATTCCGGGGTTTCAGCCGGAAACAACCGACAAATTCTCCGGTTCCTCGCTGCCGAGGTCGAGCAGCGGCAGGAAACTCGCCGGCTCCTGCGCGCCGGACAGCGCGTAGCGGCGGTTGAAGATGTAGCAGGGAACCGCCTGCAGTCCCATTTGGCGGGCCAGTGCATCGGCGGCATGTACCGAAGCCGATTCGGCGTCGGTGGACAGCTGGCGCCGCGTCTCGACAAAATCCAGGCCCAACCCGGCGGCGACGCTGGCCAGCGCGTCCCGGTCGCCGATGTCCACGCCCTCGACGAAATAGGCCGCGAACAGCGCATCGGCCATCGCGTTGCCCAGCCCGTGGCGCCCGGCTATTCGGACCAGCCGGTGCGCGTCGAAGCTGTTGGGCGTGCGCTGGATGCGGTCGAGCGCCAGCGGCAGCCCGTCGCGTGCCGCCGTGTCCTCCACCACCCGGTGAATTTGCCGGGCCCGCTCCCCGCCGCCGAACTTCGCGGCCAGATAATCGTCGCGCGACATTCCGCCCCGCGGCATGTCCGGATTCAGTTGGAACGGTTGCCAGCGGATTTCCGGGCGCAGGCCGGGCCGTTGCATCAGCGCCCGGTCGAGCCGGCGCTTGCCGATGTAGCACCAGGGGCAGATCAGGTCGGCGAAGGTTTCGATCAGCATCCCGCCACTATCCGCGCCTCTCCGGCCGGCGGCAACCGCTTCTTCCACGTCTTCCGCAGAGCGCAAAGCACCTGCAACCGTTTATTAACCGAGTTGGCCCGACAGTCCTCCATGGTTCCCGCGGTCTTGACGCGGCTGGCGGACATATCCCGGTGGACGATTCCCGATGAGCAATTCCTACGTCGACGGCAAGGTCCGCGAAGCGATCCTGGCGGCCAAGGGCAGCCGGATGAACGCGCAGAAGATCCTGATGGCCTGGGCCGTCGAGGATCCCGACCTGCTGCGCGGGATCGCCCAGCCCTTCCTGAAGGCCATCGCCGCCGCCGCCATCGAGCGTGCCGGCCGTCCGCCCAGCCGGAACGCGTCCGCGCGTCCGGCGGCCGGCGGCGGGGCAGGGGGTGGGCGGCCGTCCGCCTCGGGCCTCAGCCGCGATGCGCTTGAAAACCTGCTGAACCAGTTGGGCCGCGATTCAGGGGAACCGGTTCCCCAGCGCGGCGCCCCCGCCGGCAAGGCTGCGGCGGCTGCAAAGGGGGCCACCGTTCACGACGCCCCGGCCGGCGGGCCGACGCATGAGAAGGCGATGATGGCGATCGCCAAGGCCTTCGTCGCCAAGAAGGTGCGCTGAGAGTCCCCTAGGTTCCGTTGTTCGACGTATAGGGCGTGGCGTCGTCGAACCAGCCTCTTTTGCGCGGCACCGTCCGGATGTCCGGCGGCGGGCTGGCAAGCGCCGTGTTGCCGTTGCGGTAGGGATCGGGAATGTGGTGGCAATCGACATCAGCCAGCGTGCGGTAGCAATAAATCCGCGAGCGGTCGATCACCACCTTGTCCGGGCAGTAATCGCCGGTCTGCTCGAAGCTGATGATCGAACAGTCGCGGCCGGTGGCGGCCGACACCAGATGATCGCCGATGGTCTTCTTGGTGGCGTTCAGCGTCACCACATCCGCGCCGGCCGCCGCCAGCCCGAGCGGGGAGGTGCAGCCGGCCAACGCCATAACCGGCCCTGCCAGGGCAATGGCCAGCCAACCCCGCATCGACGCCGTCCGTCCCATGCCCATCGTCATCCGGCCCCTGTTGCCATGCGCGCACCGCTCGTGGTCCGCCGCATTCCGCAATTGCGCGCGAGCGCGGTTAACAAGCGGTGAATTCAGTCATACGGCTCGTCCTTGCGATCCTCAACGCGCCAGCGCACAGACCCGAGACCGGCACTGCACGACGACGAAGGCGTCCTTGTCCTCGCTGCAGCCGATCTTGAAAGTCGTCGATCCCTCGCGCCCGACGGTATAGCGCAGCACCTCAACCTTGGCCGGGGTGCAGTTGCCCATGGACTTGGCGATCTCCTTCGCCTCCGCCTGCGCGGCGGAGACATTGGAGGCGGCTGGCGCCGGTCCTGCGGCCGGGACGAGGCCGGCGGCCAGCAGAAGCACGCCGAGGCTGCGGCGGAATGAAACATGGAACGGCATGGCCGGACTATCGCATGGCGTGGCCCCTGTTCGGAAGAGGTGCCTCCGAAATGTCGCAGCGTGCGATTCCCGCCGCCCCGCCGCGATGAAGCTGCTATCCTGCAGACGCAACCGAAACACCGGCGGCCGATGGCCGGCCGCAGAAATCCACGGGCTGGGGAAACGCATGACTTCGAACGACCGGCGGCTCGGCGACCGCATCCTCGCCGCACTCGAATTGGCGCTGGAACAGAAGCATCTGGACGTCGCCGAGCATCTCGCCCGGGCCCTGGAAGAAACCCTGACCCGCTTCGGCGGACCTGATGCGGTCGACCACCGGGAGCTGTCGGCCGGCATGATCCAGGCCTTCGACCGCCTGGAAGCGCTGCGCCGGGAGGCGCATCAACTGCCTTGAGCAGGGCAGGGGAACGGACAGAACCCGATCAGCGGGCTCGGCATTAATTTTTTGCAATTTGGTGATTGACAGGCGGCCTCCCGGGCGACTACAAACCGCCCACCGAACGACGGGGGCCTCAACGGTCCCGGTGAAAACAGCAGGCAGTTCAAAGCGTTGGCTTTGCGGTTGGCTGGTGTCGAAGCAAAGTCGCTCTGCGCGGGTGTAGCTCAGTTGGTTAGAGCGCCGGCCTGTCACGCCGGAGGCCGCGGGTTCAAGTCCCGTCACTCGCGCCACTTTCCTTTTAAAATTTCGCTGTCATTCGCCAGTATGGCCCAAGGACTCGCTAATCGCGGGTCCTTTTTCGCATGCGAATAGTCTACCCTTTGCCCTTTTTTAAAAACGTGGTATTACCAGGCTCTACCGCAGGGACCGACTTGTCCTTCCGCGTAGTGAAAAGCGATTCAAAGCGCTTTCCTTGCCCACGGTCTCGGCATATATTCCGGCCCGTCTGATGGGCTAATCCAAGGCATGGCTGCCACGGCTTTGCGCTTCCGCCGATTTCCGGCTGGAACGGCGCCCGTGGTCGTGGGCTTATGGGAGGAACGCGGTGTCGACTCCGCTGATCATTGAGTATCTTCCGATCCTGGTGTTTCTGCTGATCGGCATCGCGCTGGCCGCGGTGATGGTTGGGGCATCCTACGTCATCAGCCCGAAGAACCCGGACGCCGAGAAGGTCTCCCCCTACGAATGCGGCTTCGAGCCGTTCGAGGACGCGCGCACCAAGTTCGACGTGCGGTTCTACCTGGTCTCGATCCTGTTCATCATCTTCGACCTGGAAGTCGCCTTCCTGTTCCCGTGGGCGATCGCCCTCGGCGACATCGGGCTGTTCGGCTTCTGGTCGATGATGCTGTTCCTGGGCATCCTGACCATCGGCTTCATTTATGAGTGGAAGAAAGGAGCTCTGGAATGGGAGTAGAGGTCGCCAAGCCGCTGGCGCCGATTCCGCCCGGACCGGAACAGGACGCCTACATCCGCGCGGTCTCCGACGAGATCCAGGACAAGGGCTTCGTGCTGGCGAAGTACGAGGACCTGCTGGCCTGGGCCCGGACCGGCTCGCTGTGGCCGATGACCTTCGGTCTGGCCTGCTGCGCGGTGGAGATGATCCACGCCTATATGAGCCGGTATGACCTGGACCGTTTCGGCGTGATCCCGCGTCCCAGCCCGCGCCAGTCCGACTGCATGATCGTCGCCGGCACCCTGACCAACAAGATGGCCCCCGCGCTCCGCAAGGTCTACGACCAGATGCCGGAGCCGCGCTGGGTGATCTCCATGGGGTCCTGCGCCAACGGCGGCGGTTATTATCACTATTCCTACGCCGTGGTTCGTGGCTGTGACCGGATCGTTCCGGTCGACATCTATGTCCCCGGCTGCCCGCCGACGGCGGAGGCGCTGATCTACGGCATCCTCCAGCTCCAGAAGAAGATCAAGCGCGGCAACCGCATCGCCCGCTGACCACGGCGTACCGTTCCCGCCCGCAGCCATGCCGCTGCCGGGCGGGACGAACGACAAGCGCGCTGAAGACAAGTAGGAAGGCAGGGTCCCACCCATGTCCGAACAGGCGTTGAAGGAACTCGGGGACGTCATCGCGGCCAAACTCGGCGGCGACGTCCTGAAGGTCGAGGTGAGGCTCGGCGAGCTGATGGTGACGGTCAAACGGCCGGCCATCCTGACGGTGCTGACCGCGCTGCGCGACGATCCGGCCACCCGGTTCGAGCAGCTGACCGACATCACCGCGGTCGATTACCCGGATCGCGTCGAGCGGTTCGAGGTCGTCTATCAGCTGCTCAGCTACACCCACAACCGGCGCATGCGCGTGAAGCTGGCCACCGACGAGGACACGCCCGTTCCGTCGGCCGTTTCCGTCTTCAGCGCGGCCAACTGGTTCGAGCGCGAGGTGTGGGACCTGTTCGGCATCTTCTTCGAGAATCATCCGGACCTGCGCCGCATCCTCACCGACTACGGGTTCGAGGGGCACCCCTTCCGCAAGGACTTCCCGCTGACCGGCTATGTCGAGGCCCGGTACGACGAGGACCAGAAGCGCGTGATCTACGAGCCGGTCCGTCTGACCCAGGATTTCCGCGCCTTCGACTTCCTCAGCCCGTGGGAAGGCATGACCAACGTCATGCTGCCCGGCGATGAGAAGGCGGCCCTCCAGGACGGGAGCAAGAAGCCGTGAGCATGACCGTTTCGACCGAATCGGCGACCGGCGTCGTCACGACTGGCCCCACTGGGCCGATCAGCGCGTCGGGGCCTGAGACCAAGACGCAGATCAAGCCCTACACGATGAATTTCGGGCCGCAGCACCCGGCCGCCCACGGCGTGCTCCGTCTGGTGATGGAGCTGAACGGCGAGGTCGTGGAGCGCTGCGATCCGCACATCGGCCTGCTGCACCGCGGCACCGAAAAGCTGATCGAGTACAAGACCTACGTCCAGGCCGTGCCGTATTTCGACCGCCTGGATTATGTCAGCCCGATGTGCATGGAGCATGCCTATGTGCTCGGCATCGAGAACCTGCTGCAGATCAAGGCGCCGCTGCGCGCCCAGTACATCCGCGTGCTGTTCTCGGAGATCACGCGCATCCTGAACCACATCCTGTCGATCACGACGGGCGCACTCGACGTCGGTGCCATCACGCCGGCTCTGTGGGGCTTCGAGGAACGCGAAATCCTCATGGAGTTCTACGAGCGCGTGTCGGGTGCCCGCCTGCACGCCAACTATTTCCGGCCCGGCGGCGTCGCCTGGGACCTGCCGGACGGCCTGCTGGACGACATCTGGGCCTTCACCGAGCGTTATCCGAAGTTCATGGACGACCTCGAAAGCCTGCTGACCGAGAACCGCATCTTCAAGCAGCGTACGGTCGACATCGGCATCGTCACCAAGGAGGAGGCGCTCGATTGGGCCTTCACCGGTCCGATGCTGCGCGGCTCCGGCGTCGCCTGGGACCTGCGCAAGTCGCAGCCCTACGAGGTCTATGACCGCATGGAGTTCGACGTCCCGGTCGGCGTGACCGGCGACTGCTGGGCGCGCTATCTCGTGCGCATGGAGGAGATGCGGCAGTCGCTGCGGATCATCCGCCAGTGCTGCAAGGAGATGCCGGCCGGCCCCTACAAGATCGAGGACCGGAAGGTGTCGCCGCCGCCGCGCGGCGAGATGAAGCGCTCGATGGAAGCGCTGATCCACCACTTCAAGCTCTTCACCGAGGGCTTCCACGTCCCCGCCGGCGAGACCTACACCGCCATCGAAGCGCCCAAGGGCGAATTCGGCGTGTATCTGGTGTCCGACGGCACCAACAAGCCCTACCGCTGCAAAATCCGCGCGCCGGGCTTTGCCCATCTTCAGGGCCTGGACTTCATGTCGAAGGGTCACATGCTGGCCGACGCCGTCGCCAACATCGCCTCGATGGACATCGTTTTCGGAGAAATCGATCGATGAGCGCGCCCGCTTCCGATCACGGCCACGCCGAGCCGACGAGCTTCACCTTCACTCCTGAAAACCTGGAGCTGGCGAAGCGCATCATCGCCAAGTACCCGCAGGGCAAGCAGGCCAGCGCCTGCATGCCGCTGCTGGACGTGGCCCAGCGCCAGAACGGCGGCTGGCTGCCGCGCGTCGCCATGGACGCCGTGGCCGACCTGCTCGGCATGCCGCGCATCCGCGTGTACGAGGTCGCGACCTTCTACACGATGTACAACAAGAACCCGGTCGGCCGGCACCACATCCAGGTCTGCACCACCACGCCCTGCTGGCTGCGCGGGTCGGACGACATCGTCCACACCTGCAAGAAGAAGCTCGGCATCGAGGTGGGCGAGACCACGGCCGACGGCCAGTTCACGTTGGGCGAGGTCGAGTGCTCGGGCGCCTGCGTCAACGCGCCGGTTGTGCAGATCGGCGACGATTACTACGAAGACGTGGCCCCGGAGCATATGGAGCGCATCCTCGACGCGCTGGCGCGCGGCGAGACGCCGAAGCCGGGTTCGCAGACCGGCCGTCAGTCGTCGGAGCCGGTCGGCGGCCCGACGACGCTGAAGGCCTTTACCACCGCGCAAGCGGACGCCAACACCGCGCAAGCGGACGATTGAGGGGGAGGGGACAGCGATGCTTCGCGATGAGGACCGCATCTTCACCAACCTCTACGGCTACCAGGACTTCGGTCTCGAGGCGGCCCGCAAGCGCGGTGACTGGGACAACACGGCGTCCTTCCTGGCCAACGGCCGGGACTGGATCATCGAGCAGGTGAAGGAATCGGGGTTGCGCGGCCGCGGCGGCGCCGGCTTCTCGACCGGCATGAAGTGGTCCTTCATGCCGAAGAACGTGACCGACAAGCCCGTCTACCTCGTCATCAACGCCGACGAGGGCGAGCCCGGCACCTGCAAGGACCGCGACATCCTGCGCCACGATCCGCACAAGCTGATCGAAGGCTGCCTGATCGCCGGTTTCGCCATCGGTGCCAGCGCCTGCTACATCTACATCCGCGGCGAGTTCTACAACGAGGGCTCCAACGTCCAGCGCGCCATCGACGAGGCGTATGCGGCGGGGCTGATCGGCAAGAACGCCTGCGGCACCGGCTACAATTACGACGTCTACATCCACCGCGGTGCGGGCGCGTATATCTGTGGCGAGGAAACCGCGCTCATCGAATCGATCGAGGGCAAGAAGGGCCAGCCGCGCAACAAGCCGCCGTTCCCCGCCCAGGCCGGTCTCTATTCCTGCCCGACCACGGTGAACAACGTCGAATCCATTGCGGTTGTTCCCACCATCCTGCGTCGCGGCGCCTCCTGGTTCGCCGGCCTCGGCCGTCCGAAGAACTCGGGCACCAAGCTCTTCTGCATCTCCGGGCACGTGAACAATCCGTGCAACGTGGAAGAGGAGATGGGCATCCCGCTGAAGGAGCTGATCGAAAAGCATGCCGGCGGCGTGCGCGGCGGCTGGGACAACCTGCTGGGCATCATCCCCGGCGGCTCGTCGGTCCCGGTGCTGCCGAAGTCGATCTGCGACACCGTCCTGATGGACTTCGACAGCCTGCGCGAAGTGCAGTCCGGCCTCGGCACCGCCGCGGTGATCGTGATGGACAAGTCCACCGACATCGTGAAGGCCATCGCCCGCCTGTCGCAGTTCTATGCGCATGAGTCCTGCGGCCAGTGCACGCCGTGCCGCGAGGGCACCGGCTGGATGAACCGCGTCATGCAGCGCATGGTCACCGGCAATGCCCGCATGGAAGAGATCGACATGCTGCTGCAGGTCACCAAGCAGGTCGAAGGCCACACCATCTGCGCGCTCGGCGACGCCGCCGCCTGGCCGATCCAGGGCCTGTTCCGCCACTTCCGTCCGGAAGTCGAGCGGCGCATCCAGGCCTACCGCAACAGCGCCCCGCTGGCGGCCGAGTAAGGAGTTCCCGTTCCCATGCCGAAACTGACCATCGACGGGATCGAGATCGAGGTCGAGCCGGGCACCTCGATCCTCCAGGCTTGCGAGCAGCTGGGGATCGAGATTCCGCGCTTCTGCTACCACGAGCGCCTCAGCGTGCCGGCCAACTGCCGCATGTGCCTGGTGGAGATGGAGCGCGCGCCCAAGCCGGTCGCATCCTGCGCCATGCCCTGCGGCGACGGAATGGTCGTCCGCACCAACAGCGAGACCGTCCTGAAGGCTCGCAAGGGCGTCATGGAATTCCTGCTGATCAACCACCCGCTGGATTGCCCGATCTGCGATCAGGGCGGCGAGTGCGATCTGCAGGACCAGGCCATGGCCTACGGCTTCGACCGCGGCCGCTACGGCGAGAACAAGCGGGCGGTCAACGACAAGTATATGGGTCCGGTCATCAAGACCATCATGACCCGTTGCATCCATTGCACCCGCTGCATCCGCTTCATCAACGAAGTGGCCGGTGTTCCCGATGTCGGCGCCGTCTATCGCGGCGAGCATATGGAGATCACCACCTTCGTCGAGAAGGCGATCGGCTCGGAGCTGTCGGGCAACCTCGCCGACGTCTGCCCGGTCGGTGCGCTGACCCACAAGCCCTACGCCTTCACGGCCCGTCCGTGGGAACTGCGCAAGACCGAGACCATCGACGTCCTCGACGCCGTCGGCTCGAACATCCGCGTCGACGCCCGCGGCGCCGAGGTGATGCGCGTCCTGCCGCGCGTCAACGACGACATCAACGAGGAGTGGCTGAACGACAAGAGCCGCTACTCCTATGACGGTCTGAAGCGTCAGCGCCTGGACCGCCCCTACATCCGCCAGAACGGCAAGCTGGTCCCGGCCAGCTGGGCCGAGGCCTTCACCGCCATCGCGGCGCGTCTGAAGGGCCTGCCCGGCAACCGCATCGCCGCCATCTCCGGCGATCTGGTCGATGTTGAGGCGCAGTTCGCGCTGAAGGAGCTGCTGTCGCGTCTGGGTTCCGCGAACCTGGATTGCCGCCAGGACGGTGCGCGGTTCGACACCTTGGTGCGCGCCGGCTACCTGTTCAACTCGGGCATCGCTGGCATCGAGAAGGCCGACGTGATCCTGCTGGTCGGCACCAACCCGCGCTGGGAAGGCACGCTGGTCAACGCCCGCATCCGCAAGCGCTATCTGGCCGGCGGCGTCACCATCGCCTCCATCGGCGAGCAGCGTGATCTGACCTATCCCTACAGCGTGATCGGCTCCGGTCCGGAGACGCTGCAGCAACTGGTCGACGGCAGCCACCCGTTCGCCGAAACCCTGCGCACCGCCAAGAATCCGATGATCATCGTCGGCATGGGCGCCTTCCAGCGCGCCGACGGTCTCGCGGTACAGGCCGCCGCCCGTCTGGTCGGCGAGGCCTACGGAATGTTCCGCGACGACTGGAACGGCTTCAACGTGCTGCACACCGCCGCGGCGCGTGTCGGCGGCATCGAGGCCGGCTTCCTGCCGGGCGAAGGCGGTCGCGACGTTCACGGGATCCTCGACGGCGCGTCGAAGGGCGAGATCGACGTGGTCTACCTGCTGGGCGCCGACGAGATCGACACGGCCAAGCTGGGCAATGCCTTCGTCGTCTATCAGGGCCACCATGGCGATGCCGGCGCCCACCGCGCCGACGTCATCCTGCCGGGTGCCGCCTATACCGAGAAGAACGCGGTCTACGTCAACACCGAAGGCCGTCCGCAGCTCGCCCGTCTCGCGGTCTTCCCGCCCGGCGAAGCGCGCGAGGACTGGAAGATCGTCCGCGCCCTGTCGGAAGTCCTGGGCACCACGCTGCCCTTCGACACCCATGGCCAGCTGCGCCAGCGGCTGATGGCTGCGAACCCGATCTTCGGTGCGATCGGCGAGATGACCCCGGCCGCCTGGGCGCCGTTCGGCGCGCAGGGCCCGGTCGACGCCGCTCCCTTCGTGACGCCGATCACCAACTTCTACATGACCGACCCGATCAGCCGGGCATCGGTGACGATGGCCAACTGCACGGAAGCGCTGGTGGGCCCTGCTCAGGAGAGGACTGGCACCCATGGCTGAGTTCTGGAGCGGCTTCCTCCTGCCGCTGATCATTATGGTCCTGCAAATCCTGGCGATCACGGTGCCCCTGCTGGTGGCGGTCGCCTTCATGACCTATGCCGAGCGCAAGATTATGGGCGCGATGCAACTGCGCCAGGGTCCGGCCATCGTTGGCCCCTTCGGCCTGATGCAGCCCTTCGCCGACGGCCTGAAGCTGTTCGCGAAGGAGCAGATCCTGCCGGAAGGCGCCAACCGGATCGTCTTCTACATCGCCCCGATGCTCACCTTCTTCCTGGCGTTGATCGCCTGGGCGGTCATCCCGTTCGACTATGGGGTGGTGCTGTCCAACATCAACGTCGGCGTGCTGTACCTGTTCGCGATTTCCTCGCTGGGCGTGTACGGCATCGTGATGGCCGGCTGGGCGTCGAACTCGCGCTACGCCTTCCTGGGCGCGCTGCGCTCCGCGGCGCAGATGGTGTCCTACGAGGTCTCGATGGGCCTCATCATCATCACCGTGCTGCTCTGCGTCGGGTCGCTGAACCTGACCGACATCGTGAAGGCGCAGGAAACGGTGTGGTTCGCCATCCCGCTGCTGCCGATGTTCGTGATGTTCTTCATCTCGGCGCTCGCAGAAACCAACCGCGCCCCGTTCGATCTGCCGGAAGGCGAATCGGAACTGGTCGCCGGCTTCATGGTGGAATACAGCTCCGCTCCCTTCGCGCTCTTCTTCCTTGGCGAATACGCCAACATGATCCTGATGAGCGCGATGACGAGCATCCTGTTCCTCGGCGGCTGGCTGCCTCCGCTGCCCTTCGCGCCCTTCACCTGGGTGCCGGGCATCGTGTGGTTCGCGCTGAAGATCGCGCTGTGCCTGTTCACCTTTGTCTGGGTTCGCGCCACCATGCCGCGCTACCGCTACGACCAGCTGATGCGGCTGGGTTGGAAGGTTTTCCTGCCCTTCTCGCTGTTCTGGGTCGTGCTCACCGCCGGTGTCCTGGTGACCTTCGGCTGGCTGCCCAAGTAAGCGGGCCCCAAGCAAGCCAGCCTGCACCGAACCCATCATTGATGTGTCGATTTGAGTGCCGGCGAGCCGTCCGAACAAAAGGGCGTCCGCCGGCGAGGAAGGAGACGAAGAGGCCATGGCGTTCCTCGACCGCGCGGCGCGCAGCCTGTTCCTGACCGAGCTGCTGGGCGGCATGGCGCTGACCTTGCGCTACATGTTCAAGCCCAAGGTCACGATCAACTATCCCTATGAGAAGGGCCCCATCAGCTCGCGCTTCCGCGGCGAGCATGTGCTCCGCCGCTATGCGAATGGCGAAGAGCGCTGCATCGCGTGCAAGCTTTGCGAAGCGGTGTGCCCGGCTCTCGCCATCACCATCGAGGCCGAACCGCGTGACGACGGCAGCCGCCGCACGACGCGCTACGACATCGACATGACCAAGTGCATCTACTGCGGCCTGTGCCAGGAGGCCTGCCCGGTCGACGCGGTGGTCATGGGGCCGAACTTCGAGTTCTCCACCGAATCCCGTGAAGAGCTCTTCTACAACAAGCAGAAGCTGCTGGCGAACGGCGACCGCTGGGAGGCGGAAATCGCCCAGAACCTCGCGGCCGAGGCTCCTTACCGGTAAGCGGAAGCGAGAAAAACGATGATACTCCAAGGCATCGCCTTCTACGTGTTCGCCGCGCTGCTGGTGGCCTCCGGTGTGATGGTCATCTCGGCGCGGAACCCCGTTCATTCGGTCCTTTTCCTGATCCTCGCCTTTTTCCAGGCGGCCGGTCTCTGCGTCCTGATGGGCGCCGAGTTCATCGCGATGATTCTCATCATCGTCTATGTCGGCGCCGTGGCCGTGCTGTTCCTGTTCGTGGTGATGATGCTCGACATCAACTTCCGCGAGCTGCGCAAGGGTGCGATGGAGGCGCTGCCGCTGGGCGCGCTCGTCGGGCTGATCCTGCTGGCGGAACTGGCGGCCGTGCTGGGCGGCTGGATCGTGGCTCCCAACGTCGCCGCCGTCGCCGGTGCGCCGACGCCGGCGCTCGATCAGGTGACGAACACCCATGCGCTCGGCCGGCTGATGTACACGCAGTACGTCTACCTGTTCCAGGCGTCGGGCATCGTCCTGCTGATCGCCATGATCGGCGCCATCGTGCTGACGCTGCGGCATCGTCCGGGCGTGCGCAAACAGAATGTCGGCGCCCAGATCTCCCGTCGCCGGGAAGACGTGGTCGTCATTCGCAAGGTCACGACCGGGGAGGGCGTGTGATCATGGAGATCGGTCTCGGACATTACCTGACGGTCTCGGCCATCATCTTCACGCTGGGTGTGCTGGGAATCTTCCTGAACCGGAAGAACGTCATCATCATCCTGATGTCGATCGAGATGATGCTGCTGGCGGTGAACCTCAACCTCGTCGCCTTCTCGACCTTCCTGCACGATCTGGTCGGCCAGATCTTCGCCATGATCATCCTGACCGTCGCCGCCGCCGAGGCGGCCATCGGCCTCGCCATCCTGGTGGTCTACTTCCGCAACCGCGGCTCGATCCGAGTCGAAGACATCAACATGATGAAGGGCTGAGGCGGCGCCATGGAAGTGCTAGTCGTATTCCTTCCGCTCCTGGCGTTCCTCGTCGCCGGATCGATCGCGCTGTTCGGCGGGCCGAAGGCCGAGCCGGCGGCTGCGGGTCACGGAAGCCACGGTCATGGCCATGACGATCACGGGCACGCCCAGATCGCCCACGCCCATGACGATCATGCCCACCACATCTCGCACGACGAGCTGGACCACGCGCACGACGACGCCCACGACGACCACCATGTCGTCGCCGGTCCGCCGACCGTCGGCGACCGCGTCTCGCAGTTCGTGACCGCTGGTGCCGTGCTGGTCTCGGCGATCCTGTCCTGGGTCCTGTTCTTCGACGTCGCCGTGGGCGGTCATCCGCGCACCATCGAGCTGATGACCTGGATCCAGAGCGGCACGCTGGACGTGAAGTGGGCGCTGCGCGTCGACCAGCTCACCGCGGTGATGCTGATCGTCGTCAACACCGTCTCGGCCTGCGTGCACGTCTACTCCATCGGCTACATGGCCGAGGATCCGCAGAAGCCGCGCTTCATGGGCTACCTGTCGCTGTTCACCTTCGCCATGCTGATGCTGGTGACGGCTGACAACCTGGTTCAGCTGTTCTTCGGTTGGGAAGGCGTCGGTCTCGCCTCCTACCTGCTGATCAACTTCTGGTACGAGAAGCCCTCGGCCAACGCCGCAGCCATGAAGGCCTTCCTGGTCAACCGCGTCGGCGACTTCGGCTTCGCGCTCGGCATCTTCGCGATCTTCGTGCTGACCGGCTCCGTCCAGTTCGACGCGATCTTCGCCAAGGCCCCGACGCTGACCGGCGAGACGCTGCATTTCCTCAGCTGGGACTTCAACGGCCTGACCATCGCCTGCCTGCTGCTGTTCATGGGCGCCATGGGCAAGTCGGCGCAGCTCGGCCTGCACACCTGGCTGCCGGACGCGATGGAAGGCCCGACCCCGGTGTCGGCGCTCATTCACGCCGCCACCATGGTGACGGCCGGCGTCTTCATGCTCTGCCGCCTGTCGCCGGTGTTCGAATACGCGCCGACGGCGCTGGAAGTCGTCGCGGTGGTCGGCGGCCTGACCGCCTTCGTGGCGGCGACGATCGGCTTCACGCAATTCGACATCAAGCGGGTCATCGCCTATTCGACGATGTCCCAGCTCGGCTACATGTTCTTCGCCATCGGCGTGTCGGCCTACAGCGCCGCCATGTTCCACCTGTTCACGCACGCCTTCTTCAAGGCTCTGCTGTTCCTTGGTGCCGGCTCGGTCATCCATGCCCTGCACCATGAACAGGACATGCGCAAGATGGGTGGCGTCTGGCGCAAGATCCCCGTCACCTACGCGATGATGTGGATCGGCAACTTGGCGCTGGCCGGTCTGCCCTTCTTCGCCGGCTATTATTCCAAGGACATGATCCTGGAGGCGGCCTTCGCGTCGGGCAGCGGGGTTGGGCGCTTCGCCTTCGCGCTCGGCATCGCAGCCGCGCTGCTGACCGCCTTCTACTCCTGGCGTCTCCTGTTCATGACCTTCCACGGCACGCCGCGGATGGACAAGGAGGTGTACGACCACGCCCATGAATCGCCGGTCGTCATGCTGGTGCCGCTGGCGGTGCTGACCCTCGGCGCGCTGTTCGCCGGTGTCGGCTTCCACGAGTGGTTCATCGGTCACGACCGTGCCGAGTTCTGGGGCAAGGCCCTGATGGTCCTGCAGGACCACGACACGATCGAGGCCGCTCACCACCACACGCCGGGCTGGGTCAAGCTGGCCCCGCTGGTGGTCGGCCTGATCGGCATCGCCATGGCTTATGTCGGCTACATCATGATGCCGGGCCTGCCGGGCAAGATCGCCGGCACCTTCCGCGGCATCCACCAGTTCCTCTACAACAAGTGGTACTTCGACGAGCTGTATGACGCGTTGTTCACCCGTCCGGCCAAGGCCCTGGGCTATGGGCTGTGGAAGGCGGGCGACGGTGCGGTGATCGACGGCGTCGGTCCCGACGGCGTCGCCGCCGCCACCCGCGACGTCGCGGCGCGCGCCAGCCGTCTGCAGTCCGGTTACGTCTATCATTACGCCTTTGCCATGGTGATCGGGGTCGTCCTGTTCGTCGCCTGGCTGTCGGTCTTCGGCTGAGCGGTATCGAAGGAGAACAACAACAATGGCTAGCTGGCCGATCCTGTCGTTCGCGACCTTCCTGCCGCTCGTGGGCGTCGCGCTGATCCTGCTGTTCTGCCGGGGCAATTCCCCGGACGTGCTGCGGAACGTGCGGTACATCTCGCTGTGGACGACGCTCGTCACCTTCGTGCTGACCCTGCTCGTCTGGGCCAACTTCGATCCGCGCAATCCCGGCTACCAGATGGTCGAGAAGGCGGGCTGGATCCCGGAATTCGGCATCAACTACCACATGGGCGTCGACGGCATTTCGGTGCTGTTCGTCGTCCTGTCGGGCTTTCTGATGCCGCTGTGCATCCTGGCGAGCTGGGAGTCGGTGCAGGTCCGGGTGAAGGAATACATGATGGCCTTCCTCGCGCTGGAAACCCTGATGATCGGGATGTTCTGCGCGCTGGACTTCGTGTTGTTCTACATGTTCTTCGAAGGCGTCCTGATCCCGATGTTCCTAATCATCGGTGTCTGGGGCGGTCCGCGCCGCGTCTATGCCGCCTTCAAGTTCTTCCTCTACACGCTGCTCGGCTCGGTCCTGATGCTGCTGGCGATCCTGGCCATGTATTTCGTGGCCGGCACCACCGACATCCCGACCATCACCGCCACCCAGTTCCCGCGCAACATGCAGCTGTGGCTGTGGCTCGCCTTCTTCGCCTCCTTCGCTGTGAAGGTGCCGATGTGGCCGGTCCACACCTGGCTGCCGGACGCCCACGTCGAGGCACCGACCGCCGGTTCGGTCATCCTGGCCGGCGTGCTGCTGAAGATGGGTGGCTACGGCTTCCTGCGCTTCAACATTCCGATCCTGCCGGAAGCGACCGAGTATTTCGCGCCGCTGATCTACACCCTGTCGGTCGTCGCCGTGATCTACACCTCGCTCGTCGCTCTCGCCCAGGAGGACATGAAGAAGCTGATCGCCTATTCGTCGGTCGCGCACATGGGCTTCGTCACCATCGGCATGTTCGCGCTGAACCAGCAGGGCATCGAGGGCTCGATCTTCCAGATGCTGTCGCACGGCATCGTGTCGGGAGCCCTGTTCCTGTGCGTCGGCGTCGTCTATGACCGGCTGCACACCCGCGAGATCGCCCGCTACGGCGGCCTCGTGAAGAACATGCCGAAATACGCGGTGATCTTCCTGTTCATGACCATGGCCTCGGTCGGCCTGCCGGGCACCGCCGGTTTCGTCGGCGAGTTCCTGGTGCTGCTCGGCGTCTTCCGCGACAACACCTGGGTCGCCGCCCTGGCCGCCACCGGCATGGTGCTGGGTGCCGCCTACGCGCTGTGGCTGTACCGCCGCATCGTCTACGGCAAGCTCGTGAAGCCGGACGTCAAGGCGATGTTCGACATAACCCCGCGCGAAATCGCGGTGTTCCTGCCGCTGGTCGCCGTCGTCCTGTGGATGGGCGTCTATCCCAGCAGCTTCCTGAACGTCACCTCGGCATCGGTCGAGCAGCTGATCCAGACCTACCAGACCAAGCTGGCCGCGTCGCACGCCGCGTCCGGCGTCTCGGTCGCCGCTCGGTAAGGGGTTCTTCGACATGACCGCAGTGTTTCCCGACATCTGGCCGGCCCTGCCGGAGATCTTCCTGGCACTCTCGGGCGTCGCCCTGCTGATGCTGGGCGTGTTCCGCGGCGACGGCTTCACCCGTCCCGTCTCCTACCTGTCGATCGTCTGCATGCTGCTCGCCGCCGTCCTGGCGATGGGCTACGGCAGCGGCCGCATCGTCACCTTCAACGGCATGTTCGTGATGGACGCCTTCGGCGTCTTCATGAAGGTGCTGGTGCTGGTGTCCGCGGCCTTCGCGGTCGTCCTCTCGCTCGGTTTCAACGAGCGGGAGCAGATGGCCCGCTTCGAGTTCCCGGTGCTGATGGTCTTCGCGACCCTCGGCATGCTGATGATGATCTCGGCCAACGATTTCATCTCTCTGTATGTTGGCCTTGAGACTCAGAGCCTTGCGCTCTACGTCATCGCGGCCTTCCGCCGCGACAGCGCCAAGTCGTCTGAAGCTGGCCTGAAATACTTCGTCCTCGGCTCGCTCTCCTCGGGCATGCTGCTGTACGGTGCGTCGCTGGTCTACGGCTTCGCCGGCACGACCTCGTTCGACAAGGTGGCGGCGCTGTTCGCCGGCGGCGCCCACGTGTCGCCGGGGCTGGTGATCGGCCTCGTGTTCGTGATGGCTGGCCTGGCCTTCAAGATCTCCGCGGCCCCGTTCCATATGTGGACCCCGGACGTCTATGAGGGCGCGCCGACCCCGGTGACCGCCTTCTTCGCGGCGGCCCCGAAGGTCGCAGCCATCGCGCTGCTGACCCGGGTGGTGATCGAGCCGTTCGGCCATCTCGCCGCCCAGTGGCATCAGGTGCTGGTCGCCGCCGCCGTGCTGTCGATGGTGATCGGGTCCTTCGTCGCCATCATGCAGACGAACATCAAGCGCCTGATGGCCTACAGCTCCATCGGCCACGTCGGTTACGCCCTGGTCGGCCTGACCACCGGCACCCAGGACGGCGTGCGCGGCGTGTTGATCTACATGGCGCTCTACATCGCCATGAACATCGGCGCCTTCGCGGTCATCCTCAGCATGAAGGCCAAGGGCCAGATGCTGGAGGAGATCAAGGACTTCGCCGGTCTGTCGAAGACCAACCCGATGCTGGCCGCGACCATGGCGATCTTCATGTTCTCCATGGCCGGCATCCCGCCGATGGCCGGATTCTTCGGCAAGCTGTACGTCTTCCTGGCCGCCGTCGCGGCACAGGAATACACGTTGGCCGTGATCGGCGTGCTGACGAGCGTCGTGGGCGCCTTCTACTACCTGCGCATCATCAAGATCATGTATTTCGATGAGCCCGCGGTTGTGGTCGACAAGGTGGACGACGACGGCATGACCGGCGTCCTGGTTGTCACCAGCCTGTTCACCCTGCTGTTCTTCGTCGCTCCGGCGCCGATCCTGAACGGTGCGGCTGCTGCTGCGGCGGCCCTGTTCGCCGGGTGACGGCGGACCGATGACGGTATCGCTCGAAGCGGAGGCGGCGCGTCTGCGCCTGCCTCCCGGCTTCCAGGTCAAGGCCTTCGACTCCGTCGGCAGTACGAACGACGAAGCGAAGGCCTTGTCGCGTTCAGGGGCACCCGAAGGCACCATCGTCTGGGCCCGCCGCCAGGAAAGCGGGCGCGGCCGACGCGGCCGGGCCTGGACCTCGCCCGAAGGCAATCTCTACAGCTCGACGATCCTGCGGCCCGGGATGCCACCGGCGGAAGCCGCACAGGTTTCCTTCGTCGCCGCGCTGGCCATCGCCGAGACCGCCGAATCCGTGCTGCCCGATCCCGGCGGCGTGCGCTGCAAATGGCCGAACGACGTGCTGGTGCAAGACCGCAAGCTGTCCGGCATCCTCCTCGAGTCGGAGCCTGCGGCGGACGGTACGGTCGCCTGGGTGGTGCTGGGCGTCGGCATCAACCTGCGGCATTTTCCCGCGACCGCCGATTACGGCGCGACATCGCTGATCGCGGAGGGGGCGCCGCCGATGGGGGCAGGCGCGCTGCTGGAGGTCTTTGCCGGCCATCTGGCGGACTGGTATGGGCGCTGGCGCGCTTATGGCTTCGCTCCGGTGCGTGAAGCGTGGCTGGCTCGGGCCCGCGGATTGGGCGGGCCGATCCTGGTCAGGCTGGCCGATCGGACGATCCCCGGCACCTTCGCCGATCTGGACAGCGACGGCGTTCTGTTGCTTGATCCAACGGACGGCGGACCGCGCCAGCGGATCGCCGCCGGGGACGTGTTCTTCGCGCCTCCCGCCGCCAGCTAATCCCAAGTGCCCATCGCCTTCAGGACCACGCCATGCTGCTAGCCATCGACGCCGGAAACACGAATGTGGTGTTCGCCATCTATGACGGCGACCGCCAGCGCGGCATCTGGCGCACGGCGACCGATCCCAAACGCACCTCCGACGAATACATGGTGTGGCTGACGCACCTGATGGCGCTGAAAGGGCTGAAGCCGGTCGACATCCATGGCGCCATCATCGCCAGCGTCGTGCCCGGCGCCACCTTCAACCTGAAGCGCCTGTGCAAGGATCATTTCGGCTGCGAACCGGTGATCGTCGGCCAGCCCGGCGTCGAATTGGGCGCCAAGGCGCTGGTCGACCGGCCGGAGGAGGTCGGGGCCGACCGGCTTGTCAACACGGTGGCAGCCGCCGCGACCTACAAGACCCCGCTGATC
Organism: Azospirillum sp.; assembly: GCF_035628975.1. Classification (GTDB taxonomy): domain Bacteria; phylum Pseudomonadota; class Alphaproteobacteria; order Azospirillales; family Azospirillaceae; genus Azospirillum. The sequence continues at coordinate 30,489 of NZ_DASPIS010000022.1, read as the reverse complement.
GTCATCGATTTCGGCACGGCGACGACCTTCGACGTGGTGGATGCCGACGGCAACTATTGCGGCGGCGTGATCGCACCGGGGCTGAACCTGTCGTTGGAGGCGCTGCAGATGGCCGCCTCCAAGCTGCCGCGGGTCGAGATCCAGCCGCCGGACCACGTGATCGGCAGGAACACCATCGCCTGCATGCAGTCGGGCATCTTCTGGGGGTATGTCGGCCTGATCGAAGGGCTGGTGGCCCGCATCCGGGCGGAGTACGGCGAACCGATGCGGGTTGTCGCCACTGGCGGATTGGCTGTTCTTTTCGCCAAGGCTACCCATGTGATCGAACACACCGACAATGAGCTGACGCTCCGCGGTCTCCTCCTGATCCACAAGCGCAACACGGTCCAATGACACAATCCTCCAAGACAGCCGCCGGAACCCCTGCAGCCCCGGCGGACACCTTCGTTCCGGAGGATGGCGCCCTGTATTTCCTCCCGCTCGGCGGTTCCGGCGAGATCGGGATGAACCTCAACCTCTACGGCCATCAGGGCAAGTGGCTGATGGTGGACCTCGGCATCTCCTTCGCCGACGACACCATGCCTGGCCTCGACGTGATCATGCCCGACCCGGCATTCATCGCCGAGCGGCGGCAGGATCTGGTCGGGCTGGTGTTGACCCATGCGCATGAGGACCATCTCGGCGCCGTACAGTATCTGTGGCCGGAACTGCGCTGCCCGGTCTATTGCACGCCCTTCACCGCAGCCTTCCTGCGCGCCAAGCTGCATGAGAAGGGGCTGAGCGCGACGGTTCCGATCCACGAGATTCCGCTGGGCGGCACGGTGGAGATCGGTCCCTTCTCCGTCGAATACGTCACCATGACGCATTCGATTCCTGAGCCGAACGCGCTCGCCATCCGCACCTCCGCCGGCACCGTCCTGCACACCGGCGACTGGAAGCTGGACCCCGATCCGCTGGTCGGCGACATCGCCGACGAGGCGCGGCTGCGCGCCATCGGTGACGAAGGGGTGCTGGCGCTGGTCGGCGACAGCACCAACGCGCTGGTTCCGGGCTCCGCCGGGTCGGAGGCGACGGTGCGCGCCTCGCTGATGGAGCTGTTCGGGCGCTACCGCGACTCGCGAATCGCCGTCAGCTGTTTCGCGACCAACGTGGCGCGGCTGGAGAGCATCGCCGCCGCCGCCGCCGCCCACGACCGCCACGTGGCGTTGGTCGGACGGTCCCTGTGGCGGATCAACGAGGCGGCGCGGGCCAGCGGCTATCTGGCCGGCGTGCCGAAATTCCTGTCGGAGCATGACGCCAGCTACCTGCCGCGGGAAAAGCTGGTGCTGATCTGTACCGGCAGCCAGGGGGAGCCGCGCTCCGCCCTTGCCCGCATCGCCGCCAACGACCATCCGCAGGTGACCCTGTCGCGCGGCGACGTGGTGATCTTCTCCTCCCGCGAGATCCCCGGCAACGAGCGGGCCATCGGCCGCATGCAGAACCAGCTGGTCGCCCAGGGGGTCGAGCTGGTGACGGCGGACGAGGCGGCGGTCCATGTCTCCGGCCATCCGGCGCGGGACGAACTGGTGCGCATGTACCAGTGGGTGCGTCCGCGCATCGCGGTGCCGGTCCATGGCGAGCAGCGCCACCAGCAGGCCCACGCCGCTTTGGCCGAGGATTGTCAGGTTGCCCACAGCATCGTGCCGGCCAATGGCGAACTGATCCGGCTCGACGGGGTGGAGGGCGCTCAGGTGGTGGCCCATGTGCGGTCCGGCCGCATGGCGGTGGACGGCAAGCGGCTGGTGCCGCTCGACACCGGCATGATGCGGGCGCGCAACCGCATGGTGAACAATGGTGCCGCCGTGGTGACGCTGGTCATGACCGGAACGGGCGAACTGCTGACCGCGCCGCAGATGGCGGTGATGGGGCTGATCGACGAGGCGACCGACCGCGACATTCTGCTCGATGTGATTGACGCGGTGCGCGAATCGGTGGCGATGCTGCCGAAATCGGCGCGGGCCGACGATGCTCAGGTGAAGGAGGCGGCGCGGATCGCCGTGCGCCGCTGCTTCAATGCGACCCATGGCAAGAAGCCGGTGACGGAGGTCCATCTGGTCCGCGTCTGACGGAAATTGTGTATAACAGGCTTATCAGAGCCCGATAACGGGCCGAACGGAAAGCCAGCGAGAGGACACGCATGATCGGGAAGCTCAACCACGTCGCCATCGTCGTTCCGGACCTGCCGGCGGCGACGGCGCTCTACCGCGACACGCTGGGTGCCGCGGTGTCGCAGCCGGTGGATCTGCCGCCGCACGGCGTGACCGTCGTCTTCGTCACCCTGCCCAACACCAAGATCGAGCTGCTGCATCCGTTCGGCGAGAAGTCGCCGATTGCCGGCTTCCTGGAAAAGAATCCGTCCGGCGGCATCCACCACATCTGCTACGAGGTGGACGACATCCTCGCCGCCCGCGACCGGATCAAGGAGCAGGGTGCCCGCGTGCTCGGCGACGGCGAGCCCAAGATCGGCGCCCACGACAAGCCGGTCCTGTTCCTGCACCCCAAGGACTTTTGCGGGACGCTTGTGGAACTGGAACAGGCCTGACCCTGCCTGACGGGACTGGAGCGCGGAGAGGGCGATGGACAACTGGGTGACGGCGGTCTTCGTCTATATCGTCGTGTGGTGGGTGGTGCTGTTCGGGGTGCTGCCCTGGGGTGTCAGGACGCCGGACGAGCCGGAGCCCGGCATGGCCTCTTCCGCGCCTGTCGAACCGCGCATCCTGCGCAAGTTCATGATCACGTCGGTGGTCGCCCTGCTGGTTTGGCTGGTGATCTTCGGCGTGGAACAATCCGGGATCATCTCCTTCCGCGAGATGGCGCGGCATATGTACTGACCGACCGGAGAGGAGAGGGCGGGGTGAGCCTGACCTACTGCGCGGCCGCACCCGGCCATCCCCACCATGGTCCCTACCATGACGGCGAATACGGCTTCCCGAGCGGCGACGACCGGGTGCTGTTCGAGCGGCTCGTTCTGGAGATCAACCAGGCCGGGCTGTCCTGGCTGACCATTCTGAAGAAGCGCGAGGCGTTCCGCGCCGCCTTCGACGATTTCGACATCGATCGGGTCGCCGCCTATGGCGAGGCGGAGCGGGCACGGCTGCTGGCCGACGCCGGCATCATCCGCAACCGCCTGAAGGTCGATGCGGTGATCGAGAATGCCCGCCGCATCATCGCATTGCGCGAAACCCACGGTTCATTCGACGGCTGGCTGCGCGCCCACCATCCGCTGACCAAAGCGGAATGGGTGAAGCTGTTCGGCCGGACCTTTCGCTTCACCGGCGGCGAGATCGTCGGCGAATTTCTGATGAGCCTCGGCTACCTGCCGGGCGCGCATCAGCCGGACTGCCCGGTCCACGCCGCCGTCCTGGCGCAGAGTCCGCCCTGGAAAGCCGCGGTCGACAACGGCTATCGCGGGTATGAGCCCGTGAAATAGGCAATGTCCCGGTCAGAACGGCGGCAATCGCCGAAAGGCTGGGCAAAATTGCAAAAACTTTGAGCATGACAGGGCTCTGCCTCAGTTTTAGGCTTGCCACGGGATCGGCTCGGGTCCACACTTTTGCTGTGACGAGGGAGGTTCTTCCTCCCTTTCCGACGCCTGGTGGCGATTCCTCCCTAAACTCGACAGGCCGCGCCGCATTTGCCGCGCGGCCTTTCTTTATCCGCGATGCCGATTGTTTGCCTGCGGACGGGAAATTTCCGCTGCAGGTCCAGAAAACGTTAACGGTTTCCTTGGTAGCGTTGCTCGGCCCGCCTCTGCCCTGGGGTTTCTCCCTTTCCGGCGGGAATGGTCGCAAAGAACGCCGCCCGGAGGCACGCGCCGCCCAGGTGGCCGTCCGCATTGGCCGATCGGACAAGCCGGTCATCGCCCGTTCCGGCGGGCGTCAGAAGAAGGACGACAGTCGAGGCGCCGATGGCCGCGAACGAAAACGAACGGTTCGATCAGTTCGCCGCGGTTCTGACGACCGAACTGTTGGAGCGGACCAGGAAAAGCATGGAGTTGCTGGCGCCGGATCAGCAGCCTTGCTCCATGCTGCCTTTCATCCAGACGCCGTCCTTCGTCGAGTTCTATCAGGACCTCGTGCGTGTCGGCATCCTGCCGGTCGTGCTCAGCCGCCGGCCGGTGCGCGCAATTGTCGGCGACGTCGATTGGGCGCGGGAGGGGCGCGAATATCTGCTGACGGTCCTCGACGACCGCTCCAATGCCGTCTTCACCGCCTGGGAGTATGCCTGGGATTCGCTGTGGGACGAGCGCAAGGTCGGGCAGGACAGTGGCGGGGCAGGTGGCGGCGCCAAGCCGAAGAAGGGCTTCTTCAGCGCCCTGTTCGGCCGCAAGCGCGAGGAGAGGTCCGACAGCGGCCATGGCGGTGGCGCGGAGGGCGGCGTGATGGCCGGGCTGCACATCATGCTGACCGAACTGGCGGAGAAGCGCGGTTTCCTGCCATTGTTCCACGACGATGTCCGCATCCTGAAGGCCCTGCCGCGGCTGAAGCCCGGCCGGGTGGCGCAGGCCTGGAAGGAAATCACGCAGTACCACCACCAGGAATTCTATATGCCCGAACCCGAGCAGGCGAAGCCGGGTGTGACCTCGGACTGCCTGCAGAAATGGCATTACAATCTGCCGGACAAGATCGGCGAGTTCCTGGTGCTGAAGGCCGCGGTCGACCTGGAGCATGTGAACAAGCCCTTCATCGGCAAATACATCCGCCAGTCGGCGCGGACCCAGGAGGAGGCGGAGAAAGGCATGCCCTACCTGTCGCTCTATTGGAAAGCCATGCGCAACCCGGCCCTGGTGGCCGAGCGGCACACGCTGTGACGGCGCCAAAGGCCCTGCGCGCCGGCCTGACGGCGTGCCTGCTGGCTCTGGCGGCCGGCACCGCTTCGGCGCAATCGCAGCCGCAGTTGCCAGGGCCCATTCCGCTGACCCCCGATGCCGCCCGCGAGCGGCCGGTGATCGATTTGTCGCTGTGCCAGCGGCTGACCCGCCATGTGCCGGCCGCCGATGTGGAATACCGGCCGGGGGTGGATGTGAACGGCCGCCCGGTGGTGCCGGCCGACCTGCCGGGCACCGCGGGCGCCCAGCCGCCCACTCCCATCGACCTGCCGCTGTCGGTCGATCTCGCCCGGCGGATGGGCATCGTCCTGCCGTCGGTGCCGTTCCTGCCCGACGACGTGACCTCGGTCTGGCTGAGCGTCGTCGGCGACCGGCTCTATCTCAACGGCCAGCCGATCGATCCGGGGGCAGAGGACCGCCTCTACGCCTATTGCCGCGCCCGGTAGGGCCGGAACAGGCAGGGGAGGAAGCGGGGGCTTACAGTGGACAAGTGCGGGCGACCTTCCTAAAGTCGCTCACCCGCCGCCCGAGTCCGCTCCTGTTCGAAAATGGAGCATGTCCGCGCGGCCTTGTCGAACACCTCGCACACGAGAGCAGAGCCATGCGGCTGTCCAGCTTCTTCATGCCGACCCTCAAGGAGACCCCGACCGAGGCGCAGATCGTCTCGCACCGCCTGATGCTGCGGGCCGGGATGATCCGCCAGACCAGCGCCGGCATCTATGCCTGGCTGCCGCTGGGCTATCGGGTTCTGCGCAAGATCGAGCAGATCGTCCGCGAGGAGCAGGACGCCGCCGGTGCGCAGGAACTGCTGATGCCGACCATCCAGTCGGCCGATCTGTGGCGCGAGAGCGGCCGTTACGACGATTACGGCAAGGAGATGCTGCGCATCACCGACCGTCACGACCGCGAGATGCTGTTCGGCCCGACAAACGAGGAGATGATCACCGACATCTTCCGCTCCTTCGTCAAGAGCTACCGGCAGTTGCCGCTGAACCTCTACCACATCCAGTGGAAGTTCCGTGACGAGATCCGCCCGCGCTTCGGCGTGATGCGCGGCCGCGAGTTCCTGATGAAGGACGCCTACTCCTTCGACATCGATGCGGACAGCGCGCGCCGTTCGTACCAGAGGATGTTCCTGGCTTACTTGCGCACCTTTGCCCGCATGGGGCTGAAGGCGATCCCGATGCGCGCCGACACCGGCCCCATCGGCGGCGACCTGAGCCACGAGTTCATCATCCTGGCCGAGACCGGCGAAAGCGGCGTCTTCTGCCACAAGGACTGGATGAACCTGGACGTGCTGAAGGACGCCCCCGGCATGGAGGACGACCTGCAGCCCTTCTTCGACCGCGTCACCGGCATCTATGCGGCGACCGACGAGAAGCACGATCCGGCCAACAGCCCGCTTCCGGAATCGGATCTGGTCTCGGCCCGCGGCATCGAGGTCGGCCACATCTTCAACTTCGGCACCAAATACTCCAAGCCGATGAATGCCGTGGTCGCCGGCCCGAACGGCGAGTCGATCCCGGTGGAGATGGGCAGCTACGGCATCGGCGTGTCGCGCCTGATGGGTGCGATCATCGAGGCCAGCCACGACGACAACGGCATCATCTGGCCGGACGCCGTCGCCCCCTTCAACGTCGGCCTGATCAACCTGAAGTCCGGCGATGCAGAGACCGACCGCGTCTGCGCCGAACTGAACGCCAAGCTCGAAGCGGCCGGCCTGGAGGTCGCCTATGACGACCGCGACGAGCGTCCCGGCGCGAAGTTCGCCGACATGGACCTGATCGGCGTTCCGTGGCAGCTGGTCGTCGGCCCGCGCGGCCTGAAGAACGGCGTCGTCGAGCTGAAGCGCCGCGCCACCGGCGAGAAGGAAGAACTGCCGGTCGAGGCGGCCCTGGCGAAGCTGCTGGGCTGATCGGATTAGCTCGAAAAGGCAGCCCGGTTCGCCTAAGCCGGCGATCCGGGCTTTGCCCTTTTCCCGCCACGCTCACGTTCTTATGTAGGGCGTCGTTTCAGCCCACCCACAGGACCCCAGCCGCATGATCTTCAACGCCTTCGAACGCATGGTCGCGATGCGTTACCTCCGGGCGCGCCGCCAGGAAGGGTTCATCTCGGTCATCGCGGGGTTCTCGCTGCTGGGCATCGCGCTCGGCGTCGCGACGCTCATCATCGTGATGGCGGTGATGAACGGCTTCCGGGCGGAGCTGCTGGGCCGCGTGCTCGGCCTCAACGGGCACCTCAACGTCTACAACATGCGTGGCGGGCCGCTGCCGGACTTCGACATCCTGGCCGGCAAGCTGCGCAACACGCCCGGCGTCAACACAGTCACGCCGACGGTGGAAGGCCAGGCGCTGGTGTCGGTGCGCGGCGTCGCGTCCGGCGCGGTCATCCGCGGCGTGCGGGCAGAAGACTTCAAGATGCGGCCGACGCTCGCCAACAACGTCATCCGCGGCTCGGCGGAGGAGTTCGGAGACGACCGCATCGCAATCGGATCGCGCATGGCCCAGCGGCTGGGATTGAGTGTCGGCGACCAGATCACGCTGATCGCGCCGCAGGGCAACGTCACCGCCTTCGGCACCGTGCCGCGGATGCGCAGCTATCCCGTCGGCGCGATCTTCGACGTCGGAATGTTCGAATACGACAACAGCTTCATTTTCCTGCCGCTGGAGGAGGCGCAGGCATTCTTCCGCACCGGCGACGCCGTCACCTCGCTGGAGGTCTTCATCGACGACCCGATGCAGATCGTGGCCGCGCGTGCCGCCGTCCAGTCGGCGGTGGCCGGGGAGGGGCGGGTGGTCGACTGGCAGCAGTCGAACGCCAGCTTCTTCACCGCGCTCCAGGTCGAACGCAACGTGATGTTCCTGATCCTGTCGCTGATCATCATGGTCGCGGCCTTCAACATCATTTCCAGCCTGATCATGCTGGTGAAGGACAAGGGGCGCGACATCGCGATCCTGCGCACCATGGGGGCGACGCGCGGCATGGTCATGCGCATCTTCTTCCTGTCCGGCGCCAGCGTGGGCGTGACGGGGACGCTGCTGGGGCTGGCGATGGGCGTGTCCTTCGCGCTGAACATCGAGAGCATCCGGCAGGTCATCCAGGGGCTGACCGGCACCAACCTGTTCAACGCCGAGATCTATTTCCTCTCCCATCTGCCGGCCAAGATCGACTGGAGCGAGGTGGTGCAGGTGACGCTGATGGCGCTCGGCCTGTCCTTCGCCGCCACCATCTATCCGTCCTGGCGCGCCGCCCGGCTCGATCCGGTGGAGGCGCTGCGCTATGAGTGACGCCGTTATGGAACCGATGCTGGAACTGAAGGGCATCGTCCGCCGATTCGAACAGGCGGGCGAGATTCTGGAGGTGCTGCGCGGGGTCGAATTGACCGTCGGCGCCGGCGAACTGGTGGCCCTGGTCGGCCCGTCGGGTGCCGGCAAGTCCACGCTGCTGCACATCGCCGGCCTGCTGGAACGGCCGACCGGCGGCACGGTGCGCATCGCCGGCACCGACGTCTCGAACCTGGACGACGGCAAACGGACCGAGGTTCGGCGCCGGTCCATCGGCTTCGTCTACCAGTTCCACCACCTGCTGCCGGAATTCTCGGCGCGGGAGAACATTGTCCTGCCGCAGATGATCGCCGGCGTGCCGAAGTCGGTCGCCCGCCAGCGCGCGGACGAGCTTTTGCGCATGGTCGGGCTGGAACAGCGCGGCACCCACCGTCCGGCCCGCCTGTCGGGCGGCGAGCAGCAGCGAGTCGCCATCGCCCGCGCGCTGGCCAACGCCCCGTCGCTGCTGATCGCCGACGAGCCGACCGGCAACCTCGATCCGCATACGGCGGAGCATGTCTTCACCATGCTGTCGGCGATCGTCCGTCAGGCCAAGGTGGGGGCCCTGGTCGCGACGCACAATCTGGACCTCGCCCGCCGCATGGACCGGGTTCTGGAGATGCGCGACGGGCGGCTGGTCGAGTACCAGCCGTCGGAATTGGTCCCGTTGGCCGAGGCGGTGCCGGACGCGTCATAGGCCGAAAGCGCGTCCTTCCCCCGGTTGCCAAGCCGGCGTCGTGCCCCCACTCTCAAGCGCGACCGCGCCGGCTGAGCTGCGGCATAGGCAAGACAGGGGGCATCGGGGATGGACCAGCGTATCATCGATCTCTACGACGAATACACCCATGCACCGCTGCCGCGCCGGGTCTTCCTGGAACGGCTGGCGGTGCTGGCCGGCAGTGCGGCGGCGATCCCGGCCATTCTGTCTGCGATCGAGCCGAACTATGCCCACGCGGCCATCGTCGGCGAGGACGACAAGCGTCTGGCGGCGGAAAAAGTGAGCTTCCAGGGGGCGACCGGCGACGTTGCCGGCTATCTCGCCCGGCCGAAACTCTCGGACAAGGCCCCGGCGGTGATCGTCATCCACGAGAACCGCGGCCTGAACGCCTATGTCGAGGACGTTACCCGCCGGCTCGCCACCGAAGGCTTCGTGGCCCTGGCGCCCGACCTGCTGTCGCCGCTGGGCGGCACGCCGCAGGACCCGGACAAGGCACGCGATATGATCGGCCAACTGGACGGCGACAAGACGGTCAACAACCTGATCGCGGCCATGAGCTACCTGATGGCCTACCGTTATTCCTCGGCCAAGGTCGGCGCCATCGGCTTCTGCTGGGGCGGCGGCATGGTCAACCGGCTGGCGCTGAAGGCGCCCGACCTGATGGCCGGCGTCGCCTTCTACGGCCCGACGCCCGACCCGGCGCTGGTCACCACCGTCAAGGCTCCGCTGATGCTGCATTTTGCCGGGCTCGACCAGCGCATCAACGCCGGCATCCCCGCCTATGACGAGGCGCTGAAGAAGGCCGGCGTCGAACATCAGATCCACATGTACGAGGGCGTCAACCACGCCTTCCACAACGACACTTCGGCCGAACGCTACAACAAGGAGGCCGCCGATCTGGCCTGGAAGCGCACGGTGGAGTTCCTGAAGGCGAAGCTGGCGTAGGCAGGCGTGCTGTTGCCCCCTCCCTAACCCTCCCCCGCTAACGCAGGAGAGGGAACTCCGCCGGATTCCCGCAAAGCTCCTACCCCCTCTCCCGCAAAGCGGGGGAGGGATGGGGAGGGGGCATCACCGCAACACCTCTCCCAACACCTCCGCCGTCTCCCTCACCGTCGCATATTCGCCGTCCATGTTGGCGAGCGACAGGTCGTGGACCTCGTCCGCGGTGCGGAATCTCCCCGCCCGGTCCAGACGGGCGAAGGTGAAGCAGGCGTCGGCGACCAGACGTACGTCGTAGCCCAGGTTCCCGGCCATCCGCACCGTCGCCTCGACGCTGTTGTTGGTGATGACGCCGGCCACCACAAGCGTGCCGATGCCGCGGCCGCGCAGCCACTCGTCCAGGCCGGTGCCGATGAATGCGCTGTTCACCCGCTTTCCGATCACGGTCTCGCCCGGCAGCGGCATGGCCTCCTCCTTGAAGGCATGGCCGGCACTGCCGGGACGATAGGTGGAGGCCGGATCGGTCGAATCGTGGCGGATATGGACGATGGGCCGCCCGCCCTGCCGCCAGGCGGCCAGCAATGCCGCGATGTTGGCTTCGGCCTGCGGGTTGTTGCGCGGGCCGATGCGGCTCCAGCGCGGGTCGTCGATGGCCTTTTGCAGGTCGACGACCAGCAGGGCGGTGTTGTTGGGGAGCGTTTCCATGCCGACGATCCTGCCGCCATTGTCCATCGCGTGACAAGTGGCGCGGTTTCTGGCTCTAATCCGGCGCTCGATCCCCATTCCCACCGTTCTGCGCTGAACCGGAGGCGCCGTGCTCGCATCCCCCCTGTCCTTGCTTGCCGTCGCCGCCGGAGGTGCCGCCGGTTCGGTGGCGCGCTATCTGATGCTGCTGGCGATCATGCAGTGGGCCGGCACCCGGTTCCCGGTGGGGACGATCGTCGTCAACGTGATCGGCTGCACGGTGATGGGCGTGCTGTCGGAACTGGCGGCGCTGACCTGGTCGCCATCCCCGGAGCTGCGCGCCCTGCTGCTGGTCGGCGTGCTCGGCGGCTTCACCACCTTCTCCTCCTTCACGCTGGACATCGGCGTTCTCGTCGCCCGTGACGAGTTCGCCGCGGCGGCGGGATACTTCCTCGCCTCGACGCTGTTCAGCGTGGTGGGCTTCTTTGCCGGCCTGTGGGCCGTGCGTTCTCTTGTTTCGGTGTCCCTCTGATGACTGACTCTCCCAATCCCGCTGCCGATCACGCCGATACCGCGTCGACCGAATCCAAGGGCGACAGCAAGGTCGAAACCCGCATCGTCACGGCCGACGAGGCCGATATGCGGCTCGACCGCTGGTTCAAGCGGCATTTCCCCGACGTGAACCACAGCTATCTGCAGAAGCTGCTGCGTACGGGCCAAGTCCGCATCGACGGCAAGCGGGCGGAGACGTCGTCGCGTCTGGCGGCGGGGCAGGGCGTGCGCATCCCGCCGCTGGCCGCCTGGGCGGCTCCGGTCAGGGGGCCCAATCCGGGGGCGGGCAAGCCCAAGGGCATGTCGGACAAGCAGATCGCCGAGCTGCAGGCGCTGGTGCTCTACCGCGACGCCGACGTGATCGCCATCAACAAGCCGGCGGGTCTGGCGGTGCAGGGCGGCACCGGCACCTCCAAGCACCTCGACGCCATGCTCGACGCCTTGCGCTTCGACGGCAACGAGCGGCCGAAGCTGGTCCACCGGCTGGACAAGGACACCTCGGGCGTCCTGCTGCTGGCCCGCACCACCTTCGCCGCCAGCAAGCTGACGGAGCTGTTCCGCGGCAGCGCCGTGCGCAAGATCTACTGGGCCGTCACCGTCGGCGTGCCGACGCCCTATCAGGGCAAGATCGACCTCGCGCTTGCCAAGGAAGGCGGTCCCCATGGCGAGCGGGTGGCGGAGAACAAGGAAGAGGGCAAGCGCGCCGTCACCGTCTATTCGGTGCAGGAGAATGTCGGCAAGCAGGCGGCCTTCGTCGCCATGTGGCCGCTGACCGGCCGCACCCACCAGCTGCGCGTCCACATGGCCGCCGTCGGCACGCCGATCCTCGGCGACGGCAAATATGCCGGACAGGGCGCCTTCCTGGCCGGGGCGGAGGTGGCGAAGAAGCTGCATCTGCATGCCCGCCGGCTGATCCTGCCGCACCCGCGCGGCGGCAAGACCATCGACGTGACGGCGCCGCTGCCCGACCACATGCAGGCGACCTGGAAGTATTTTGGCTTCAGCCCCAACCTGCGCGACGATCCGTTCGAGGATTTCGAGTGATGGCGGCTTCCGGGAAATCGCCCCTGCGGTTGGCCCTGTTCGATTGCGACGGCACGCTGGTCGACAGCCAGTTTGCGATCATCGACGCCATGACCCAGGCCTGGGCCGAGCACGGGCTGGGCGAGCCCGACCCGATGGAGGTCCGCCGCATGGTCGGGCTGTCGCTGGTGGAGGCGGTGTCCCTGCTGCTGCCGAAGCACGATGCCGAGGCCCATGTCGCGGTTGCGGAGAGCTACAAGCGCGCTTTCGCTGCCGCGCGCAGCCGGGGCGATGTGGACGAGCCGCTGTTCCCCGGCATCGTCGACACGCTGGCGGCGCTGGAAGAGGCGGGCGTCCTGCTGGGCGTCGCGACCGGCAAGTCGCGCCGCGGGTTGGACGCGGTGCTGAAGGGGCACGGCCTGACCGGGCGATTCGTCACGCTGCAGACTGCCGATGTCGGTCCCGGCAAGCCCAACCCGCACATGGTCCAGCGCGCGCTGGCGGAGACCGGCGCGGAGGAGGCAGGCACGGTTGTGATCGGCGACACGACCTACGACATTCAAATGGCCCGCAACGCGCGGGTGCGTTCGGTCGGCGTCTCCTGGGGCTATCATGCGGTGCCGGAGCTGGAGCGGGCCGGGGCGGACCGCATCGTTCACCGCGGGCGGGATGTCGCCACCGCGGTGCTGGAGCTTTTGGAAGGGTAAGCGATGAAGCGTTTCTACAAGGCGGCGGGGGTCGGCGAGACCGAGGGCGGTTTCCGGGTCGAGCTGGACGGTCGTCCGGTGCGCAGCCCGGCCAAGGCGCCGCTGGTCTTCCCCAGCCGGCCGCTGGCCCAGGGCGTCGCGGACGAATGGGCGGCGCAGGGCGACCAGATCCACGCCCATTCCATGCCGCTGATGCAGTTGTCGAGCACCGCCGTGGACCTGATCCCGGCCAAGCGGCAGGACATCGTCCAGGCCATCAGCGCCTATGCCGGCACCGACCTGCTGTGCTACCGCGCCGAACATCCGCAGCCGCTGGTGGACCGGCAGGCGCAGCTGTGGCAGCCGCTGCTTGACTGGGCGGCGCTGACCTACGACGCGCCTCTCCATGTCTGCGCCGGCCTGATGCCCAAGCCGCAGCCGGAGGAGGCGCTGGCCGCCCTGCGCCGGGTGGTGGAGCGGACGGACGACTGGTACTTGTCGGCGCTGCAGACCACGACCGGCGTCTGCGGCTCCATCATCGTGGCGCTGGCCCTGCTGGAAGGCCGCATCAGTGCGGAAGAGGCCTTCGAGGTTTCGCAGCTGGACGAGACCTACCAGATCGAACAATGGGGCGAAGACGCCGAGGCCACGAAGCGCCGCGCGAACGTGCGTGCGGAGATCGTGGCCTGCCGGCGCTTCGTGGATCTGCTGCGGGGGTAGGTTGCTGGGGTGGATGCCCCCTCCCTCCCACGGCTTTGCCGCGGGCCCCTCCCTCCCCCGCCCTCGGTCGGCCGAAGGCCGATCCGATTGCAGGAGAGGGGAGATTTCCGATTGCGGCGGCAGTTCCCTCTCCCACCGAAGGTGGGGGAGGGTTAGGGAGGGGGCTTGGTCCGCCTTACTTCGCCGTGCTGCTGCCGGTGGTCCCGGTCGAGCCGGCGGTCGGGGCGGCGCCCGGCGCCGCCTTCTCGTCTTCGGCCGGCTTCCGGTTCTTGTTCAGCGACGTCATAGTGTCGTCGTACTTGAACTCCGGCATCGCCTTGACGTCATCGCGGCTCATGCCGGCCAGATTCAGGCGGTTGTTCTGCGAATCCCAGTTGGCGGCGGTGTAGTCGACTGCGACCTGCTTCTCACCGATGCCGAGGAAGCCGCCGGAGCTGACCACCAGCTGCTTGGCCTGCCCGTTGGCATCGAGAATGACGTCGTCGACCTCGCCGATCTTGTCGTTGTCGCGGCCGTAGACGTTCTTGCCGATCAGCTCCTCGGCGCTGGCCAACTGGCCGCCGGTGGCGCCGGACGTGGCCGAGCTGCCGGTGGTGGCGCTGTCCGGCGACGCGCTGTTGGACATGGTGGAGGTCGACGAGGACGGATTGCCCACGGTCGGCGAGGTGGTCTGCGCGACGGCGGCACCGGAGAGCAAAGCCAGCGTGGCGGCGGTGACAATCAGGGTGCGACGCATGGGGTGGCTCCTTTGTCGTTGTGTCGAAAGACACCAGAACAACAGGCGCAAGCCCCGTTTGATTTCACCTTCCGTGAACTCTTTCGGTGTGGAACTAGCCCTTGGTGGTAATGTCCCAACCCGGTTCCTGCGGCGTCAGCGTCGCCGGACCGGCCTGGAACGAAAGCCCGTTTTTGGCCGCGCGCTCCACCTCCTCCAGCCGCAGCAGGGCGAGTGCCGCACCGTCGCGGACGCTGCGGATCTCCCCGGCCTCCTTGCCGTCCAGCGTCACCGCGGTTCCGGGCTCCGGCATCGGGCCGTCGACGGCGGCGGGAAACAGCTTCTTCTTGATCAGGGCGCGGTACTTGGTGCGGGCGGTCAGCTCCTGCCCCATGTAGCAGCCCTTGTCCCAGGAGATGGCGTTCAGCGCGTCCATCCGGTTCTCCAGGGGAATCGACTTTTCCGGAATCAGATCGGCGGTCCCGTCCGGCACGCCGAGCGACAGGCGCAGGCGGTCGTAGTCCGCGGCATCCCGTCGCACCAGCCCGGCCGCCTCCAGCGCCGCGATGCCGTCCGCAGGCAGGAACAGGCGGGCGCCCAGTGTCGGCAGGCGGGGGTCGGTGAAGGCGATCCCGCCGCCGAAGGGCCGAGCCGTGCCCGGCTCCGCCGGCAGTCCCAGCGCCGTCAGCGCGCCGTCGCCGAACGCTACGGCGACGCGCAGCGCCTCGGCCCGGTCCTCCAGCGCGATCTTCGAGCGGAGCTTGTACATCTTCAGCCGGCGCAGCAGGTCGGCGCGGCGGTCCGTCTCCGGATCGAGCAGAAGGGCGGCGGCCGAATCCGCACCCGACTCGACGGCATCCGACTCAACAATGGTGAAATCATGCAGGAACTTGCCCTGCGGGGTCAGGAACAGGGCATAGGCGGCATGATCGGGGGTGACGCGCAGCATGTCGTTGGACACCAGCCCCTGCAGGAAGGCCTTGCGGTCCTCCCCCGTCACCGCCACCACGCTCCGCCGGTCCAGCACCGCGTAACCCGCCGACATCCTTGCCTCCACCCTGTCCGATCGGCCGAACTGCCGACCGTCTGGAGTGTTGGTCCGAACGGGCCGGCTGGCAAGGGTCTGCCGCATCGCAACAGCCCCCCGGGCGAAAGGCTGGGTTGCCGCCACGGACTGTGGCATGATGACCAAAGCGGCAAATGCATTGCGTATAGGCAGAGGATCGGCTGTTGACGGCCGGTGGTGCCACCGGATTACTCTGTTGGTAGCGGTGGCACGGCTTTGGCATTGCCATACAGGTTTGACCTTATTCCGGATTTCCCCTCCTTGCCTTCGCACGCCGAGACTTTTCCCCCGGACGCTTCGCCGCCCCGCCTGGAGCTGCGCGGCATCACCAAGCGATTCCCCGGATGCCTCGCCAACGACCATGTCGACCTCGTCCTCCAGCCGGGCGAGATCCATGCGCTGCTGGGTGAGAACGGCGCCGGCAAGTCCACCCTGGTCAAGATGATCTACGGGGTGTTGCACCCCGACTCCGGAACCATGCTGTGGCAGGGGGTGGAGACCAATGTCCCGGATCCGGCCGGCGCCCGGCGGCTGGGCATCGGCATGGTGTTCCAGCATTTCTCGCTGTTCGACACGCTGACGGTGACGGAGAACATCGCGCTCGGCCTGGACGATGCCGGCCGGATGGACGAGCTGGCCGACCGCATCCGCAGCGTGTCCGAACGCTATGGCCTCGCGCTCGACCCGGAACGCCATGTCTTCCACCTTTCGGTGGGCGAGCGGCAGCGGGTGGAGATCGTGCGCTGCCTGCTGCAGGACCCGAAGCTGCTGATCATGGACGAGCCGACCTCGGTCCTGACGCCGCAGGAGGCCGCCAAGCTGTTCGAGACGCTGCGCGTCCTGGCGGCGGAGGGCTGCACCATCCTCTACATCTCGCACAAGCTGGAGGAGATCCGCGCGCTGTGCAGCCGCGCGACCGTCCTGCGGGCCGGCAAGGTGGTGGGCGCCACCGACCCGCGGCAGGAGACCGCGCGCAGCCTCGCCGAGATGATGATGGGGGCGGAGCTGTCTACGCCCGAACGGCCGCCGCAGGGTGCCGCCGGGGCCGCGCGCCTGTCGGTGCGCCACCTGTCCACCACCTCCGACAACCCCTTCGCCACCAATCTGAAGGATGTCAGCTTCGAGGTGCGGGCAGGCGAGATCCTGGGCATCGCCGGCGTCGCCGGCAACGGTCAGGCGGAACTGATGGCCGCGCTCAGCGGCGAGATGCTGATCGCCGACGCCGATGCCGTGGTGATCGAAGGCACGTCGGCCGGCCATCTCGGGCCGCGGGCCCGCCGCGCGCTGGGTCTCGCCTTCGTGCCGGAGGAGCGTCTGGGCCGCGGCGCCGTCCCGGAACTGAGCCTGTCGGAGAACGCGCTGCTGTCGGGCTATGCCCGTGAACCGCTGGTGCGCGGCGGCATGGTCCATTTCGGCCGGGCGCGGGCCTATGCCGAGACGATCATCCGCGGCTTCAACGTGGTCGCCCACGGCCACCGGGCGGAAGCGCGGTCGCTGTCGGGCGGCAACCTGCAGAAATTCATCATCGGCCGCGAGATCCTGCAGAAGCCGAAGCTTCTGGTCGTCGGCCAGCCGACCTGGGGCGTCGATGCCGGTGCCGCGGCGGCGATCCACAAGGCGTTGATCGGGCTGGCGCGCTCCGGTGCCGCGGTTCTGGTGATCAGCCAGGACCTGGACGAGCTGTTCGTGCTGAGCGACCGGATTTCCGTGCTGTTCCACGGCCGCCTGTCCGACAGCCGGCCGACGCACGAGACGACGGTGGAACGCATCGGCCTGCTGATGGGCGGCCTGTTCGGCACGCCGCCGGACGAAGACGGGGAGATCACGCGTGCGGTCTGATGGTTTCGTGATTGCCGGAGACGCCGCATGAGCTTTATCCGTCTTGAGCCGCGCGGGCAGGCGTCGAAGACAATGGTCTACGTCACGCCGCTGCTGGCGGTGGCGCTGACCCTGCTCAGCGGCTTCATCCTGTTCCTGGCGATGGGATTCGACCCCGTCAGGGCGCTCCATGCCTTTTTCATTGCTCCGTTGACCTCGGTGCGCGGGCTGGGCGAATTGGTGGTGAAGGCGACCCCGCTGGTGCTGTGCGCCGTCGGCCTCGCCATCGGCTTTCGCGCCAATGTCTGGAACATCGGTGCCGAAGGGCAGCTGACGCTGGGCGCCATCACCGGCGGCGGGCTGGCGCTGGCCTTCTACGGCGAGGGCGGCTGGTGGCTGCTGCCGCTGATGGTGATCGGCGGTGCGGTCGGCGGTGCGGTCTGGGCAGCGGTGCCTGCCTTCCTGCGGCTGCGATTCAACGCCAGCGAGATCCTGACCAGCCTGATGCTGAATTACGTGGCGCTGCTGCTGCTCAACTATCTGGTCCACGGCCCCTACCGCGACCCCGACGGCTTCGCCTTCCCGGAGTCGCGCCTGTTCGAGGCCGACGCCGTTCTGCCGATCCTGTGGACGGGCACCCGCGTCCATCTGGGCGCGCTGTTCGCTCTGTTCGCGGTGGCGGGCGGCTGGCTGCTGATCGCGCGGACCTTCATCGGCTTCCAGATCAAGGTGATCGGCCTGACCCCGGCCGCCGCCGGCTATGCCGGTTTCGACCAGAAGCGCATCGTCTGGCTGGCCCTGCTGCTGTCGGGCGCCCTGGCCGGCATCGCCGGCATGGGCGAGGTCGCCGGGCCGATCGGGCAGGTCACGGCCAGCATTTCGCCGGGCTACGGCTATACCGCCATCATCGTCGCCTTCCTTGGCCGGCTGCATCCGGTCGGCATCCTGCTGGCGGCGCTGCTGATGGCGCTGTCCTTCATCGGCGGCGAAGCGGCGCAGATCGCCATGGGCCTGCCCAAGGCCATCACCGGAGTGTTCCAGGGCATGCTTCTGTTCTTCCTGCTGGCGAGCGACGTGCTGATCCGCTACCGGGTCCGCTTCGGGGCGCGGAGGGCGGTGGCATGAGCGACTTTGCCCTGATCGGCCCGATCCTGGCCGCGATGTTCGCGGCCGCCACGCCGCTGCTGTTCGCCGCGCTGGGCGAACTGGTGGTCGAGAAGTCCGGCGTCCTCAACCTGGGCGTGGAAGGCATGATGCTGGTGGGCGCCGTCTGCGGCTTCGCCGTGACGATCCAGACCGGCAGCGCCGTCACCGGATTCCTGGTCGCGGCGCTGGCCGGTGCCGCCACCGCCTCGCTGTTCGCCGTGCTGACCCTGTTCCTGCTGGCCAACCAGGTGGCGACCGGCCTTGCGCTCACCCTGTTCGGCGTCGGTCTGTCGGCGCTGATCGGGCAGGGCTTCGTCGGCATCCCGCTGGAAGGCCTGCCCAAGCTGTACATCCCCGGCCTGACCGACCTGCCGGTGGTGGGGCAGGCGCTGTTCGGCCAGGACATGATGGTCTATCTGGCGGTCGCCGCGGTACCGCTGGTCCACCTGTTCCTGTACCGCACCCGCGCCGGGCTGGTCCTGCGCGCGGTGGGGGAGAACCACACGGCCGCCCACGCCCTGGGCTACAAGGTGCTGCGCATCCGCTTCCTCGCCGTGCTGTTCGGCGGCGCCATGGCGGGGCTGGGCGGCGCCTTCCTGTCGATGGACTACACGCCGATGTGGGCGGAGAACATGACGTCGGGCCGCGGCTGGATCGCGCTGGCGCTGGTGGTCTTCGCCACCTGGAAACCGGTGCGCGCCATGCTGGGCGCCTGGCTGTTCGGCGGCGTCACCATCCTGCAACTGCACGTTCAGGGGCTGGGGATCGACGTGCCCTCGCAGCTCTTGTCGATGCTGCCTTATCTGGCTACCGTCCTGGTCCTGGTGCTGATTTCGCGGGACGTCGCCCGCATCCGCCTGAACGCGCCGGCCTGTCTGGGAAAACTGTTTCATCCCGATGCTTGACGCGTCGTTTTGAAATCGAAACAAAGCCCATATCACAGAGATATCAAGAACAAGGAGCTTCGACGTGAACAGAAGGACGATGGGCAAGGCGGTGCTGGGTCTGGCCGGCGCCGCGATCGCGCTGAGCGTGGGCATGGGCTCCGCCCTGGCGCAGGACAAGCTGAAGGTCGGCTTCGTCTATGTCGGCCCGGTCAGCGACCACGGCTACAGCTACCAGCACGACCAGGGCCGTCTGGCCGTGGAGAAGGCGCTGGGCGACAAGGTCACCACCACCTTCGTCGAGAATGTGCCGGAAGGCGCCGACGCCGAGCGTGTGGTCGAGCAGCTGGCCGCCAGCGGCCACAAGCTGATCTTCACCACCTCCTTCGGCTTCATGAACCCGACGCTGAAGGTGGCCAAGCGCTATCCCGACGTGAAGTTCGAGCACGCCACCGGCTACAAGCGCGCCGAGAATGTCGCGACCTACTCCGGCCGCTTCTATGAAGGCCGCACCGTCGTCGGCGCCATCGCCGGCAAGATGACCAAGTCGAACATCATCGGCTACATCGGCTCCTACCCGATTCCCGAGGTGGTCGGCGGCATCAACGCCTTCACGATTGCGCTGCGCGAGCAGAACCCGAAGGCCGAGGTCCGCGTCGTCTGGGTCAACAGCTGGTACGATCCCGGCAAGGAAGCCGAGGCGGCCAAGGCGCTGATCGACCAGGGTGCCGACGTCATCGTCCAGCACACCGACAGCCCGGCCCCGATCCAGACCGCGCAGGAGCGTGGGCTGTGGTCGGTCGGCCAGTCGTCCGACATGACCCGATTCGGTCCGAAGTCGCACCTGACCGCGATCGTCGAGGACTGGAACGGCTATTATGTCCAGCGCGTCAAGGCGGTGCTGGACGGCAGCTGGAAGCCGATCGACACCTGGGGCGGCATCAACACCGGCATGGTCGAGCTGGCCCCCTACAACCCGGCCATCCCGGCCGACGTCGTGAAGATGGCCGATCAGCTCAAGGCCGACATCGTGTCGGGCAAGCGCCACTCCTTCCAGGGTCCGGTCAAGGACCAGGCCGGCAAGGTGGTGATCCCCGAGGGCAAGACCGCCACCGACGAGCAGATCCTGAAGATGGACTGGTACGTCGAGGGCGTGCAGGGCAAGGTTCCGAAGTAAGCAGCGTACGGCGCGGCGAACCGGTGGTGAAAGCCTCCTGTCCGTCGCGCCCTTCGGCGATGTGGGGAGGTGGGCGATGGACGGAAGCAGCCTCTACGACAGCGATTTCTACGCCTGGGCGAACGAACAGGCCGCCCTTCTGCGGGCCGGCAAGCTCGACGCGGCGGACATCGAGCACATCGCCGAGGAGATCGAAAGCATGGGCAAGACCGAGAAGCGCGAGTTGATCAGCCGGCTGCGCGTGCTCTTGCACCACCTGCTGAAGTGGGCGCATCAGCCGGCCCGGCGCGGCAATTCCTGGCGTCTATCGGTCGCCAACAGCCGCGACGAGATCGAAACGCATCTGCGCGACAATCCAAGCCTTAAATCGAAGCTCGACGAGTCGATTGCCGACTCGTACCGGTTGGCGCGGCGCGATGCCGCTGCCGAAACCGGCTTCGACGAAGCGGTGTTTCCGGTTCAATGCCCGTGGAGCTTCGCCCAGCTTATGGATGATGCGTTCTGGCCGGAGGGCTGAAGGCGTCCAGCCGCCCCGCTTTACAGGTACTCGCCCAGAAGCCGCAGGAACGGACGCGCTTCCTGCAGGACCAGCGTCGTCTGGTGGAACAAATCCTCGGGCGAGGCGTGGTGTTCCAGCCTGATTTCCGAGAACAGGATGATCTTCTGCCCGCCCTGGACAATGAAGCGGACATGGGGCAGCCCCTCGATCCCGCGCAGCACCGCCAGCAGGGAGCGGCGGCGTTCCGGCGCCTGGGCGGTGTAGGGCACATGGCCGACATCGGCCCAAATCTGGCAGATCGACCCGCCGCCTTCCTCTTCGCTCTCATGCCGGACGGCGACGTTGAAGGGCAGGCCGTCGGCCATGAAGGTCAGCTTGCAGGGGCGCGGCGGCCTGGCGATGCCCAGCACGCCTTCCGGCGTCATCTCGATGGAGCCGGGGCTGATCGGCAGGGCGCCGTCGGGCACCTCGGCCAGCGATTGAATGGTCTTCAGATCGGGAACGGACAAGGCGGTACGCTCGGCTTCTGGGGCGATTGAGACGACAGCATGGGCTCCGCCAGCTAAAATTCTGTAAAGGCCCGGAACGCGCGTCTAGAATGGCTGTTCGCTGTGGTCTGAAAATACGAAGAAAGCAGGCGATGTCCGCCATCGATACCGTCGTCGTCCCCATCCATCGTGCCGGCTGGCCCTTCATCGCCGGCTTCGCCGTGGTCTCCCTGGTTCTCGGTCTCGCCGTCTGGGCGCCGCTCGGCTGGATCGGGCTGGTCCTCACGCTCTGGTGCGCCTACTTCTTCCGCGATCCGGACCGTGTGACGCCGACCCGGCCCGGCCTGCTGGTCAGCCCGGCCGACGGGCGCGTCACCATGATCGTCCAGGCCGTGCCGCCGAAGGAACTGGGCATGGGCGACAAGCCCCTGACCCGGATCAGCGTGTTCCTCAACGTCTTCAACGTCCACGTCAACCGCGTGCCGGCCGACGGCACCATCGTGGCGGCCGAATACCACAAGGGCACCTTCGTCAACGCCGCGCTCGACAAGGCCAGCGACGAGAACGAGCGGATGGCCTTCCGCCACCGCCTGCCCGACGGGCGCGAGATCGCCTATGTCCAGATCGCCGGTCTGGTGGCGCGCCGCATCCTGTGGTGGGTCAAGGCCGGGCAGGAGGTGAAGGCGGGTGAGCGATTCGGCCTGATCCGGTTCGGCAGCCGCACCGACATCTATCTGCCGGACGGAGTCGCCCCGCTGGTCTGCGTCGGCCAGACCGCCATCGGCGGCGAGACGATCCTGGCCGACCTGGACGGGACGGAAGTGCAACGGCAGGGGGATGTGCGTCGATGAAACGACCGCCCGTCTTCCGCCAGCAGATTTTCCGCCCGCACCGCGCGCGCCGTCCCGGCCGGCCGCATCCGCGGCTGAAGGGGCTGTCGATCAACCACCTGCTGCCGAACGTGCTGACGGTGCTGGCGCTCTGCTCCGGCCTGACCGCGATCCGATTCGCCATGCAGGAGCGGTGGGAGCCGGCGGTCATCGCCATCGTCATCGCCGCCATCCTGGATGCGCTGGACGGCCGGATCGCCCGCCTGCTGAACGGCCAGAGCAAGTTCGGCGAGGAGTTGGACAGCCTGTCCGACGCCATCAGCTTCGGCGTCGCGCCCGCCTTCATGATGTATCTGTGGGGGCTGAACGGCGCGGGAAGCCTGGGCTGGATCGCCTCCATGGCCTATGCCGTGTGCTGCGCGCTGCGTCTCGCGCGATTCAATTCGCGACTCGGTGTGGTCGATCTGCCGCCCTGGGCCTACAACTACTTCACCGGGGTTCCGGCTCCGGCCGGCGCCGGTCTCGTCCTGCTGCCGATGATCCTGGGGTTCGAGATCGGGCCGCAATTCCTCGGCCATCCGGCGGTGATCGTGCCCTGGACCCTGCTGATCGGTGGTTTGATGGTCAGCACCCTGCCGACATTCTCCTTCAAGGGCGCCCGTGTGCCGGCCCAATGGGTGGTGCCGGCGCTGGCCGGTGTCGGGCTGCTGGCCGCCATGCTGGTCAGCCAGCCCTGGTGGACGCTGTCCATCGTCGGGCTGGCCTATCTGTCGATGCTGCCCTTCTCCGTCCTCCAGTTCCGCAAGCTGCAGAGTGCCGCGGAACTGATGCGCACGGAGATCGCGGAACCGGGGCTGGATGCTGGGGACGAAGTCTCTTCCGGGGCGCAGCCGTCTGACGACATCGCAGCGTCCGGAGAGGAACCGCGGAAGCCGGTCTGACCGGCCTTCCGCCTGCTGCGTTCCGCCGCCGCTATTCCGCCGCCACCAGTTCCGCGGCGGACGCGGTGGCGGCAAGTTCCGCAACGATGACCCGCGCCACCATCGGGATCTGTCCCAGGCAACGGCCGATATGGTCGGTCTCCGCCTGGGGCAGATCACCCACCTCCATGGCGATGGCGAGCGTATCGTCGGTCAGGCGGCTGTGCAGGGCCAGCGGGACCAGCCCGCGCTTTGCAACGAATTCCAGAACGCGGGGCAGGGTGCCGGGATCGGCATCGGCGACCAGGGAAAAGGCGACCCGGCGACCGGGCGCGGTGGCGCGCGCATCCGACGCGGATGCAGCGGTGGTCTTCACGGTTTGGGACATGGCGTAATCAGGCTTTCAGACGGTTCTGCGGAATGGACGAGCGAAATCCCCGGCTCTCAAAGGAGAACCGGGCCGCTAATTCGCAGAATGCCGTCGAAGCGATGCATGATCATGGGACCAGCCTAAGCTGCCGCCGCCGCCCCGTCAACAGGGGCCGACCAGCCGGAAGTCCGCAGGCGTCGCGTTCGGGGAGCGCCGGAGGAGCCGAATCCCCCCTTGGTGGTGGCGAAATGTCACGTTCGAGCCGGACAGGAACAAAGTCCAGGGATACCCGTTCCGTTTCCGCTTGTCCGTCACGAATGCTCCACCAGAAGGGAGAAGGCCATGCTCGGCACGATTCTGCTCATCATCTTGATTCTGTTGCTTCTCGGTGCCGTCCCGGCCTGGCCGCACAGCCGCGGCTGGGGCTATGGTCCCAGCGGCATCCTCGGCGTGCTGCTGATCGTCCTGATCGTCCTGCTGCTGATGGGCCGGATCTGATCCACGGCCCGTCGGCAGTCTATCTGTCTGATGCACGGCGGGGCCGGCGGAGGGCGAACATCAGCCACCCGACCGGCCCCAGCATCAGCACCATCACCAGCCAGCCGGCGCGCGGTCCGAATGGGCAGCGTGATCCGGCAGGCGGGCGCCATCCGCCACCGCGGCGCGACAGCGCCACATGGAGCAGCGGCAGCCCATAAAAGGCGAACAGGACCAGCCAGGGAATGGCGGCCCAGAGACCGTTGGCGGAAGATTCGGCGTTCATCGCTCCAGGATAGCACCGAGGACGGAGTGTTTGCGACTGATCGTCACGGCATAGTACAGCCGCATGCGGTCTCGGTTGCGCCGCACACAGGGCAGCGAGGTTGAAGGCGGGCACGACTTTCGGCTAGGGTCGTCGGCGAACTCGTCCGAAGGGCCCGGTCATGGCACTGGAAATCGAGCGACGATTCCTGGTCCGCAAGGACGTCCGGCATCTCTGCCGGGACGGTGTGCGAATCGTCCAGGGATATCTGCCGTCCGACGGCATCAGCACGGTCCGCGTCCGTATCGCCGATAACCGCGCGACACTCACCATCAAATCCTTGAAGCAGGGGGCCTGCCGCGAGGAGGTGGAACATCCCCTATCGCTGGATTTCGCCCGCCGCCTGATGCTCTACGGTTGCGAGGGGCGGGTGATCGACAAGACGCGCTACCGTCACCGCCAGGATGGCCTGTGCTGGGAAATCGACGTCTTCCACGGTGAGAACACCGGCCTGATCATCGCGGAAGTCGAACTGGAAGACCCCGACCAGACCGTTCCGCTGCCCGACTGGATCGGGGCGGAGGTCACCACGCTGCGGGCCTACGGCAACTCGTCCCTATCCCGCGCACCCATCCAACGCTGGTCGTCGCCGGCGGCCGCTTAGCGGACACGATCCGCTGCAGGTGCCGGCCCCCCTCGCCACCGAAGGGACGGGAGGAACCGGCGCAACCGCAGCAAGCCGGATTACCGGAAACAGCTACGCCGTCCGCACCTTGTCGAGGAAGCCCTGCACCTCGCCGCGCAGGCGGTCGGCCTGGGCGGTCAGGGTGCGGCTGGCATTCAGGACCGCATCGGCGGCGCCGCCGGTCTTGGTGGCGGCGGTGGTCACCTCGGCGATGTTGCGCATCACCTGCTGGGTGCCTTCCGCGGCTTGCTGAACATTCTGGGCGATCTCGCGGGTGGCGCTGCCCTGCTGCTCCATCTCGTGGGCGATGTCGGTGACGGTTCCGCTGATGGCCGTCACCGCGTCGGAGATGGTGCGGATGGCCGCCACGGCGCTGGAGGTGGCGGTCTGCATTTCCGCGACCTGGGCCGAGATCTCCTCCGTCGCCTTGGCGGTCTGGCCGGCGAGGTTCTTCACCTCCGTCGCCACCACGGCGAAGCCCTTGCCGGCCTCGCCGGCGCGGGCCGCTTCGATGGTGGCGTTGAGCGCGAGCAGGTTTGTCTGCTCGGCGATCTCGCCGATCAACCCGACGACCTGACCGATCCGCTCGGCGGCGAGCGACAGGCCTTCGACGATGCTGTTGGTCTGCACCGCCTTGTCGGCGGCGCCGGAGGCGGTGGCGGAACTGGCGTTCAGCTGGCGCGAGATTTCGGCGATGGAGGCGGACAGCTCCTCCGCCGCCGCGGCGACGGTCTGGACATTCGCGGTCGCCTGTTGCGAGGCGGTGGCGACGGCGGTGGACTTGGCGGTGGTCAGCGCCGCATCGGACGACATCTCCTGCGCGTCGCGACCCAGCGACCCTGCCGACTCGGTCAGCGACATCACCACGCCGGACACCGCCTGCTCGAAGCCGTTGGCGAACTCGTTCATGGTGCGGCGCCGGTCGGCGTCGATCTGGATGCGCATCTCCTCGCGCTCGCGTTCCATCCGCTGCATCTCCAGGGCATTGTCCTTGAAGATGGTCATGGCGTCGGCCATGTGGCGCATCTCGTCCTTGCGGTCGCCGCCGGGGATTTCGACCGTCAGATCGCCTTCGGCCAGCCGGCCCATGGCGCCGGTCATGGCATGCAGCGGGTGGGTGATCGCACGGTCGATGATCCAGGCCATCAGCGCGCCCAGCAGCAGGGCCACCGCCGCACCGATGGCGATCACCATGCCGGCGCTGGCGCGGCCGGCCTCGCGATCCTCACGTTGGAGGGTGACCAGCCGGCCGACCTGTCCGCTGACCGCGGAGGAGGCCTGGGCCATGGCGGCCGACGCCTCGTGCTGCTTGGCGGCGGCGGCCGATAGCGCTGCGAATTCCGAGTCGAAGGCGCGGGCGGCGTCGGTGATGGCGGCGATCAGTGCGCGCCCTTCCTGGTCGACCAGCACGGCTCCGGCCTGTCCGGCGATGTCGAGGATCTCCTTGACCGCCGCGGCGACCGCGGCCTTCGCGCCTGTGGATGCATCCGACGCGCCGGACAGGAGGAAATCACGCTGGCCCAGCATCGCGGACTGGGCACCCTGCACCAGGCGCATCGCCAGACCGCGCAGCATCACCGCCTCGTTCACTTCGCTCTGGGCGTATTTGGAGGCTTCGCGCAGCGCTTCGGTCACGATGGCTTGGTTCTGCTGAAGCTCCACGGCGCGTTCCTGCACGCCGCGTGCGGCCTCGTCCAGCCCGGCGGCGACCCCGGGATCGGCCAGCGCCGCGGCTCCCCTGCTGCGCAAGGCCTGCACCGTGCCGTGATAGGCACGGGTGTCGTCGGCGATCCGCGCGGCCAGCGTCTCGTCGTTGGTGCCGACAAGGTCCTTGGCGACGGTGTCGGTGGTCTGCACAAGCTCGTCCAGCGCCTCCCCGATCTGGGCGGCCAGCGCCTCCTCGGGGTTGCGCCGCAGATCGCTCTGCCGGCGGCGGACCTCCAGAACCCGTTCGATCACGCGGTTGGCCCGCTCGGCGGTGTCCATGGCATGGCGCAGTTCGGCGTCGGCGTCGCGCTTGCTGGCCATGTTCAGGTCATAGCGCTCCGACTGCTGCTTGCCGATCTTCTCGGCGATCTCGCGCAGGGCGCGCGCGCGAGTCTCCATGCTGGCCGTGCGGGCGTGCGCCTCTGCGTCCTGGGTGACGAAATTGGTGAAGGCGGCGCGGTAGCCGTCGATGCCCGAACGCACCTCGTCCAGCAGGCGCCGGCCTTCCCCTTCGGCGAGCGCGGCGCGGGTCTCCTGCGCTTCGGCCTGCAGGGCGTCCAGCATGCCGGGAACATTGGCCGCGGCCTTTGCGTCGCGTTCGGTCACGAAGCGCGCCTCTTCCAGCCGCACCGATTTCAGCCGCGTGTCGAGGTCGGCGGTGTGGGCCGCCAGATCGACTCGCTCGGCATAGGTGCTGAGGCTGTTCCAGCCGACGAACGCCACGCCAACCGTCAGAAGCAGCACGGTGGCGAAGCCAAGCGCGATCCGCGTTCCGATCGTCATGAATGGTGGACTCCCCGCTCGCGTCGCCCTTCCGGAGACGCTTTTCTCCCGATCATTGTCCGATTGAACCACAGGTCGGTTAACGTCCGGTTTGATTCAGGTCAGGAAACTGCCTTATTTCAGAAGCGGTCGGGCATCCACGGTGCCGCGCCGCAAAATATGCGCTGCAGCCGGTCGATCATCTTTTCTTCACCATGAAGCAAACCCGCCCGCCACAATGCGCGAGCGCTTGCGTGTCCGGTGAACAGACTGGCGAAGGTGCCAATCTCCATCCTGGCCGGCGCCTCGACAACTTGCTCGATTTGGGAGATATTCCCCCTGGAGCGGGCAACCTCAAGATGGTATCGCCCGCAATTGCCGAAGATTAAAGAATCTCTTATCTCGAAAGTAGCCGATTCGGTGAGACCCGCCGGATAGCCGCGTTTCTCCAACGCCGCCGCAACGTCCAACGGGCGGACCATCCACTCTTCCTGTCCGTCCAGCCGCAAGCCGTCACCGGCCAGGAGCGCCAGGGGGTCGTTGGGACCGCCGGACCATGTTACCCGGTCCACCTGGGCGCGGAAGCCTGCGAGCAGGCCCATTGCCCCGCCCAGCGTTGCGCCTGAGGGTAGGCAGTGGTCGGCGACCGCAAGCCGCCGATCCCGCGGCGGCATTATGGCGATGTATCCGTCATCGTCTCGGAAGAGGTCGGCCGGATCGCCGTCCGGACAAAGGGCAAGCGTCCACAGCGCCTCCGTCCGTTCCGGCAACCCGTTCCCGTCGGCCAGCAATGGGCGGCGGAGCAGGGCCAGCGGCGCGGCGTCGAGCGGATCCGTCGGCCGGAGGACTGCTGCGCCGGAGACTGGCGCGGCGAAGGCGGTGGGCGGTGCGCTCCACTGGCAGGTGACGCCGCCGCACCCGTAGCCGAGCCCGCGATAGAAAGGCAGCGTGGCGGGGCAGAGGACCGAGAGTACCGCTCCGGCGGCACGCGCCTCCATCAGCAGCGCGCGCATCATTGCCTTGCCGTGGCCGGCGCCGCGCAGGGCGGGATCGACCGCCACCATGGCGACCGCCTGTACCGGAACCGGGCTTCCGCCGAACCACTGGTCCATCATCCAGTGCGCGGCGCAGGCCACCGGGGTGGTGCCGGTGCCCTGCGGACGTCTCAGCACCCGGATGGTGTCGGGGCCGAAAAGAGCCGCATAGCGGTCGAACAGGTCGCGCGACAGCCCGAAGCCGAGCCGGGCCAGCCGGGCGACTGCGCTCAGTTCGTCGGCATGCGCCGGACCATAGTCGGGCTCTGGCGAGGGGAGGGAAACGGCTGGCCTCCGCTCATTCGGCGGCTGGCGGAACCGCGGCGACGCGGGTCGGGATCAGCGCGGCGAGGATGCGCGACTGTTCGTCCAGACGGCCTTCCATCCGGCTGATGCGTTCGCCCTGATTGTGGGTGGTGATCTGCAGGTCTTTGAGGCGGTGGTTCATGTCGTCCAGGCGCTGGTCGACTCCATCGGCCCGCTGCTCCAAGCGGTCGAGACGCTGCTCCACCCGGTCGAGACGTTGCTCAACCCGATCGAACTTGCCGTCGAAGTGGGTCTTCAGATCCAGAAGCGCACTCAGAACTTCCGCATTGTTGGACATGCATGCCTCCGCAGGAATGATAGCGCAACAGCGCCGGCGGCGACAAGGTAAGCGGAAGCCATCGTCGCGCAGAAGAAATGTCATTCAAGCGTGTGTATTTGCCGCAGCGCTCAACCGTGCCGCTGCCCATCCGGCCGCCTCGCGCACCACGTCGCTCGCATCCTCGCACAGAGCCGCCGCTACAGGCTTCAGCGACGGATCGCCGCTGTTCCCGATGGCGACCAGCACGTTGCGGACGAAGCGGTCGCGGCCGATGCGCTTGATGGGCGAGCCGCTGAACACCTGCCGGAAGCCGGCATCGTCCAGTTGGGCCAAGTCGGCCAGCCGGGGGGCTGTCAGTTCGGCCCGCGGCAGGAAGGCCGGCTCGGCCGTCGCGTGGGCGAACTTGTTCCAGGGGCAGGCGGCAAGGCAATCGTCGCAGCCATAGATGCGGTTGCCCATCAGCGGCTTGAGCTCGTCGGGGATCGGTCCCTTGTGCTCGATGGTCAGGTAGCTGATGCAGCGCCGGGCGTCGATCTGGTAAGGCGCCGGAAAGGCGGCGGTCGGACAGGCGGTCTGACAACGGTCGCAGGAACCGCAGCGGTCGCGCGCCGGCGGGTCGGGCGGCAGGTCCAGCGTCGTGTAGATCTCGCCCAGGAACAGCCAGGAGCCATGGTCGCGCGACACCAGATTGGTGTGCTTGCCCTGCCAGCCCAACCCGGCCTGCGCCGCCAGCGGCTTTTCCATCACCGGCGCGGTGTCGACGAACACCTTCACCCCGGCCTTGGTCTGGTGAGCCAGCCATTGGGCCAGAGTCTTCAGCCGCCCCTTGATCAGGTCGTGGTAATCGCGGTTGCGGGCATAGACGGAAACGATGCCGCGGTCGGGATGCTCCGCCAGCCGGCGCGGGTCGTCGTGGGGGGCGTAACTGGTGCCCAGCGCAATGACGGTGCGTGCCTCGTCCCACAGGGATTGGGGATGGCTGCGCTGGTCGCTGCGCTCGGCCATCCAGCCCATGTCGCCGTGCCGGCCCTCCGCCACGAATTGGGCAAGGCGCTCGCGCGCTTCCGGTCCCAGCGCGGCGGGGGCGAACCCCACCGCGTCGAAACCGACCGCCAGCGCGCGGTTGCGGATGGCCTCCCGCAGCCGCGCCGGGTCGGCGGACGCCAGCGGAGCGGGCTTAGCCGCGGCCACGGTAGGTCGGGACGTCCTGCGACGGGATCCAGACGCCCTTCGGCGGCTCGCCCGTCTGGAAGAAGACGTCGATGGGAATGCCGCCGCGCGGATACCAATAGCCGCCGATCCGCAGCCAGAGTGGCTTCATCTCGGCAACCAATCGTTCGGCGATGCCGACCGTCACATCCTCGTGGAAGCCGCAATGGTTGCGGAAGGCGCCGAGGAACAGCTTCAGCGACTTGGATTCGATCAGCCAGTCGGCCGGCGCATAGTCGATCACCAGGTGGGCGAAGTCGGGCTGGCCGGTGATCGGGCACAGGGAGGTGAACTCCGGCGCGGCGAACCGAGCCAGATAGAGGCTGTCGGGGTGGGGGT
>NZ_DASPIS010000021.1:0-25772 GCF_035628975.1 Azospirillum sp. | reverse complement strand
TCTTGCTGTTTTATAACCGAGCGCTTTCTCCCAAGCACTATTATTGCGCTTTTGAGACATGTTCGCAACGAACCGGCGGTCCGAGACGGGCCCGGCACCCCCTGTCCTTTGGTAGGATACCTTTAGGAGAGGCTACGCCCGCGGATTGTGCACGATCGGAAGTTCATCGCGAAATACGGGACTTCCCGCAATACGGCACCGTATCACGAGGGCCATTCCGCAAGGGTCCCGGCACGACCGGACCGCTTGGCGCTCATCCGGCGATGCGGTTGTCCAGCCGGTCGTCGGCAAGCCCGGCGGGCTCCTGATGGACCAGAACCTCGGCGTTGACGAAGGCGTCCCGCAGCCTCCGCTCCACCCGGTCGGCGATCTCGTGCGCAGCGGTCAGGGTCAGGGCTCCGTCCAGTTCCAGGTGCAGCTCGATAAAACAGCCGGTGCCGGCGTTGCGGGTGCGCAGGTCGTGCAGCCCGCGCACGCCCGGCTCGGCCCGGGCGAGCGCGGCGATGCGGTCGCGCTCCTCCTGCCCCAGTTCGCGGTCCATCAGGACGTCCAGCGCGTCGCGCGCCACGCCGCGGGCACCGTTCAGCAGGAACAGCGCGATGCCGATGCCGAACAGCGGATCGACGATGGCGAGCCCGGTCGCTTCCGTCAGCAGGATGGCGGCGATGACGGCGCTGTTCATCAGCAGGTCGCCGGCATAATGCAGCCGGTCGGCCCCGATGGCGACGGAGCCGGTGGCCGCCTGCACCCGGCGCTGGAAGGTGATGAGGCCGGCCGTCAGCACGATCGACAGCAGCATCACCGCAACGCCGATTGTCCCCTCGGCGATCGGTTCCGGCCGGAAAAGGCGCCGCACCGCCTCGACGCTCAGCAGCACGGCCGAACCGGCGATGAAGGCCGCCTGGGCCAGCGCCGCCAGCGCCTCCGCCTTGCCATGGCCGTAGCGGTGATTGGCGTCGGCCGGCCGCAAGGCCTGGCGCACCGCCAGCAGCGTCACCAGCGACGCCATCAGGTCGGTGCTCGAATCGATCAGCGACGACAGGATGCTGACCGATTCGGTCAGCAGATAGGCTGCCAGTTTCGCCGCGATCAAGGTGGAGGCCACCGCCACGCTGGCATAGGTGGCGCGACGGCGCAGGCGGTCCGCCCGAGCGCCGCTGTCCAGGGTTTCGCTCACGACCTGCCTTCTTTTCCGGGCTTTCGTTCAGGGCTTCTGTTCAGGGATAGAGCCGCTCGGTCGTCCAGACCGGCGGCGCTGCCTCCGTCGCCTCCGCCGCCCGGCGGTAGACCAGCCGGTCGTGCAGGCGGAAGGGCCGGTCGCGCCAGAACTCGATGCGCAACGGCAGGACGCGGAAGCCGGTCCAGTGCGGCGGCCGCGGCACGGTGCCGATGGCGTATTTCGCGGTGAACTGGGCCACGCGCTTCTCCAGCTCCCACCGGCCCTCCAGCGGGCGCGACTGCTGCGAGGCCCAGGCGCCGATGCGGCTTTCGCGCGCGCGGCTTTCGAAATAGGCGTCGGCCTCGGCGTCGGTCACGACCTCCACCGCCCCTTCAACCCGCACCTGCCGGCGCAGGGTCTTCCAATGGAAGCACAAGGCGGCGTTCCGATTCGCGAGCATCTGCTCGCCCTTCCGGCTCTCGGAGTTGGTGTAGAAGACGAAACCGCGCGGATCGATGCCCTTCAGCAGCACCATGCGCACCGACGGAATGCCGCCGGCATCGGCGGTCGCCAGCGCCATGGCGTTGGGGTCGTTGGGCTCGCTCTGCTCGGCTTCCTTCATCCATTCGGAGAAGAGTTCGTAAGGGTCGCGCTCGCTGCTGTCGGTCATGCCGGTGGATCCTGTCTCGATGGGTCCCGCACCGCCCGCAGGCAGGGTGCGGGGGCTATCCTCTGTGCAAAAGCGAAAGGGTCACAGCCTCATCACAATTCACAGCAAGGATAGGGTCGCTTATATCACTGTCCACCGCGAAGCCACCGATAAGGTGCCGCGGCAACCAACCTTTTCGAGGCGCAAGGATGTTCGTGAAGAAAGTCGTTCCGGCCGTGATCGTCGTGGGCCTGCTGGCCGGATGCCAGACGGGCGGTCAGAAGGAAACGGTCGGCACGGTCGGCGGCGCGGTCGCCGGCGGCCTGATCGGTTCGCAGATCGGCGGCGGAACGGGCAAGCTGGTGGCGACCGGCGTCGGCACGCTGCTGGGCGCCTTCATCGGCCGCGAGGTCGGCGGCTCCCTCGACAAGGCCGATGCCGGCTATGCCGAGACCGCGGCCCGTCAGGCCTATGCCGCCCCGGTCGGCGACCGCATCAACTGGAACAACCCGCAGTCGGGCAATTCCGGCACCATCGTGACCACCCGCGACGGCTACAGCAACACCGGCACCTACTGCCGCGAGTTCCAGCAGACCATCGTGGTCAAGGGCCGGACGGAGCAGGCGTACGGAACCGCTTGCAAACAGGCCGACGGTACGTGGAAGATCATCGGCAACTCGTAACACGTCCGACCTGCAACCCTTGAGCCCCCTTGGGGCGGGAATTCTCTGCCCGTGGCTACGCGCGATCCCTACAGCGTTCTCGGCGTCAGCCGGTCCGCCAGTGCCGACGACATCAAGAAGGCGTACCGCAAGCTCGCCAAGCAGCATCACCCGGACCTGAAGCCGGGCGATGCCGCCAACGAGGAGCGGTTCAAGGAAATCTCGGCCGCCTACACGCTGCTGTCGGATACCGAGAAGCGCGCCCGCTACGACCGGGGCGAGATCGACCCATCGGGGCAGGAGCGGCACGCGGGCTTCGGCAACCGCGGCCGGACCAGCAGGGGCAAGGCCTACAGCGGCACCGCCGACGACAGCTTCTTCGGCGGCGGTGACGACTGGTTCTCCGACCTGTTCGGCGGCGGCCGGCGCCGCCCCGGCGCGGCCGGGGCCGGGATGGGCGGCGGCTCCACCGGCGGTTCCACGGGGCCGAAGGTTCGCGGCAGCGACATCTCCTATTCCGTCACCGTCCCCTTCGTGGAGGCGGCGAACGGATCGAAGCGCCGCATCAACCTGTCCAACGGCAAGAGCATCGACGTCGCCATCCCGCCCGGGACGGAAAACGAGACGAAGCTTCGCCTGAAGGGCCAGGGCCTACCCGGCATGGGCGGCATGCCCAACGGCGACGCCATCGTCGAGGTGCATGTCGAATCCCACCCCTTCTTCACCCGGCAGGACGGCGACATCCACGTCGAGGTGCCGATCACCCTGAACGAGGCGGTGCTGGGCGCCACCGTCAATGTCCCGACCATCAGTGGCAAGGTGGCGGTGAAGGTGCCGCCCGGCGCCAACACCGGCTCCGTCCTGCGCCTGCGCGGCAAGGGGGTGGTGAACCAGGCCACCAAGCAGCCGGGCGACCAGTATGTGAAGCTGAAGGTCGTCCTGCCCGACCCGCCCGATGCCGAACTGGTCAAGTTCGTGGAACAGTGGGCCAAGACCCGCAGCTACGACGTCCGCAAGAAGGCTGGGCTGGAGTAAGCGAGAGCATCGGGTCGCCGTGCATGCGGCGGCTTCGACAGGCGGCCTGCCCTCCGGGGCGGGCCGTTTTCGTATGCGCCGACCCCTGATGCGCGGCACCACGCCGCTGCCAGGGCCGACTTGCGTCGACCGAGAGTGTTGCACCGCACCGATTGCCTGCGGATCGTGACGTCATCAGGCTTTCCAATCGCGGCAGGCCATTCGCCGAGGTAGTGGACAATGAATTTCTTCGACGCCGTCAGGTCGGTGCTTTCCCAATATGTCGGGTTCTCAGGTCGCGCATTGCGATCCGAATATTGGTTCTGGGTCCTGTTCACCGTGCTGCTCAGCATCGTCACCAGCATCATTGATGTCGCACTCTTTCCGTTTGATGATGTCAGCCCCCTGAGTTCCATCACCAACTTGGCGCTTCTGCTGCCGGGTCTGGCCGTATCGGCCCGCCGCCTGCACGATGTCGGCCGGTCCGGCTGGTGGTTGCTGCTGGCGATTGTTCCGGTGATTGGCTGGATCATCCTCCTGATCTGGACCGTGACCAAGGGCGATGCCGCGGCAAACCGGTTCGGCCCGCCGCCGCAGCCGACCGCCGGTTCGCCCGCCGTCGCCTGAGCGGCTACTTCTTCACCGCCCGCAGCGGCACCGGCCCCGCCGGTGCCTGCCTGTCCCCCTGCCCTGCCGGCTGCCCCTCTGGCGGCAGGTCATCGTTCAGCAGCGTTTTCAGCGGCACGCTCAGCAGGTCGGTCTGGCTGGCTTCCGCGGCATCCAGCAGCCGGGCGGTGCGCTCCTGCCATGGCAGGTTCAGCCCGCCCAGCCCATGGACGGAGCCGCGCATGCCGATGCCCAGCGCCTTCATCAACTCCAGCAGCGTCGCCTCGCCCATGTCGCGGGTCACCACCCAGGCGTCGCGCGTGGTGTGGGCGACCCAATGGGCGTCGCGCAGCTGTTCCAGGATGCCGTCGATCAGAAGCGTGCCAACCGGCACGCGGCCGACCAGCGTGCGGCGGCGCAGTCCCACGCCCAGCCGGCTCGCCTCCATCAGTTCGTGCAGGACGGCGAGCGCCAGCGCCAGCCGCTGGGCCGGCAGCAGCCCTTCCATGCCGCCGCGGGTGACCTTGCCCGCCCGCCATTCCGGCAGGGAGGCGGCGACCACCGCGCCGAACAGCACCGTCGACCACGCGATGTACAGCCAGAACAGGAAGATCGGCACCACGGAGAGGGCGCCGTAGATGGTCTGGTAGGCCGGGTATTCACGCATGTACCAGCCGAAGATCGCCTTCGATCCCTCCAGCAGGACCGATCCGATCGCCCCGCCGCACAAGGCGTCCAGCCAGAAGACATCGCGGTTGGGAATGACGAGATACAGCAGCGTGCAGCCGATCAGCTGCAGGGCGAAGGGCAGCAGCATGCCGATGCCGGCCAGCGGATGGACCACGCCCTCCAGATGCGCCAGTTCCAGCGCGGTCCACAGCGTGCTGGACAGCGACAGGCTGGCCCCGGCGAGCAACGGCGTCAGCGACACCACCGCCCAGAAGGACAGGATGCGGGTGACGTAGGAGCGCGGCTCCCGCACCCGCCAGACGGTGGCGAAGGACCCCTCGATGGTCCAGATCAGCAGCACCGCAGATATCGCCAGCCCGATCACGCCGAAGATCGGCATCTGGCCGGCATTCGCCATGAAGCGGCCGAGATATT
This sequence comes from Azospirillum sp., assembly GCF_035628975.1. Classification (GTDB taxonomy): domain Bacteria; phylum Pseudomonadota; class Alphaproteobacteria; order Azospirillales; family Azospirillaceae; genus Azospirillum. The sequence goes on along the minus strand of NZ_DASPIS010000021.1, from coordinate 20,578 downwards.
CCAAGATCGCGTCGCCGATCTCCGGCACCAGATTCTTGATGACGGCGGTCTGGATGCGCATCTGCAGCGCGCTGAAGGCCGGAAAGGCCGAGAAGACGGCGAAGCCGATGGTCATGATCGGCACGATCGCCAGCAGCGAGGTGTAGGTCAGCGCCGCCGCGGTCTGGAAGCAGTTGTCGTTGTAGAAGCGCAGCATCGAGTGGCCGAAGAAGCCGCCCAGCTCCCTCAGGCCGCCGAAGATGCGGCTGCGCTCCTCCTCCTCAGGGCGGGGCTTGTCCTTAAGGAGAGACATGCGACGCCTCCTGCGGCAAGACCACCCGCGTCGGTTTGACCGGTGGGCGCTTTCGTGTAGGATGCGCCGCACTTTTCGCGGCTGGAGCCGCGGCACATCCGTCGTTCACGAGGTTCCGATGTCCAATCCGATGCCGCTCATGGCCGGCAAGCGTGGCCTGATCATGGGCGTGGCCAACGATCGTTCGATCGCCTGGGGGATCGCCTCCACCCTGGCCCAGCACGGGGCGGAGCTTGCCTTCACCTATCAGGGCGATGCGCTGCTGAAGCGGGTGAAGCCGCTGGCCGAACAGGTCGGCGCCAAGCTGGTCCTGCCCTGCGACGTGACGGACGAGGGCAGCATCGATGCGACCTTCGCCGCCATCGAAAAGGAATGGGGCGGGCTGGACTTCGTGGTTCATGCCATCGCCTTTTCCGACAAGAACGAACTGGACGGGCTGTACCTGGACACGACGCGGGCCAACTTCCTGCGCACGATGGACATCTCCTGCTATTCCTTCACCGCGGTGGCGCAACGCGCCGTGCCGCTCATGAAGGACGGCGGCAGCCTGCTCACTCTATCCTATTACGGCGCCGAGCGCGTCATGCCCCATTACAACGTGATGGGTGTCGCCAAGGCGGCGCTGGAAGCCAGCGTGCGCTATCTGGCCGTCGATCTGGGTGGCCGCAACATCCGTGTCAACGCCATCTCCGCCGGTCCGATCAAGACCCTGGCCGCCAGCGGCATCGGCGACTTCCGCTACATCCTGAAGTGGAACGAGCTGAATGCCCCGCTGAAGCGCAACGTCACCATCCAGGAGGTCGGCGGCGCCGGCCTGTTCCTGATGTCCGATCTCGGCAGCGGCGTCACCGGCGAGGTGATGCATGTCGACAGCGGCTATCACACCGTCGGCATGGTCGCGGTGGACGAGGCGGCCGAGGTCGCCAGCCTGCTGGGCTCGCTGGGCGGCACGCCGAAGGCCGGCTGAGGCCAGCCCGGTTGATCGGCGGCAACGCGCCTGCAATCGCATGAAGAAGAGAGGGATCGGCCCGCCGATCCCTCTTTGCGTTTGCGAGGGCGGCGTTTATGATTTGCGCAATATTCGCGGACTTGGGTAATATTCATGCGCGCTCGTAAGAAAATGGACTCGGTTTCTCCGATCCTTGAGCAGATCCTTTACGGCGGCTCCAGCGTGTCGATGAATCTCATCGCCATCACGCGCGAGATCCCCGAAGAGCAGCGCATGTTCAAGGCGCAGGGCCTGAACAACTGCATCCTCTTCAAATATCCGAACTTCGACGACCGCGACGACGACGGCGGCGATCCGATGGCGGAGGACGAGGATCTGGAGGGCGGCAGCCGGCCGGTGGAGACCGGCATCTATGTGCCGCACAACGCCAAGTCGCCCGAATCCGGCGGCGTCGCCGTCTATCTGCGCGGCCGCAACAGCGAGGCGCTGCTGGAAGAGCAGTTCGGCATCAAGCACGGGCCGCAGGAAAACGGCATCATCGGCGACATGAAGATGCTGCAGATGATCGACGAAGTCCCGTCGCTCGACGCCTTCCTGCTCAAGACCTGCTTCGAGGGGGAGAAGGTCAACGTCGATCCGCGCCACTGGCTGATCAGCAACGAGGAGGACCACCAGCTCCGCCGACTGATCCGCGCCCGCATCGAGCCGATCGTCCGCAAGGCGCTGTCCGGCAGCCAGGGCAGCGCCCAGAGCATCGAGCGCTTCCTGGAAGCGATCTGGAATCCCAACCTGGAGGAAGCCGGCCTGTTCGTGTCCGCCTTCGGCATCGAACGGTCGGAGGCCGACACCATCTTCAGCGCCTGGAAGGGCACCACCTTCTACGAATACCAGCTGCGCCGCATCGCCCCGCGCGCCCGCATCATCCTGACCTGGCTGAAGTCGCGGGAGTGCATTCCGGTCGACATCCGCATGCACAAGCCCTACGAGACCCAGTTGCTGATGCACATCGAGAAGGTGGGCAAGCTGCTGGAGACGACGCTGATGGACATCCGCACCATCCTGTCAGACTACGAGACCGCCTTCAGCAGCTTCATGAACGGCCAGCCGGAACCGTTCCGCGATTATCTGCGCAGCATCCGCTCGCGATACTGGCTGCTCGGCTATTGCGTCTCGGCGCTGACCAGCGTCGCCCATCTGGACGCCCGCTGCATGAAGAACACGCCGTCGCGCAAGCTCTACTTCGAAGGCATGCAGAAGCTGCTGCGCCAGTTCGACGTGGCTCTCGACCGCCGCCGCGAGCAGAAGGGCGCATTCTGAGGGGTCTCCCGAGCCTGCCGGATCGGTCTCCCTCACGCTCACAAGCACCAAAACGGAAAAGGCGGCGCCTCGCAGCGCCGCCTTCTTCATGTCTAGCTATTCGAAGCCTTACGTACCCTGCGGCTCCGGACCCATGCCACCGCTTTCCTGCCCGCTGCTCGGCGGAACGGAGGAGCGGCGGCCGCCGGCGGTCGGGCGCGGCGGGGGAGCGGCGACCGTGTCGCGGTCGTCGTCGCGCAGGATCGGTTCGCCGCGCAGCAGACGGTTGATCTCGTCGCCGCTCAGCGTCTCGTACTCAAGCAGGCCCTTGGCCAGGGTGTGCAGCTGGTCGATGTTCTCGGTCAGGATCACCCGGGCGCGCTCGTAGCTCTCGTCCACGATGCGGCGGATTTCCTCGTCGACCAACTGGGCGGTGCGGTCGGACATGTTCTTGTGCTGGGTCACGGAATGGCCCAGGAACACCTCCTGCGTCGGCTCGCCGTAGAGCAGCGGCCCGAGCTTGTCGCTCATGCCCCACTCCGTCACCATGCGGCGCGACATCTCGGTCGCCATCTTGATGTCGCCCGAGGCGCCGGTGGTCACCCGCTCCTTGCCGAAGATCAGCTCTTCGGCGATGCGGCCGCCCATGGCGACGCACAGGTCGGCCAGCAGCTTGGCCTGCGACAGGCTGATGCGGTCGCCTTCCGGCAGGCGCATCACCATGCCCAGCGCACGGCCGCGCGGGATGATGGTGGCCTTGTGGACCGGGTCGCTGTCGACGCAATGGATGGCGCAGATGGCGTGGCCGGCCTCATGGTAGGCGGTCAGCTTCTTCTCGTCCTCGGTCATCACCATGGAGCGGCGTTCCGCACCCATCATGACCTTGTCCTTGGCGGCCTCGAACTCGGCCATGCCGACGACGCGCTTGCCGATGCGGGCCGCGAGCAGCGCCGCCTCGTTGACCAGGTTGGCCAGATCGGCGCCGGAGAAGCCGGGGGTGCCGCGGGCGATGACCTTGGCGTCGACGTCCGGGGACAGCGGCACCTTGCGCATGTGGACCTTGAGGATCTTCTCGCGGCCCAGCACGTCGGGGTTCGGCACCACGACCTGACGGTCGAAGCGGCCCGGACGCAGCAGCGCGGGATCGAGAACGTCCGGACGGTTGGTCGCGGCGATCAGGATGACGCCCTCGTTCGCCTCGAAACCGTCCATCTCGACCAGCAGCTGGTTGAGAGTCTGCTCACGCTCGTCGTTGCCGCCGCCCAGGCCGGCACCGCGATGGCGGCCGACCGCGTCGATTTCGTCGATGAAGATGATGCAGGGGGCGTTCTTCTTGCCCTGTTCGAACATGTCGCGGACGCGGGACGCACCCACACCGACGAACATTTCGACGAAGTCCGAACCGGAGATGGTGAAGAACGGGACATTGGCTTCGCCGGCCACCGCGCGGGCGGTCAGCGTCTTGCCGGTACCCGGCGGGCCGACCAGAAGGCAGCCCTTCGGAATCTTGCCGCCCAGCCGCTGGAACTTCTGCGGGTCCTTCAGGAACTCGACGATCTCCGTCAGCTCCTGCTTGGCCTCGTCGATGCCGGCGACGTCGTCGAAGGTCACGCGCCCGACCTTCTCGGTCAGCAGGCGGGCCCGCGACTTGCCGAAGCCCATCGCCTTGCCGCCGCCGGACTGCATCTGGCGCATGAAGAAGATCCAGACGCCGATCAGCAGCAGCATCGGGAACCAGGACAGCAGCACCGAGAACAGCGACGGCACGTTGCTGTCGTCGGGGACCGCGTTGATCCGGACGTTCTTGTTGGTCAGGCGCTCGACCAGCCCCGCTTCGGGCGGGACATAGGTGCTGAAGGAGCGGCCGTCCGAGAAATGGCCCGAAACCTGGTTGCCCTTGATCGTCACGTCGGCGACCTGGCCCCGGTCCACTTCGGCGAGAAGCTCGCTGAACGGAACGGTCGTTTGCGGGCTGCGGGTGGAGGAACTCTGGAACAGATTGAACAGGGCCACGAGCAGCAGCCCTATGATAATCCAGAGCGCGAGGTTCTTGCCGAAATTGTTCACGTCACACGCCTTTCTGCGAACCCATCGCCATGCGGTGCGCCGACAAGGCCGCACCCCGGACTCCTACGGGCACGTTCCCAGATTAAATAATGCCGCGCCGGTCCGAAACAACCGTAAAAGCTGGTCTTCCCAACGGCGAAATTGGACGGAAGTTCGCGCGATCCATCGGGGCCTGTCCTTCCGCGTCGACCCCGTATGCGCCACCGATCGTCGGTATGGCAAGCATTTCCGTTCCCAACCAAAGGCTTGGCAGCGACTCGCGCACCGGAACCGGCAGCTCGGACAATCCCGAATGCCCACCCTGCCCCGCCCCTTTGCGCCATCCCGCGGCTCCAAGTGCCGCGACCTCGACGGGCTGATCCCATCGGCTCGACACCCGCAGGTCGAAGCGCCCATCCCACAGGATGCGACTGCCGGGCTGCACCAGCCGCCGCTCCACCGCCGCCGGTTCACGCGCGACCATGACCGCACCGCGGCGCATCCGCACCACGCATCCGCCCAAGGTCCCGCCCTTCCCGTCGGCCAGCAAGCCGAGCAGACGGTCCAACGCCTCGTCCCGCACCGGGCCGGGTCCCCCGACCGTCGCCAGTGCCTGCGCCAGCGCCCGCAACGCGATCTCTTCCGGCGCGGCCAGCAGCGGGGCTGGGGCCAGCGTAACCCAGCCTTCGGGATGGATGGTCGCGGTCTGCGCCAGCAAATCCGCGGTCGCCTGTTCCAGCGCGGCGCGGGCGCGACCGGCCCGGCGGGCGACCTCGCACAGCCGGTCGCCGTCCAGCCCCTCCCCGCCCAGCAGATCGCGGGCGGCACGCAGGCGGGCACGGGCGAAACGCGGGTTGTGGTTGGAGGGATCCTCGACCCACTCCAGTCCGGCGGCGCGGCAGGTCGCCAGCAGCCGGCCATGGGAGAAGCCCAGCAGCGGACGGATCACCCGAACGGCGCCGTCGGCGCGCACCGCCGCCATTCCCGCCAGCCCGTCGGTGCCGGAGCCGCGGGCCAGCCGCAGCAGCACAGTCTCCGCCTGATCGTCGCGGTGATGGGCCAGCGCCAGATGCAGAATGCCGGCCTCGACGCAGGCATCGGCCAGCAGCCGGTGTCGCGCCGTCCGTGCCGCCGCCTGCAGTCCGGCGGCCGGCTTGTCACCCTCCCAGCGAAGGATGCGGTGGGAAACGCCGAGCCCGGCCATCACCGTTCCGACCACCTCCGCCTCGGCAGCGGACTCGGCGCGCAGGCCATGATCGACGGTGAGCGCCAGCAGACTGCCGCCCCGCTCTGCGACCCAATGCCGCAGCAGCAGGATCAGCGCCAGACTGTCGCCGCCGCCGGACAGGCCGACCGCCACGGCAGGCGCCGGCTCGAAGCCGTCCAGCGCCACCATCGCGCGGGCGAACTCCCCCGGGGTCACCGGGGCAGCATCGCCCCACGCGGTGCCCGCACCGGTCATCAGGCCGGGCAATTGATGCGCTTGCGCTCCGTGTCGGCGCGGCGCTTCACGCTGGCCGAGGCTTCGGGGAACTTGGTCAGCAATTGGCTGAAGGCGGTGCAGGCATCCGACTTCTTGTTCATCTGCTGCAGCGTCATGCCAAGCTTCAGCAGGCTGTCCGCCGCCTTCGGGTTGGTGCGGTACTTGGACAGCACTTCGGCGAAGGCCTGGGCCGCTTCCGGATACTTGTTGCGGACGTAATAGCTCTCGCCCAGCCAGTACTGCGCATTACCGGCATAGGCATGGCTCTTGTTCTTGACGATGAACTCCTGCAGCGCCTTCTCCGCCCGGTCGTAATCGGAGTTGCGCAGCAGTTCGAACGCCTGCTCATACTGCTTTTCCGGCGACAGCCCGGCGGTGGACGGCGGGTTGGCGGCGGCGGTCTGCGCCGGCTTGTCGGCAGGCTTCTTGTCGTCCGCCTTCGCGGCGGCCTTGGGCGGAGCGGCGTCGGACATCGCGCCGCCCATAGCACCGCCCATAGCGCCCCCCATGGCGCCGCCGCCCTTCTCCAGGTCCTTCAGGCGGAAATCGATGTCGCCGTTGATCTTCTCCAGGCGCTCGCGCAGCTGGGTGATCTGGTAGGTCGACTCCTCGTACTTGCCGGTCAGCTCCTGCATCGAGCGTTCCAGGTTCTGCAGCCGGATCTCGAAATCCGCCGCGACGGAGGGCGACAGCTGCGCCACCTCCACCGGCCCGCCCAGCGCCGCGACCTGCGTTTCCAGCGATTGCAGCCGCTCGATCTGCCCCTTGGACTGGGCCAATGCGGGGCTTGCCGCGAGCATGCCACCCAGCAGCAGGGCGGCGACGGGACGGATGTGGGTCATGCGCGTGGGATCCTGAGGAGATCTGAGGCCGGAGGGCGGAAACACCCACGGCGACCATGGCAAACGAAAAAGGCGACGCAATGGCCGCTGTTTAGCAGAAGTTTCGCGGCGGCGCAAAGAACCGCCGTCGTCCTATGCCCATGCCGGAAATCTCTGGCGCCAAAAGAAAAGGCGCCGCACCGGTTGCCCGGCGGCGGCGCCTTATCCCATTCCCCGTCAGGCGGGGACCGGCGTCATTAGTTGACGACGGTCACGCCGCGGCGGTTCTGCGACCAGGCGGCCTCGTTCGAGCCAACCACCGCCGGACGCTCCTTGCCGTAGGACACGACATTGACGCGGTTCGGGGTGATGCCCTTGGCGGCCAGGTAGTTCTTCACCGAGTTGGCGCGGCGCTCACCGAGAGCCAGGTTGTACTCGCGGGTGCCGCGCTCGTCGGCATGGCCCTCGACGGTGACGGTGACCGAGCCGTAGGTCTGCAGCCACTTGGCCTGGCGGTCCAGGGTGGCGCGAGCCTCCGGCGACAGGTCGTAGCGGTCCAGGCCGAAGAAGACGCGGTCGCCGACGTTGACGACGAAATCTTCCGCCGAGCCCGGACGGACCGACGACTGCTGGGCACCGGTGTTCGCGCCGTTGGCGGCGTCGTTCGGAGTGGATTCGCAAGCGGCGAGCAGAGCGACCGCGGCGAGAGCGAGGAACTTCATACGCATGTTCAGGGACCCCTTGAACGAAACTTGTTGATTGGCCGGATCCTTAGTCAGCGCGAGAACCGCTTCTTTCCGCCAAGCCCCGACGAAAAGACGACGTCCGACCTATGTCTTGAGCATTGCTCTCGCGTGGCCGCAAAATAGGGCTACTCCACTAGGGAATCAAGGGCGACCACGCGGGGTCCGACGCGTCGACCGGGCTGCTGACGCGGCGCTCGTTGGCGCCGGTGATGTCGATGCTGTACAGCTTGGCATTGCGGCCACGACCGTCACCCGACGGCAAGTCCTTGAAGAACATGAGAACACGGCCGTTCGGCGCCCAGGTCGGGCCTTCGACGTGGAACGACTCGGTCAGGATTCGTTCTCCCGTCCCATCCGGACGGATTACGCCGATTGCAAAGCTGCTACCACGCTGGCGCGTGAATGCGATCAGGTCGCCGCGCGGCGACCACACCGGCGTTCCGTACCGGCCCTCGCCGAAGGTCAGCCGCTTCACGCCCGACCCGTCGGCGCTCATGGTGTAGAGCTGCTGGGTGCCGCCGCGGTCCGATTCGAAGACGATCCGCTGGCCGTCCGGAGAATAGCTGGGACCGGTGTCGATGCCCGGCGCGTCGGTCAGCTGCGTCTGGCGGCGGGTGCGCAGGTCCAGCGTGTAGATGTCGGTGTTGCCGTTCTGGGCCATCGACATGATGACCTTGTTGCCGTCCGGCGAGAAGCGCGGGGCGAAGGTCATGCCGGGGAAGTCGCCCAGGACCTCCTGGCGGCCGGTGTCGATGTTGAACAGGTACACGCGCGGCTTCTTGTTGAAGTACGACATGTAGGTGATTTCCTGGGACGTCGGCGAGAAGCGCGGCGTCAGGACGAGCGTCTGCCCGTCGGTCAGGAACTGATGGTTGGCGCTGTCCTGGTCCATGATGGCCAGTTGCTTCTTGCGCGAATTCGCCGGGCCGGATTCAGCCACATAGACGATGCGCGTGTCGAAATAGCCGTCCTCGCCGGTCAGGCGCTTGTAGATGGCGTCGGCCACGATGTGGGCGATGCGGCGCCATTCCTGCGGCGAGGCGCTGTAGCTCAGCCCCTGCATGTACTGGCCGGCAGCGACGTCCCACAGGCGGAAGTCGACCTTCATGCGGCCGTCGGCGCCCGTGGTGGTGTTGCCGGCGACCAGCGCCTGGGCGCCCAGCGCCTTCCAATCCTGGTAGCGCGGCTCACCCGTGCGCAGCTGGTCGGGGGTCTGCAGGAAGCCGCGCGGGTCCAGCGGCTTGAACAGGCCGGACCGCTCCAGGTCGTCGGAGATGACCTTGGAGATGTCGGCGCCCATCTGCGCATCGCGCCCGCCGGATCCGGCGAAGCTGGTGATCGCGATGGGCAGCGGTTCGGACACGCCCCGCGTGATGTCGATGCGCAACTCGGCGCGCGCCTCCTGCGGAGCGGCAACGCCGAGGGAGAGGAGAAGCGCGCCGGTGGCCCCGGCCAGCTTCAACAGAAGCCTCGTCTTCGTCGTCATGGTCAGAACATGTCCCTCGGGTCGAAATTGAGTACGATGTCGCGCCATTCTGAGTAGGTAGATGCAGTAAACTCATTAGGAGGTAACTGCAACGGACTAGCCCTTCTCACGGCTCGAACGGCTGCGTCGGCGGAAGCCTGGAAGGCTTTGTCGCTAAAGTAACGAGACCTGTACTTCTCGTCGATTTTAACGTCCAAAACTCCACCATGCTGGTCAACTACCACCCGCAGCTCAACCTTCATTGATGCAGCATCTTTCCTGCCAACATCAAAGTTCCAGTTTTTTGCCAGCTGCCCCCGAATTGCTTCCAAAGCTTGCCCAGAAGGCTTGAACGGCCGGTCGGGACCGGTCGTCGCCTTGGCCGCCCCGGCCGGAGCCGCGGATGCGGTCTTCTGGCTGGGTTTGGCGTCGCTGTTCGCGCTGGCCGATGCCTTGCCGTCCGCCTTCGGGTTGTCCGACGGCTTGATCTTCCCGACGTTCGACAGCAGGTCGGACAGCGGGTCGGTCTTGGCCGACGGCTTCTCCGGCTGCTTGGCGGGAGCGTCCGTCTTCTTCGGATCGGCCTTGGCGGCGTCCTTCGGCGGCTCGGCCTTCGCGACCTCCTTGGGGGGCTCGGGCTTCTTCGGTTCCGGCTTCGGCTCGTGCTTCGGCGGCTCCGGCTTGGGCGGCTCCGGTTTCGGAGGCTCAGGCTTCGGCGGTTCCGGTTTGGGCGGCTCGGGCGGCTTCGGAGTCGGCGACGGCGCCGGATCCGGGGGCGGCGGGGGCGGCGGCGGAGGCGGAGGGGGCGTCGGAGCAGGCTTGGGCGGAGGCGTCGGCTCGCGCGGGGGCGGCGGCACCTGGGCGACCTTCGGCGGCTCCGGCGTCTTGGCAGGCGGCGGGGGCGGAGGGGGCGGCTCGTCCTCCTCGTCCGGCGGTTCGGGCGCCGGCGGCGCCGGCTTCGCTTCGGGCACGGGCGGACGTGGCGCGGCGTTGGCGGCCGGCTTCGGTTCGCCCTTCTCGACGCGGGCGGCCTCGGTGACCTCGCCGACGTCGACGATCTCGATCGGGATCGAGGAGGCGATTTCGAGCTTGCGATCGCTGGGCGGCATGCCGAGCACCATCAGCGCGACCAACGCGACGTGCAGCACCGCCGAGGCGATCAGGGGCTTGCGCATGGGAGTTCCGCCCGCCTCAACGCGCCGGCTTGGGTGCGCCGACCCGTGCGCTGGACGCGGTCGGGCCGTTCGGCATCTCGGCGACCAGACCGACCTTCTTGAAGCCGGCGGCGCTCATGGTGCCCATCACCTCCAGCATCTTGCCGTATGCGATCTTGGCGTCGCCGCGGACCAGGATGCGGGCTTCGGGGTTGTTGTTGGTCACCGCGATCAGCAGCGGCACCATGTTGCCCAGATCGACCGGCGTCTCCTGCACGAAGACGCGGCCGTCGGTCTGCACGGTGACGAACAGCGGATCCTTCTGCTGCTCCAGCGGAGCGGCGTTGGTCTTGGGCAGGTCGACCGGCACGCCGACGGTCAGCATCGGGGCGGCCACCATGAAGACGATCAGCAGGACCAGCATGACGTCGATGAACGGCGTCATGTTGATCTCGGCCATCGCGCGATAGCCCCGGCGCTTACCGCGCCCGTGGGATTTGCCTGCGAGTTGTCCGGCCATGGTTCAGGCGGCTCCCCGCTCCTCGAGGTGGCGGGACAGGATCGCCGAGAACTCGCCCGAGAAGGTGTCCAGCCGGTCGGCGTAGCGGCCGAGGTCGGTGGAGAACTTGTTGTAGGACAGCACCGCCGGGATGGCGGCCAGCAGGCCCATGGCGGTGGCGAACAGCGCCTCGGCGATGCCGGGCGCCACCACGGCGAGGCTGGTGTTGCCGGAGCCGGCGATGGAGGTGAAGGAGTTCATGATGCCCCACACCGTGCCGAACAGGCCGATGAAGGGGGCGGTGGAGCCGACCGAGGCCAGGAAGGTCATGTAGCGTTCGGCCCGCGCCATCTCACGGCCGATGGTCACCGCCATCACCCGCTCCACCCGCTGCTGCAGCGAGCCCTTCATGGTGCCGGCGATGCCGCGGTCGGCGGCGTGGCGCCACTCGCGCATGCCGGCGGCGAAGGTCGCGGCCATCGGATCGGCCGGCGACTGGCCGATGCGGTCATACAGCGCGTCCAGCGAACCGCCGGACCAGAAGGCCTCCTCGAAGGCGTCGGCCTGGGCGTTCAGGCGGCGGATGCGCATCAGCTTCTCGATGATGATCGCCCAGCACCACACCGAGGCGACGATGAGCATCAGCATCACGATCTTGACGACCGCATCCGCCTGCCAGAACAGGCCAAGGATGGTGATCTCATGTGCCGTCGTGGCGGCGGCGTTGCCGGCCAGTTGGGCGGTTTGCAGGGCGTCCATCGCAGTCAATCTCGCGTTTGCGCTGTTGGCACGGGGAGTGGAAGGGAAAGGGTCGAGCGGTCAGGCAGGCAGTGAAGAGGATTGCTTTGCATGCAGTGTCTCCATCGCCGCTTTCACCGCATCGGGAAGGCGCACGGCCCGCCCGGCGCGGCTGCCGGCTTGGCTGATCGTCACCAGCTGCAGGTCGGCGCGCGCCAGCACGCGACCGTCGCGGCGGATGACTTGTGCAACTGCGAAGGAGGCACCGCGGATATCGACGATTCGGGTTTCCACTTCAAGCGTGTCCTCCAGCTTGGCAGGGGCGTCAAAATCGATGGTCAGACGCCGTACCGCAAATGACACACCTGTGACATCGCTCGAGCCCTCCGCCATCTCCTTCTGACGGAAGCCCATCAGGTACAGCATCTCCGTCCGCGCCCGCTCCGCAAAGCGGAGGTAGTTGGCGTGATAAACGATGCCGCCGGCGTCGGTGTCCTCGTAATAGACCCGCAACGGATAACGGTGCGTCCCGTCCTCCGCGAACCAGCCGGACAGCGAGGCGGCCCGCTCACTCATCGCCGTCCCCCTCCGTCGGGTCGGGAACCCGGTCCAACAGGTCGAGCTGCCGGATCGGCGCGTTGGGCGGATTGAGCCCGAGATAGCGGAAGCCCTGGTCGGTCAGCATGCGCCCGCGCGGCGTGCGCTGCAGGAAGCCCTGCTGGATCAGGTAGGGTTCCACCACCTCTTCCAGCACGTCGCGCTGCTCGCCCAGGGCCGCGCCCAGCGTCTCCACGCCCACCGGCCCGCCGCCGTAATTGTTGGCGACCAGCCCCAGGTAACGGCGGTCCATGCTGTCCAGCCCCAGCCGGTCGACCTCGAGCCGGGTCAGCGCGGCGTCGGCGACCCGCTTGTCGACTTCCTCCACGCCGGCCACTGCGGCGAAATCACGCACCCGGCGCAGCAGCCGCCCCGATACGCGCGGCGTGCCGCGCGACCGGTTGGCGATCTCGCGCGCGCCCTCCGGCGTGATCCCCATGCCCAGCACGCCGGCGGCGCGGCGCACGATCAGTTCAAGCTCGTCCGGCTCGTAGAACTGCAGGCGCACGGGAATGCCGAAGCGTTCGCGCAACGGGCGCGTGATCAGGCCGCTGCGTGTCGTGGCGCCGACAAGGGTGAAGGGCGGCAGGTCGATCCGGATGGATCGCGCCGACGGGCCTTCGCCGATGATGAGGTCGAGTTGGAAATCCTCCATGGCGGGATAGAGCACCTCTTCCACGGCGGGATTAAGGCGATGAATCTCGTCGATGAAGAGGACGTCGTGCGGCTGCAGGTTGGTCAGCAGCGCGGCCAGATCGCCGGCCCGCGCGATGACCGGCCCGGAGGTGGCGCGGAAGCCCACGCCCAGCTCGCGCGCTACGATCTGCGCCAGCGTCGTCTTGCCCAGACCGGGGGGCCCGAACAGCAGCACATGGTCCAGCGCCTCGTTGCGGGAGCGGGCGGCCTGGATGAAGATCGACAGGTTCTCGCGCGCCTGCCGCTGGCCGATGAACTCGGCAAGCGTCAACGGGCGGATCGACGCCTCGGCCGAATCGCCGTGGCCCTGGCCCGGCTGGACCAGACGGTCGGAATTGGGGTCGCTCATTGGCTCAGTTCCTTGAGGCCCTGGCGGATCAGATCGGACACGCCGGCATCATCGCCCAGCACCCGCCCGGCGGCGACGACCGCGCCGAAGGCCTCCGACCGGCCATAGCCGAGATTGACCAGCGCCGACACCGCATCGGCCAGCGCCGGGCTGGCGCCCGGAACGGCGGCGGGGGCGCCCTTGCCGGCCGGCGCGCCCGTGGTCGCCGCGGGGCCGAGCGCCAGATTGCCGACCTTGTCCTTGAGTTCGTTGAGGATGCGCGCCGCAACCTTCGGCCCGACGCCGTCGGCCCGCACTAGCGCGGTCTTGTCCTGCGAGGCGATGGCGCGGGTCAGCTGGTCGGGGTCGAGCACGCCGAGGATCGACAGCGCCAGACGGGCGCCGACGCCCTGGATGGTGGTCAGCAGCTTGAACCACTCCCGCTCCGCCTGATCTCCGAAGCCGTGCAGGACGATGCGTTCCTCGCGGATGAAGGTCTCCACCACCAGCGACGCCCGCTCCCCCACCGCCATGCGCGACAGCGTTCGGTTGGAGCAGGACAACAGGTAACCGACGCCGTTCACGTCGAGCACGACCCAGTCGGTGCCGGTGGAATCGACGATGCCGGTCAGCTTGGCGATCATGGGAACTCCCGGCCCGAGGGCTGGCTGCGAAGAATGGGGGTCTCTTCGAGACGCGCACGGATGGTCTCCAGCACGCCGTCAAGGTTGTCGATCACGTCGGTGTTCCAGAAGCGCAGGATGCGGAAGCCGGCCTGCTCCAGCATGCGCGCGCGCCTTTCGTCATGGGCGGCGCGCTGCTCGGCATGCTGGCCGCCGTCCAATTCGATGATCAGGCGATGGTCATGGGCGACGAAGTCGGCAACGAAGCCAAGGATCGGCTCCTGCCGCCGGAATTTCGCACCGAGCTGGGCATTGCGCAGCTTCTGCCAGACGATCTTTTCCACATCCGTGGCATTCATCCGCAGGTCGCGCGCGCGTTCCGTGATGTATTCGGTGGGCTTCGTTTTCGCAACCCGCGCCATGTCCCCCACTCGCTCAAGGGCGTTCTCCCCCTCTCCCCCCCGGGGAGAGGGTCGGGGTGAGGGGGAGGCGTTGCGTGGCGTCTTGGGGGAGGCACGCCGCGCGTCCCCCTCACCCTGCCCTCTCCCCGGGGGGGAGAGGGTTTGTCGCATCGGTTCGGCGTTCTTCCGCCACATCGTCCAACTGGCGCGGTGGTGCGCGTGGCAGATCGCCACGGCCAGCGCGTCGGCGGCGTCGGGGCTGCCGATCTCGCAGCCGGGCAGCAGCAGGCGCACCATCGTCTGAACCTGCGCCTTTTCGGCGCGGCCCTGTCCGACGACCGCCTTCTTGACCATATTGTTGGCGTATTCCGCCACCGCCAGCCCGGCCTGGGCCGGCACCAGCAGCGCCACGGCGCGGGCCTGCCCCAGCTTCAGGGTGGACACCGCGTTGCTGTTGACGAAGGTCTCCTCCACCGCCGCCTCGTCGGGGTGGTAGCGCTCCACCACCGCAGACAGGGCGTCGTGAAGCTGCACCAGCCGCTCGGCCAGCGGGCAGGAGTCGTCGGAATGCACCGCGCCGTCGGCGACGTGGCTCAGGCGGTTGCCCGCCACGTCGATGATGCCCCAGCCGGTGTGGCGCAGGCCGGGATCGATCCCCAGCAGCCGCACCGGCGAGGGCACCCCTGCCTCAGTTCGTCCTGCCCGCGCAAACACGGCACCCGCACTCCGCCTGCAAGACCCGCGTCGATGTTACGCAGTCAGCTTCTGCATCAATTCGTCGGAGATGTCGAAGTTGCCTTCGACCACCTGGACGTCGTCGTTGTCCTCCAGCACGTCCAGCAGCTTCAGCAGGCTGGCCGCGGCATCCTCGGACGGGGCGACGGTGTTCAGCGGACGCCAGGTCAGCCGCGCGCTCTCCGCACCGCCGAACTTGGCCTCCAGCGCGTCGCGCACGGCGCCGAAGTTCTCGACGGTCGTGGTGACCTCATGCCCCTGCTCGTCGGATTCGACGTTGTCGGCACCGGCCTCCAGCGCCACCTCGAACACGGCGTCGGCATCCGCCGCGGCGGCCGGGTAATAGATCGCGCCGATGCGGCTGAACATGAAGCTGACCGAGTTGGTCTCGCCCAGGCTGCCGCCATACTTGGTGAAGCTGGAGCGCACTTCCGCGGCGGTGCGGTTGCGGTTGTCGGTCAGCGCCTCGACGATCAGCGCGACGCCGCCGGGACCGTAGCCCTCGTACCGCACCTCCTCGTAGTTCGCGTCGTCGCCGCCACCGGGCGTGCCCTGCTTGATGGCGCGGTCGATGCGGTCGCGCGGCATGTTCTGCGCGCGTCCAGCCAGGATGGCGGCGCGCAGGCGCGGGTTGGCCGCCGGGTCCGGCAGGCCGCTCTTGGCGGCGACGGTGATCTCGCGGGCGAGCTTGTTGAAGATCTTGGACCGCTTGGCGTCCTGCGCGCCCTTGCGGTGCATGATGTTCTTGAACTGGGAATGACCGGCCATGGGTCGAACGAGCCTCGAAACGGAAGATGGTCAATCGGGCGGGGTGAGCGCACGACACATGTAACAGGTCTGCCGCCCCACCGCACCTTTTCGGCGCGGGAGACGACACCCACGGGATTAGAAAGTCAATATGGCGAGATTGCGGCGCGGCCGGGCCTAAGCCGTGAACGCCCTACTGCATCCGCTCCGGCAGAGTCTGGCTCAGCCGCCCGCCGATGCGCAACGGTTCGATGCGGACAGCCAGCCCGCTGCGGTCGTCGGTCTCGACGTAGCAGCCGCAGACGGTGCCCTCCCCTTCCGCCGGGGACAGCCGTTCGGTCGGCAGCTTGCGTACCATCTTGGCCAGCGCCACCTCCTTCTTCATGCCGATGGCGCTGTCGTAATCGCCGCACATGCCGGCGTCCGACTGATAGGCGGTCCCCTTCGGCAGCACCATGTGGTCGGCCGTCGGCACATGGCTGTGGGTGCCCACCACCAGCGAGGCGCGGCCGTCGCAGAAATGGCCCATGATCATCTTCTCGCTGGTCGCCTCGCCATGCATGTCGACCAGCACGGCATCGACGCCCCCCGGCCCGAGGCGATGCGCCTTCAGCACCCGGTCCACCGCGGCGAACGGGTCGTCCATCGGCTCCATGAACAGGCGAAGCAGCACGTTGATGACCAGCACCTTGCGCCCGCCGCGCGCCTGCAGCAGGACGAATCCGCGGCCGGGCGTGCCCTCCGGGTAGTTCAGCGGGCGGATGATGCGCGGCTGCTGCTCGATGGTGCCGACCAGTTCCTTCTGGTCCCAGGTGTGGTTGCCCAGCGTGACCACGTCGATTCCGGCGGCGAAGAACTCCTCGGCGATCTTGACCGTGACGCCATAGCCGCCGGCGGAATTCTCGCCGTTCACCACGGTCAGGTCGGGGTCCAGCCGCTCGCGCAGCATCGGCATGTGCGCCAGCACCGCATCGCGCCCGGCCCGGCCCACCACGTCGCCGAAGAACAGAATCCGCATCGCCCCAACCTTCCCGATAATCTCACTTACGAATGCGGAGCGTTTCCCGCTCCGTCACGATCCAGTCCAGCCGCTCGTCATGGCCGTCCACCGGCACCGCCGGCATTTCCTGCGCCGCAAAGGCCACGCCCACCGCCAGAACCGCCCCACCCGCCCGCAGGCTGTCCAGCGTCCGATCATAATAGCCGGCGCCATAGCCCAGCCGGTGCCCGCCGCGGTCGAAGGCCAGCATCGGCACCAGCAGCAGCGACGGGCGCAGCACGGCACGACCCTCCTCCGGCTCCTGAATGCCGTAACGGCCGGCCGCCATTGGCGCTTCCGGATCCCAATCCCGAAAGACCAGCGCGGTGCCGCGCGGCCCAGAGACCGGCAGCCCGACGGAGTGACCAAGGTGTTTAAGATGGAGCAAAGCCGGCCGCGCGTCGAGTTCGGAGCCGAGCGGCCAATATCCCCCGGCGTCGCCGCGCGGCAGATGACCGCCGCGCGCCAGTTCGGCGATGCGGTCGCGCACGGCGGCGGATGCGGCGGGGCGGTCGGAAACGGCGATGGCGTCGCGCCGGACGCGCGCCTCGCGTCGGGCGGCGTCCTTGGCTTGCGGATCGGTCATCGCGGACTGCGCAGGGGAAGAAAAGGGTGGAAGGTGCCGCCTCGGCCGGTGGCCATGTGCCTATCCTCCATGGCCTGCATGAGCAGGTGGGCGCCATATACCCGGCCCGATGGGCCGGACAGGGACAGCTCCCTAGAGATCAAGGTTATCGGCCCTGGGGATTATTGCAGCCTGTCGAACCAGGCAGCGGTCCTTCCGTGTACCAATCTAGGCGCGCTCGAGCCGCGCGGCAACCTCTTCGATGCGTTTTGCCACACGATCGAGTTCGCCGACCACCGCGACCTCGTCCACGGCGGGGGCGATCCCCTTGTTGGACATCACGTCCTGCAGCTCGTCGGCCAGCACCAGGCAGGTCATCAGCATCATCTGAGCCTCCGACCCGCTGCGCCCGCCGCCGGTCAGACGGCGCAGCCGGTCGTCGACGTAAGCCGCCAGTTCGCGCAGCCGCGCCTCCTGCCCGTCCTCGCACAGCATCCGATAGAAACGGCCGTTCACTTCGATGTCGACCTGGGCCATGGCGTCAGCTCTCCAGCACTTGTTGCAGCCGGGCGATGGCGACCTCCAGCCGCTGGGACACCGCCTCGGCGGTGGCCTGGGCGGTCGCGCGATCTGCCCGCGCGGTTTCCAGCGCCTGCGACAGGTCCTGTTCGCGCCGGCCGACCCGCTCCTCGCGCGCCGCAGCGGCATGTTCCAGCCGGTCCACGGAACGGCCGAGACGGTCGAGAGCGGCTTTCAGGGAATCCATGGACGTCAACCTCGACCTGTGGGCACGTCATGTTCATGGAGCAGACGGAGCCCGACCGGCTGTCCGCCAAGCCGAGCCGCTGCTGTTCGGAGCGGATAGAGTTGGGCCGGCACAGCGGCCGCGTCAACCGTCACGACGGAGTCTTCCACCGAATGCCCATACGGAATACCGGGACGTGACGGAAGGCCGCAGCGGATGCGACAGTGACGAAACAATGCCGGACGAAGCGCCTCCCACACGGAAGAGGGGCCTCTGCCATACCATTTCCTACCCCATTCCCATGTTGACCTGCGGACGGCGGTTCTGCATGGTGCGCCCGTTTCGCGGCGCCTTGTCAAGGCGACCGCGCAACCATCGTTGCCGACGCCGCACCGCGCCCGATTCCGCAGGAAACGCCAGATGTCCGCTGCCTCCGCCCAGCCCTCCCTCCACACGATGGCCAGCGCGATCCGCGCGCTCTCCATGGACGCGGTCGAGGCCGCGAAGTCCGGCCACCCGGGCATGCCGATGGGCATGGCCGACGTCGCCACGGTCCTCTTCACCCAGTATCTGAAGTTCGATCCGAAGAACCCGTCCTGGCCCGACCGCGACCGTTTCGTGCTGTCGGCCGGCCACGGCTCGATGCTGATCTACTCGCTGGCCTACCTGACCGGCTACGAGCGGATGACCATCGACGAGATCAAGAACTTCCGCCAGCTGGGCAGCCTGACCCCCGGCCACCCGGAAGTCGATCCCAGCCTGGGCATCGAGATGACCACCGGTCCGCTGGGCCAGGGCGTCTCCACCGCCGTCGGCATGGCGCTGGCGGAGCGGATCACCAACGCCCGCTTCGGCGACGAGCTGATCGACCACTACACCTACGTCATCGCCTCCGACGGCGACCTGATGGAGGGCGTCAGCCACGAGGCCTGCTCGCTGGCCGGCCATCTCGGGCTGAACCGCCTGATCGTGCTGTGGGACGACAACCACATCTCCATCGACGGCTCGACCGACCTCAGCTTCACCGACGACACCCAGGCGCGCTTCCGCTCCTACGGCTGGAACACCATCGCCGTCGACGGCCACGACACCGACGCCGTGTCGAAGGCCATCGCCCAGGCCCGGACCTCCACCGACAAGCCGACGCTGATCGCCTGCCGCACCATCATCGGCAAGGGCGCGCCGAACAAGGCCAACACCCACGGCTGCCACGGCTCGCCGCTGGGTGCCGACGAGGTCGCCGCGACCCGCGAGGCCATCGGCTGGACCCATGAGGCCTTCGTCGTTCCCGACGAGGTTCTGGCCGCCTGGCGCGCCGCGGGCACCCGCAGCACCGACGCCTACGCCGCCTGGGCCGGCCGCCGCGCCGGCCTGACCGAGGCCGCCGGCAAGGCCTTCGACGAGGCCTTCGGCCGCGGCGTTCCCTCCGCCCTGACCGACGCCATCGTCGCCTTCAAGGAGAAGGTCAGCGCCGACAAGCCGAGCTGGGCGACCCGCGTCGCGTCGGGCAACACGCTGGAGGTTCTGGTCCCGGCGATCCCGGAGATGATCGGCGGCTCCGCCGACCTGACCCCGTCGAACAACACCAAGGTCAAGAACACCGCCGACGTGAAGGGCAAGGGCGAGTTCGCCGGCCGTTACGTCCGCTACGGCGTGCGCGAGCACGGCATGGCGACGCTGATGAACGGCATGACGCTGCACGGCGGCGTCATCCCCTACGGCGGCACCTTCATGCAGTTCGCCGACTACTGCCGTCCGTCGATCCGTCTGGCTGCGCTGATGAAGCAGCGCACCATCTTCGTGATGACCCACGACTCGATCGGTCTCGGCGAGGACGGCCCGACCCACCAGCCGGTGGAGCATCTGGCGGCGCTGCGCGCCATCCCGAACCTGCTGGTTCTGCGCCCGGCCGACGCGGTCGAGACCGCCGAGTGCTGGCAGATCGCGCTGGAGGCCACCGGCGCCCCGTCGGTCCTGGCGCTGACCCGCCAGAACGTGCCGACCCTGCGCACCGAGCATACGGCCGAGAACCTGGCCGCCCGCGGCGCTTACGTCCTGGCCGAGGCCGAGGGGGAGCGCAAGGCGACCATCCTCGCCACCGGTTCGGAAGTTTCGCTGGCGATGGAGGCCCGCAAGGCCCTGCAGGCCCAGGGCATCGGCACCGCCGTTGTGTCTATGCCGAGTTGGGAACTGTTCGAGCGTCAGGACGATGCGTACAAGGCATCGGTGCTGGGCTCCGGCGTGCGCGTCGGCGTCGAGGCGGCGATCCGTCTGGGCTGGGACCGCTGGCTGGGCGCGAACGGCGCCTTCGTCGGCATGGCCGGCTTCGGCGAATCGGCCCCCTACCAGGAACTGTACAAGCACTTCGGCATCACCGCCGAAGCGGTCGTGGACGCCGTTAAGGCGCGTCTCTGAGAGAAGCCGAAGGGGCGTCCAGCCGAATTCGGGCGCCCCATATCCAACTGGAGGAAGTCATGGCTGTACGGGTAGCGATCAACGGTTTTGGCCGCATCGGCCGTCTGGTTCTGCGCGCCATCTACGAGAGCGGCCGCAAGGACGTGGAGGTCGTGGCGATCAACGACCTGGCCGATCTGAAGGCCAACGCGCACCTGC
>NZ_DASPIS010000020.1:0-33898 GCF_035628975.1 Azospirillum sp. | reverse complement strand
CGTACGAGGGTCTGGTAAAGCGGCAAACACCTTCGCGTACCACGACATCGGGGGGCTCCTTCCCTGAACGCCAGAGCCTCCCTACTGAATCCTTTTCAGCCCGCCGCGCTACCCTCTTTTCTCAAATGCGATTCCCCTGGGGCCGCAGGTGGGGGTGCCGCGTTTGAAGCTGTTTCGCCGAATCAGATAAATTCGCCTCAGTCCTCCGTATCCTCCACGTCGCCGTTCGCCGGCTCGCTGCCGTCGGCGACATGGACCTGGCAGTCGGCGTTGCCCAGCACCTCCATCAGCTCCGGCGGCGGCAGGCGGTCGGTGAACAGGGCGTCGAGCACGCCGACATCGGCCATGCGGATCATGGCGTTGCGGCCGAACTTGGTGTGGTCGGTGACCAGGAAGACCCGGCGCGAGCTTTCGATGATGGCGCGGGCGACGCGCACCTCCTGCTCGTCGTAATCGAGCAGGTCGCCTTCGGAGTCGATGCCGCTGATGCCGATGATGCCGATGTCGACCTTGTAGCGGCGAATGAACTCCACCGTCGCCTCGCCGATGATGCCGCCGTCGCGTTCGCGCACCAGGCCGCCGGCGATCGACAGGGCGAAGCTGGTGTTCTTGTGCAGGATGGTGGCGACGTTCAGGTTGTTGGTCAGCACCCGCAGCCGCTTGTGGCCGAGCAGGGCCTGGGCCACCGCCTCCGTCGTCGTGCCGATGTTGAGGAAGAGCGAGGCGTCCTCCGGCACATGGCGCGCCACCAGCTCGGCGATGCGGCGCTTTTCCTCCGCCATCAGGGTCTGGCGGGTGGAATAGGCGATGTTCTCCACGCTTGACGGCACGGTGACGCCGCCGCGGAAACGCCGCACGGCGGATTGGCCGGCCAGATGTTCGATATCGCGGCGGATGGTCTGCGGCGTGACGTCGAAATGTTCGGCCAGCCACTGGATCTGCACCATGCCCTTGGCATGGACCAGGGCAACGATCTCCTGCTGGCGGCGTTCGGCGTCCAGGCGCGCGTCCATCGGGGGGCTGTCTCCGGTCGGCTGGGGGTGGGGCGTCAGTGAATCAGATGCGCGGAATGGGTCAAAGCGAAAAGCGGGTGGCTGCGCTGCCGCCGGTCGATCCGCCGCAGAGCGCGAGCCTCACCGTAAGGGCAAGACTGTTTGCCAGACAAGCATATTCGGTAACGAAAGCCCATTGCCAATCGAAGGCAGTCCGGCGACCAGCCGCGCTCATCGTCCCGCCCGCGTCCCCCACTCCATTTCCCCGTAGCCAGTGGGAGCAAACCGGCGTAGCCTCAAAGCATGGTCCGCTGAACAAACATTTTCCTTTTCAACCGCGAACGAAAATCATATGTTCCGAAACGAAAGCGGCCGGGTTCGCAAGGAACCGGCGCGGTACGGAGAGGAACTCATGGCAAACGAGTCCGCAGTTACCGACCTTCTGATCGTCGGCGGCGGCGTGAACGGGGCGGGCATCGCCCGCGACGCGGTCGGGCGCGGAATGTCGGTGGTGCTGTGCGAACAGGGCGACCTTGCGGGCGCCACCTCGTCGGCCAGCACCAAGCTGATCCATGGCGGCTTGCGCTATCTCGAATATTACGAATTCCGTCTGGTGCGCGAAGCGCTGCAGGAGCGCGAGGTTCTGCTGCGCGCCGCTCCGCACATCATCTGGCCGATGCGCTTCGTCCTGCCCCACGACAGCAGCATGCGCCCGGCCTGGATGGTGCGCATTGGCCTGTTCCTTTACGATCATCTGGGAAAGCGCAAGCTTCTGCCGGGCTCGCACGGGGTCGACCTGACCAGCTCGCCGGCCGGAAGGCCGCTGGCCGGCGGTTTCACCAAGGCGTTCGAATATTCGGACTGCTGGGTGGAGGACAGCCGGCTGGTCGTGCTGAACGCGATGGACGCGCAGGCCCGCGGGGCGGAGATCCTGACCCGCACCCGCTGCGACAGGGCCGAACGCCGCAATGGCTTGTGGGAAGCGACGCTGGTCGATGTGACCACGGGCGCCACCCGCGTGGTCCGCGCCCGCGCGCTGGTCAACGCCGCCGGTCCGTGGGTTCGCGAGATGATCGCCAAGCGCACCGGCGTCACCGTCGACAAGTCTGTGCGTCTGGTGAAGGGCAGCCACATCGTCGTGGCGAAGATGTTCGAAGGCGAACACGCCTACATCTTCCAGAACGACGACCGCCGCATCGTCTTCGCCATCCCGTATGAGCGCGATTTCACCCTGATCGGCACCACCGACCTCGATTACTCGGGCGATCCCGGCGCGGTGGCGATCAGTCCGGAGGAAATCACCTACATGTGCCGGGCGGTCTCGCGCTATTTCGCGAAGCCCGTGCGCGAGAGCGAGGTGGTGTGGACCTACAGCGGTGTCCGCCCGCTGTTCGACGACGCCAGCGGCAACGCCTCGGCCGTTACCCGCGACTATGTGCTGGAGATCGACGAGCCGGCCGGCGAGGCGCCGATGCTGTCGATCTTCGGCGGCAAGATCACCACCTTCCGCCGGCTGGCGGAGGAGGCGACGGAAAAGCTGGGCCGGGCGCTCGGCAAGGGTGGCGTCACCTGGACGGCCGACGCGCCGCTTCCCGGCGGCGACATCGCCGACGCCGATTTCGCCGGCTTCCTGGCCGGGCTGAAGCGGAGCCGGCCCTGGCTGCCCGATGCGCTGGCCTACCGGCTGGCGCGGGCCTATGGCACGCGGGTCGACCGGCTGCTGGGCGACGCCAAGGGGCTGGGCGACCTGGGCATCGATTTTGGGGGCGGCGTCTTTGAAGCCGAACTCGACTACGCCATGCGGGAGGAATTCGCCATGACCGGCGACGACTTCCTGTGGCGGCGCTCCAAACTTGGGCTGCACCTGGACGCAAATGTCCGGGAAGCCATCGGCGGCTGGTTCGACCGGCGCCGCGAAGCTACGGCCAACAGGGACACGGGGGAAAGCTCCGGCCTGCGGTCGATGGGAGGATTGCGGTGACACTCACACTGGAAGGCGTGGCGAAGCGCGTCGGCGCCGAGCAGCATCTCCATCCCCTGTCGCTGGAGCTGCAACCCGGCAGCTTCAACGTCCTGCTGGGGCGGACGCTGGCCGGCAAGACGACGCTGATGCGGCTGATGGCCGGGCTGGATGCGCCCAGCACCGGGCGCGTGCTGGAGAACGGCAGGGACGTCACCGGCACATCGGTGCGCCATCGCGACGTGGCGATGGTCTATCAGCAGTTCATCAATTACCCGGCGATGACGGTCTACGAGAACATCGCCTCGCCGCTGCGCCGCCAGGGCAAGGACAAGGCGGAGATCGACGTCAAGGTGCGCCGCACCGCCGCCATGTTGCGGATCGACCCCTATCTTGATCGGCTTCCCGCCGAACTGTCGGGCGGTCAGCAGCAGCGCTGCGCCATCGCGCGCGCGCTGGTGAAAGGTGCCGGCCTTCTTCTGCTCGACGAACCGCTGGTCAATCTGGATTACAAGCTGCGCGAGGAGCTGCGCGCCGAGTTGCGGGACATCTTCGCCGACGGCAAGACCACGGTGGTCTACGCCACCACCGAACCGCAGGAGGCGCTGATCCTCGGCGGTAACGTCACGGTGATGCATGAAGGGCGGATGCTGCAGACCGGACCGACGGGCGACGTGTTCCACGCGCCGGTGTCGCTGGAATGCGCCGCGGTGTTCAGCGACCCGCCGATGAATGTGGTGGACGCGATCCTCACCAACGACCGGGTCGCGCTGTCCGACGGCACCAGCCTGCCGCTGTCGGTCCATGACCGCAACCTGCCGGCCGGTCCCTGCAAGGTCGGCATCCGCGCCAACCACCTGACGGTCCTGCGCCGGAACGAACGGCTGGTGCCGATCAAGGGGCGGGTGGAACTGTCGGAGATCAGCGGGTCGGAGACCTTCGTCCACCTGCACCATGGCGGCAGCACGCTGATCGCACGCGAAGACGGGGTGCACAGCCACCCGATCGGCAGCGAGATCCAGGTCTATGCCGATCCCGACCGCATCTTCGTCTTCTCCACCGCCGGGCAACTGGTGGCGGCACCCAACTGGCGGCGCAGCGCGCTGCGCAACATCGCTTAAGGGGGCGGGAGCGATGGCGACCATCCAATTCGACAATCTCGGCCACTCCTATCACCCGCATCCCAGCCGGCCTGAGGACTACGCGCTCCGCCGCCTGTCGCAGGAATGGGAGGACGGCAAGGCCTATGCGCTGCTGGGGCCGTCGGGCTGCGGCAAGTCCACGCTGCTGAACATCATTTCCGGCCTGCTGGTGCCCAGCGAGGGGCGGGTGCTGTTCGACGGGCTGGACGTCACCCGCTGCACCCCGGAAGAGCGCAACATCGCCCAGGTGTTCCAGTTTCCGGTGATCTACGACACCATGACGGTGTATGAGAACCTCGCCTTCCCCCTGCGCAACCGCAAGGTTCCGGCCGCGGATGTCGACCGCCGGGTTCGGCAGGTGGCGGAGGCGCTGGACCTGACCGCCGACCTCAAGAAGCGTGCCCAACGCCTGACGCCGGACGCCAAGCAGAAGATCTCCATGGGCCGCGGCCTCGTGCGGTCCGACGTGGCGGCCATCCTGTTCGACGAGCCGCTGACCGTCATCGATCCGCACACCAAGTGGATCCTGCGCCGCAAGCTGCGCCAGATCCATGAGGAATACCGCCTGACCATGATCTACGTGACCCACGACCAGGTGGAGGCGCTGACCTTCGCCGACAAGGTCGCGGTGATGTACGAAGGCGCCATGGTTCAGCTCGGCACGCCGCAGGAGCTGTTCGAGAACCCGCAGCACACTTTCGTCGGCTATTTCATCGGCAGCCCCGGCATCAACCTGATGCCCTGCACGCTGGGCAACGACCATGCGCTGGTGGACGGGATCCCCATCCCGCTCCCGGACCGTGCCGTTCCCGCGGTTGGCGGCAAGTTCGAGTTGGGCATCCGCCCGGAATTCCTGGAACTGACCCGCAGCGGCAACGCCGGCGCCATCCCGGTGCAGGTCACCGGCGTCGACGACCTCGGCACCTCTAAGCTGGCGACGGTGCGGCTGGGCAGCCACACGCTGAAGGCCCGGCTGAGCGAGGAGCAGGAAATCCCGGCGCTCGACGCCGCCATCCGTTTCCCCACCCGGTGGACCAAGCTCTACCGCGACAGCCATCTGGTCGGATAAGGAGCCGAGAGCCATGGATAAGGTCCAGGACAACCGGGCTTGGTTCCTGATCATCCCGGTCTTTCTGATCGTCGCCTTCAGCGCGGTGATCCCGCTGATGACGGTGGTCAATTATTCGGTGCAGGAGATCTTCGGCCCCGGCCAAACCTTCTTCGTCGGGACCGAGTGGTTTTCCGCTGTGCTGGCCGACGAGCGGCTGCACGATGCGCTGGTCCGCCAGATCGTCTATTCGCTGGCGGTGCTGGCGATCGAGATCCCGCTCGGCATCCTGATTGCGCTCGGCATGCCCGGCGGTCGCAGCGCCAAGACGTCGCTGACGCTGGTGCTGCTGGCCCTGCCGCTGCTGATCCCGTTCAACGTGGTCGGCACCATCTGGCAGATCTTCGGCCGCGGCGACATCGGCCTCCTCGGCGCCACCTTCCGCGCCATCGGCATCGATTACAACTACACCAACAACTCGGTCCACGCTTGGCTGACCGTGCTGGTCATGGACGTCTGGCACTGGACCAGTCTGGTGGCGCTGCTGTGCTACGCCGGCCTGCAGTCGATCCCGCCGGCCTTCTATCAGGCCGCCAAGATCGACGGCGCCTCAAAATGGGCGGTGTTCCGCTACATCCAGCTGCCGAAGATGCGCGGCGTCCTGATCATCGCGGTGCTGCTGCGCTTCATGGACAGCTTCATGATCTACACAGAGCCCTTCGTGCTGACCGGCGGCGGCCCCGGCAACTCCACCACCTTCCTCAGCCAGTATCTGACGCAGATGGCGGTGGGTCAGTTCGACATCGGCAAGGCCGCGGCCTTCTCCATCGTCTACTTCCTGATCGTGCTGCTGTTCAGCTTCATCTTCTATACCATCATCACCCGCACCGGCGAGGGAGAGAAGAAATGAGCAAGGCCGCGGTTCTCGCCCCCGGTTCGCTGAGTGCGCCGGCAAACATCCGCCGATCCTCGGCGCGGGTGTCGAACAGGACGATCGTTCTCGTTTGCTACATCGTCTTCCTCATGCTGCCCATCTACTGGATGGTCAACATGTCCTTCAAGACGAACGAGGAGATCCTGTCGGGCCTGACGCTGTACCCGCACAATCCGACGCTGCGCAATTACGCGGTCATCTTCACCGATCCCAGCTGGTACAGCGGCTACATCAACTCGATCTATTATGTGACGCTGAACACCATCATCTCACTGACGGTGGCCCTGCCGGCGGCCTACGCCTTCTCGCGCTACCGCTTCATCGGCGACAAGCACGTCTTCTTCTGGCTGCTGACCAACAAGATGGCGCCGCCGGCCGTGTTCCTGCTGCCCTTCTTCCAGCTCTACCAGACGGTCGGGCTGTTCGACACGCACATCGCGGTGGCGCTGGCCCACTGCCTGTTCAACGTGCCGCTGGCGGTCTGGATCCTGGAAGGCTTCATGTCCGGCGTGCCGCGCGAGATCGACGAGATGGCCTACATCGACGGCTACAGTTTCCCGCGCTTCTTCGGCACGGTGTTCCTGCCGATGATCCGGGCCGGCGTCGGCGTCACCGCCTTCTTCTGCTTCATGTTCAGTTGGGTGGAGCTTCTGCTGGCCCGCACGCTGACCTCGGTCGACGCCAAGCCGATCGCCGCGACCATGACCCGCACCGTCAGCGCGTCGGGCATGGACTGGGGCCTGCTGGCCGCCGCCGGCGTGCTGACCATCCTGCCGGGCGCGCTGGTGATCTGGTTCGTCCGCAACTACATCGCCAAGGGCTTCGCCCTGGGTCGGGTCTGAGGGAGGCCCCGCGTCATGGATATGGAATGGATGGCGTGGACCACGCCGACCGCGATCTTCTTCCTCTGCATCGCCCTGATGCTGGCCGGCATGACGGTGTGGGAGGTGGTGTCGCCGACGGTGGAGGCGAAGGGCTTCCTGCCGATGCGCACCACCCGCGGCGACCGCCTGTTCATCGGCCTGCTGGGCAGCGCCTTCATCCATCTGGGCTGGCTCGCCGCGACCGACGTGTCGCTGTGGGGCGCCTTCGCCGTCTCGCTGGTCTGGATCGCCATCGTGATCCGGTTCGGCTGAGGGAACGGTTTTCAAGGGATCGGCCGTCCCGGCGAAGCCCGGGGGGGCTGCGGTAAGAGCAAAACGAAACGTCAACCCGACATCAAGTCGATCAAGTGGGAGGAACCATGCTTCAGCACCAGACTCTGCGGCGCCGTCTGACCGGCGCGGTGATGGCCGGCGGCATCGGCGTTCTGCTGGCGATGGGGTCGGCGGCGCCGTCCGCCGCCATGACGCCGGAGCAGGAAACCGTCGCCAAGCGCATCATCGAGGAACTCCAGCCCTCCACGCTGTCCAAGGACGAGCAGATGAAGGAGTTGGAGTGGTTCGTGAAGGCGGCCGAGCCCTTCAAGGGCATGGAGATCAACGTCGTCTCCGAAACCATCACCACGCACGAATATGAATCGAAGACGCTGGCCCGCCTGTTCAGCGAGCTGACCGGCATCCGGCTGAAGCACGACCTGATCCAGGAAGGCGACGTCATCGAGAAGCTGCAGACGCAGATGCAGTCGGGACGCAACGTCTACGACGCCTACGTCAACGACAGCGACCTGATCGGCACCCATGTCCGCTACGGCCAGGCGGTCGCCCTGTCCGACTTCATGGCGGGCGAGGGCAAGGACGTCACCCTGCCGACGCTGGACCTCAAGGACTTCATCGGCACCAGCTTCACCACCGGCCCCGACGGCAAGCTCTACCAGCTGCCCGACCAGCAGTTCGCCAACCTCTACTGGTTCCGCGCCGACTGGTTCGCCCGTCCCGACCTGAAGGAGAAGTTCAAGGCCAAGTACGGCTACGAACTGGGCGTCCCGCTGGACTGGTCGGCCTATGAGGACATCGCCGAATTCTTCACCAACGACGTGAAGGAGATCGACGGCGTCCGCGTCTACGGTCACATGGACTACGGCAAGAAGGACCCGTCGCTCGGCTGGCGCTTCACCGACGCGTGGCTGTCGATGGCCGGCGCCGGCGACAAGGGCCTGCCGAACGGCAAGCCGGTGGACGAGTGGGGCCTCCGCGTCGAGGGCTGCCGGCCGGCCGGCGCCTCGGTCAAGCGGGGCGGCGACACCAACGGCCCGGCCTCGGTCTACGCCCTGACCAAGTATATCGACTGGCTGAAGAAATACGCGCCGCCGCAAGCCTCGGGCATGACCTTCTCCGAATCCGGCCCGGTGCCGGCCCAGGGCAACGTCGCACAGCAGATCTTCTGGTACACCGCCTTCACCGCCGACATGACCAAGCCGGGCCTGCCCGTGGTCAACGCCGACGGCACGCCGAAGTGGCGCATGGCCCCCTCGCCGCACGGCCCCTACTGGGAAGAGGGCATGAAGCTGGGCTACCAGGACGTCGGTTCCTGGACGCTGCTGAAGTCCACCCCGCTGGAGCGCCGCAAGGCCGCCTGGCTCTATGCCCAGTTCACCGTGTCGAAGACCGCGTCGCTGAAGAAGACGCTGGTCGGCCTGACCCCGATCCGCGAAAGCGACATCAACTCGGAGCCGATGACCGCCGCCGCCCCGAAGCTGGGCGGCCTGGTCGAGTTCTACCGCAGCCCGGCCCGCGTTTCGTGGTCGCCGACCGGCACCAACGTGCCGGACTACCCGAAGCTGGCCCCGCTGTGGTGGCAGAACATCGCCGAGGCGGTCACGGGTGAGCGTACCCCGCAGCAGGCGATGGACAACCTCGCCAGCCAGATGGAGCAGGTGCTGTCCCGCATGGAGCGCGCCAAGATCGGCGGCGAGTGCGCTCCGCAGCTGAACAAGGAAGAGGACGCCAAGGTCTGGTTCGACAAGCCGGGCGCTCCGAAGGCCAAGCTGGACAACGAGAAGCCCAAGGGCGAGACCATCGCCTACGACGACCTGCTGAAGGCCTGGAAGGAAGGCCGCGCCCGCTGATAGCGGCTGCGGCGACGGGTTCTCCCCCCGGCATTCGTCCTGGTTGAGCCGGAGGTGACCCTGGGGCGGCGGCATTCCTTCGAAAGGCTGTCGCCGCCCCGTTTTTACTCAACCACCTGCCAATCCCCTCTCCCCCCGGGGAGAGGGTTAGGGTGAGGGGGATGCACAACGTGGCTTTCAATTGTTGAAGCCGCTCTGCATTCTCCACAAAAGTCACGCCATGCGTCCCCCTCACCCCGACCCTCTCCCCGGGGGGAGAGGGAGAGACGCGCGAAAAATCGGATTAATGGGGACACGCACCATGAGCAAGGCCGGCCATATCCTCGCCATCGACCAGGGCACCACCTCGTCGCGGGCGATCCTGTTCGACGGCCGGGGGAGCCCGCTGGCCGAGGCGCGGCGCGAGTTTCCGCAGCATTATCCCGGCGACGGCTGGGTGGAGCATGATCCGGCCGACATCCTGCGCGATGTCCGCGCCGTGGCGCGCGGTGCGGTGGAGAAGGCCGGGGTCGATGTCGCCAGCATCGCCGCCATCGGCATCACCAACCAGCGCGAGACCGCCGTGGTGTGGGACCGCGCGACCGGCGAGCCGATCCATCGCGCCATCGTCTGGCAGGACCGCCGCACCGCGTCGCTCTGCCACGATCTGGTGGCCGCCGGCCATGCCGAGTTGGTGCGGTCCAAGACCGGCCTGCTGATCGACGCCTATTTTTCCGCCACCAAGATCGCCTGGATCCTCGACCATGTGCCGGGCGCCCGTGCGCGGGCCGAGCGGGGCGAGTTGTGCTTCGGCACCATCGACAGTTTCCTGATCTACCACCTGACCGGCCGCCGCGTGCATGCGACCGATGCGACCAACGCCTCGCGCACCATGCTGTTCGACATCCACGCCCAGGATTGGGACGACGAACTGCTGGCGCTGTTCCGCGTGCCGCGCGCCATGCTGCCGCGGGTGCTCGACAGCTCCGACGATTTCGGCGAGACCGACCCGGAGCTGTTCGGCCGGCCGATTCCCATCGCCGGCGTGGCGGGCGACCAGCAGGCCGCGGCCTTCGGGCAGGCCTGCCTGACGCCGGGCATGGCGAAATCGACCTACGGCACCGGCTGCTTTGCGCTGATCAACACCGGCGAGACGCCGGTGGTGTCCAAGAACCGGCTGCTGACCACCGTCGCCTACCGGCTGAACGGCAAGACCGCTTATGCGCAGGAGGGCTCGATTTTCGTGGCGGGCGCCGCGATCAAGTGGCTGCGCGACGGCATCGGCATCATCACCCATGCCAGCCAGACCGACGACATGGCCACCCGCGTGCCCGACAGCCACGGCGTCTATTTCGTGCCCGCCTTCGTCGGGCTGGGTGCTCCGCATTGGGATTCGGATGCCCGTGCCGCGATCTTCGGGATGGCGCTGGACGTCGGGCCGGCCCACATCGCCCGCGCGGCGCTGGAGGCCGTCGCCTTCCAGACGCGAGACCTGATGGAGGCGATGGCCGGCGACTGGGGCGGCACCATCAACGCGCTCCGCGTCGACGGCGGCATGGCGGCCAACGACTGGCTCTGTCAGTTCCTGGCCGACCTGCTGAACATGCCGGTCGAACGCCCGAAGGTGATCGAGACCACCGCGCTCGGCGCCGCCTGCCTTGCGGCCTTGCGGGTGGGCGTGTTCGACGGACTGGAGTCGGTCTCCGACGCCTGGGGCAGCGAGCGGCGTTTCGACCCGCGCATGGAGCAGGGCAAGCGTGACCGCCTCTATGGCGGCTGGCGCGACGCCGTGGCGCGGGTGCGGTCGGACCGCCGATAGGGCCGCGATGGCGGAATTTTGCAGAGAGTCTGACGCAGACGGACAAGTCGCCCCGTTCGCCCGCCGCTAATCTGATTTCGGTTGCGCGCTCCTCCCTCGGGTGCGTCGTCCTCGCCGGTCCAGCGGGGACACTGGGCCGGACGGTTCACGCCGTCCGGCCCGTTTTCTTTTTCGGTCGAATCGAAATGCCATACGCTTGCAGGATAGACGTCCGGCATGGAAAAGAGAAAAGGAGCGCCGCAAAGCAATCTGGTTGTCGGTTGACAACTGAGCCTGCGGTCCCATACTCATGTGCTGGAGACCGGAGTGACGCGGAACAGGCACCCGAAGAAGGAAATCGAGGACGCCATCCTCTATGCGGAGAGCCGGGGTTGGACCTGTCTCAAGGGGCATGGGCACTGCTGGGGCTTGTTGCGCTGTCCGAACAACGAAGCCGACTGCCGGTGCGGAGAATTTTGCCAGATCTCTGTCTGGAGCACGCCGAGGGTGCCGGAGAACGAGGCACGCAAGATCCGCAGGGCCGTCGATGGCTGTGTCTATGCGGACCGCAAGGGCGCCGACAAGCCATAGGGAGAGGATGCAGCATGTGGGAATTCGTCTTGAAATTCCGCCTGCCGCCGGGTCGGACAGAGCCGACGGCGTGGCTGGACGCGCTGTTCGAAGCGGGGTGCGATGACGCCACCGTCGGCACGGGCCGGCACGGATCGGTCGCCTTGGACTTCTCGCGGGAGGCGGTCTCGGCCGATGTCGCGATCCGCTCTGCCATCGCCGACGTGCTGAAGGCAATACCCGGCGCGCAGTTGACCGAAATCGCCCCGGATCTGGTCAATCTCGCCGATCTGGCGGAAATCGTCGGCTGTTCGCGCCAGAACATCCGGAAATATGCGGCCGCCGAGATTCGGACGGTGCCGGCCGCATTCCCGGACCCGGTCCATACCGGCAATCCGAGCCTTTGGCGCTTGGCCGAAGTGCTGGTCTGGTTCGATCGCAACACCGACTTCCACCCCGATCCCCGGACGCTTGAGCTTGCGCGTGTGGTATCGGAGGTCAGTGCCGACATTCAGCGACGGCGGCTTGCTGGACTGATCGCCGCTGAGTGATTCGAGACGCCAGGGGCGGAAGAAGACCGCCCCCGGCCTTGCGAACTCACACTCCCTCGGGGTCGGTCAGCATGTGGCGGATCTCGCTTTTCAGCAGCTTGCCGGTGGCGGTGTGGGGCAGGCTGTCGACGAAGCGGACATCGTCGGGGATGCACCATTTCGCGACCTTGCCCTCGAACACCGCCAACAGTTCCTCGCGGGTGACGGTCGAGTCCGGCTTGCGCACCACGACCAGGACCGGGCGCTCGCCCCATTTCTCGTCGGGAACGGCGACGGCGGCGGCTTCCTGGACGCCCGTGTGACCGACGGCGATGTTCTCCAGGTCGATGGAGCTGATCCACTCGCCGCCCGACTTGATGACGTCCTTGGTGCGGTCGACGATCTGGACATAGCCGTCGGCGTCCATCGTCACCACGTCGCCGGTCTCGAACCATCCCGGAACCATCTGGTGCGCCGGGCTTTCGGTCACGCCGAAATAGCCGGAGCAGACGGTGGAGCCGCGCACCAGCAGCCGGCCGAAGCTGGTCCCGTCGCGGGCCACATCGTTGCCGGAGCCGTCGACGACGCGGAACTGCACGCCGCAGATCGGCCGCCCCTGCTTGGAGGCCAGCGCCAGCGCATCGTCGGCGCTCAGCCCCGAATGCTTGCCCTTGGGCATGTTGGCGAGGCCGAGCGGGCTGGTTTCCGTCATGCCCCAGGCATGCAGCACCTCGACCCCCATCTCGCGGAAGCGCTGGATCATCACCGGCGGGCAGGCGGAGCCGCCGATGGCGATGCGGCGCATGGTCGTCAACTTCTTCTTGTTGGCGTCCAGCCAGTTCAGCAGAGCCAGCCAAACCGTCGGCACGCCGGCGGTGTTGGTGACCTTCTCGCTCTCGAACAGCTCGTACAGGCTGGCGCCGTCCAGCTTGCCGCCGGGGAAGACCAACTTGGCGCCGACCATCGGCGCGGCATAGGGAACGCCCCAGGCATTGACGTGGAACATCGGCACCACCGGCAGGACCACGTCGGACGCCGACAGGCCGAACACGTCCGGCAGGCAGGCGGCCATCGCGTGCAGGTAGGAGGAGCGGTGGCTGTACAGCACGCCCTTCGGGTTGCCGGTGGTGCCGGAGGTGTAGCACATGCCGCAGGCGGTGTTCTCGTCCAGCTCCGGCCAGTCGAAGCTGCCGGGCTGGTCGGCCAGCAAATCCTCGTAGCACAGCAGGTTGGGCAGGGAGGATTGCGGCATGTTGGCCCGGTCGGTCATCACGACGATGCCCTTCAGCCCGGCCAGTTCATGGGCGATGCCCTCCAGCAGCGGCACGAAGGTCAAGTCGGTGAACAGCAGCCGGTCTTCGGCGTGGTTGACGATGTAGGCGATCTGTTCCGGGAACAGGCGCGGGTTGATGGTGTGGCAGACCATGCCCGAGCCGCCGATGCCGTAATAGCATTCCAGATGGCGGTAGCCGTTCCAGGCCAGCGTGCCGATGCGGTCGCCCGGCTTCATCCCCAGCGCCGCCAGGGCGTTCGCCAGCTTCTGCGCGCGGACCCAGGCGTCGGCATAGGTATAGCGGTGGATCGGCCCCTCGGTCGTGCGCGACACGATCTCGGTGTCGGCGTGGTAGAGCGCCGCATGACGCAGGATCGACGTCACCAGCAGCGGCTCGTTCATCATCATTCCACGCAGCATCGTTTCACTCCCGGTTCGTTTCTCTTCTGTGTGGGCATATTCTGCATCGGGTTTTCGTCAGGCATGCAGGTGGCGAGCCGCCGCTCGGCGTCGATCTCCATCGCCTTCAGTTCGATGATCACTTCGGCGATTTCCGACTGCATTCGTTCAAGCTCGGCCAGCCGGGCGCGGATCTTGCGCAGCCCGTCGCGATACTGCCCGGCACTGGGCCGGCCGGAGCGGTAATGGGCGAGATAGTCGGCGATCTGCTCCAGCGAGAATCCCACCCGCCGGAACTTCAGGATCAGGATCAGCCGGGCGCGGTCGCGGTAGGTGAAGACACGGCGTCCCCCCGCCCGCTGCGGCGTCAGCAACCCCTTTTCCTCGTAAAAGCGCAACGCCTGCGGCGTGAGGTCGAACTCCGCCGCCAGTTCCGTCACGCCGTAAACCCGATCCCGTTCGGACATGGACAATCCCCTGCGCCAGCGGATTTCGCCACGGGCGCAGGGGGAAGTCAACGTCAATGAGCTAAAGCGCGCTTTAGACGGGAGAGATCGT
This sequence comes from Azospirillum sp., assembly GCF_035628975.1. Lineage (GTDB taxonomy): Bacteria > Pseudomonadota > Alphaproteobacteria > Azospirillales > Azospirillaceae > Azospirillum. The sequence goes on along the minus strand of NZ_DASPIS010000020.1, from coordinate 19,708 downwards.
CACCCGGCGCGGACCTGGGTCAGGAAGCGGTCCACCTCATGGCTCAGCGTGTCGGTGTGGCTGGACAGCTGGCGGACGGAGGTCAGGACTTCGTAGGCGACCTTGCCGCTCTGGCTGGCGGCCTGGTTGACGCCACCGATGCTGTCGGACACGGTCTGCGTGCCTTGGGCGGCCTGCTGGATGTTGCGGCTGATCTCGCGGGTCGCGGCCCCCTGTTCCTCGACGGCCGACGCGATGGAGGTGGCGACCTCGTTGATGTGGCCGATGACGCGGACCACCTCCTGCAACTCTCCCACCGCCTCGCCGGTCATCGATTGGATCTCGGCGACCTGGACAGCGATGTCGTCGGTCGCCTTGGCCGTCTGGTTGGCGAGCGCCTTCACCTCGCTGGCGACCACGGCGAAGCCCTTGCCGGCGTCCCCGGCGCGGGCGGCCTCAATGGTGGCGTTCAGCGCCAGCAGGTTCGTCTGGCTGGCGATGGAGTTGATCAGTTCCACCACCGCGCCGATTCGTTGCACCGCCTGGGCCAGCCCGTCGACCTTGCCGTTGGCGCGCTCGGCGATGCCGACCGCCTCGCGGGCGATTTCCGAGGATTGGCCGACCTGCCGGCTGATCTCGCCGATCGAACTGGTCAGTTCCTCCGTCGCGGCGGCGACGGTCTGGACATTGGCGGAGGTCTGTTCCGTCGTCACGGCGACGTCGCTGGCCAGTCGGCCGGTCTGATCCGCCGCCTGCGTCACCGCGCTGGCGCGGCTTTCCATCCCGGCGGCTTCCTCGACCACCGCATGGATGACGCCGCCGACCGCGTGCTCGAAGCGGTCGGCCAGTTCGGCGACGGCGCGCTGCTTGTCCGCCTCGGCGCGGCGGGCCTGCTCGGCCTGTTGGGATTCGAGCCGCTGTTTGGCCAGCGCATTCTCCTTGAACACCTGCGTGGCGCGGCTCATGTCGCCAAGCTCGTCGCCGCGGCGGGTTTCGGGGAAGGTGACGGTCAGGTCGCCATCGGCCATGGCCCGCATGCGGTCGGCCAGCGAGCGGATGGTGGCGCTGATGTTGTGCCCGACCAGCGCCAGCAGCACGATGGCCGGCAGGGCGAGGCCTGCGATGACGCCGAGCAGGGTCCAGAGCTGCGATAGGAACGCGGTCCATAGATCGTCGATGAAGACGCCGGTGCCGATGAAGATCCGCCAGGGCTCGAACCCCTTCACATAAGCCAGCTTCACCGCCGTCTCGGTGCCGCCGACCGTGCGCGGCCAATCATAGGCGTAGGTCCCTTCGCCCCTGGCCTTGATGATGCCGATCAGCGCCGGGATGACCGGCACCCCGGCCGCGTCCTTGATGCCGGAGACATCCTTGCCCATCAGGGCCTTGTTGACATGGGCGAAGCCGACGCTGTCGTAGGTGTGCGCGAACAGATACTCCTCCCCGCTGTAGCGTATGGCGAGGAAGGCTTCCTTGAAGCGGGCCTGCGCCTCGTCACGGGTCAGGCGCCCGGCCACGACGTCGTTTTCGAATCGGGCCGCCATGCTGTGCCCGGCCTCGACCATGAAGCGCAGGGCCTCCACGCGGTCCTGATACATGCGGTTGTAGCTGAGATAAAGTCCGGCGCCCGCGATCGCCATGCAGGCGAGGCTGGCAGTTGCCACCAGCATCAGCAGCTTCGCGCGGATGGAAAGAGAAGATCCGGTCATTGACCACCACCTTTCGGCGTATCGCAGTCGCCTTGTCGTGCAGAGTGTCGTCGAGAAAATTATTGCCTGAATATTGAACAGAATGCTTATCGATTGACCGCGCTACGGTGTCGCATGGGGATATGTCACGCAGGCAACAGCGAGTTTCCAGTATTTGAGCCGATTTGCAGGGATGCTCTGCTCGTGCGTGCTCTGGTTTTCGCTTCTGCTCGCCCGTCGCGAAAGTTGCCACAACCCATGGTCTCTGGCAGGGAGTGCGTCTCTCAGCTCCGCGGCAGGAAGCGGCTGCGGTCCAGCCCGTGGCGGGCCATCTTCTCGTTCAGGGTCCGGCGCGGGATGTCCAGCAGGTCCATCACCGCCTTGATGTCGCCTTTGCAGCGCTCCAGCGCCTGTTCGATCGCGCGCTTTTCGAAGGCATCGACCTGATCGGCGAGCGCCCGTGGGACCGCCGCCGCCTCTCCGCCGGCCGGCCGGCGGCGCAGCAGCCCGGCGACGCCGCTTCGCCCGACCGACAGGACATGGCGTTCGGCCAGATTGCGCAGCTCCCGCACATTGCCGGGCCAGTCATGGGCCAGCAGGGCGTCGAGGTCGGCCGGCTCCAGCGGGCGGGGCTCGCGGTTGTGGCGGGTGGCGAACTCGGCGGCGAAATAGTCGAACAGCAGCGGAATGTCCTCCGCCCTGGCCCGCAGCGGCGGGATGTGCAGTTCCGCCACGTTCAGGCGGTAATAGAGGTCGGCGCGGAACCGGCCCTCCTCGCTGAGGTCGAGCAGATCGATCTTGGTCGCCGCCACCAGCCGCAGGTCGACCGCGACCTGCTTGTTGGAGCCCAGCCGTTCGATGGTGCGTTCCTGCAACGCGCGCAGCAGCTTGACCTGGATGGCCATCGGCATGCTTTCGATCTCGTCCAGGAACAGGGTGCCGCCGCTGGAATGCTCCAGCTTGCCGGCGCGGCGCTGGGTGGCGCCGGTGAAGGCGCCGGATTCGTGCCCGAACAGTTCGCTTTCCGCCATGCTGTCGGGGATGGCGCCACAATTGACGGCGACGAAGGCGCCCTTCTGCCCCCTGGCGCCGAAATCATGCAGGCAGCGGGCGACCAGTTCCTTTCCCGTGCCGGTCTCTCCATGGATCAGCACGCTGGCGCTGGTGGCGGCGAGGTCCATCAGGTCGCGCCGCAACTCGGCGATGGCGGGGGAGGTGCCGATCAGCCGCGTCTCGATCCCACCACCGGCCGCCCGGCGGCGCAGGCCGCGATTCTCCAGCACCAGCCGCCGCTTCTCCGCCCCGCGGCGGATGACGGCGACCAGATGGTCGGGCTCAAACGGCTTTTCGATGAAGTCGTAGGCGCCGCGCCGCATCGCCTCCACCGCCAGCGCCACGTCGCCATGGCCGGTCACCAGGATCACCGGCAGGTCGGCGTCGCGTTCCAGTGCGCGTTCCAGCACCGCCATGCCGTCCATCCGCGGCATCCGCACGTCGGTGACCAGCACGCCCGGGAAGTCGGGCGACAGCAGGTCCAGCGCCGGCTGCGGCGTCTCGAAGCCCTGTGCGGCGAAGCCGGCCAACTGCAGCCATTGCGTCACCGACACGCGCATCGCCAATTCGTCGTCGATGAACAGCACGGGGGTGGCAAGCGGATCGGTCTTCATCGCGGTCCTCGCTCTGCGTCGGACGGTTGAGCTTCCGGCAACTGGACGACGAAACAGGCGCCGCCGTCGGGGTTGTTCTCCGCCCGCAACGTGCCGCCGAAGTCCCGCACGATGCCATAGGACAGCGACAGCCCCAGGCCAAGCCCCTGTCCAACCTCCTTGGTGGTGAAGAAGGGATCGAACAGCTGGAACTGGTGAGCCTCGGCGATGCCGGTGCCGCTGTCGCGGATGCGGATTTCCCAACCTTCCGCATCGCGGGCGGCGGTCAAGGTCAGCCGCCGCTCGTCGCTGCCGTCCATGGCGTCGGCGGCGTTGCGCAGCAGGTTGACGAAGACCTGTTCCAGCCGCACCGCGTCGCCGCGTACATGGGCGTCGGGCGGGATCGCCTGCTCCACCTGCACCTCCTCCTCGCGCAGGCGGGGGGCGAGCAGGGCCAGTGCGCGGTCCATCGTGCGGGCGACCGGTACGGCTTCGACCCGCGCCGGCCCCTTGCGGGCGAAGTCCTTCAGATGGCCGGACAGCACCGCCATCCGCTCCGCCAGATCACCGATCATGGCGAGGTTGTCGCGCACCATCGCCGTCTCGCCCCGTTCGGCCAGCAGCCGCGTGGAGGCGACGAAGGTGCGGATGGCGGCCAGCGGCTGGTTGATCTCGTGCGCCAGCGCCGCCGACATCTGGCCGAGCGCCGCCAGCTTGCCGGCCTGCACCAGCTCCTCCTGCGCCTCGCGCAGGACGCGGTTGGCGGTCAGCAGTTCGGCGGTGCGCTCCTCCACCCGGCGCTCCAGCATCGCCCGCGCCTCCTGCTGCAGCCGCAGGGCATGGCGCCGCTGCCAGCCCAGCGCCAGCGCCGCGGCCAGCAGCAGAAGTCCCATGGCGGTCAGCACCGCCGCCCCGGCAGCCTGCGCCTTCACCGGTTCCAGATCGGACAGGAAGCGGATGGTCCAGCCGAATTCTGGCAGGGCAAGCTCCTGCATCAGATAGGCGCGGCGGGAACCGCCGGGAACGGAATCGGGCAGACTGACCAGCCGGGCGCCGTTTTCCATCACCGGACCGTCGTGGAGGCCGAGCGGCATCACCTCGCTGCGATCGTACTGGCGGGTCTGCGCCAGCCGTGCCTTCACCGCGTCGGGGAGCGGGCGCAGGGCATGGTATTTCCAGTCGGCGTGGCTGGACAGGAAGACGATGCCGTTCTCGTCGGTCACCAATACCCGTTCGCCGCCGGCGGTCCAGTCGCGCTGGAGAGGCTCCAGGTCGATCTTGACCACGGCGACGCCGATCAGCCGCTCCGCCAGATGCACCGCGTGCGACAGGAAATAGCCGGGCAGGCCGGTGGTGACGCCGATGCCGAAATAACGCCCGCTGCCGGCCTCCACCGCCTGCCGGAAATAGGGGCGGAAATCGTATGTCTGGCCGACGAAGCTCTGCGCCGGATCGGCCCAGTTGCTCGCCGCCAGCGCCAGCCCGCTGCGGTCCACCACATAGAGCGCAGCCGAACCGGCCGCCGCGTTCGCCGTTTCCAGCCGCCGGTTCACGGCGTCGCGCAATGCGTCCGACGGCGCGTCCAGCAGATCCAGCACCTCATGGTCGCGGGCTACCAGGAAGGGGAGATAGTCGTAGCGGCCGACCGCGTTGCGGATGCTGCTGGCATACAGCCCCAGCCGCTGGTCGCCGTTCAGGGTCAGGGCCGTCCGCGCGTCGGCCTCCGCCCAGCGGTAGGCGCCCCAGCAGGCCAAGGCGGTGACCGCGGTCAGTGCCGCGACGAGAAACGCCAGCCTGCGGCGCCGCAGCGGACGGGTGGAGACGATGTCGGCCATGCTCCGTCTATGGGACGGTGGGGGCGATGCTGTCCAGCGGCTTTTCCCGTCCGGAAGGGACGATGGGAGTGGAAAAATTTCTTTGAACAATGGGGCGTCGTTCTTTGAATGAACGTTCAATCAAAAACGGAAGGGGCAAGCGACGAAATGGATAGACCAAATGAACGGACCGCCGAATGGCGACGTTGGCCCGATTCTGTTGTTTGCGTCACTTTCATGAAGCTCCAAAGACGGCTATGGTGCGCCCCGACCGGCTTGGGCTTGACCTTTGAACAGTACCCGGCATCGGGATCGAGAGAGGGGAAACAGGATCATGGACGCCGACTCCATTCGCGCAGCCTACCGCCGCTATGCGGGCTTCTACGACAAGGTGTTCGGGGTGCTTCTGGCGTCCGGCCGGCATGCGGCGGTGGAGTGGCTGAACCGGCGCGGGAACCTGCGGATCCTGGAAGTCGGCGTCGGCACCGGGCTGTCGCTGTCCGACTACCGCAAGGACAACCGCGTCGTCGGCATCGATCTGTCGACCGACATGCTGAAGGTCGCGCAGGAGCGGGTGGAGCGCGAGAAGCTCGACAATGTCGAGGGGCTGCTGGAGATGGATGCCGGCAAGCTGGCCTTCGCCGACGGCAGCTTCGACGTGGTGGTCGCCATGTATGTGATGACCGTCGTCCCCGACCCCCAGGGCACGATGGCGGAGTTGGAGCGCGTCTGCAAACCGGGCGGCGACATCGTGATCGTCAACCACTTCGCCGCTCCCCGCCCCGGTGTCCGCCGCGCAGTGGAGGGCTGGCTGTCGCCGCTGTCGAAGAAGCTGGGCTGGCGGCCCGATTTCACCCTGGACGCGATGATGGCCGGATCGCGGCTGGCGGTGGAAAGCATCCGCACCCTGCCGCCCTTCGGGCTGTTCAGCCTGCTGCATTGCCGGCGGGGATAGGCGCGTCGCCGGCAGTGGTTGTGGCCGTGGCGGTCCAACCCGCGTGACCGCCCCCGTCGCCTGCTGTTAGTCTCGGCGTGACCACATACACGCGATCACGGGAGCGGGGCCATGGCCGAACAGGGCGGAGATCTGGCGGGAAAGCGGATTCTGGTGCCGGAGAGCCGGGATCTCGACCTGTTCGCCGGCATGATGGAACAGCATGGGGCCGAGACCATCCGCTGCCCGATGGTCAAGATCCTCGATCTCGATGACCCTGCACCGGCCCGGGAATGGCTGGACCGGCTGCTGGCCGAAGGCTTCGACGACATCGTGCTGCTGACCGGCGAAGGGCTGCGGCGGCTGATGACGGTCGCCCGCGCCATGGACCGCGAGGCCGACGTGGCCGCCGCCATCGGTCGGGCACGCGTCTTCGTCCGCGGACCCAAGCCGGTGAAGGCGCTGCGGGAGATCGGCTGCGGCCCGTTCAAATCCGCCCCGGCTCCGACCACGGACGGCGTCATCGCCATGCTGTCTGAGGAGGATCTGACCGGCCGCCGAATCGGCATCCAGCTCTACCCCGACAACCCGAACGAGCCGCTGCTGGAGGCGGTGCGGGCGCGCGGCGGCACGCCGTTTGCGGTCACGCCTTACCGCTATGCCAACGATTCCGAGACCGGGGCGGTGCAGACCGCCATCCGCGACATGGCGGCCGGCCGGATCGACTTCGTCGCCTTCACCGCCTCGCCCCAGGTGCGGCGCCTGCACGAGGTGGCGGAGGCCTGCGGCCTTGCCGACGATTTCCGCCAGGGCTTCGCCAGGACCCGGATCGCCGCGGTCGGCCCGGTTGTCGCCGAGGCGGTGGAGGCGGCGGGCGGGACCGTCGCGGTGTCCCCGGAATCGACCTTCCACATGAAGCCGCTGGTCACTGCCATCCGCCGTCTGCTGACGGACGGGGCGGGGGCCAGATAGGTCCGACGGGAGCGGGGCAGGGCAGGGGTAGAGAGTGGGAGGGCCGCAGCACAGCGACCTTTCGCCCCACCCTCCCTTTGTGCAGCCTCATTGATAACAATTCTCACTCTCGCTTAACCTTTGACGCGCAGTGTTGGCGCCGGCCATCGGGAAACTCCCTGTGGCCGGCCGTTGCCAGGAGCGTCGTCATGTCCGTCACCATCCTCCCCCTGTCTCGCCGCGCGCTCGCGCTGGTGCTTCTGTCGGCCGGACTCGCCGGGGGCGGGTCCACCCTCGCGGCGGATCTGTCGACGAAGGAAAAGCTGGGGGAGGCGCTGTTTTCCGACCACAATTTGTCAGCCAACCGCACCCAGGCCTGCGCCGACTGCCACAATCCCGATTTCGGCTTCGCCGATCCGCGCACCGGCGGCGCGGGCGGGGCGGCATCGGTCGGCGACAACGGCAAGTCGGTGGGCGACCGCAACGCGCCGACGGCGAGCTATGCGGCCTTCACGCCGGCCTTTCACATCACCGCGGACGGAAAGGCGATCGGCGGACAGTTTTGGGACGGCCGCGCCGCGACCTTGAAGGATCAGGCCGGCGGCCCGCCGCTGAACCCGGCGGAAATGGGGCTGACGTCCAAGGAGCAGGCGCGCGAGAGGCTGGCCGAGAATCCCGATTATGCCCGCGCCTTCGTGGCGCTCTATGGTGCCGGCGTGCTCGACGATGCGGAGCGCGCCTATGATGCGATGAGCGACAGCCTCGCCGCCTTCGAGAAGACCGACGGTTTCGCGCCTTTCGATTCGAAGTACGACCGCCATCTGCGCGGCGAGTACAAGATGACGGCTGAGGAGGATTTGGGCATGACCCTGTTCTTCTCCACCCAGTTCACCAACTGCAACCAGTGCCACAAGCTGAAGCCGATGCCGGCGGCAGTCGGGGAGATGTTCACCAACTACGAACACCACAACATCGGCGTGCCGGCGAACCCGGCCCTGCGCGAGGCGTCGGGAAAACCGGCGAGCTTCGCCGACCGCGGCCTGCGCGACAACCCTGGGGCGGCCAAGCCGGCTTTCGAGGGGAAATTCAAGACACCGAGCCTGCGCAACGTGGCAGTGACCGGCCCCTACATGCACAACGGCGTCTTCAAGGATCTGGAGACGGTGGTCCGCTTCTACGATCACTACAACAACCGCACGGCAAAGGCGGCGATCAACCCGGAGACCGGCAAGCCCTGGGGCCCGCCCGAGGTGGCGGCGAACCTGTCGAAAAAGGAGCTGGAATCGGCTCCGGCGTTGGAAACCCGCCGCGTCAAGGCGCTGGTCGCCTTCATGAAGACGCTGACCGACGCGCGGTACGAGCATCTGCTGAAGTGAGGTCGGACCTGCTTCAGCCGCCGATATCGATCCGGTAAAGCTCCAGATCCAGCAGTTCCATCGTCATCCGGCGGCGACCGGCCGTCTTGCGGGCGCTCAGCTTCCGGGCCAGTGGCCGGCTGAGCCAGGCTGCGCGGGCGCGGTCGATCAGGGCGGTGCAGCGATGGGACAGTCTGGCGTTCATGGCTGGTCAGCTTTCTCGCACGGGATGTCGGGATCGGCGGTTCTATGGGGTAGCGTCAGGCTCCTGTGAGCGGTTGCAGTAAGGATGACGCGGCACTGTGACAGTTTCCACCACCCGAAGGTTTAGCCCATAGGCCATAGGGCAGGGTTTTCGCCCTTTTCGCCCCTATCTTCGACCAAAGAAGGAGGGGCGAAAGAACGAGTGGGTCACATCACCACGCCGACCAGCCGCTGCAGCGCGTCGCGCGAATCCCCGTCGAGAACCGGCATACCGCCGCGGGCATCCAGCATGTAGGCGCCGGGATCGGACAGCGTGCGCATGGCGAATCCGACCACGGCCGGCGGTTCGGTGCCGAGCGGCTGCGACTCGTAGACGGGGGTGAAGCTGCAGCCGGCGAGCAGCGCGCGGATCATCAGCGCCTCGTCGGAGGATGCGCCGGCGGCCGGGGTGTTGATGCCGAACAGCAGCCGTTCCGCTTCCGCCTCCGTCACCAGCCCGCGCTCCAGCAGGATGTCCACCATGGCGGAGCTGGTCATCACCGGCGCGGCGCGTCCCTTCCAGCAGAAGCGGCCGTCGTCCCAGCCGACGTCGAGGCTGCGGAAGATCATGTGCGGTTCGCCGCCGCCGGGCGCACCGGCGACGATGTAATTGACCCGCAGCAGGCCGTTCCAGGCACCCGCCGGGGCGACGATGCTGGACACGCCGCACCGCGTCAGGCGCAGGTAGGTGTCGTTGATGCCCGACGGTTCGAAATCGAAAAGCATGGCCTGTTCACCCCGCTGCCGGCCGGCGGGCCCGGTTTCCCGATTGCCCAGCCTTCGTTCGCTGAGTCAGGTGAGTGGCGGTCCGGCTCGCGCAAACTGTCCATGCGGATGCCCTCCCTTTGCGCAGAAATGCGAAAGGCGGTAGGCCGATCCGTCGGCCACCGCCTTTCGACTCCGCGCCAACGGAGAGCTTCAGTGACGGACTACTGGTTGGCCGGCCCCATGAACACGCTGTCGCGGCTGTTCTTTTCAGCGGTCACGGTATCGGACAGTTGGAAGGTCAGCGGCAGCGAGGTGGCGGTCACCTCCCCGCGGGGGGCCGTCACATAGACGCGGTAGGTGGCGACGCTGTCCGCCTCCGCCGAGATGGTGGCGGTGTGGGCGGCGGTCTCCGCCTCGCTCTCGCCGATCACCTTGATGTCGGCAGCGGACAGGCCGACGACGCTGAGGGTGTAGGAGCGGTTCTGGCGGGTCTTGTTGGCGACCTTGAAGGTGTAGGCATTGCGGATCGACCCGTCCGACAGCGTGACGAACAGCGGCGCACGGTCGCGCAGGACAGTGATGTTCAGGCTGGGACGCAGCGCGAAGCTCCAGGCCATGGCGCCGCCGATGACCAGCATCAGCAGGGCGTAGACGATCACGCGCGGACGGATCAGACGCCATTGATAGGTCTTGCCGGACGCGCGGGTGTCCTGGGCCGCCAGCGAATCGAAGGCGATCAGGCGGGTGGGCAGGCCCTGCTGGATCATGATGGTGTCGCAGGCGTCGACGCACAGGCCGCAGTTGATGCAGTCGGCCTGTTCGCCGGTGCGCACGTCGATCCCCATCGGGCAGACCTGGACGCACTGTCCGCAGTCGATGCAGTCGCCGAAGCCCTGCGCGCGCCGTTCGTCCCAGCTCTGCGACTTGCGCTTCGGTCCGCGGTTGTCGCCGCGGTCGGCCTGATAGGTGACGACCAGCGAATGTTCGTCCAGCATCGCGGTCTGGATGCGCGGCCAGGGGCACATGTACATGCACATCTGCTCGCGCGTCCAGCCGGCCATCACATAGGTCATGCCGACGAAAATGGCGAAGAAGGACGTCGCCTCGTAACTGGCCTGGAAGGTGACCAAGTCGCGCAGCAGAGCCGGGGCATCGGTGAAGTAGGCGAGGAAGCCAAAGCCGGTGACGAGGCTGAGCGCCATCCAGCCCGCATGCTTGCCCGCCTTCCGCAGGAACTTGCGCGTGGTCCAGGGCTGCTTTTCCATGCGGATGCGTTCCGCCCGGTCGCCTTCGAAGACACGCTCGATCCAGACGAACAGGTCGGTCCACACCGTATGCGGACAGGCGAAGCCGCACCAGACGCGCCCGGCCAGCGCCGTCGCCAGGAACAGGCCCAGCGCCGCCACGATCAGGATGCCGGTGAGGTAGTAGATCTCCTGCGGCCAGATCTCGATCCAGAACAGGAAGAAGCGCGGCGTCGTCAGGTCGAACAGGACCGCCTGGGCCGGGGCTTCGGGCCCGCGTTCCCAGCGGATCCAGGGTGCGATGAAGAACAGCACCAGTAGAACGCTGAAGGTCACGGTTTTCAGGCGGCGATAGAGGCCCTTGACCGATTTCGGGTGAATCGTCTTATGGCTTTCGTACAGCGGAACCTTGGCTGGTTGGGCTGATCCCTGCTGAACGATGCTTCCGTCTGGCATGTCGATGCGCCTGATTTCCGATTCCACGTTGGCGCGGAGCATAGTCGACCACCAGTGCGGCGCGTTTGACCTCTGTCAAACAGCACCGATATTTTGAAAAGCCCCTGCTTTCCTGAGGCCTTCCGCCGGTTCGAGGGATCCGCGGTCCGGGTTCCGTTAATACTGTGCAGCCACCGTCGCCGACAAGCCCATTATTGCGTCTGATATGGACGCATGACATACAATGCTAATACTATACTGTATTAAAAAGCTACTATCAGCGCAACGTACCGCCCGAGCTTGCCGATCGTGACCAGCAGCAGGAACAGCCGCAAGTCGACGCGCAGGATGCCGGCGACCAGGGTCAGCGGATCGCCGATGAAGGGGACCCAGGCCAGCAGAAGCGACCAGACGCCGAAGCGCTGGTACCATCCGGTGGCCCGTTCCACCAGACGGCGCGACGCCGGGAACCAGCGGCGGTCCTGAAAGTGCATCAGATAACGGCCGAGAGCCCAGTTGACCGTCGATCCCGCCACGTTCCCGGTGGTCGCCACCAGAATCAGGAGTCCGTCGTGATAGTTGCCCGAAGAATGCAACCCGGCCAACAGAAGCTCCGACTGGGCGGGAAAAATCGTCGCGGCCGCCAGCGCCACAAGGAACAGACTGCCGTAGGCCGCGACGTCCGACATCGTGCAAATCCTTTCCCGGCCAACGGTTTGCCTGTTACGCTTCGCTGTCTGGCGCAGGATTAGGCGTCGGGCAGACGTAAAATCAAGGGGTTCACCGGCGGCGTCCGGCGGGAGCGGCTGCGTGATGGCCCTTGCCCGTCAACCGTCAAGAGACAAGAATGGGACCGCGATCCGCACCGCGTGTCCGGCCGGCGGCTTTTGCTCGCCGGCTATCGCGATGGTCATCGCATGCAGGCCGAATTGGCGGTGGGAGAAGGCACGCGCATGGGGGAAACCGGGTTCGCCCGCTTCGACGCCGACGAACGTCTGGTCTGGGCCAATGCCGCCTTCGCGGCCCGGTTCGCCATGCCTCCCGCCGGAACGCCTGAGGGGCCGTTCCATGCGACGCTCGACGCGCTTCTCGCCGGTCTTCTCGGGCTGTCCGGGATCGACGACCTGCGCCGCGGCCATGCCGTGACGCGGGCGTTCCCCGACGGCTCCGCGGTCACTCTGGCGCTTGGCGCGGGCGCGCCGGGGGAAAGCCTGCTGACGGCCGTCGAGACTGCCGGTCAGCCGGAAATTCCGTCGGAGCGTGAACCCTGGGCCAAGACCAGCCTCGTCCTCGACTGTCTCAGCCAGGGCGTGATGGCCTTCGACCACGACCTGCGGCTGGTCGCGTGGAACCGGCGCGTGCTGGAACTGCTCTTCATCGACCCGGAATTCCCGCGCTATGCCCAGCCCTACGAGACGGTGGTGCGCCACATCGCGGAGCAGGGCGGCTATGGCCGCGGCGACGTGGACGATCTGGTGGCGCAGAGGCTGGACTACATCCGCAACGCGTCCTGGCCCTTCTACAACGAGCGGGTGCGGCCCGACGGCGTGGTCATCGAGACGGTGACCCTGCCGCTGCCGGACGGCGGCTTCGTCACCACCTACACCGACATCACCCAGCGCAAGCAGGCCGAACGGGAATTGGCCGCCAGCCGCGAACTGTTCGAACTGGCGATCCGCGCCGCGCGGGAGGGCATCTCGCAGTGGGACCTGCGCACGGGCGAGGTTTGGTTCTCCCCGCAATGGTGGGGCCTGCTGGGCTATGGCGAGACGGAGATGGAGAACAGCCGCCGCCGTTGGGAAGAGCTGATCCACGCCGACGATCGCGCCGCCGCACTGGAGATGGTGGAAGAACTGGCATCCGGCCGGCGTTCCGAAAGTCGGTTGCTGCAGCGGTTCCTCCATCGGTCGGGCGCGACGGTCTTCCTGGAGACCCGCGCACTGGCCGTGGCGGGCAGCGACGGCCGGACTTTCCGCATCGTCGGCTCCCACACCGACGTGACCGAGAGCGTCCGTGCGGCGGAAGCCGTCCGCGTCGCCAAGGAGGAGGCCGAGCGCGCCCTGCAGGATTTGAAGGAGGCGCAGGTCCAGCTGATCCAGGCGGAGAAGATGGCCGCGCTCGGCTCCCTCGTGGCCGGCGTGACGCACGAAATCAACACGCCGGTCGGCATCGCCCTGACCGGCGCCTCGCTTTTGGCGGAAAAGACGCGGAGCCTGCGCCGCCTGTTCGAAGCCGGCTCGCTGCGGCGCGGCGACTTCGCCGAATTCATCGACATCGCGGACGAAGCGACGCAGCTGATGCTGCTGAACGTCGAGCGCGCCACCCGCCTGATCCAGAGCTTCAAACAGATCGCCGTCGACCAGGCCAGCGAGGAACGCCGCGTTTTCGAACTGAACCACTATATCCACGAGGTCCTGCGCAGCCTGGGAATGCGCATCCGCCGCAGCGGACATGCCGTCGCCGTCCATTGCCCGGAAGACCTGATGCTGGACAGCTATCCCGGCGTCATCAGCCAGATCCTGACCAACTTCGTCATCAACTCCATCCTGCACGGCTACGATCCGGGCGTGCGCGGCCGGCTGACCGTAACGGTCACGCTGTCGGGCGGGGAGGTGGAATTGGTCTTTGCCGACGACGGCAGGGGCATTCCGGCCGATTTGCATGGCCGAGTCTTCGAGCCCTTCTTCACCACCAGCCGCGACCGCGGCGGCAGCGGGTTGGGGCTGAACATCGTCTACACGCTGGTCACGCGCAGCTTGCGCGGGCGGTTGCGGCTGGACAGCGCACCGGGGGCCGGAACCGCCTTCACGCTGCGTTTCCCGCGCGTTACGCCGGCGGATCCTCTGCCGCTGTAGCGGTGCGCGAGAGGATTTTCAAAATTCGGGAGTTGAAAAGTTGGGAGTTGATCGCGGCACCGCCATGACGTGGTCGTCTGCTGGGGGCGGTCTGCTGCGGCGCACGCCATGGTGCGATGGTGGAAGGGGCTGGATTCGAACCAGCGTACGCGTACGCGGGCAGATTTACAGTCTGCTGCCTTTAACCACTCGGCCACCCTTCCATCGGGGCGCAGAGGATTAGCCTTTCGATCGGGTGGGCGTCAAGCCCCTTTTCGCGGATTTTTGCACCAACAAAAAACCTCCGCCCCAAGAACGGGACGGAGGTTTTTTGAAACACGGAATTCAAAGAGGGCGAGGAGACCCGCTTTTCAAAATCCGCTCAGTTCGGGCGACGCGATGCCCGGTGCGCGGGGATCGGAATCGGGCGAATCGCCTGTTCCTCGCGCCGGCTGGCCGACATGTCGATTTCCACGCGGGCCAGGGCCTTGCGCAGTTCGTGCACGCTTTCGGACAGCGACTGGATCGTCGCTTCGCTCGGCTGCTGGCGCCAGCCACGGTAGGCGGAGATGCAGGCCTTGGCCGTGTCGCGCAGGCGGCCTTCGATTGCATCCACCGGCGGGGTCGGCTGTCCGGCCGTCCGCGGAGCATCCACGGTCGCCGGGGCTGCCGCGACCGGAGCCGCCGGGGCGGGGGCTGCCGCGGGGGCCGGAGCCGGTGCGGGTTCCTGACGGTTCAGGCGCAGCGTTTCCGTCGGTGCCGGCGCCGCCGGGGCAGCCGCCGCCGGGGAAGCTGCAGGCGTCTCGACCGGGGTCTGATCGGCCGCCGGTTCCGTCCGCGGGGTACGGGTCAGCGTGCCGCGGACCGTGCGGCCGGCACGGCGCGGCTCTGCGGGAGCTTCGCCTTCCGCAGGAGCGGCGGGAGCGGGTTCGGCCGCCGGGGAAGCCGGAGCCGCGGTCACCGGTGCGGATGTCTCCTCGGCCGGTGCGGCCGGTGCGGAAGACTGACCGTCGTCCGCATGGGCATCGCCCTGGTCGTCATCAGCGTGGGCGGCGTCGCCCTGGCCGCTTGCGGCCTCCGCCTTCTTGATGATGTAGGAGATGGCGCTGGGCGTGCATTCGAATTCGCGCGCGATGGCCGAAAGCGTTGCACCGCTGCGGTAACGTTCAAGAATTTGGGGCCACGCCGACTGCGGAATGCGCCCACGCTTCTTGGGAGACTCCGGTTCGCTCCCGGTTTCTGCGTTCATTATATCGCTCGGTTGCCAAAGTGAATTTTCAGTCATTCGTCAGCATGTCCACCCGAACCGCACGCTTCCGACGCGGGACCACGCGGGCGCGTGCGTCGGCAGCATCGTGGCTTCACGCTGGCGGGCGATGTTTTCGGTATGGATGACTATCGGAAACTCTTCTCAAAAATGCCAGCATAACTTTGCACGGAATCGTGATTTTGTGTCCGGTGTCACAACGGGGCACGACGATTGGTGGATGGCAGGGCTTTTAAAGTCCGTTGACGGATGAAAAGCGCGTACAGGAAACCGCCGGTGGTGGCGTCTTTTGAAAAGTGCGATGGACCCCGGACGGGGGGTGGCGTGTTTTGACTTCAGGAATTTCCCTGAACGGGGCGTTCCGACCGTCACCGGGACTTGTCGGCTCGGCGGGCGGTGGCCGTTGGCTCCAACTGTTTTGCCCCACCGATTTTGCGGAGACCGTCCATGCCGCATGCGTCCGTTCCGCGTTCGCCCCACACCTCCCGCCATCTTCCGGCTGCGGCGCTGTGCGCGCTGCTGGCCGGTGCCGTCCTGTTGCCGGTGCTTCCCGCGGGTCCCGCCGCCGCGCAGGAGGCGCCCGCCGCGAACACCGTCAATGCTGCGCCCAACGCCAGCCGGACCTACGCGCCGCCATCCTTCCGCGACCTCGCCCGGACGCAGGTCGACACCGTGGTCAACATCTCCAGCACCCAGGCGCCGCAGGCATCCGGCGGCGGCCGCCTGCCGGAGGGGATGGACGTGCCCCCCGGCTCGCCGCTGGAGGAATTCTTCCGCGAGTTCCGCAACCGCCAGCGCGGCGGTCAGCCTAACGGCACGCCCGAAGGCGGTCCCAATGGCGGGCCGGGCGGCGGTCCCAATGGTGCGCCGGGGGGTGGGCCGGGCGGCTTGCCCAGCATGGCGCTCGGTTCCGGCTTCATCATCGATCCGGCCGGGCTGATCGTCACCAACAGCCATGTCGTCGCCGATGCGGCGGAAATCTCCGTCACCCTGCATGACGGCACCCGGCTGCCGGCCAAGCTGGTGGGGTCCGATGCGCCGACCGATCTGGCGCTCTTGAAGGTCGAAAGCGACAAGCCTCTGGCCGCCGCCCATTGGGGCGACAGCGAGACGGTGGAGGTCGGCGACTGGGTGGTCGCCATCGGCAACCCGTTCGGGCTCGGCGGGTCGGTGACCGCCGGCATCTTGTCGGCCCGCGCCCGCGATATCCAGCAGGGCCCCTACGACGAGTATCTGCAGACCGACGCCGCCATCAACCGCGGCAATTCCGGTGGTCCGCTCTATGATGCCGGCGGTGCGGTTATCGGCATCAACACCGCGATCTATTCGCCCACCGGCGGGTCGGTCGGCATCGGCTTCGCCATTCCGTCCTCGCTTGCCAAGCCGATCATCGATCAGCTGAAGGACGGTGGCAAGGTGCGGCGCGGCTGGCTGGGCGTCCAGGTCCAGCGGGTGACGCCGGACATCGCCGAAAGCCTGGGCATGGACGGCACCGGCGGCGCGCTGGTCACCAGCGTTTCGCCCGACAGCCCTGCCGCCACCGCCGGCCTGCGCCAGGGTGACGTCATCACCGCCTTCAACGGCAAGCCGCTGGAGCAGATGCGTGAACTGCCGCGTCTCGTCGCCTCGACCGGGATCGGCAGCGACGTGCCGTTGACCGTGCTGCGCGGCGGCAAGCAGGAATCGGTGCAGGTGACGCTCGGCGAACTGCGCAACGAGCCGCAGCAACTGGCGATGTCCGGGTCGAGCGGGGCCCCCCGCTCGGCACAGCCGGAGGAGAGCAAATCGGCGCTCGGCCTCAAGCTCGCCCCGCTCACCCCCGGCCTGCGCGAGACCTTCTCCATCGGCGAGGACGTCGACGGGGTAGTGGTGACGGAGGTGGACGGCGACAGCGTCGCCTCGCAACGCGGGCTGGACCTGGGCGACGTGATCGTCGAGGCGGGGCAGGAGCCGGTGTCGACCCCCGCCGACCTGGAAAGCCGCATCGCCAAGGCAAAGGAACAGGGGCGCAAGACCCTGCTGATGCTGGTCAGCCGCGGCGGCGACCTGCGTTATGTCCCGCTTCCGCTGGACGGCAACAAGGGGTAACCCGTACCGACGCCCGGCCGATAGGACCGGTGCGGGGATCTGCCCCGCTCCGGTCTCATCCTTTTCCGCTACCGTTCGCCGCGCCGCGAGAGTAATTTGCGGCCCGTTTGGCGAATGGGATGGCAAACCGTGAGCATTTATCCGGAGAGCGGCCAGCCGGTGCGGCTGTCGGTCGTTGTCCCCGTCTTCAACGAGGCCGACAACGTGCTGCCGCTGCTCGAAGAGATCGAGCGGGCGCTGGCGCCGGTCGGCGGCTTCGAGGTCATCTTCGTCGACGACCAGTCCGACGACGACACCCAGACGCGGCTTGCCCCGGCGATCGAGGCCGGCCGGCTGCGCGTGCTGCGCCATGTCCGCCGCTCCGGCCAGAGCGCCGCGGTGCGCAGCGGCGTCAAGGCGGCGCGCGGCGAGTTCGTCGTCACCCTCGACGGCGACGGCCAGAACGACCCTGCCGACATACCGGCGCTGTTCGCGCTGGTGTCGACGGGGGAGGCCGGCGCCCCGGTGCTGGTCGGCGGCCTGCGCAAGAAACGGCAGGACACCCTGTCGAAGCGCTGGGCCTCCAAGATCGCCAACGCCGTCCGCCAGTCCTTCCTGCAGGACGGCTGCACCGACAGCGGCTGCGGGCTGAAGCTGTTCCGCCGCGACGCCTTCCTCGACCTGCCGTTCTTCGGGGCGATGCACCGGTTCCTGCCGGCCCTGTTCCGCGCGCACGGCCACCCGGTGGCTTATGTGCCGGTGAACCATCGCCCGCGCGAGCGCGGCGTGTCAAAATACAACAACTGGCGGCGCGGGCTGATCGGCGTGGTCGATCTGCTGGGCGTTTATTGGCTGAAGCGGCGGACGAAGCTGTCGCCCGTCTCCGAACGCCTCTGACCGACCTTACGCTTGCGACCACAAGACCCTTTCGGCACAGGATTTCTACGATGCTTGAGCGCGCTGCGGCCTGGTTCAACGAGCAGAGCACGACCGACCTGATCTGGGTCGGCATCGGCTTCTTTGCCCAGCTGATGTTCACCATGCGCTTCATCGTGCAGTGGATCGCCAGCGAAAAGGCGCGGCGCAGCGTGGTGCCGGAACTGTTCTGGTACTTCTCGCTGGGCGGCGGCGTGATGCTGTTCGCCTATGCCTTCTACCGCTTCGACCCGGTCTTCATGCTGGGGCAGGGCATGGGGCTGGTGATCTACGCCCGCAACGTCTATTTCGTCTGGACCCACAAGAAGTCGCTGGCCGCTGGCGATGCGGTGCCGAGCAAATCGTGACCGCATCCACCCTGCCGCGCGCCGCCCTGCCGATCTGGGCCTATGCGCTGCTGGCGCTGATCGCCGCCGCGCTCTTCCTGCCGGGCTTCACCGTGCTGCCGCCCTTCGACCGGGACGAGGCGCGCTTCGCGCAGGCATCGTCCCAGATGCTGGACAGCGGCAATTTCGTCGACATCCGCTTCCAGGACGAGACGCGCTACAAGAAGCCGGTCGGCATCTATTGGCTGCAGACCGCGGCGACCACGGTGGCCGAAGCGGTGCGCGGCGTTCCGGTGGGCGGCGAGAAGCTGATCTGGACCTACCGCATCCCGTCCTTCCTGGGGGCGATCCTCGCTGTGCTCGGCAGCGCCTGGACGGCGGCGCGGCTGTTCGGCGGTCCGGCCGGCTTCATCGCCGGGCTGATGATGGCGTCCTGCGTCGTTCTGGGGGTCGAGGCGCGGATGGCCAAGACCGACGCCGTCCTGCTCGCCACCGTGGTGATCGGGCAGGCGGTTCTGGCGCATCTGTATCTCACCCGCCGCGATCCGGCTCCCGCCGGGCGGGGGGCCTGGACCGCGCCGCTGGTGTTCTGGATCGCCGCCGGCGTCGGCGTTCTGGTCAAGGGGCCTCTGGTCCTGCTGGTGTCCGGCAGCACGGCGCTGGTTCTGGCGCTGTGGGACCGCGAGGCTGGCTGGCTGAAGCGGCTGAAGCCGCTGGCCGGGCTCGGCATCGTCGTGGCCATCGCCGCTCCCTGGCTGATCGCCATCGCCATCAAGAGCAAGGGCGCCTTCTTCGCCGAATCCGTCGGCCACGACATGCTGGGCAAGGTATCCGGCGGGCAGGAGGGCAAGGGCCTGCCGCCGGGCTATTATCTCGGCACCTTCTGGGTCACCTTCGCCCCCTGGTCGCTGCTCGCCCTGCTGGCGGTTCCCTGGACCTGGGCGCGCCGCCGGCTGGACGCCGTGCGATTCTGCATCGCCTGGATCGTCCCGAGCTGGCTGGTGTTCGAGGCGGTGCCGACCAAGCTGCTGCATTACACGCTGCCGGTCTTTCCGGCGATCGCCGCCCTCGCCGCGGCGGCCCTGCTCGACAATTTCGACCGCAGCCGCGAACGGCCGCGCCGCTGGCTGACGGCCGCCGCCGTGGCGCTCGGCGTCATCGGCTTCGGCGCCCTGACCCTGGCGGTCGCGGTGATCCCCTGGCTGGTCGGCCAGCGGATCGATCCGATCGCGGTGTCGCTGGTGCCTGCGGTGGGCGGGCTCTTCGCGCTCGCCCTGCATC
>NZ_DASPIS010000019.1:0-54434 GCF_035628975.1 Azospirillum sp. | reverse complement strand
AAGCGCGGCGAATCGAACAGCCATTCGGAACGCGAGCAGACGCTGAACCAGCTGCTGGTCGAGATGGACGGCATCGTCGAGGGCGGCGACGTGGTGGTGATCGCCGCCACCAACCGGTCGGAGATGCTGGACGCCGCGGTGTTGCGCCCCGGCCGCTTCGACCGTCACATCCATGTCAGCCTGCCGGACGTGGCCGGGCGCGAGGCCATCCTGGACGTCCATGCAGGCCGGCTGACGCTGGCCCCCGACGTCTGCGCCCGCACCGTGGCGCGCGGCACCCCCGGCTTCTCCGGCGCCGAACTCGCCAACCTGACCAACGAGGCCGCCCTGTCGGCGGCGCGTCAGGGCCGGGTCGTCGTCACCATGTCGGATTACGAAGCCGCCAAGGATCGCGTGCTGATGGGCACCGAGCGCCGCAGCCTCGCCCTGTCGGCGCACGAACGGCGGCTGATCGCGGTCCATGAGGCCGGCCATGCGCTGGTGTCCCTGCGCTGCCCGCAGGCCGACCCGATCCACAAGGCCACCATCATCCCGCGCGGCGGCGCGCTGGGCATGGTGGTGCGACTGCCGGAGGGCGACCGCGTGTCGGTGTCCCGCGCCAAGCTGATGGCGGACATCGCCGTCGCCATGGCGGGCCGGGCGGCGGAGGAGATCGTCTTCGGCCACGATCACGTCACCACGGGTGCCGAAGCCGACTTCCGCGCCGCCACCGACCTCGCCCGCCGCATGGTCACGGCCTGGGGGATGAGCGAGGAGATCGGCTATGTCGCCCATGCCGCCGCCGAGCCGGGCGCCCGGTCCGAGCGTACCGCATGGCGCATCGACGAGGAGGTCCGCCGCATCACCGACGAAGGCATGGAGCATGCCCGCCGCCTGCTGCGCACCGACCGCGCCGCGCTCGACGGCATCGCCAAGGCCCTGTTGGAGCGCGAGACCCTGAGCGGAAGCGAGATCACCGAACTCGCCGACAGCCAGCAGGAGCGTGCGACGGAAGCGGCCTGAGATCACGGGACTTGGGAATGGCGCGGCCGACAGCTTCGGCCCGCCCGTTTACCGACACCCGTCCAGCGACAGGAAATGTCCCGCATTGCGGCATGGGTGCATACCGGGGTAGATTAATCCGGATCGGAATGGGGTAGCACGAAGGGGGACGCGATGACGGGACCGCTATCCCGCCGCACGGTTCTGCGGACCGCGCTGCCCCTCCTCGCCTCCCTGCCCCTGCTGGCTGGCCGCACTGCCGCGGCGCATACGGTGCCCGCCGATGCTTTGGGCGTCGTCAGGGTCGGCGCCTACGAATTTCCCCCTTACGTCGACGAGACGGGCGGCGGCGTTACCCGCGACCTGCTGGACCTGTTCAACGCCGCCCAGTCTGAACTCCGGTTCGAAATGGTCCACACCGCGCCGCAGCGGCGGTACGACGACCTGGAACAGGGGCGGTTCGACATGATCGCCTTCGAATGCCGCAATTGGGGCTGGCAAGGCCGGCCGGTCGAGGCCAGCCGGCCCTTCCTGAGCGACGCCGAGGTGTTCATCGCCCGTGCAGCCCCCGGAGTCGACCAGCGCTATTTCGATGACCTGTCCGGCAAGTCGATTCTCGGACGGCTGGGGTTCCACTACGCCTTCGCCGGGTTCGAGGCCGATCCGAAGATCCTCGAACAGCGCTTCCGCACCCGTGTGACGGTGACGCATGAGGGCAACGTCCGCAGCGTCGTCGCCGGTCGTGCCGATCTCGCCATCGTCACCCGCTCCTTCCTGACCCGCTTCCTGCAGCGCGAGCCCGAACTGGCGCGGCAGCTGGTGGTGTCGGAGCGCACCGACCAGATCTACGAGCACACCATCCTGACGCGCCGGGGCGCAGCCGTCGCGACCGCTTGGCTCGATTCGCTGCTCGACCGGCTTGCCGCGGACGGGCGCCTGGAGATGCTGTGGCGGCGGAGCGGGATCCTGTCGTGAGGCGCCGATCCTCTCTGCTGGCACGGGTGACCGGAGCCATCCTGCTGACGACCGCGACCATCGGATCGGCGGCCGTGCTGCTGTCGGAGTGGATCGTGGAGGGTCAGCGCCACCAGGACCTGCTGCGCCGGGCCGAACTGGTCGCGGCGACCCAGGCCGACGCGCTGAGCGGCCCGGTGTGGGAACTGGACAACCGCAGCGCCCAGCGGATGATCGAAGCACTGACCGGGCGCGATTCCGCCATCCGCTCCATCACGGTTTTCGAGACCGACCGCGACGTGCCGCTGGCCGAGATCGGTGTTGACGACGAGGAAGACGCCGAACGCATCACCGTCGAACGGCCGATCGTCCTGCACGGGCGCGAGGGACGGGTCCAGACGGTGGGAACCCTGCGGATCGCCTATTCGACGGCGGAGGTCCGGCAGGCAACCTTGGATGCGCTGGTGCCGGTGGTCGGGCTGCTGGTGCTGTCGCTGCTGGGGGCGATGGCGGTGCTGGGCCTGACGCTGAACCGGATGGTGCTGCGCCCGCTGCGCCTGCTGACCCAATTGGCCAGCGCCATGGCGCGCGGCGACTATGGCGCCCGCATGGATACCGGCCGCACCGATGAGATCGGCGTGCTGGCGGAAGGCTTCAACCGCATGGCGGCCACCGTGCAGGACCACACCAGCACGCTGGAAAGCCGGGTCCGCGAACGGACCGAGGCACTGGCCGCCACCAACCGCGCTATTATGGACAGCATCAACTATGCGCAGCTGATCCAGTCCGCCATCCTGCCGTCCGCCGACACGCTGTCGGCCGGCCTCACCGAGCATTTCGTCCTGTGGCGCCCGCGCGACGTGGTCAGCGGCGATTTCTATGTCTGCCGGGAGGTGCCGGACGGATACGTCGTCGCGGTCGCCGACTGCACGGGGCATGGCGTGCCCGGCGCCTTCATGACGATGACCGCCAGCGCGATGCTGAACAACGCACTGGACCTTCTGGGCGCGTCCGACCCGGCAGCGGTGCTTGCCGCCGTCGACCGCAAGGTCCGCGCCGCCCTGCACCAGGAGGGAGAAGCCCGCAACGGAGCCGAGTGCTTCGACAACGGCCTTGATCTCGCGCTCTGCCATATCCGGCCCGCCGAAGGGAGGCTGGTTTATGCCGGCGCGCGCATTCCCCTGCTGATCGTCACCGACGACGGGGTGACGGAGCTGCGCGGCGACCGGCGCAGCCTGGGCTACCGTCCGGCCTGGCAGTCCGCCGGGCGGTGTGGAGCCGAGTCGTCCTTCACGAATCACGGCATTCTCCTGCGGCCGGGCCAGACCTTCATCCTGGGGACCGACGGACTGGCCGATCAGAGCGGCGGCGAACGCGGACGCAGCTTCGGCAGAGCCCGCCTGCGGGACATGCTCCGGCAGGGTGGCACCGGCCCGCTGGATCGGCTGAAATCGGAGTTGGAATCCTCCCTCGACCGCTTTCAGTCGGGCCGCGAACAGCGCGACGACATCACATTGTTCGGGTTCCGCGTGCGGCTGACCGACGCAGCGGCCGTTCCCCAACCGGGATCAGGCCGTCGGGCCGCATGAAAGGCCTGGACCGTTTGCGCGAATCTGTTACAGAGATGTCACCTTTTGTGACAGGTTGTGACGCGCCATCTGCGATAGGTCAGGGACAGGTTCACAGGTCGCTTTCGAGGCTCATCAACTTTGTTTTAAAATTTAGGCATCCTAGAGTATGTTCCACCCGTTGGAGTGGTGTGCATAGGCGTGGCAGCAGGGAGAGCACGGCATGGCAGGTCCGACGATCGTCGTGGTCGAAGATGAGAGTTCGCTCCGGTCCGACATGGTGGAATACCTGACGGGCTGCGGATTTCATGCGATCGGCGCACGCGACGGTGCGGAACTCGACCGTCTGCTCCAGAGCAACAACGCGTCCATCGTGGTCCTGGATGTGAACCTGCCGGACGAGGACGGATTCAAGATCGCGGCACGTCTGCGCGACGGCCACGGCGCCGGCATCATCATGGTCACCGCCCGCAGTTCCACCGTCGACCGCGTGGTCGGGCTGGAGATCGGCGCCGACGCCTATCTGGTGAAGCCGGTCGAATTGCGCGAACTCGAAGCGCAGGTAAAGTCGCTGCTGCGCCGGCTGAGCGAGCGTGCCGCCGAGTCGGCGGTCCAGGCCGCCGGTGCCGCCGCACCAGCCGACTCCGTCCATGACGGCGCCGACGAAGCGCGCTGGTCGCTCGACCCCACGGAATGGAGCCTGACCAACCCGGCCGGCATCCGCATCAGCCTGACCAGCATGGAAATGAAGCTGACCAGCCTGTTGGCCACCCAGGCGCGCAAGCCGGCGACTCGCGACCAGATCTCCCAGGCTCTGTACAATCGCCGCTGGAACCCGGAAGACCGTTCCATCGACACCGTCGTCGGCCGCCTGCGCCACAAGGTGGAGGGCGCCATCGGCGGCCCTGCCCCGCTGAAGTCGGTGCATGGCGTCGGCTATGTCTTCTCCGCTCCGATCCGGGTGGTGGGCGCGGCACAGGGATAAGTCAGTCCTGACCCGGTGTCCGGCGCGGGAACAGCAGCGTGAAGCTGGTGCCGCGGTCCGGCACGCTGTCCACCGTGATCGATCCCTTCAGAACGCCGACCACCAGATTATGGACGATGTGCAGCCCCAGCCCGCTGCCACCGCGCCCGCGCCGCGTGGTAAAGAATGGCTCGAACACCCGGGCGCGGTGCTCTTCGCTCATGCCGCGGCCATTGTCGGTGAAGCACAGTCGGACGGTATCCGGAGTCGGAAGATCCACCGTGATCGCCATGTCGCCCGGCCGGCCATCGGCAAAGGCATGGGTCAGGGCGTTCATCACCAGGTTCGACAGGATCTGCGACAGCACGCCCGGATAGCTGTCCAATTCCAGATCGTCGGGGCAACTCACCGCCACCGCATGGCCGGACGGCCGAAGCTTCGGCTGCAGGCTGACCAGCGTATCCTGGATATAGGCGGCAAGATTGACGCCGCGCCGCTCCGCGCTGGCCCGGTCGACCGCAACCTGCTTGAAGCCGGCGATCAACTGCGACGCCCGTTCGCAATTGCCCAGGATGAGGTCGGTGGTGTCGATTGCGGTGGTGAGATAGCGGGCGAACTCCGCCTTTCCCAATTCCCCTTCCTCCGCCCGGCGGCGCAAGGCCTGGGTCGCATCGGCAAGATGGGACGCGCAGGAAACGGCGATCCCGACCGGCGTGTTGATCTCGTGCGCGACCCCGGCGACCAGCGCCCCGAGGGAAGCCAGCTTTTCCGACTGGACCATCGCCTCCTGCGCCTCGCGAAGGCTTTCCAGCGCGGCTTCAGCCTCGCTGCGCCGGCGTTCCAGTTCGTGGTTGGCGTCGCTCAACTGGGCCTGCAGGCGGTCGCTGACCCGCACCAGCCGCTGCTGCTCCCGCGTGCTGAGTTCGAAGGCGGCGACGAGTTCGCGGTAATCGGACAGGCACTGCGGTGCCAGCGCCTCCAGCCTCTTCTCAAGCGCGCGGGCCTTGGCGAGCGCCTCCTCCTCAGCAGCGAAGAGGTTGAAGCTCATGGGCTGCCGCCGGCGGGGATCTCCCGCATCCGAAAGACGACATGCCGCAGATCCTCGGCAAAGTCCTCGCCCAGTTCGCGCATGGACTCGTCGTTTTCCTCCACGCACCAGGTCAGCGTCACCGGCCGGCCGGCCTTCGCCACGGTCTCCAGCATCTGGAAGATGTTCATCAACGCTTTGGCGCTGGAACTGTTGAAATACAGCAATTCCATGTCGAAACGGATCGGACCGCCATCGGGGCGGGCCAGATAGCCACGCAGCGCGTCGAACACCGGGCCGAAGAATCCGGCGACGTCGTCGGGATATGATTCGCCGGTCATTCGTAAATGGCCGCCGGCGAAGTCGAAGGAGACGCCCGGCGTGCGTCCGGTGGCGGGGATGGTCAGGCTGTCCATGGCTCGTCGCTCGGTTCGGCCGCTCAGACGCGGACCTTGAGGCAGAAGAAGCTGCGGTCCGCGTCCATCGCGTTGAAATCATAGTCGATGGGATCGCTGGCCCGCCGGGCGATCTCGATCAGTCCCAGGGTCGCGCCGCGACTGCCGTCGTCCGGTTCCTCCCGAAGCTGTTCACGGTAGTAGCTCTTGATGCCATTGCGGTCGAGGCTCTTCAGATGGTCCAGCCGCTGCTTCAGGCGCGGAACGTCGCCATTGCGCACGGTGTTGCCGCAGACGATGAAGACCTTGCCGTCCTCCACCCCGATGGTCACCATTCCGGCGCTGAGTTCGACCGCGCGGCCGGCGCTGCCCGACATCTTTTCCGCCGAATAGCGGATGATGTTCTGCATCTGCTCGACAAAGACGGAGAAGACCCGACGGATGGTGGGACCGTCTGCCTCTTCCAGAGCCATCTTTTCCCGCAACGCCTCACCCAGGGAGTAAAGTATCCCTTCCGACAAGTATCCGCTGAAGGAAAACAGAATACCTTTGTCATCCAGATCGCGTTTTATCGCCGCATACTGCTGTGCAAGCATGGGAGCCGCCGGATTTTCCGTCAGTGCCGGACCTGTGCCGACTATCTCATTCCTTATGCCAAAGGGCCATACCCTTTCGAACAGGCGCGTCATCGGGTACCATCACACCGGCAATACGACCCGGAAGGTCGATCCCTTGCCGAGTTCGCTGTCCACCGCCACCGCACCGCCATGAAGCAGGACGATCTGCTGCACCGTGTGCAGTCCGATGCCGGTCCCCGGAATGCCCGAGGCGCCGGAGCCGCGGAAGAAGCGGTCGAACAGGCGGGGTATCTCCGGATCCGGGATGCCCCGGCCATGGTCGGTCACCTCGATCACGGCCATGGCGCCGTCCGTATCGCCATGCAGCAGTATCGGGCCGCCCGGTCCGGAATATTTGACCGCGTTGTTGATCAGATTGGTCAGAACCAGCCCGATAAGATGGGCATCGATTTCCACGCGACGCGGCAACCCATCCAGTTCCATCCGGAATTCACGGTCCGGATAGGCAACCCGGAAGGGACGCACGACGCCGCGGATCAGATCGGGAAGATCGACCTCCGCGCGTTCGAGCACCAGCGCGTTGCCCTGCAGCCGTTCGTCGGTCAGATGGGCGTCGATCAGGCCGGTCAGGCGCTGGACGCTGCCACGGATCACCGCCAGCCTTTCCAGCATCTCCGGCTCCACCTGTTCCGCCTTCATGGCAAGCAGTTGGGCTGCACTGTCGATGATGGCGAGCGGGGTGCGGAACTCGTGGCTGACCATGCCCAGGAACTGGCGCTGGCGGTCGCGCGCCAGCAATTCGCACTCCAGCGCACGCTCCACCCGTTCCTTCGCCAGGATCAGCGCCTTCTGGTTGGCGGCCAGTTCGTTGGTGCGCTCCTCCACGCGCCGCTCGAGCGAGCGGTTCAGCGCCACCAACTCCTCATACAGGCAGACATTGTCGAAGCCGATCGCGACACGGTTGCAGAACAGCTCCAGCAGCCGGTGCTCGTCGGGGGTGTAGGGCTCCGCCCGCTCCAGCCGGAAGACGGTCACGCCATGCTCGCGCGTGCGGAAAACCAGAACACAACGGTCGTCCCGGTACAGGTTGCGCTGGCTCCCCAACGCATCCTCGACCTCCGCCGCCGCGTCGGCCGGAAGAACGTCGGCAACGGGCATGCCGATGCTGCGGGCGAACTCCCCAAGTCCGGCCACCAGCGCGACCGACCGGCTGCCGTCACCGCGCTCCAGCGGCCGGCAGGCAAGCACGGAGGGTGTACCGCCCGGATCGACGAGGCGGGCAATCTGCTCCACCAGCTGCTCGACGAAGGCGCGCATCGACCGCATTTCGAACAGGGAGGCCGATGCACTGAGGATCCGCTCCAGCCCCTGCCTGTTGCGTTCGATCGTCACGATGTCGCGCCACGCCCGCAGCGCGCTGACCAGCGTGGTGAACAGGCGCTGCGCCGTCAGCTCGCTCTTGGCCTTATAATCGTTGATGTCGTAGCCGACGATGACGTCGCGCTCCGGCGCCTGCCCCGGCTGGCCGGTGCGCAGGATGATGCGCATGCGCTGGTTTCCCAGCTCCTCCCGAATGTGGCGGACCAGCCTGAGACCGGCGTCCTCCGTCTCCATCACCACGTCCAGCAGGGCGACGGGAAGGTCAGGCCGCAGCGCCAGCACCGCCTTCGCCTCTTCCGCCGACAGGGCGCTGACCACCTCGAAGGGACGGCCGTCGAAGTCGAAATCACGCAGGAGCACCGCGGTCATGGCATGAACCTGCGGGTCGTCGTCCACCACCAGGATGGGCCAGGGCAAGCCGGACTGCCGTTGAGGACGAACCGCAATGACGGTCCCGTCCTCCGGACCGAACAGCAACTCGTCGTCCGGTCCGCCATCCATCCCCATCATGCCCCCACCTCCCCGTAACCCGCGCAGGTTGGCCCCGGCCCTCCCGCCTGACCTGCCTGTAGGACGTTCAGGTGCAATGGAAGCATTGTACGTTGCCGCTTCCAAGTCCGATTCGCCCCCTTCGCTAGCATTCGTTTCAATTTGTCGCATATGACCGAAGATTGTCTCCGGGCGTTGACAATCTTCGGGAAGAAGATGCCGCCAGGGGCAGTGACGGAAGCTTCCGTAGGGAAAGGTTTAGGGTATTTACGACCACCGGGTTTCCACCCGGCAACGTCGCGCCTCTGCGCATCTTTTTCCCATGGACCCGGATGGTTTCCTTTCGCGCTCCCCAACCGTTACGGGCCGCAAGGCGGCGCCCCCACTCCGGAGTCCGACCATAGCGAGATAATCATCGCAATCAAATCCCTACATGGTTGCAGGGTGACGGGAGCGGGAGGTTGCGCTATGCTTGAGCGTAACCACCGCCCTCCATCAACGGAACGCCACGTCCAGATGACCCCTGCCGGCTTCGAACAGGATGCACGCGCCGCCGGGACTCCGATACCCGTGCAAGGGCCGGATGCGGTTCGAATGGAACGCAAGGCCGCCTCGCCGGCGGTCCTGGCGCTGCTGGCTGTCGCCCTTGCCCTGGCGGTCGCGATGCTGGCGATTGCCGCCCACCAGTACCGCAGTCAGGTGATGGCGGAGGCGGAGAGCCGCAGCACCGCGATCGCCCGCGTGCTGGAAGAACATGCGGCGAAGACTCTCGGCATCCATGCCATGACGCTGTCCCATCTGGAATGGATGGTCGACGATCTGGGATGGGAGCGGATAGACGGTTCCCCCCTGCTGCACGAACGGCTGAAGACGCTGGCGTCGCAAACGCCGGAGGTTCAGTCCTACTGGATCACCGACGAGACGGGACGTGTCCGCGCCAGCAGCTTCGAATGGCCGATGCGTGTGCTGAGCGCCGCCGACCGCGAGTATTTTCGCGCCCATCTCGGTGCCGGCGACGCCATCCATATCGGCCCGCGGCTGAGCGGCAAGATCAACTCGGAAATCTTCTTCACCCTCAGCCGCCGAATGGAACTGCCCGGCAACCGGTTCCAGGGTGTGGCGCAGATCTCTCTTCTGCCGGGCTATTTCGCCGATTTCTACCGGTCGGTCCTGCATGATCCGCGCGACGTCATCCTGCTTCTGCGCGAAGATGGCCGGGCGATCGTCCGGGAACCCCTGGGCAGTACCCCGGACCGCGCCGACATCGGCCAGTTTCCGGAACTCGTCACCACGCCTGACGCGAACGGCACCTTCCGCGCCGTGACTTCCTTCGACGGGGTGGAACGGGTGCTGGCCCGCCGCAAGGTGCCGAATCTCCCGGTGTATGTGGTCTATGGCACCGATATCGCCTCCATCGAAGCGGCATGGCGCAACCGGGTCGAGCCTTATGCCCTGTTCGCCATTCCATCGATCGGACTGCTCGGACTGCTTGGCGTCATCGCGCTACGCCGGTCGCGTCAGGCCGCAGACGCACAGGAAGCGCTGCGCCGCTCCAACGAAGCGCTGGAGAGCCGCATCGCCGAGCGCACCCACCACCTGGACCAGGCGCTGGCGGACAAGGAGGTGCTGCTGCGCGACATCCATCACCGGGTGAAGAACAATCTGCAGGTCATTCTCAGCCTGCTGGAATTGCAGGCCCAGCGCTCGCCGGAACTGGAAGCGCCGTTCAGCGAAGCGCTGAGCCGTATCAACACGATGGGACTGATCCATGAGCAGATCTACCGCTCGACCGGGGTGTCCTCGGTCCGGCTCGACAATTTCATCGAGGCGCTGATCGGCCATCTCAGCAGCTTCCACAGGCGTCCGGGTCGGGAGATCGCCATTCATCACGACGTGGAACCGGTTGCCGTCGATTTGAACAGGGTGGTTCCCTTCGCCCTGATCCTGAACGAGGTGCTGTCGAACGCCTTCAAGCATGCCTTTGCGGATCGCTGTTCCGGCACCATCACCATCACCGTCACGGCGGAAGACGGCATGCTGCACCTGGCGGTGGCGGACGACGGCACAGGCACCCCCGAACCGGAGCCGGCGGCTGAGCCGGGACGGCGCTCCATGGGTATGGATCTGATCCGCGCCTTCGCCCGCCAGATTCGCGGCGAGTACCGCCTCACCCGCACCGACGGCACGCGCTTCGATCTCGTCTTCCCGCAGGAGGACGAGGCGTCCTGACGGCGCGGCTCAGCGCTTGCCGCGTTTGGCCGCTGCGCTTCCCACCCCGTTGATCGGATCGTCGGACTTCGGCAGTTTTTCCGCGATCCCGAAGGCCAGTTCCCGCCGGCGCAGTTCCGCCAGGATTTCGTCGGGCGCGATGTCCAGGTCCGCCAGCAGGACGACGAGGTTGTAGAGAAGGTCGGCTCCCTCCATCACCAGCGCGTCGCGGTCGCCGCGCATGGCCTCGATCGCCACTTCGATCGCTTCCTCCCCCACCTTGCGCGCCATGCGGGCACGCCCCTGCGCCAGCAGCTTGGCCGTGCGAGAGGCTTCGGGAGCGGCGGAAGGTTCGCGCCGCAGGGTTTGCACGGCATCGTACAGGCTGCGAAGCGGATCGGGACCGATGTATTGAACCATGGACTTGAAGTCGTTTTTTCAGCCTGGACTGTCAAGACGTTGGTTGATCGTTCAAACATTTCAGCCGCGCTGTGGGAGCACCCCCGACGGGCCGATCGGCCGCATAAGGTTTGTGTTGCTGATTAATTGGGTCACCAATGATCTGATCAAGAAAATCTCGGTGCAGCTGTAATTTTTGCAGCAGCCAGCAATGCAGAGGAAGCGTATTTGGCATTGGGTATACCAGTATATAGTCTCCTCACCAGCTTGATGGAGACCGATCATGACCACCACCACTTTCCAGCCCGGCACCGACAACCACGCTTCGACCGATGCCCTCCACGCCGTCGCCGAATTCCCGGTGGCCTGGTTCGAAGCCACCCCCGCTTATCTGGTCCTGCGCCCGGTCGCGGCCTTTCTGCGCGAATGGGTCGCCGCCACCCCGGCCGGCATCGTCCTCGGCCTGCTGAAGCACTGATCCCACCGCCGACCTCCCTGCCTTCTTCAACGGAGACCATCATGAGCAGCCTCAGCCTTCATCGCGGTGATCAAGACATCCATGGCGACGGCCTGTCGCTGCATCCGGTCCGCGATTTCATCGCCGACTGGTTGGAAGCCACCCCGGCGGCCATCGTGATGCGTCCGGTCGGCATCTTCCTGGCGGACTGGGTGCAGGCAACCCCCATGGCGATCCTGTTCCGCTCGCTGCAGCGCTGACCTCGGCGCAGCACATCGACCGGAACCGAAAGGCGACCGCGGCACTGCCCGTTCATACGGGCGGCCGCGGCCTTTTCATTTTTGGGCCGGTCCATTTTCAGAGTTGGGTTGCAACAGGCTGAGCCCCGATTTCGGTGCGTCACACGCCGCCGCGGACATCCTCGACCAGCAGTTCCAGCTTCGGCAAATCGCGCACCACCAGCGCATCGGAGCGCCGTTCCAGAACACCGTCGCGGGTCAGATCGCTCAGCACGCGGGCAACGGTCTCACGGGTCGTGCTGACGCGGGCGGCGATGTCGGAATGAACCGGAATGGGGGCGATGATCGCCGAGGCCCCCCGCCGCGTGCCCCGTTTGGCAAGGCGCAGAAGCTCGGCATGGATGCGGTTGTTGGCACCCAGCGTCGACAGTTCCATGATGCGGTCGGTAGCGCTGCGCAGCTTGTCGCACAGCCGCAGCATCATCGCCATCGCCAGTTCGGGATGGGCAGCCACCAGCTGCTGGAAGGGCCGGGCCGGCAGGAAGGCGATCAAGGCCCCCTCCCCCAGCGCCACGACCGAGGCGGAGCGCGGCCGGCCGTCCAGCGCCGACATCTCCCCGACCAATTCCCCGCTTTCGATGTCGCTGAAGCTCACCTCGCGCCCGCCGGCGGAGTGGCTGACCACACGCACGCGCCCGTCCACGATGAAGGCGACGTCACGGGTTTCCGCCCAATGGTCGATCAACTGCTCGTCCGGAGCGAAGCGGCGCCAGCGGCATTGGCGCGCCACGTCCGACCGCTGCTCCGCGGTCAGCGGGTGCAGCAGCGCGATGCGGTCCAGCCCGGCATGCGGCGCTTCGGGCACGGCCTCCAGGTTCGGCAACTCGGCTTTTGACACGGGACTGTTTCGGCCTCCGGCCCGGATTGCTTGTCGCGCGAAAGGATAGCTCGACCTGCACAAAGGGGGAAGGCGTTGTGACCAATGGCCGGTGTCAACCCTCCGTTAACGCTGAACGGGCAGAAGGGACTAGAGATCCCGCCAATCAGTCCCCCTCCGCCCTCTCACCTGCTGCCGGAGCGTCGATCATGCCCAGCCTGTTCCCCGTGCCCACCGCCCGCCGCGTCGATTCCCAGCGCCTGCTTTCGGTCGCCCTGATCCCCCTCGCCGCGTCCATCGCCATGGCCAGCACGGTCGCCGCCACCGGCTTCACTGCCAGCCCGCTGGGCGAATCGACCAGCACGCTCGGCTTCCTTCTGGACTTCACCACATTCTGCTACCTGGCCGTCGCCATGGCCCACCTGTCGGGCGCGATCGCCGACCGCACCTGCGGCGGGATGGCCGCCGGCCTGTCGATGGACGAATTCGATGCGCCGGAGCCGATCTCCGGCGAAGAGTTCTGGCAGGCCTTCCCCAACCATGTCGATGGCGCCGCCATCGCCGGGGCCGTCACCCTGCTGTGCGTGATCGCCGGATCGCTTGTCGGCTGACCCGTCCGCTCCACACGGCAGTTGAGAGCGGCGCGCGCTTGCCCCACTATGGCGCGGGCAGACGACAGGCGGATGGACAGGCGTGAGCGGAGATCAGAAGGACCTGAAGGCACAGGAAAAAGCCCAGCCGGCGGAGCCGGCGCGGCACCGCCGCGAGGGCATCGGCTTCATGGGGCGCCTGCGCGCCTATTTCCTGGCCGGCATCCTGGTCACCGCCCCCATCGCCATCACCGCCTATATCGCCTGGTGGTTCGTTTCGTTGATCGACGGCCATATCCGACCGCTGATCCCCAGCGCCTACAACCCTGAAAATTACCTGCCCTTCTCGATCCCCGGCCTTGGGCTGCTGGTGGTGATCGTCGTCGTCACGTTGATCGGCGCCTTCGCCGCCGGCTATGTCGGCCGGCTGGTTCTGGGCCTCGGCGAAGGGGTGGTCGGGCGCATGCCGGTCGTCCGCTCCGTCTATGGCGCGGTGAAGCAGATCTTCGAGACCGTGCTGGCCAAGAAATCCAACGCCTTTCGCGAAGTGGTGGTGATCCAGTATCCGCGCCCCGGCGTGTGGTCGCTGGGCTTCATCACCGGCAGCGCCCATCCGGAGGTGCAGTTGCAGTTGGCCGGACAGGCAGAGGACATGGTCAACGTCTTCATCCCCTGCGCGCCGCCCACCGCCGGCTATCTGGCGATGGTGCCGCGGCGCGAGGTGACCGCGCTGAACATGTCGGTCGAAGACGGCCTGAAGCTGGTGATGTCCGGCGGCATCGTCGTTCCGCCCGACCGCCGCCCTACCCTGGTGGAGCCGCCGGCCGGCCATGAACGGGATCAGGACCAGGATCAGGACGACGACCGGGATCAGCCCGACCGCAAGGTCTTGGCCGCCGCGTCGCGTTCGAAGAGGTAGAGCAGGGTCCGCAACGCCTGCCCGCGCGGGCTGGCGAGGTCGGGATCACGCTCCACCACCAGCCGGGCGTCGTCGCGCGCCACCGCCAGCAGATCACCGTGCACCGCCAGATCGGCCAGCCGGAATCCGGGCAGGCCGGACTGACGCGTCCCCAGCACCTCGCCGGCACCGCGCAGGCGCAAATCCTCTTCGGCGATGACGAAGCCGTCCTCGGTGTCTCGCAGCGTCTTCAGCCGCGCCCGCGCCGTCTCGGTCAGGTTCGAGTCGAACAGCAGGAGGCAGCTCGACGGCTTCTCGCCGCGCCCGACCCGGCCGCGCAGCTGGTGGAGCTGGGCGAGGCCGAAGCGCTCGGCATGCTCGATCACCATCACTGTCGCTTCCGGCACATTCACGCCGACCTCGATCACCGTGGTGGCGACCAGAACGTCGAGGTTGCCGGCGGCGAAGGCGGCCATCACCGCGTCCTTGTCCGGACCGCGCATCTTGCCATGAACCAGCCCGACCCGGTCGCCGAAGGTGGCGCGCAGGAAAGCATGGCGTTCGGTGGCGGCGGCCAAATCGCTTTGCTCCGATTCGTCGACCAGCGGGCAGACCCAATAGACCCTGGCCCCCTCCGCCACCTTGCGCTGGATGCCGTTGACCACCTCCTCCAGCCGGTCGAGAGCGATGGTGACGGTCTGCACCGGCTTGCGGCCGGCCGGCTTCTCGGTCAGGCGCGACACGTCCATGTCGCCGTAGGCGGTCAGCGTCAGGGTGCGCGGGATCGGCGTCGCGGTCATCACCAGCACGTCGACCGCCCGCCCCTTGGCAGACAGCTGCAGGCGCTGATGGACGCCGAACCGGTGCTGTTCGTCGATCACCGCCAGCGCCAGATCCTTGAATGCGACATCCTCCTGGAACAGGGCATGGGTCCCCACCAGCAGCGGCAGTTCGCCCGACGCCAGCCGGTCGAGCACCGCCTGACGCGCCTTGCCCTTGTCGCGCCCGGTCAGCAGCCCGATCTCCACCCCCGCCGCCTTGCACAGCGGTGCCAGGCTCTCGGCATGCTGGCGGGCAAGGATCTCGGTCGGCGCCATCAGGGCGGCTTGGGCACCGGCCTCCACCGCGTTCAGCATCGCCATCAGGGCCACGACGGTCTTGCCGCTGCCCACGTCGCCCTGCAGCAGCCGCAGCATGCGCCGCTCGGCCGCCATGTCGGCGTAGATTTCCTCCAGCGACGCCGCCTGCGATCCGGTCAGCGAGAAGGGCAGCGCCGCCAGCGCAGCGCGTCGCAAACTGCCGTCGCCCTGCGTCACCCGCCCGGCCAACCGTCGCTGGCTGGCCCGCACCAGCATCAGCGCCAGCTGGTTCGCCATCAGCTCGTCATAGGCGAGGCGGCAGCGGATGGGCGCGGTGGCGGCAAGGTCGCCTTCGTCCTCCGGCGTGTGGGCGCGGGTCAGCGCTTCGGCCCAGGTCGGCCATTGCCGGCGGGCGAGCCAAGCCGGGTCCTGCCATTCGTCGAGCCGAGGGATATCGCCGAGTGCGGCGCGCACCGCCTTGCGCAGGGTCTTGGCCGGCAAGCCGGCGGTCATGGGATAGACCGGCTCCACCAGTTCCAGATCTTCCTTCGAATCGACCGGAACCACGGCATCGGGGTGGGTGATCTGGGCGGTGTCGTTGAACCATTCCACCTTGCCCGAGACCACCATGGTGGTCCCCGCCGGGATCTGCTTCGACAGCCAGTCGCCACGGATGTGGAAATACACCAGTTCCAGAACGCCGGTCTCGTCGGTGCAGCGGATCTTGTAGGGGTGGCGCGGGTTCACCGGCGGAGCGTGCGAATCGATGCGCACCGTCAGGGTGGCGATGCGGCCGTGCGGCGCCTGCGCGATCTTCGGCGAGAAGCGGCGGTCGACCACCCCGCAGGGCAGATGCCAGAGCAGATCGACCACATGGGCGCCGGCCAGCTTCTCCACCAGCTTGCCCAGACGGGGGCCGAGGCCGGGGAGTGCCGTGACCGGTTTGAACAGCGGAAACAGGATGGCGGGACGCACGGGCGGGACGCTATCGGGAAAGCCTTTGACGGCCTTCAGAAAGCCGGTTGGACGGGGCGGCGTCAAGGCCGCTGGACGCGATCGGAGAAAAGGGGGATCGGGGAAGGAAGGAACGGCGGAGCGCACCCAGGGCCGGGGCCTGCGGTGGGGGGCAACGTCGGCCGCGAAATGGCCTTGGACGCGCTCCGCCGATAGGTACCGTCCGGAGGCAAACGGGAGAACCGGACGGTCATGTCCGATGGCAGGGGACCACCGGGAAGAGACACCAGATGAGAAGACGCTCTGGATGACTGGCCGGTGTTTCAGGGGGGCTGGCCCGACCGCGTCACAAGAAGGACAATAGCCCGGCCGCCCTGTCCCGAACCTGACCCGACCATGAAATCCGCGTCATGAACCGGCGTTCACGCCGGGGTGGAGGGGTCGGGGTGGAACGCCGGAGCGGCCGCCTCCCGCCGCTGGGCCGCGGCAGCCAGCCGGTACAGTTCGTCGCCGTCCAGGATGATGACGATGCGGCCGTCGTTCAGCAGGGAGACGCCGCCGACTCCGGGCACCTCGGCAAGGCCGGGATGGCTTTCGCGGACGAACAGGTCACCCCGTCGCAGCAGCCGGTCGATCTCCAGCCCGATGCGGCGGTTCCCGTGACGGAGCACGACGATGAGGCGCTGGCCGGGACCGGCCGGCGGCCATTCCCCTTCGGCGGGGAAACCCAGGGCGTCAGCCAGCCGGACCACCGGCAGCACCCGCTTGCGGCGCATCACGGTCCAACAGCCGGATACAAGGTGGAATTCGTCGGCGGTGAAGCCGCACACCTCCTCCACGAAGCGGTCGGGGATCGCCAGCACCTGATCGTCCACCTGGACCAGCAAGGTGCGCAGGATCGCGGCCGACAGCGGCAGGTCGATGGCGAAGGCTGTGCCAGCCCCCTCCCGCGTGCGGGTGACGATGCTGCCGCCAAGCCGCGTGATGGCATTGCGCACCACGTCCATGCCGACGCCACGGCCCGATGTTTCGGTCACCATGTCGGCGGTGGAGAAGCCGGGGGCGAAGATGAACTCGCGCACGGCCTCGGGGGAAAGCTGCAGGCTGTCTTCCTCGCCGATCATACCCTGGCGAACCGCCTTGGCTCGCACCGCCTCCGCGGAGATGCCGCGTCCGTCGTCGGCGATCTCCACCACCACGCGGCTGTTGCGCTGGATGGCGCGCAGGCAGAGCGTCGCCTGCGGCGGCTTGCCCGCAGCCTCGCGGGCGGGCGGCGTCTCAATGCCGTGGTCGATGGCGTTGCGGACCATGTGCATCAGCGGGTCGCAGAGCGTCTCCACCATGCTCTTGTCGATGCGCACCTCGCCGCCCTCCATGACGAAGCGCACCGACTTGCCTTGGAGCCGCGCCAGTTCGCGCACGACACGGGGGAATTGGTTGAACAGGGTTTCGATAGGCACGACGCGCAGGTCGAGCGCCGCCTCCCGCAACCGGTCGACGGAACGGCTGAGCTGGGTGTCGAGGTCCAGAAGATCGCGGCGCTGATGCTCCACCGCCTCCTGCAGGGCGCGGAGGTCGTGATCGCCGGCGCCCAGCCTCTCGGCCAGCGACGCCAGCGCCTTCTCCATCCGCAAGTCGTTGGCGGTGGCGTTCAGGTCGCCGGACAGCAGGACCATGCCGTCGATGCGCGCCATGAAGCGGTCCACGACCTCCCCTGGCACGCGCAGAACGCCGCCGGGGGCTGCGGCCGGGCGGACGGGAGCGGTGGGCATGGCCGGCGGAACGCTGGGAGCAAGGAGCGACGTCATCGGGGCAGTGGCGGGGGGAGCGACTGCCGGCAAGGCGGGGTTTGCCGGTTCCTCGACAGTCCCGGCGGTGGTTCCCTCCTCGCTCGCCGCGGCCGGTTCGGAGGGGGTGCAGGACCGGATGCGCAGGAAGCCACCGCCGGGATCGATGCCGGCAAGCGCGCCGGCCAGCGCGGGAAGCTCCTGCGGCGAGGCGATCAGCACGCGCAGCCAGGTCTTGCCGTCGATGAATTCCGGCCAGTTGGTGATCGCCCGCACCTTGCTGCCCATCCATTGAACGAAGCCGGACGCCACCTCCGCCGATGTCTCCAGGAAGGCGGTGACCTCATAGAGGCGGACGGACGGGTCGGCAATGGCGGCACGCAGATCGGCGGTGCTGTCCGGCGACAGAAAGCGCAGCAGGCCGGGATCGAGCCCGAGGGCGGACAGCTCGTCGGCGCTCAGCGGGCGGCGCGCTTCCCCGGCCTCCCTCTCGGCGGAAACGGCATCGACGAATGCGCGCAGGCGCCCTTCCAGCGCCGCAGCGCCATCGGCCTCCAAATCCTCGGCCGGGTCGCGGGAGGCCCGCGCCGCCAGATCGGCCAGCGCGCTGCGGGCGTCGGCCAGCAGGATGGGCCAGCCGGCATGACCGGCAGCGGGCGCCCGGCGCATCACATCGGCCAGAACCCGCAACAGGGCGGAGCCGCGCGGCAGCCGGATGATGTCCAGCGTCGACGCCATGCGGTCGAGCAGGCCCGCCAATTCGCCGGCCGCGGCCCCATCGGCCAGTGCCGCCGGATCGGACAGTAGCGCATCGGCGCGGGCGCTGCCCTGGGCCAGGAGTTGGGCATTGTGGTCGGCAAGCAGGGTCGCCAGGATTGCCGCCCCGGCGTCCTTGCCGGTCAGCCGGCCGATGCGGGCGCTGGCGGTGGCGACGCCCTGAAGCTCGCGCAGGATGCCGTCCGCATCGCGGGCCGTCAGCGCTTCGCGGAAGCGGCGCAGCGTGTCGGCGAAGGGCAGGAAGTTCAGCCGCTCGCAGGCCAGTTCCAGCCGGTCGGCGGTGTCGTCGACGGTGCGGATCCCCTCCTCATCCAGGCTGTCGAGGTCGAGCGCACGGGTCAGCGTCGCCATGCCGTCATGCAGCAGCCCGACGAAAAGACCGAGCATCCGCTCGTTTTCGTGCAGCCGCGCCGGCGGGGGCGGCGGCGATGCCAGACCCGGCTTGACCGCCGGGGTCTCACCACCCAGCGCGTCGAGCCGCGCCAGGAGTTCGGCCGGCGCCTGCCCGTCGCGGCGATCGCGCATGCCGACCTCCGCCAGTCCACGCAACGCATCCAGCGCGTCCAGCAGCGGGGCGGCGACCTCCTCCGTCAAGGGCAACGCGCCGGTGCGCACGCGGCCGAGAATCGTCTCCGCCCGGTGGGCCACCGCCTCCATCGCGAAGAGGTCCATGGCACGGGCCGCCCCCTTCAGCGAGTGGAAGGAGCGGAACAGGGCGGCGATACGCTCCGCGTCCGTCATGTTCCCGGGGGTTGCCGAGAGCAGTTTTTCCAGCAGGTCGAAATGCTCGCCGGCCTCGACGCTGAACTGCCGCCACAGGGTCTCGATCAGTTCGCTGCTCATGGGTCACCGCTCAAGGGGCCATCGAGCCGGGGATCAGGGCTTCACGGGCGGGGGAAGGCCGGCGGCGCGGCGGATGGCGGCGACGATGTCGTGGCCCTTCTTGTGGGCGAGGTCGAGGCTCATCGTCCCGGACGGCTTGGCGATGATCTCCACCGCTCCCAAGGCGCGGGCCTCGGTCGCTTCGGGCGAGCCGACCTGGGCGACGGACGAGATGATGATCACCTTCGCGCGTGACATCAGCGACAAATGCTCCATCACCTCCAGCCCCGACATCTCCGGCATTTCGATGTCGAGCAGGACGATGTCCGGCTTGAGGCTCTTGACCATCTCCAGGGCCACCTTGCCGTTTTCGGCCGCACCGACGAGGGACAACTCGTCGTCCGCGCGCACGATGTCGCCGATGATCGTGCGCATCAGCACAGAGTCATCGACCAGCAGGATCGTCGGCTTCGCCATGGGTGACAGTTTCCTATGCTTGCAGTGCCAAACGGCGTTCGGATCGGGTGTGGTGGTCAGGCGAGTGAGAAGAGGGCGTTCAGCTTGCGGGCGATTCCCGCGACCGGCAACACCTCCGTGGCCACACCGGCGCGGATCGCCGCCTTCGGCATCCCATCGACCGCGCAGGTCGCCGGATCCTGGACCAGGACGGAAAAACGCCGCTCGGCAAAGGCGGCGGCCCCGGTGCTGCCGTCTTCGCCCATTCCGGTCAGCACGACGGCGACAGGCGACTCCGCCGCCTCCGCGGCGCTGCGGAACAGCCGGTCGGCGGAGGGATGGTAGATGGTCTCCGCTGGATCGGCGGCATGCAGGGAAAACCGGCCGGAAGCCGGACGGCGCACGATCCAGTCGCCGCCGCCGCGCAGGATGGTCACCGCGGCAGGGTCGAGTGCCACACCGTCGCCACCCTCCACCACCGGACGGCCGAGCGTCCGGGAGAGCGAGGCGGCGAATCCCGCGGTGAAGCTGGCCGGCATATGCTGGGCCACCACCAGCGGACAGGGCAGCGGCCCCAGCGCGCCGAGCAGTTCCGCCAGCGCAACCGGTCCGCCGGTGGAGACTCCCACCACGACCAGGTCGGGGCGATGCGCGCGGATGCCGCCGCGGATGGCAGGGTGCGATGGGGCCGGCGGTTCCACCACGGGCGTGGGCGTAGGGGCGCTGGCCGCCTCCCCGGTCAGCTCCATGCGCCAGCGGCCCCAGTGGCGCACCTTCTCGGTCAGCTGGCGTTCGATGGACGCCATGTCGAAGGTGATGAAGGAGCTGTTCTTGCAGACGAAATCCACCGCGCCGGTCTCCAGCGCCCGGATGGTGGCCGCCGCCCCGTCGGACGTCTCGTTGGAGACCATGATGCAGGGCGGACCCTTTTCCGCCGCAATGGCCTGCACCGCTTCGATGCCGTCCATGACCGGCATGTTCAGGTCCATGGCGACGACATGCGGCTTCAGCTTGCGCGACAGGCGCAGCGCCTCGGCCCCATTGCGCGCTTCACCGACGATCTCGATGTCGGAGGCCGGCTCCAGCATCTTGCGGAGCGCGATGCGGACGAAGTTGCTGTCGTCGACGACCAGCAGGCGGATGCGCGGATCGGTCATGGCGCGGCGGTCCCGGCCGGAAGGGCTTTGGCTGCGGTGGAGACGGCGGAAGAGGCGGCGGTCAGCCCCTCCGGCCGCAGCACCGGGATCAGCGCATGGTCCAGACGGATGACGGCGGCGGTCAGGCGGTCGGACAGCGGATCGACGTCCTCCGCGGCGATCTTGCGGATGCGCTGGATCTCGTCGGCGATCGCCGCCACGGTGCCGCCGTCGATCTCCACCAGGATGGCGATCCCGGGCGTGGCGGGTGCGGCACCGACCGGCCCCTGCGACAACAGCCGGCGCAGATCGAGCACCGGCAGGATGCGGCCGTCCACGTCGGTCAATCCGTCAAAGCTCTCCGCCCCCTGCGGCAGACGCATGCGGTCGGAGGACTCCACGACGCGACGCACCTTTTCGAACTCCAGGGCATAGACCCGCGCCTCGACCACGAAGGTCAGGAAGCGGCGGTAGAAGCGGCGCGGCAGGCGGCTTTCGGCCAGATCGTCGTCCGGATCGCCTCCCTCGGGGATGAAGCCGCCGATGTCGTCGAGATGATCGCCCAGCATGCGTGCCCCGCTCCTCACGTCGAGCCAAGTTCCATCGTAATCCACCACCCGGGCCGGCGCACCGGCCTCCCCGGCGCGCATGCGGTCCAGCGGCACGCGCACCACCCCGCGCACGCCGTCCACCCGCACGCCAACGGGGCCACGGCGTGTTCGCAGCACGACGGTATAGCCACCGGGACGGTCGCCCAACCCCAGCGGATCGGTGACCAGAACGGACCGCTTCGGCACCGACGCCACCCCGCGGACGATGGCAGGCGCATTGGGCAGAGGGCGCAGGTCGGCGAGCGGGAAGACCAACAGCAGATCGGCTGTTTCCAATGCCTGCGGCCGCCCGGCGACCTCCACCATCAGCAGGCGGACGCCGGCCCGCTCGCGCGACGGGTCCGGCGGCTCGGCGGCGGCACCGCTCAGCGCGTCGCCATCGAACAGCCCGGCATGGACGGCCCCCCGCCCCAGTTCCATCCGGTCCGGGTCGAGCAGGCGCAGCAAGCGGTCGCCATGGCGCAGGCGGCCGGCGACCGGCGTCCCGCAATCCTCCGGCTCCGCCCCGGCGAGCGTCACCCGCTCAGCCGGCAGGGTGCCGCCGATCCGGCCGGCGCGCAGGGCCAGCAGCCCGGCACCGGCACGCAAGACGATCAGCAGCCCGCCCCGCCGGCCGCCGGCCCAAACCAACCCGAGCGACCGATAGCCGGTGACGTCCAGAACCGGCAGGATGCGACCGCCGACGGTCGCCAGTCCCTCCACCTGCGGCGGGGCGAAGGGCAGCCGGGTGGTGCGGGTCGATTCGGCGACCTCCTCCACCCGGTCGGCGGGAACGGCGAAGGGAGTGCCGGCGATGTCGAAGGTCAGGAATCCGTCGGCCGTCATGGCACGATCTCCCGCCGCCGGTAGGCGAGCGCGCGGTCGCCGCGGTGACGCTCGAACCGGCAATCTTCTCCCAACCGGTCTGTGGTGCCCAGCACCAGCCAGCCGCCCGGCGCCACCGCGGCGGTCAGCAGGGCCAGCGCCCGGTCGCGGCTGTCGTCGTCGAAATAGATCATGACGTTGCGGCAGGACACAAGGTCGAAGCCCCCCTCCGGCGCGCCGTCCGGCGGGCCCGCATCCATGAGATTGTGACGGAC
Source organism: Azospirillum sp. (assembly GCF_035628975.1). Taxonomy (GTDB): domain Bacteria; phylum Pseudomonadota; class Alphaproteobacteria; order Azospirillales; family Azospirillaceae; genus Azospirillum. The sequence goes on along the minus strand of NZ_DASPIS010000019.1, from coordinate 31,729 downwards.
GAAGCTGACGATGCGGCGGGCATCGGCACGCACCCGGCGGTGCAGCGGCGCCTCGCTCCCCAGCGGGACGAACCAGCTCTCATAGCCGTCCGGCATCTCGCGGAACGGCCCAAGCCCCTCCCCGCCATAGCAGGCGTTGGCAGCCTGCCGCACGGCTATGCGGCTGAGATCGGTTCCCAGCACCTGCACGTCCCAATCGGTTTCCAGGCCATGCCCGGTCCGGCGCGCCTCCCCGACGTCGGCCAGCGCCTCCAGCGTCACGATGGCGAGGCTGTAGGCCTCCTCCCCGGTGGCGCAGCCGGCGCTCCACAGCCGCAGGGTCCGCGCTGCGCGCCGGTCGGCGATCAGCCGGGGGAGCAGATAGCCACGCAGATGGGCGTGGTGCGGCAGGTCGCGGAAGAAATAGGTCTCGTGGATCGTCAGGTTCTCGATCAGGCTGAGCCAGTCCGGGCTGTCGGCCGGCGCCCGTTCGATCTGCGCCACCCACTCCTCCAGCACCGGCAGGGGCATCGCTGCGAGGATGCGCGCCAGCTTGCGTTCCAGCGGGCGGTCGTGGCGGATGCCCGCCTTGCGCCGGACATCGTCCAGCAACCGCCGCGCCAGAGCGTCGAGCGGGCCGAGGGGAGCGCCGCCCTCGCTCACGATGCCCGAAAGCGCTCAGCCAGCCGCCGCGTGTCGTCGGCCAACCGGGAGAGGTGGACCATGGTCGCGATGATCTCCTCGGACGCGGCAGCGTTCTTCGACGCGACGGTGCGGATGTTGCCGACGTTCGACTCGATCTCGACGATGTGGTCCTGCTGATCGGCCATGGCCGCGGCGACGGATTGGACCATGCGGTCGATCTGGGCCACGCGTTCGGCGATGCCGTCCATCATCTGAACCACCTCGGCCGTGGCGGCCATTCCCTCTCCCGCCATCGCCGCGGCGGCCTCGACGATCTCGGCGATCTGGCGAGCGCTCTCCACGGCGTTGTCGGCCAGCTTGCCGACCTCCTCGGCGACGACCTCGAAGCCCTTGCCCTGCTCGCCGGCGCGGGCGGCTTCGATGGAGGCGTTGACCGACAGGATGTTGGTCTTCACCGCGATCTGGGTGATCGCCTCGGTGATGCGGCCGATGCGGCGGCTGTTGTCGCCGATGGTCTGCGATACCCGGACGAGTCGCGCCATCTCCGCCTTGCCCTTGTCGGCGAAGCCGGCGGTGACGCGCACCATGTCGGACGCGGCGCGCGTGCTGTCGGTCACCTCCGCGATGGCTCGGACGGATCGGCCAACTGCGTTCGCCACGCGGTCCAGGTCCTCGGTCTGGATGGAGGCGCCGTCGGCGACCTGGGACACCGCCGTGCTGGCTTGGCCCGCGGCGACGGCGACCTGGGCCGCCTGCTGGCCGATGCGCAGGAAGGAGTTGCGGGCATCCTCCACCAGCGCCGCCATCTCGGCATAACGGCCGGGCAGCGCCGGCAGCGGATGCTGGCCTTCATCCGGTTCGCGGGTCAGGCGGCGAAGCGCGGCGTGCAGTGCATTCTGAACCGACAAGGTGCGGGCCAGGGAGGCAGCGACCGCGCCGGCCTCATCCCCGCGGAGCGGCGGTGCGGGAGCATCGTCCACGGCCCCCTCGGCAAGCCGGGTGGCGGCATCCTGCAGCCGGGCCATCGCGTCCGAGAGGTCGAGCGCCAGCACCAGCGCGACCGCCAGCGCCAGGGCCAGCGCACCGCCCGTCGCCAGCCACAAGGATTGCGGCGCGATGCCCGGGACCAGGCCGGGCAGCAACAGGGGCAGAAAGGCCGCGGCGGAAGGCAACAGGACGGCGATGCCGAACCGGGGAAGAACTCGCAGGCTGGCCGGAAAGGACATTGCGGTAACGGCTCCTCACGATCGACCAAGGGCGCCCCGCGACAACCCGCGGACGACGCACGCCACCCTTATGACTTGCCGGATGCACCCCAACCGAAGCAAGGTGATTCCAGTGGGTAGTGTCGGATGCCGCATGCCTCGGTTCCGGTCGCCCGTCCTCTCCCCCGCTCAACCCGGCTCCGCCGCCACGCGGCCCTGAATGGACCTCCACCGGCATGTCGATCGCCACACGCATCGCCCTGGGTTTCGCCGCCGTCCTGCTGCTGACCCTTGCCGTCGCCGTCGCCGGATGGAGCGGCCTGAACACCTACGCCACGCAGGTGGAGATCGCAGCCCGCACCTCCCGCCTCGACACGCTGCTGCTCAGCGCCCGGCAGGAGGAGGCACGCTATCTGATCGACGTCGATCCCTCCGCCAGCCGGCGGGTACGCCAACTGACCGAGCAGTTGAAGACCGAAGCCGAGGCCCTGCTGGCTCTGCCCGGCCATGCCGTCGCCCCCGACGCGCTGCAGGACGTGCTGACGAAGCTGGCGGCCTACCGGAGGTCCTTCGACGAGGTGGTCCAGCTGGAGGTCGAGCGCTTCGCCAGTCTGGCAAAGCTCCGCAAGCAGACGGCAGCCCTCCTGGTGGTGGCGCAGACGCTGACGCAGGAGCAGTCGGCCCGCTATGCCGACGCGCTGGCGCGGCTGAAGGCCGATCCCGGCGATGGGGACGCTCTGAGGGCACTGGAGTCCTCCGCCCTGCTGACCACCATCGCCGGGCGGCTGATCCAGGAAACCCGCAGCGCCTTGCTCGACGTGCAGCAGTATCTGATCGAGCAGGGCGGGTCCGGCCGCAATTCGCCCAACGCAGCCATTGATCGGCTGTTGTCCATCATCGGAGATGTCCAGAGAGCCTCCAATGGTCCCGAAATCCTGCGGGAGACGGAGAAGCTGACCGCCGCCGTGATGGGCGTGGAAACGGAATTCCTGCTGGTCGCCGACATCGTGGTCCGGCGCAGCGCTGCCCGCGTGGCGATGCGCGATGCCGCCGCAACCGTCAGCGATCGGGTCGCGCAGCTGGTCCACGCCCAAACCGCGGAACGGGAAGCTGGCCGGTCGCGCGCCGTGCTGCTCCTGTGGAGCGGCGCATTGGGAGCGCTGGCGGCCGGAGCGGTGCTGTCGATGCTGATCGCCCGCAGCCTGACCGGCCCGATCGCCGCCACGACGGCCGCCGTCCAGCGACTTTCGGAAGGCGACCTGACGGTCGCGGTGCCCAACACCGGCCGGCGCGACGAGTTGGGCTCCATCGGCCGCGCCGTCGCCACCGTCATCCAGGTGCTGCACGGGCTGCATGGGGAAATGCACCGGCTTTCGGGCAAGCCGGTGAATGATGCCGCAACGGGGAACACTCCGGCTTTCCAGGGCGCCTATGGCGAGATGGTGGCGCTGCTGCAGGAGACCGGCACCGCCTTCCGCGCCATCGGGGAACAGGCGACCCAGGTGGCCGTCGCGGCGGGTCAGGCCAGCACGGCCATCGCCCATGTCTCCGACGGCGCATCGGAGCAGACCGACGATCTCGACCATGTGGCTACAGCGGTCGGTCAGTCGGCCCGCGCCATCGCCCATGTCACCGACAGCACGCGCGATGCCTCCGACATGGTGAAGGACGCCGCCGATTTCGCCGACCGCGGTCGGGAGGACATGGCGCGCCTGCTGCGCGTGTCGCAGACCATCGCGGAGAACAGCCGCCGCATCGGCCGCATCACCGAGGCGATCACCCAGATCGCGGTGAAGACCAACATCCTGTCGGTCAACGCCTCCATCGAGGCCGCCCGCGCCGGCGAGCAGGGCAAGGGCTTCGAAGTGGTCGCCGAAGAGGTCGGCAAGCTCGCCGACAACGCCGTGGAAAGCGCCCGCCAGATCGCCGAGATCATCGAAGCCGCGGCGGCTTTGGCTGAGGAAGGCAAGGCCGTCACCGAGCAGGCGCGACGCCGCATGGATGGGCTTGCCGAGCGGGTGGACCGCATCGATGGCGCCTTCCAGTCGGTCGCCGTGGCCATGGAGGAGCAGCAGGCTTCGGTCCGCGAGATCGAACGGTCGGTGGAAAGCGTTCGAACCGTCGCCTCCAAGAACGCCGCCGCGTCGGAGGAGATCGCCGCGACCATGGTCCATCTCTCCCGCTTGGCGGATGAGACGCGGCGTCAGGTGTCGCGCTTTCAAGCCGGCTGAACCCCGACCTTTGCCTCGGTTGCTTCACGTCGCACAGATGTGGTGGCCGATTGTCGGGCCAAGCGGCCGGATACGCGCAGCTGCCCAAATATCCGAAGTGGTAATTCTTAATCCCCAAGCGGAGATATCCGGCATTTAAAGTTCTTTTAACCCTATTCCGCGCCTAATCGACACGCGGGAACGCATGATCCCGAGAAGACACTCACCCGAACATTAGACCCACACGATACCAAGGGAGCTACCCATGCCCGCACAGATGGTCGCCGATGAAGTCCGCAAGGCCAGCCGCATCCACGCGCGCCTTCTGGACGCCTTCATCGACTTGACGGAGCGGGAACTGGCCGGACTGGCCCCCGGCTTCGCCGAAGAAAGCCTGATGGAGGCGCTGGAAGCGCTGCGCGCCGCCCGCAAGTCCTATGGTTCGACCGCGGGGGTCATGGTCGTCTCGAACCTGCAACTGCCGCAGGCCTCCAACGCCGCCTGACGTGCTACGGCGGCGGCCGATCAGGCCGTCAGCGTCTTGCGGGTCCGTGGCTTGCGCGCCTTGGGGGGCTCGGCCGCCGCGGCTTCCGGCTCAACGCCGGTCTGATCGATGGTCTTGACCGCCCTCGGCTTGGCGTTCGTCGTCTTGCGCGGCGCCTTCACGACCGCGACGACCGGAGAGCGGTCAGGAATGGCTGCCGTTTCCCCCAGGATCGCACGCTCGGCCTGAAACCAGTGCTCGGCATCGCGCCCTTCCGGACGGCCCTCGTCCAGCCAGATCGCATAGGCGCGGTCACGGATGCGCTGCTCGACATCCACGGTCATCACATCTCCCCAGGGAATGGTGGTCAGGTCTGCTGCGATGCAAAGACTGCCGAAATTGTGGGGAAGGCGCAACCAAGCGGATGGTTATCGGCCCTCCGCCCCGGTCATCGGCCGTCATTCCGATGACGTTTCGCCGGGCTCGGGCTGCCTGTTCTGCTGGATCTCGCGCCATTTGGCGACATTGCGGTTGTGATCCGGCAACGATTTGGCAAAGACATGGCCGCCGGTTCCGTCGGCAACGAAATACAGGAATTCGTGCCGTTCCGGCTTCATCACCGCCTGGAGCGAGGCCTTGCCCGGATTGGCGATCGGGCCCGGCGGCAGGCCGCTGTTCTGATAGGTGTTGTAGGGCGACTCGAGCTTCCAGTCGTTGCGGGTCAGTGCCCGCCCCAGTTCACCGCTGCCATCGGTCAAGGCGTAGATCACGGTGGGATCGGACTGCAGCTTCATGCCGGATTCCAGCCGGTTGACGAAAACGCCCGCCACCTTGGGGCGTTCCGCCGCAACGCCGGTCTCCTTTTCGACGATGGATGCCAGCGTCAGTGCCTGCTGCGGAGTCTCGTAGGGAAGGTTTGGATCCCGGTTCTTCCACGCTTCCGCCAAAGCCTGCGTCATCGCCGTCTGCATGCGCTCGACCAATGCAGGGCGGCTGTCGCCATAGGCGAAGTGGTAGGTCTCCGGCAGGAGGGAACCTTCCTTCGGCGGCTTAGCGATCTCGCCGGTCAACACCGTCTCGCGTTGCAGAAGCGCCACCACCTGGGCGGAGGTCAGGCCTTCCGGCACGGTGATGCGGCGCACCACGGTGCGGCCCTGGCGCATCTGCTCCAATACGCCTTCGATGCTGATTCCAGCGGGGAACTGGTACTCGCCGGCCTTCAACTCGCGGAAGGTTCCGGTCAACTTGGCCGCTGCGGCAAACACCAGAGGCGACCCGATCACACCGGAATCGCCCAGTGTGATGGCAATGGCCTCCAACCCGCTGCCGCGGGGGATGACGACCGTCTCGGCCTGCTCAAGCGGCCCGGCAGTCGTGTAGCGCTGGAACCCCCAGACGCCCACTCCACCCGCCGCAGCGGCCGCGAGGGCCAGCGTCCCCGCGAATATTCGGAGACCCCAGCCCATCGCTCACCTCATGAAGGCAGTAAATCGCAACGCCGGCGCAGGCTTCGCTTACGCGAATTCCTTGAACACCAGCGAGGCGTTGGTGCCGCCGAACCCGAAGGAGTTCGACAGGGCGGCACGGACGCGGCGTTCCTGCGCCACCTTCGGCACCAGATTCACGCCCAGGCAGCTTTCCGAGGGATTCTCGAGATTCAGCGTGGGCGGAACGATGCCGTGGTTGATCGCCTTGATCGAGTAGATCGCCTCGACCGCACCGGCAGCGCCCAGCAGGTGGCCGATGGCCGACTTGGTGGACGACATCGCCAGATTGTCCATGGCATCGCCGAACAGACGCTTCACAGCGCCCAGTTCGATCTCGTCGCCGAGCGGCGTCGAGGTGCCATGGGCGTTCACGTAATCGATGTCGGACGGGTTCATCCCAGCCCGCTTCAGCGCGGCCTTCATGGCGCGGAAACCGCCGTTGCCGTCTTCCGCCGGAGCCGAGATGTGGTGGGCATCGCCCGACATGCCGTAGCCGACGACCTCGGCATAGATGGTGGCGCCGCGCTTCTTCGCGTGCTCCAGTTCTTCCAGCACCACGACACCGGCACCCTCGCCGATGACGAAGCCGTCACGATCCTTGTCGTAGGGACGCGAAGCCTTTTCGGGGGTGTCGTTGAAGCTGGTGGACAGGGCGCGCATGGCGGCGAAGCCGCCGACGCCGAGACGGCTGACCGCCGCCTCCGTACCGCCGGCGACCATGACGTCGGCATCGTCCCACATGATCAGACGGGCAGCGTCGCCAATGGCGTGCGCGCCGGTCGAGCAGGCGGTGACGACCGCATGGTTGGGGCCCTTGAAGCCGTGCTGGATCGAAATATGGCCGGAGGCCAGATTGATCAGGCAGGCCGGGATGAAGAAGGGCGACAGCCGGCGCGGACCCTTTTCGTTCAGGGTCACGGCGCCATCGGCGATGCCCGGAAGGCCGCCGATGCCGGAGCCGACCATGACGCCGGTCCGTTCGCGCTCTTCATCGGTCTGGGGAGCCCAACCGGAATCCTTGATTGCTTCCTGCGCCGCGGCAATCGCAAAGATGATGAAGTCATCCATCTTGCGCTGATCCTTCGGCGGAACGAAGGCGTCGGCGTTGAACTCGCCCTCACCCGTTCCGCGCGGGAGCTGCCCGGCGACCCTGGAGGCCAGGTCCGAAGCGTCGAACCCCGTGATGCCGCGGATTCCCGACTGTCCGGAAATCAGCCGCTCCCAGTTCAGCGTGTGGCCGACGCCGAGCGGCGTGACCATACCGAGGCCGGTGACGACGACACGTCTCATGAGGCTGTTCCTTGACCTTTCCTCGAAAATAATGTCGACGATCAAGTCGTCGACGGCCAGGCCCCGCGTTGCGGATGAAGCAGGTGCGGTTTGCCTGGCCCTCGGGGGCTCAATGCCCGCGGCCCGATCAGGCGGCGGCGTTGGCCTTGATGAAGTCGATGGCGTCCTTCACCGACAGGATCTTCTCCGCGGCGTCGTCCGGGATCTCGACACCGAACTCTTCCTCGAAGGCCATGACCAGCTCGACGGTGTCGAGGCTGTCGGCGCCCAGATCGTCGATGAAGGAGGCGTTCTCCACCACCTTCGACTCCTCGACACCCAGGTGGTCCACAACGATCTTCTTCACGCGCTCGGCGATGTCGCTCATCTTTTAAGACCTTCCAATCCTTGAAACCGCTCGGGATAATCCGGTCGGAGCAACACGCGAAGAACGTGCCGTCCTGCCGCGAAAAGCCCCGTCCGATAACACATTTCAGCAGCCTTGACCAGCACCCGCGAGGGAGCCGGGTTGGCGCCGTTCTTCACACGTGGCGATGCCGCCCCGTCCGATCCTCATCAGATCATGGCCATGCCGCCGTTGATGTGCAGCGTCTGGCCGGTGACGTAGGCGGCCTCCTCGCTCGCGAGGTACACGACCCCGGCGGCGATCTCTTCCGGCTGGCCCATGCGGCCGGCCGGAATGGCGGGGAGCAGCTTCTGCTTCTGCTCGTCGTTCAGGGCGTCGGTCATGGCCGTGGCGATGAAGCCCGGCGCGACGCAGTTGACGGTGATGTTGCGCGAGGCCAGTTCGGCCGCCAGCGACTTCGACATGCCGATCAGGCCGGCCTTCGACGCGGCATAGTTGGCTTGGCCCGGATTGCCGGTGACGCCGACGACCGACGTGATGTTGACGATGCGGCCCCAGCGGCGCTTCATCATGCCGCGCATGGCGGCCCGCGACAGGCGGAAGGCCGCCGTCAGGTTCACGTCGATCACCGACTGCCAGTCTTCGTCCTTCATCCGCATGGCGATCTGATCGCGGGTCAGGCCGGCATTGTTGACGAGAATGTCGATCTTGCCCAGCGCCGCCTCGGCGTCCTTGAACAGCTGCTCGGTCGCCGCGGCCTCGGAAAGGTTACCGGGCACGACGAAGGCACGCTCGCCAAGCTCGGCGGCCAGCGCTTCCAGCGGAGCGACACGGGTGCCGGACAGGGCGACGACGGCGCCCTGGGCGTGCAGGGCCCGGGCGATCGACGCGCCGATGCCGCCGGACGCGCCGGTGACGAGGGCCGACTTGCCGGTCAGGTCAAACATGGATGGCCTCACGAGGCTGATGTATCGGGGAACTGACGGTCACAGGGTCTTCAGGAACGACTCGACATCGGCCGGCGTGCCGACCGACACCGCCGCCAGATCCTTGTCGATCCGCTTGGTCAGTCCGGCCAGCACCTTGCCCGACCCGACTTCGACAAGCCGTTCGACGCCCTGCTCCTTCATGGAGAGAACGCATTCGCGCCAGCGGACCATGCCGGTCACCTGTTCCACCAGCAGGCGGCGGATGGCGTTGGGGTCCGACACGGCCGACGCCGTGACGTTGGCGATGACCGGAACGACCGGAGCCGAAATGGTGACGTTCGCCAGAGCCTCCGCCATCGCATCGGCGGCAGGCTGCATCAGCGAGCAATGGAAGGGAGCCGACACCGGCAGCCGGACCGAGCGCTTCAGCCCGCGTTCGGCCGCCAGCACGATGGCACGGTCGATCGCCTCGGCACTGCCGGAGATCACCACCTGCCCGACCGAATTGTCGTTGGCGATGCTGCACACCTCGCCCTGTGCGGCGTCGGCGGCGATCGCCTGCGCCTGCTCCAGATCGGCGCCCAGCAGGGCAGCCATGGCGCCCTTGCCGACCGGCACCGCCTTCTGCATCGCCTGACCGCGCAGCTTCAGCAGGCGCGCGGTGTCGGCCAGCGTGAAGGCGCCGGCGGCGCAGAGCGCGGAATATTCGCCCAGCGAGTGGCCTGCGACGAAGGCGGCATGCTTGGACAGGTCGACCCCGCCCTCGCTCGCCAGGACCCGCATCACCGCGACGCTGACCGCCATCAGGGCCGGCTGCGCGTTCTCGGTCAAGGTCAGGTCGGCCTCGGGGCCTTCGGCCATCAGGCGCGACAGCCGTTGGTTCAGCGCATCGTCCACCTCTTCAAAGGTGAGACGAGCGACTTCGAACGCCTCGGCGAGCTCGCGACCCATGCCGACGGCCTGGCTGCCCTGCCCCGGAAAGACGAACGCCCTGGTCATGCTTCGGTGAAACCCTGGATGAAAGCGCCCCGCCCCTGCGGCGGCACCATGGATTGGGCGACAGTCATACCCTCACTTTTTAGCAAGTCAAGCGACGCGCGATGACCAAAGCGCCAATGGCACGATAAAACGCCACGTAATAAGACAGAACGCCCACGAAAAGCCGCCTGGTGGATGGGGTTGTTCGTGGGCGTTGCCCGCCGGGTCTTGCGCTGTTTCCTGCGCTGCAAACAAAGCGCACAAATCAAGGGCGGATCACGGGGAGATCAGGGGCGGGCCGGGGACGGACGATCAGGCTTTGCCGACCAGCGCCACCCGGGTCCAGGGCCTCACCTGCGCCAGCGCCTCCAACACCATCGGCCCGACCAGCCCGGAGATCAGCGCAACGCAGAAGATCACCCCATCCCCGGCATCCATGCGGTGCAGCAGCACGCGGGCCCCGGCGGCGAACATCGCGTGATGCAGATAGATTGCGTAGGACGACGCACCCACCGTGCGGAAGACCCGGCTGGACGGCATTGCATGGAGAAGGGTCACCGCTCCGCCCATGCCGCACAGCAGGGCAACGCTGCTGTTCCAGCCGAAATGGGGCAAATACCCCCAGAGCGAGGCCTGGTGCAGGGCGACCCCCGAACCCAGCGCCAGCCCGGCGGCACCCAGCAGAACGTTGCGCGGCACCATCGCGCGGAAGCGGGTCACCCCGACGCCCAGAAGGAAATGAGGCAACAGGAAGAAGGCCTCGTTCACCGACAGGATGTTCGAGTCGAAATGCACGGTCAGGCAGGCCATCACCGCCAGCGCCAGCGCCAGCGCGAATCTGCCCGGCCGGTCCATCAGGTTCGCCGCATCGAGCAGCGCCACAACGGAGAAGATCAGGAACAGTGCCTGCAGGTACCAGAAATGGGCATAGGGGAAGACGTAGATCCGCCACATCGAATCGGGGACGAAGGTCCCGTTGGCACCGGGTGCGTGGGTCTGCAGGAAATAGAAGAGAGCGGACACCACCAGGAATGGGAAGCCGAGCCGGCGCAACTTCTTGAGGAAGAAGGTCGTCAGCCGCTCGACCCGGGCCGGGTTCAGGGCATAGACCAGCCCAGAGATGAAGGTGAAGAGCGGCATGCGGATCAGCTCGAAGCTGTCGGTGGCGTATCGATAGATCGATCCGTCCGCCACCTGCATGCCAGCCCCGGGAATGCCGACCACATGGTAGGCGACCAGCAGGATGCAGGCCAGCCCCCTCAACTCCACCACATGATACGGTAACAGGTTCTTGCGCATGGCTACTCCGGGCACCGGGCTGTCGTCGCCGACGGCGGGCCGGGCCGAATGGACCGAACCGCAAGCTCCGCCTTGAACGGCTTGCGGAACATGGCGCCTGCGCAGGTCGATTGCACTTCGGTCAAATGCGCTGAAGCTATCCCGCGCGATATCCACCGTTGCACCCGGCCTACCCAGCGCACCGGCCAAGCGGCGCGCCCGGGCTGACCCGGCCGGTTCCCTAGAAAGAGGGTAGATTTTTCGAAGGTGGCAGCGCAGGCGGCCGGATTTTCGCTTGCTACCACCGTCGGCCTGTGCATACTGCGCCGCTTCATAACTCCTTGCCGGCGGTCCGCCGTCGGCTAGGCCCGGGCGGCTGATCCGATCCATGAGGGATGCGGCGCAGCGCCGGACCATGAACAGCCATGGGGAGTGCAATGGCACTTTACGAGTGCGTGCTGATCGCGCGCCAAGACATTTCGGCCGCCCAGGCCGAGCAGCTCTCTGAGCAGTTCGCCCAGATCGTCCGCGACAACGGCGGCACGATCGCCAAGAGCGAATACTGGGGTCTGAAAACCCTCACCTACAAGATCAAGAAGAACCGCAAGGGTCACTACACCCTCTTCAACATCGACGCGCCGGCCGCCGCCGTCGCCGAGATGGAGCGGAACATGAGCATCAGCGAAGACGTGCTGCGCTTCATGACCGTGCGTGTCGACGCCCTCGATGCCAACCCGTCGGCGATGATGCAGAGCCGCAACGAGCGTGGTGAGCGCGGCGACCGTGGCGACCGTGGTCCGCGTCGCTTCGACGACCGTGGCCCGCGTCCGCCGCGCCGCCAGGAAAACGTTGCCGCCGCCGAAGGGGAGACCGCGTAAATGTCCGACAAGCAGACCACGGGCGCTCCCGCCCGCACCGGCGGCGCCCGCCGCCCGTTCTTCCGCCGCCGCAAGACCTGCCCGTTCTCGGGCGCGAACGCTCCGGCGATCGACTACAAGGACGTCAAGCTGCTGTCCCGCTTCATCTCCGAGCGCGGGAAGATCGTCCCGAGCCGCATCACTGCGGTCTCGACGAAGAAGCAGCGTGAACTGGCCCGCGCCATCAAGCGCGCCCGTTTCCTGGCCCTTCTCCCCTACGTGGTGAAGTAAGCCCGGCAAAGGGCCGAAGGGTTTCGGTGAAGGCAGTCAAGGGGTTTCCATGGCCTTGGGTCCGGCCGGTCCGCTGGTGGTCGCCGTCGGCGGCGGTCTGATAAGCGCGTTCTTCTACCTGTCCGTGATGTTCGGCGGGATGGGAGCGCTGATCCTGGGCTATCTGGCCCCCCTGCCCCTGTTCCTCACGGGACTGTGGTTGGGGGCGCCCGCGGTGACGGTGGCCGGCTTGGCCGGCGCCTTCGCGGTGTTGCTGGGCACCTCCGGCAGCATGCTGGTGTCGCTGTCCTACCTGGTGACCGGGGCCGCCCCGGCGATCCTGGTGGTGAGGCAGTCGCTTCTGGCGCGCTCCCGAGAGGATGGAACCCTGGAATGGTATCCGCCCGGCCGGGTCCTGATTGGCCTGACCGGGATGGGCGTGGCGGCGCTGCTCGCCGCGGTGATCCTGACGCTCGGAGAGCCCGGTGGGCTCGAAGGGGTGATGCGGCAGACCCTGGCTCGAGTCGTCGAGCCGGCGTTTCGCATGCAGGGCCAGCAAGCCCCGGATCCCGAGGCATTCTGGGTGGCGGCCGTCCTGCCGGGACTGGTTGCGGTGTCATGGCTTGTCATGACGATCGTCAACGCGGTGCTGGCGCAGGGGGCGCTGATGCGGTTCGGCCGCAACCGGCGCCCTGCCATGCGTCTGGCCGAGCTGGAGTTGCCCAACTGGCTGGCGCCGCTGTTCGCGGTGTCGGTCGCGGCGGCTTCGGTCGTGCCGGGAACCGTCGGGTTCCTGGCGGTCAATCTGGCGCTGATCCTGGCGGTTCCTTTCGCCTTCGCCGGGCTTTCGGTGGTTCATGTATTCGCCAGCAGCCGATCGGCGCGCACGCTGATCCTGGTTGGCTTCTACATGATGCTGTTTCTCTTCGGGTGGCCGATCCTGCTTTTGGTCGGCCTGGGCATGATCGAGCAATGGATCGGGCTGCGCCGCCGGTTTTCCCCCGCGGCCCCCGGTCAGGAGGACGAGTGATGGAAGTTATTCTGCTGGAGCGGGTCGAGAAGCTCGGCCAGATGGGCCAGGTCGTCAATGTGCGTCCCGGCTTCGCCCGCAACTATCTGCTGCCGCAGCGGAAGGCCATGCGCGCCACCAAGGCGAACCTGGCCGTCTTCGAGAAGCAGAAGGCCCACCTTGAGGCCGTGAACCTCGAGCGCCGCAAGGACGCCGAGCATGTCGCGACCAAGATGGACAACGTGACGGTCGTCGTGATCCGTCAGGCTGCCGAGACCGGCGTCCTGTACGGCTCCGTGACCACCCGCGACGTCTCCGACGCGCTGACCGCCGCCGGCTACAAGACCGACCGCAAGCAGGTCCAGATCGACACCCCGATCAAGACCCTGGGTCTGTTCAAGCTGCGCGTCGTCCTGCACCCGGAAGTGTCGATCACGGTCACGGTCAACGTCGCCCGTTCGGCCGAAGAGGCCGAGCTGCAGGCCCAGCGCGGCGGCATGATCACCGCCGCCGATCTGCGCGATGACGAAGACGAGGAAGAGACCTTCGTCGAAGAGACCGCGACCGAGGAAGAGGAGGGCTGATAGCCCTTCTGCCGCCGACGGACCGGACCAAGGTCTGGAGCCGTTGCGGCACCGTCGCACTGCTCGTCCGGAAGCCGCCCGCCCCAACAGGGGCCGGGCGGCTTTCCGCATTCTGAAGCGGCCTTGCCACTGAAGCGATATTCAGGTCGGCACGCATACATCCGCAATCCCCGATTTGGGTAGCAGTCCTGACCGATTGACGGATTGCCGCCCCCCTGCCCCGGCGCCATGCTGATTTCGGCACCGCGGAAGGAGTTCGGCATGCTGCTGGTTCGTCTGCTTGCCGCCGCCATGGGCGACGGAACCCTGGATCTCGTCACTGTCGATGGGAAACACCATCGGATCGGCTCCGGCCTACCGAAACTGACGTTGCGGCTCCACGACCGCGCTGTGGAGCGGGACCTGCTGATCAATCCGCGCCTGCGTTTCGGCGAAGCCTATATGGACGGCCGCCTGTCGGTCGAGGGCGGCACCATCTACGACCTGCTGTCGATGCTGATGAGCGGCAGCGAGGTGCAGGGGGCGCTCGGCCGCGCCGTCGAGACGCTGTCGCCGCTTCTGCGCCGTGCGCAGCAATACAATCCGATGCGGCGCTCGCGGCAGAACGTCGAGCATCATTACAACCTGTCGCGCCAGTTCTATGAACTCTTCCTGGACCGCGACATGCAGTATTCCTGCGCTTATTTTCCAGAGCCAGGCATGTCTCTGGACGATGCGCAGGAGGCCAAGAAGCGCCACATCGCGGCGAAGCTGCTGCTGGTGCCGGGAATGCGGGTGCTCGACATCGGCTGCGGCTGGGGTGGCATGGCGCTTTATCTCGCCCGGCACTCAGGCGCGCGGGTGACCGGCATCACGCTGTCCTCCGAACAGTTGGAGGTGGCGAAGCGGCGGGCCGAGGAGGCGGGGCTGGCCGACCGCGTCACCTTCGAGCTGCGCGATTACCGCGAATTCGCCACCGCCCACCCGGCCGCCTTCGACCGCATCGTCTCGGTCGGCATGTTCGAGCATGTCGGCGCGCCGCATTACCGCGACTATTTTGACGCCGTTCGCGGCATGCTGAATGACGACGGCGTGGCGTTGATCCACGCGATCGGCCGGCTGGAGGGGCCGGGAGCCACCAATCCGTGGATCCGGAAATACATCTTCCCCGGCGGCTACTCCCCCGCCCTGTCGGAGGTGCTGCCGGTCATCGAGCGATCCGGACTGTTCACGACCGACTTGGAGGTGTTGCGCATGCATTACGCGGAGACCCTGCGCCATTGGCGCAGCCGGTTCGACGCGCGGCGGGACGAAGCGAAGGCGCTGTATGACGAACGCTTCTGCAGGATGTGGGAATTCTACCTGGCGGGTGTGGAACTGGCGTTCCGGCTGCAGGGACACATGGTGTTCCAGGTGCAGGTCGCACGCACCCTGGGTGCGGTGCCGCTGACCCGCGACTACATGGTGAATACGGAACGCCATCTGGCCGACGCGTCGGCAGACATCGACTCAACCGCCGGCATGGCGTCTAAGCTCCGGCCTGCACACACCCCGGAGTCGGCGACCTGACCTGTGGATGGAGTTGATCAGCGCCTTTCGATCGGCTCCCGGCCGCTGGAAAGCCGCAATCCGGCCAACCGGTAATACCAATTGACTATCATGGCCGGCTGCAGTGCCGCGTTGCAAGCGGAATCGTGCGACATCGACGCCTAAGCCGCCGCCGTACCTTCCTTTCCGTCACAGGGCGATGCTATATAACCGCGATTGATTTCCGCCCGGGGTACCGGGGAGCCACCCATGCGGCATGCTCCCTGGCAACAAGCGCCCGCTGGACGACGCGCCCGGCTCCCAAGGAATGACAACGCCCTTACCCGTTCGGGGAGATCTCGCACCCATGACCAAGATCAAGGTAGCCAATCCGGTCGTCGAACTCGACGGCGACGAGATGACGCGCATCATCTGGCAGTTCATCAAAGACAAGCTGATCCTGCCCTACCTCGACATCGACCTGAAGTACTACGACCTCGGCATCGAGAACCGCGACAAGACCGACGACAAGGTCACCGTCGAGTCGGCGAACGCCATCAAGCAGTATGGCGTCGGCGTGAAGTGCGCGACCATCACCCCGGACGAAGCTCGGGTGAAGGAGTTCAACCTCAAGAAGATGTGGAGGTCGCCGAACGGCACGATCCGCAACATCCTGGGCGGCACCGTCTTCCGCGAGCCGATCGTCTGCTCGAACGTTCCGCGCTACGTCCCGGGCTGGACCAAGCCGATCATCATCGGCCGCCATGCCTTCGGCGACCAGTACAAGGCCACCGACTTCGTCGTTCCCGGCCCGGGCAAGCTGACCATCAAGTGGGAAGCGGCCGAGGGCGGCGAGAAGATCGAGCATGAAGTCTACGACTTCCCCGGCGCCGGCGTGGCGATGGGCATGTACAACCTCGACGAGTCGATCGAGGGCTTCGCCCACTCCAGCCTCATGTACGGCCTGGAGCGCGGCTACTCGGTCTATCTGTCGACCAAGAACACGATCCTGAAGGCCTACGACGGCCGCTTCAAGGACATCTTCCAGAAGATCTTCGACGAGTCCTACGCCGACCAGTTCAAGGCCAAGGGTCTGGTCTATGAACACCGCCTGATCGACGACATGGTCGCTTCGGCCCTGAAGTGGGAAGGCGGCTTCGTTTGGGCTTGTAAGAACTACGACGGCGACGTGGAATCGGACGTCGTGGCGCAGGGCTTCGGTTCGCTGGGTCTGATGACCTCGGTGCTGGTCACGCCGGACGGCAAGACCGTGGAGGCCGAGGCCGCCCACGGCACGGTGACCCGCCACTACCGCGAGCACCAGAAGGGCAAGGAAACCTCGACCAACCCGATCGCCTCGATCTATGCCTGGACCCAGGGCCTGGCCTATCGCGGCAAGTTCGACAATACCCCGGACGTCGTCAAGTTCGCCCAGACGCTGGAGCGCGTCTGCGTCGAAACCGTCGAGTCCGGCTACATGACCAAGGATCTCGCCATCCTGATCGGCCCGCAGCAGCCGTGGATGACCACCAAGCAGTTCCTGGACAAGCTGTCGGACAATCTGGAAAAGAAGATGGCCGCCTGGTCGTAAGGCCGGCACTCTCTTTCTCAGGGTGCGACGCCGCGTCCGGGTCAAACCGGACCGCGGCTCGGCTAGGGTTCCGGCGGGGAGTTTCGGCTCCCCGCCTTTTTCTTGTCCAGTTCAGGAAAGGACCGAACCCGATGCCCAACGATCTGTTCCGTGTCGCCGTCGTCGGCGCCGGCGAGACCGGAACGCCCCTGCTGCGCAAGCTGCTGGCCGCCCCGTTCGTCGAACTTCTGGGTGTGGCCGACCTCGATGCAGAGGCGCCGGGCATGCGCCTCGCCGGCCACCGCGGCGTCAAGACCACCACCGACTTCCAGGAACTGGCGCGGTTGGGCGAGCAACTGGACGTGCTGATCGACGTCACCGGCGTGCCGGCAGTCCGCGAATCCCTGCGCAAGGCGATGCAGGAGACCGGCAACCATCACACGGTGATCGTCCACGAGATGGTCGTGCAATTGATGCTGTCGCTCCTGAATGGCGAATTGGTGCGGTTGAAGCACGACACGCAGGACTATTGAGGCGGCGGCATTTGCAGGCTCCGCGAATTGCCCCATGATGGGCGGAGGGTGTCCACTGCGGCGTCCGCCCATGTCAGGAGCCCATGTCAGGAGCGGCCATTGATGGAACTCGGTATTCTGGTCATTGCGGCATTCGTTCTGGTCGTCATCTTGGCGATCACCAGCGTCCGCATCGTACCCCAAGGGTTCAACTTCATCGTCGAGCGGCTGGGCCGCTATCAGGAAACGCTGCTGCCGGGCTTCAACGTCATCTTTCCGGTCATCAGCTCCGTCCGCGCGAAGGTCGACATGCGCGAGACCGTGGTGGACGTGCCGTCGCAGAGCGTCATCACCAAGGACAACGCCGCGGTGACCGCCGATGGCGTGCTGTATTTCCAAGTGCTTGATCCGATGAAGGCGACCTACGAGGTCAACGACCTGCAGCGGGCGATCCAGACGCTGGCGATGACCACCACCCGCACGGTGATGGGTTCCATGGACCTGGACGAGTTGCTGAGCCAGCGCGAAGCGATCAACGCCAGCCTGCTCCGCGCGGTGGACGAGGCGACCGCCTCCTGGGGTGTGCGAGTGACCCGCATCGAACTGCGCGACATCACCCCGCCCGAGGACATCGTGCAGGCGATGGGCCGCCAATTGAAGGCGGAGCGCCTCCGCCGTGCCCAGATCCTGGAGGCCGACGCCGAGAAGGAGAGCCAGATCCGCATCGCCCAGGGCAAGCTTGAAGCCGCCAAGCTGGAGGCCGAAGCACGGGAGCGGCTGGCCGAGGCGGAGGCCAAGGCGACCCGTCTGGTCTCGGAGGCGGTCGCGCAGGGATCGAATCAGGCGCTGGGCTATTTCCTTGGTCAAAAATACATGGAGGCGCTGAAGGCCTTCGCCGCCTCCCCCAACCAGAAGACCATGATCCTGCCGGTGGAATTGGCCGGCGTCGCCAGTGCCCTGGCCGGCTTGGGCGAGTTGGTGCGCGATGCCACCCCGCCCCGTACGCCTGCCACGCCGCCGCCCGCTCCGCGCAATCCATGGTCCGTACCACCGACCACATCCTCCGCGGACGGGGAGTAAGCGGATGTCGCCACTGCTGTGGGGAGCACTGGGCGCCTTGCTGATCGCGGCGGAACTGGTGCTGCCTGGGATCTTCCTGATCTGGTTCGGCGGGGCGGCTTTGCTGACCGGCCTCGTCACCGCGCTCTGGCACGATTGGGGGCTGGTCAACGAAGCCGGCTTCTTCACCATCGCCGCAGGCGCTGCGGTGGGCATCGCCATCGCCCATGCACGGCGGCGCAATGCATCGTCGGAAGGCGACGCCGCACGGATCAACGATCGGGCGGGACAGTTGGTCGGCAGGGCTGTGACGTTGACGGAGCCGATTGCCAACGGTCACGGGCGCGTGTTCGTCGGCGACACGCTGTGGGCGGTCGAGGGGCCCGACCGTCCGGCGGGAGCCGCCATGGTCATTGCCGGACACCGCGGCATGGTACTCGTACTGCGCGATGCGATTGAACTGCGGCAGGGTGCGCGATAGCGGCACCCAACAAAAAAGCCCGTCTCTCCCCCGAGAGCGGGCTTTCTTGAACAAGCGGTCAGCGGCTCAGGCAGCGCCGACGTTGCGGTCTTCGTCACGCTTCTTGCTGCCCGAAGCCGGCTGGTAGGCCAAGGCCGCGTGTTCGGCGCAATAGGGCATGCCGGGCAAGGCGTTCTTGCCGCAGAAATGGAAATCCTGGTGCTTGGGATCGCCGACCGGCCATTTGCACATCCGCTCCGTCAGAGCAAGGATGGTGGCACCGCGCGTCGGCTTCTTCTTGATGGGCGACGGCCGGCCCGACAAACCCAGACGGTGGGCCTTGCCGATGACCGCGTTGCGGGTGATGTCTCCCAGAATGTCGGCGATCTCGCTCGCGCTCAACCCCTGGGACCAGAGATCCTTGAGCTGTTGAATCCGCTCGTCCGTCCAACTCATCCCCGAGTACTCCCGATCCGGTGTCCGGTTATGTTGTGGCAAACAGGTCACGGTCTAGTGCCGTTTTCCATAAGCCGCAACATTTTGTGCCAGCCGGTGTGGAAGCTACCAGATGACGGCCGCCGACGATAGGGGGGCGCGGCAACATTCCTGTTGATAAGTCCGTGGGTAGACTCATGAATTCAGAGCGCCATACACCTCCTCCGCAACGCCGGACAGAGTGTCCCGATCGAGCTCTCCGGTGACGGCCAGCGCTAAGCCGTTGTCTTGCCAATACAAAGCACGAACCCCGCCATCCTGGGCGAAGCGGAATGCCGAACCTGAGGTGTTAGGAGCGGGGCGGATATACAACGTGATGCGACGCCCAGCCGCATCCTCGTACATGTACAAGGCCACAGGTCCAACGGAATCGGCCAAAAGACGCCCGCCGATCAGCTGGTAGCCCCCTCGTGTGACTTTTGGGCAACGCATAGTCTTGCCCAGCCGCTTGGACAGCCAGTTCACCAGATGAGCCTCCTCCTCCACGCCGATCTCGACCGGATGGCGAACCTCGACGGAGAAGACGCGGTGGGCGGCGACGGCATCGGCGATGAAGGCGGCGGTCGGCGGCTCGCCCGCCCCGGCCATCCGGTCGCGCAGTACCCAGCCGCTGGTTGCGCCGGCAACGAAGACCAGGAGAGAGGCGGCCACCGCGGTACCCCACAGCGCTCCCCTGCCCCAGCGTGAGACGTTCCAGCGGCTGGGCGCAGGGTCCGGATGCTCGCGCGCGGTGAAGGGCGGGGTCAGGCGGTCGGGCAGCGGCTGGTCGATCAGCGGACCGAAACACTGCCCCAGCATGGCACGCTGAGCGCGGTAGCGTTCGAAGCGTTGGGCGATCTCGGGATGGTCGGCGAGGTGGCGCTCGACATCGGCCAGACGTTCCTCCGGCAATTCGCCGTCCAGCCAAGCGTGCAGCTCGGCCTCGGTCACGGGATTGCGGGTGCCGCTCATCACTTGATCCTCCTGACCACCTGCTGGGTTCCGCCGTCGAGCAAGACCCTCAGCTTTTCGCGCGCCCGGGCCAGCCGCGACATCACCGTTCCGATCGGCAGTTCAAGAACCTCCGCCACCTCGCGGTAGGACAGCCCCTCCATTCCCGTCAGCAGCAGGATGGTGCGGTGTTCGTCGCTCAGCTGGGCGAAGGCGCGAGCGAAGTCGCGCACCGCCCCGCGGTCGGCCGGCGGCGCGCTGAGCGCCAGATCGTCGGCCAGATCCTCCACCGGCACCTCCGCGCCGCGCCGCCGCCGCCCGCGCTGGCTGGAGACGTGCAGGTTGTGCAGGATGGTCATCAGCCAGCCGCCGAGCTTCGACGGGTCGCGCAACGCATGGCGGTTGGCCAGCGCCTTCTCCACGCAATCCTGCACCAGATCGTCTGCATCGGAACGGTTGCCCACCAGGGCGGTGGCATAGCGCCGAAGCCGCGGCACATGGTCGGCGATGGCGCGGTCATCGATGTCGGGCGGGCTCATCAAAGGTCCGGAAAGGGCGTCGTCACCGGTCATGACGCCCTGCCCCGCCGTTTTATTCCGGCCGCCCCCATGGATTCACAGCCCCGGCGAGGAGAAGCCGGCCTTGCCGTCGAAATTGCAGAGGTTTTCGGTCTGGGTGAAGTCGATCCCGGCCTCCGCCAACCGCCCCAGCAGCTCGACGATGGCCCCATGCTGCACCGGCCCGCCATGCGCCAGGAAGCGGCAGCGCCAATGGTCGGTGCAGAAGACGTCGGCGTTGCCGTCGGGCCAGACCCGTTGCGAGCGGTTGGAGATGCTGGCGAGCGTCAGCGCCTCGGTCGACAGCGGCAGCACCAGCTCCGCCAGATCGTCGGGCAGGCCGCCGGACCATTGCAGGAAAACGTCGACCCCCACCAGTTCCTTGAGCGCGCGGACGCGCGGCGCCAGCCGGTTCAGCCCGTCATAGGCCGGCCGCATGGTGGAATAGCCGACCGGCGGCATGGTGACGGGGGTTTGCCCCAGCCGGTCCACCACCGCCTCGGCGAAGGCGCCGGTGCCGGCGCGCACCCGGCCCAGACCGCGGGCGTAGATGTCGGCGGTATGGATGCCGTCCTCGATCGTCTTCAGCCACGCATTGTGGATGCGAGCGGCGATATCGCCCTGGCCGATATGGACCAGCATCATCACCGCGGCCATCAGCAGGCCGGACGGGTTGGCGATCTCCTGCCCGGCGATCATCGGGGCCGAGCCATGGATCGCCTCGAACATGGCGCAGGTCTCGCCGATGTTGGCGGAGCCGGCCAGCCCGACGGACCCGGTCAGCTGGGCGGCGATGTCGGAGACGATGTCGCCGTAGAGGTTCAGGGTGACGATGACGTCGAAGCGCTCCGGCTGGTCGGCAAGCCGGGCGGCGCCGATGTCGACGATCATGTGGTCGGCCTTGATCTCCGGATAATCGGCGGCGATCTCGTAGAAGATTTTCAGGAACAGCCCGTCCGTCATCTTCATGACGTTGTCCTTGACGAAGGCCGTCACCTTTTGCCGGTGGTTGGAACGGGCGAAGTCGAAGGCGTAGCGCACGATGCGCTCCGACCCCGGGCGCGAGATCAGCTTCACCGACTGGATCACGTCGTCGGTCTGCCGATGCTCGATGCCGGCGTAGAGGTCTTCCTCGTTCTCGCGGATGATCACCACGTCCATGCGCGGATGCCGGGTCCGCACATAGGGATGGTAGGACACGCAGGGACGGACGTTGGCGAACAGGCCCAGCGTGGTGCGGGCGACGACGTTGAGCGACTTGTTGCCGTATCCCTGGGGCATGGTGATCGGCCCCTTCAGGAAGACGCGCGTGCGGCGGATCGACCCCCAGCCGGCGGCATCCAGCCCGCCGGGATGGCCGCGCTTGTAGACCGCCTCTCCCGCCGGAACCTCTTCCACCTTCAGCCGCGCGCCGGCGGCAGTCATCACATGAAGCACCGCGTCCGTGATCTCTGGGCCGATGCCGTCGCCGCGGGCGACCGTGACGGGGGTGATATCGCGCATGCACTCACTCCAAGGGGACGCGCGACCGTAGACGGAAACCGGGGGATTTTTCAATGGTTGGAGGCAGCGACGGATCGCAGCAACCGGCCGGCAACGGCAGGGGCCCCCTCTTCCCGCCTTTGGGGGAAGAGGGGGTCGCACCGGTCAGTGATGGGCCCCGGCAAGGCCGCCGTGGCCGTCCGGTACGCCGATGCTGACATTCTGCATCATGCCCTGGTCCTCGTGATCGAGGATGTGGCAGTGCAGGACATATTCACCGATGAAGCGCTCGTACCGGGTGCGGACGGTCACCTTGTAGGTGCCCTTCGGCGGCTCGGTGGAGCTGAGCGGCTTGGTGATGTCACTCTTCACCCAGATGGTGTCCTTCCACACGCCCTTCATGCCGGCATAGTCGGGATCGCCGGAGCCGGCTTCGCTGACGTCGCGCCCGTCGGGACCGATGATCGACACGACCTGGAACGGGTTGACGTGGATGTGGAAGGGGTGGCTGACGAAGTAGGATTGCAGTTCCCACTGCTGGGCGGTACCCAGCACCACGGGCCGGTCGACCACGCTCGGCTGGTAGGCGGACGCCCCCTTGGGCCCATAGGTGCCGTCGGGGTTCTGCACCACCTCGAAGCTGTTGGAGACCTGGAACAGCGGGTTGGTCCGCGTCGCATCCTTGGGCGGGACGTTGATGTAGAAGACCAGTTCCTGCTTGGGCTGGTGCACCACCTCATGCTCGGTGATCGGCGGGTGGGCGGTGAAGCGGGTGAAACGCGGGCAAAAGGGGGTATCGACCATCGTCTTCCCGAAGCAGCGGGCGTTCAGGTCGCCGATCACCTCCTTGGCGACGGCCGGCGCGTATTTCGTCGCGTTGGCCGACAGCTGGCGGATGATCTCCTTCACCGGGTCCTTGACCACGCGGTCGCCGCGCACGCGGACGAAGCCGAGCACGCCGGTGGAGGTCGCGGTCTGGTCCGGGCTGGCGTTGGCCGCCGACGGCTTGTTGACGACGCAGTAGATGCCGGGCTCGGGGAAGTTGACGAGCAGGTCGTCGCGATAGCCGGGCTGCATCGGCACGCCGGTGCGCACCTGCCCCTCGTTCAGGGTCAGGCCGTCCGCGGCGGCCAGGATGTAGGGGACCGGCTGTCCGGTGCAGCGTTCCTTGGCGAAACGGTCCTGGTCGGCGGCCGACAGGGTCTTCTCGCGCTGGAAGAAGTCGGTGACGTCGAGCTTGCGGAACTCCACCGTGATGGGGGAACGCACGCCACCATGGATCAGGCGCCAGCGCTCGGTCTCGCCGACCTTCGCATTGGCGAAGATCGGACGCACGCGCCCGTTGACGGTGGTGAACCGCCCCGACTGTTCCCAGGTGTTTGGGCCGAACTGATCGTAGGACACGATCTCGCCCACCTCGCCCGGTGCGCAGCTCCAGTCGACGGTCTTCTTCACCGGATCGATGTACTTCAGCTTGCCGTCCTTGGTGCAGGCGTAGGGGATCTGCTCGAACAGCAGGACCCGCTCTGTCATCGCCACGCCCTTGGGGCTCTTCAGCAGGGTGTCGAGATCGCCGTTGGCGTCCTTGGTCGGCGGACGGTCGCCGCGGATGATCAGCGCACCGGCCATGCCGCTGCCGACCTGCAGCGCGGTGGAGCCGTGGCGGTGCGGGTGGTACCAGAAGGTCCCCGCCGGATGGTCGGCCGGGATGTTGTATTCATATTCGAAGGTGACGCCGGGATTGATCGACACCAGGACATTGTCGCTGTTGCCGGTCGGGCTGACCCAGACGCCGTGGCTGTGCAGGTTGGTGCCGTTGAAGCAGTGCGGGTTGTTGATGTCCGCCTGCGCCTGATTGTTGCAGTCGGGATCGGGCGGCAGCTGGTTCTGCAGCTTGATACGGACGGTATCGCCCGGTGTCGCTTCGATGGTGGGGGCGACATAGGGGTGGTTGGGGTCGACGTCGGTGCCGCGGTAGCTGCGCAGCCGCACCGGGTCGGGCCGCCCCTGCGCCGGGTTGCGGATGTAGCCGTCGGTGAAGGCCACGAACAGGTCGTAATTGCGCACCTGGCCGGTATGCGGCCGGGGAGCCGTCTGCGGCTGGCGCAGCAGGAGCGAACCGGCGCGCGGCGAGGCCGAATTGTTCAGCACCGGCGGATTGCCGAAGGATTCGCCGGCCGGCTCGGCGCTGCCCTTCGCGGGAGCGGTTGCCGCCATGGCGGCCGGCGCCACTCCCAGCGTCAGGGGCAGCGCCATGGGCAGCAGCACGCCCAATAAGTACGCATTCTTCATAAAATGCTCCATCGGATACGGATGATGGAGGGCATGATGCGTCTCAAAAATTGTTAATTGTAACATTGTCACACGTTGAATCATGCGGCGCCCATTGATGGGCGACTGCGCAATGCTGGGTGGAGGAACACAATTCATCACCGCATACAGCTTGCCTGAGGCCGGGAAAATCTGCTCACTGTCGCGCCTGCGCCGATGTCCGGCGCCGTAGAAATCAGGCTCCCCGCAGCAGTGGCCGAAGCTGGCCAGAGAAACCGGACCCCACCCGACATCATGAGCGACGCGCTTCCGCAGAACAGACAGGCCGGACGCGGCAAAACCCTGGTCGCTTCGGTGATGATCGGGCTGATCGCCGGCATCGACAATTTGGGCAACGGGCTGGCGATCGCGGCACTTCTGTTCACCGGCCCGCTGGCGACCGGGCTGGGCGCTGGGGTTGTCGTGGTTCTGTTGAGCGCCGCGATCCTGGCCCTGCTGGTCGCCTTGCGCAGCACGCAGCCGAACTCCGTCGCCCTGGTGCAGGAGACGGGGGTCGCCATCCTCGCCTCCACCGTCGCGACCATGGCGGCGGGGCTGCAGGACGCGCCGGACGGGGTGAAGGTCGCCACCGCCTTCGCGATCCTGGGCGGCAGCACGCTGGTGACCGGGCTGCTGTTCTGGATGGTGGGACGGCTGCGGCTGGGCCGGCTGGTGCGCTTCTTCCCGTACCCGGTGGTGGCCGGCTTCCTCGCCGGGTCGGGCTGGCTGCTGGTGGAAGGCGCGCTGGCGATGGTCAGCGGGCGGCATGGGCTGGCGGCCGGCATCGCCGAGTTGGCGAGCCCGGCCATGGCCTTCACCGCGACGGCGGCGGCCGGGCTGGCGGCACTGCTGGTCGCGGTGATGCGGCGCAGCGACAGCCCCTTCGCCATGCCGCTGGCACTGCTGGCGGCTGCGCTGGCCTTCCATGCCGCCCTGCCCCTGCTGGGCCTGACGGCGGAGCAGGTGCGCGGCTGGGGCTGGCTGCCGGGCATAGCCGGGGATGCGGGGTTCAGCCTGCCGGTGCCGACCGAGATCCTGGCCCTTGCCGACTGGGGCCGGGTGGCGGAGGCGGTGCCGGCGATGGTGTCGGTCGCCGTGCTGGGCATGCTGGGCCTTCTGTTGAATGTCAGCGGGATCGAACTGGCGCAGGGCCGCGACATCGACGCGGATGCGGAGCTGCGATCCACCGGTGCCGCCAACCTGATGGCCGGGGCGCTGGGCGGGCCGTCGGGATATGTCGGGCTGGGGATGACGCTGCTGGCCGGGCGGATGGGCGCCACCGGGCGCGGGGCCGGGCTGGCGACCGCGGCGGTGATCCTGGGCGGGTTGTTCGTTGCGGGATGGCTGGTGTCGGTGACGCCGGTGTTCCTGACCGCCGGGCTGATCCTGTTCCTGGGGGTCGAGCTGCTGATGGAGTGGCTGGTCGAGGCCCGCCACCGACTGCCGCGGACGGAGTGGCTGATCGTGCTGGCCGTGGTGCTGGCGATCGCCGGCATCGGCTTCATGGAAGGGCTGGCGCTGGGGCTGGCGGTGTCGCTGGCCATGTTCGTCTACAGCTATTCCCGGCTGCCGGTGATCCGCGGCCGTCACAGCGGAGCCGAGTTGCGCAGCCGCGTCGACCGCAGCCCGGCGGCGAGCCTGCATCTGACCGGCGCCGGCGCGGCCATCGAGGCGATGCAGTTGCAGGGATACCTGTTCTTCGGCACCGCCGAGCAGATCGTCGCCCCGGTCCGCCGCCGGCTGGAACAGGCGGGCGGGCCGCCCCTGCGCTTCCTGGTCATCGATTTCCGCCACATCAAGGGCATGGATTCGGCGGCGGCCGGGGTGTTCCGCCGCATCCGCAACCTGATGGAGGCGGCCGGCGCCACCCTGGTGCTGAGCGCCCTGCCCGCCGCCGTGGAAGAGGCCTTCCGCAACAGCGGCCTGGACCCCGACGGCGACCCGGTGCTGCGCCGCGCCCCCGACCTGGACCATGCGCTGGAATCCTGCGAGGAGGCGCTGCTGGCCGAAACCGGGCGGGACGGCAGTGACGCCCCGCTGCTGCGCCATCTGGAGGGGATGACCGGGCCGCACCCGCGGCTGGGCGATGCGGTGGCGGCGCTCGACACCCTGCATCTACAGCCGGACGAGCTGCTGATCCGCGCCGGCGAGGCGGCGAGCGACATCTTCATCATCGGCAGCGGCCGGGTGAAGGTGCAGATCACCCTGCCCGACGGCAGGATTCTGCGCCTGCGCACCATGACCGCCGGGGCGGTGGTGGGGGAGATCGCCCTGCTGCTGGGCCAGACCCGCGGCGCCGACGTGGTGGTGGAGGCACCCTCCACCATCCACCGCCTGACCGCCGCGACCCTGGCCCGGCTGGAGCGCGAGGACCCGGAACTGGCGCTGGTCCTGCACCGCATCCTGGCGACCACGCTGGCCCAGAAGGTGACTCTGGCGAACCGGGTGATCGAGCAGGCTGCGGGCTGAGGCGGTGAGTTGGCGGTGAATGGAACGTTTGAAACGCCGTGAACCGTTTTCGCCGCGGCGTTCAAGCGTTTCATCCGTTCATCGGGGGCCGTTCACCGGCGGCGGGTGTACGGCCCCTCCCCACCCTTGCGTTCCAGCGCCGAACCCAGGTTGGGGTACGGATCGCTGGGATTGTAGGTCCAGGGATAGACGCCCTTCGGCCCCTCGGTCTCCGGCCGGGCGAGGATGGCGGCGATGTTGTCCGGATCGGGCTGCCGGCGCTCGCGGATCGCACCGGGGACGCTGTCTTCGTCGAAATCGGGGACCGGCGTGGCCGGCGCTTCGGCGGGCGGGTTTTCCGGAGTGGCCGGAGCGGCGGCGCGGTTGCCGGGGGCGGTCGGGGCGGCGTCCGTCCGGTCGGCGCCGAACTCCTTGAGCAGGCCGAGCTTCTCGGCCAGCCAGCGCACGGTGCCGGGATCGCCGATGGAGACCAGCCGTTCGATCTGCTCCGTCACCAGCGCGCGGAGCGAGGACAGGCGAAGCTCCGCCTCCCGGTTCAACGCCTGCCTCTCCCACCAGACGCGATGGCGGAAGGGCTGCGAACCGTAATAGGCCCGCCACAGCGTGGTGCGGCTGCAGCCCATGGCACGGGCGACCTGCTGGAAGGAGGCGCCGCGCGCCAGCATGCCGGCGGCCATGATCCACTGCTCCTCGTGAAAGCGCGATCCGGGGACCAGCGAGCCGTCCGGCGGGACCGGCGGCTCCTCCGCCCAGCAGGGGAAGCGGTCGGCGGGGCGGGCGGCGGAGGTGGTGGTGGCTTCGGTGGGGTTCAGACAATCGGGCATGGGGCGGCTCCTCAATCTGATGGGCGTATGATCCTATTTCAGCGGGAAACGCCCGATCATGATAGGAGAAAAATCATATTCTAGTTTTTGCCTGTCCGGCGGCCGGCTTGTTCCGCCGTGGGATGGGGCGGCAGCGGACGTCATAGCGGCAGGCGGCCCCGGCATGGCCCAGCGGAGCGGACGCATCTTCAGAATGTTTTTTATGCG
Organism: Azospirillum sp.; assembly: GCF_035628975.1. GTDB lineage: Bacteria > Pseudomonadota > Alphaproteobacteria > Azospirillales > Azospirillaceae > Azospirillum. The sequence continues at coordinate 3,797 of NZ_DASPIS010000019.1, read as the reverse complement.
AGTATGCGTCTGATATGGACGCTTCCTGACGATTGATACATCTCGTCACAAAAAGACAACCACCTTAACGAGCCTACCATCGTAGCGATTTCAAGCATCATTCGACGATTCAGAGTATCATCAACGATAATCTTCTAATCACGTAAAATCCAATATATTTAAATGTTATCCAAGGAGCATATTTTTATCATATGCATGCAGTATAAACATGAATACAAATCTATTCACCGTGAATATGTTCATGTCTTAATGAATACCGACGCACGACATAGACTCATTTAGTCAGATATATTTGATTCTTTTTGAAACAAGTATTTCATTGATTCAAATCCTGAGCGGAACGATATTTCACTTGCACCGAGCAACAATGTCTTGTGTGCGTTGAATTAACACTAGTCATAGAAACCAGGAGCATAGAAATGCGTTCTTCTTTCAAGGTTGGCATGATCGGCACCGTTCTGGCCATTGCGGCTTTTGCGGCCGGCGCCGCCCACGCCGACACGGTGGTCATCTCCTCGCACGCCAGCATCGGCGCCCCGGTGCAGAACCCCTCCTCCAGCATGACCTGGGCGGCGAACCCGACCACGGACAACCTGGCGGTCCAGGTGGCCGGCAAGACCTGCACCCTGGTCAGCTCGGCCAAGGCCATCGGCGCCACCGGCTGCAACTATGCCCTGAACGTCGGCCCGGATGGCGTCATCACCGGCGCGCTGACCGCCGGCAACCCGGGCTGCACCCCGACCGCCCAGGTCGCCAGCAGCTGCAAGTAATGCGGTAGACGCATCGGCGGCATGGTTCGCGCCATCGCCGCCGATGACGGTCCGGCCAAGCACCCCCGTCCTCGCGTTCATCGCCGAGCCGACGCGAAGGGGGGTGCTTGGCCGGATTTTTTGCGTTGGGGGGTGGGGTGAGGGCTGGATCGGGGCGGTATGAATGCCATCCATGAGTGTTTGCCATTGGTACGGCAATGCCGCATGATGTCGTGAATGGACATCGAACTCGATACTGAGAAGGACGCCATCAAACGGGGCCAAGCACGGCTTTCCGCTAGCCCTCGGCTTGATCGTCCTGGAGAACCGCGTCGGCGATATCGCAGACCCGCGGGAGTATGTGACGGAGTTCGGGACCGAGTACCGCCGTCTGGCGTTCGGGATGATCGCCGGGCGGTTGTTCGTCTGCGTTTACACGATGCGCGGCGAGACCTACCGCCTGATTTCGGTGCGGAAGGCCAACAAGAGGGAGCAACGGACATGGCTACGGTAAAGGTCACCAAGGAAATGGCGGCAGACGCGCTCCGGGGGATCGACTGGACCGCCGTGGACGCGACGAGCGACGAAGAGATCGCGCGGCAAGTGGCCGCTAATCCTGACGCTGCGCCGATCCTGTCCGACGCCGAACTGGACCGGGCGACTTTCGGCGAGCGCGTGAAGGCGATCCGTGAGCGGCTGCGACTGACCCAGCCGGCCTTCGCCGAACGCTTCGGCTTCCCAACCGCCAGCCTACGCGATTGGGAGCAGGGCCGCCGGAAGCCGGATGCCGCGACCACGGCCTATCTGGCCGTGATCGAGCATGAACCGGAAGCGGTGATGCGGGCGTTGGAGAAGTCGCGTGCGGCGTGAGGTTCGAGCAATAACAATATGAAATATGAATTATTCAGTACCTGTTTGAAAAATCATGGATGAACGACTCTTCGGAGCATGAATGGACCTATAGTGAAATAAGTCATGCCGCCTGACACGTCGCACTGCCTTTCGTAGTCGCGGACGAGACGGCGCCACCGCATCATCCATCCGAAGGTTCTTTCCACAGTGAAAGTTCCGACGTTCCATCGGCGAGTAGGTCAGACGCCGCCTCGCTCAATCCTACAAACGTCTATTCCATGTTTCTTTCGGCGATCCGCGCTCATCTCATTTGCCAGGAAGTTCTGTCGTAATGACGAGGACCGCGACGGCAAAGAGGAGCACCGATCCAGAAATTCGAGAAACGGTCCTTCGACGGGTCGGCGTCATCTGCCAACGGCTTGCACTGTAGATCGCTCCCAAGCCTGCTGCATAATACATGATCAAGCATAGGATGCTGGTAGTGAGCCCATACAACAGAGCCTGCTCCCAGAGCGGGGACGCCCCTATTACAAAGAATTGCGGCAAAATGGAAAAGTAGAACAGGATTCCCTTAGGATTTAAGGTGCTGGTCAGAATGCCGAATACAAAATCCTCTCGCAGAGTGCGTGCCGGTGCATTCCCGGTCATCTCAATTTCGCCAGTGGAGCTGAAGAGGCGATAGGCAAGGTAGGCGAGATAGACTAGCCCGGTGACCTTTAACCCAAGGAAAAGCACCGGACTGCGCTCAAAGATCAAGCCCACGCCGGCAGCCACCAGGATGGTAAATACCGTATAGCCGAAGGCGATACCGAGCGCCGCGTACCATGCGGCGGCTCGGCCATGGAGGATCGAGCGGCCTACGACATACAGCATGTCCGGTCCCGGCACGATGATCAGGCTCATGACCATCGCGACAAAAAGGAAAAAGTTAAGATCCATCATGGAATCCTTTCAGAGTGCGAATGGATCAACTATAGGCGTACATGCCTGTTTTCATGATTACGTCGATAGATGGGTCAATCGACTGAATGACTTCAACTCGGCGGTCAAAAAGTTCCATGGCGCTAAAATGATCACCATCATAAATTGGGAAATAGAAATTCCATCCTTCTGGGAATTCGTCTGCTGAAAAATTCGTTTTCATTGAACGGAATAGCGATATCGGTATCAGGTGAAACACAGAATAGCGTGCATCGACGCCGGCATATGTTTTTACCATTGATTTTATGCAATCATAGCCATTTTTAATATTCTGAAAGGTGTGATCGTCTGCACTTCGGCCTAGTACGACGCCGAAATTGATCTCGGGAATGCCTGATTTCAGGATTTCACCAATGATGCGGTTTTGCGTTTCAACCGGCTTCAGCTTCTTATAGCCAGCACGATGATCGAAGGTCTCGACTGGAACGAAGACGCGGTAGGCACCGACATGGTGACCAGTCGTTGGATCACGCGTGTTCTGAAAAAGATGCCCGACCAGTTCCGAATCGAGTTCTTCCCCGCGCATGAAGCGACCGATTTCGAGACCATTCGGGAATTCCCATGCAAAACCCATTTCTCTGAGGGTTCGGAAAAGGGCAATAATGTAGTCACGCTTTAAGAGTAGCAGGTTATCGTCAGAGAAGTTGAGCGTGCGAATGCCATTATCACGGTAGTGCTTGAGCATCTCAATTGCGTCATCCAGGGGTAAAGCTTCGAACTTTGTCCGACGACTTTCGCAAAAGTCGCATTCGCGCGGGCATCCCCTAGTGAAATAGATGAATCCCACCGGTGTCGAAACACCCTCCGGAACAGGTCCATCATGGCTATCGATGTATCGAGCGACATCACCGAGTTTGTGAAATGCGGGACGGCTAAGAGCGGTGAAGGGGAGTCTATAATCTTCGACGATACGCGGCTCCGACCAATCATGTTCGACCAAGGCTGCCGGGTCCACGTCGCCACGAAACACGATGTCCGCTCCTGCCGCCACGTAATATTGCGGGCGGGCCTTGGCATCGGCTCCACCCACGAGAATTTTCACTGATGGCTTGATCATTCGGGCATATTGGATGAGATGTAACTGCTCACCTAGCTGGCAGCTGATGAGCAGTCAGGCGACGGTAAAGGTTCCCTCGACGAGCGCTTGGATTGCGGTCCAGGCGGACTGCCCCTGGCGACGTGCGGTTCCGGTGACGGAGCGATAGCCGGCGTGGA
>NZ_DASPIS010000018.1:0-4761 GCF_035628975.1 Azospirillum sp. | reverse complement strand
CGTCGGCCCTGGCGGCGACGGATGGGCCAGTCACCGTGATCATCGACTCCACTGGGTTGAAGGTGTTCGGGGGTGGCGAGTGGCACCTGGAGAAGCATGGCGGCAAAGCGCGCCGGACCTGGCGCAAGCTGCACCTGGCCGTCAGCCACGACACCGGGGAGATCCTGGCCTCGGAGCTGACGGGCAACGAAGACGGCGACGCCTCGCTGGTCAGGCCGTTGCTCGATCAGATCACCCGCCCGATCAATGCGGTCCTGACTGACGGCGCGTACGACGGCGAACCCATCTACTGCGCCGTTGCCGAGCGTGCGCCGGATGCCGAGGTGATCATCCCGCCGCGCGCCACTGCGGTGGTGAGCGACAGCGCCGAGACCGCCCCCACCCGGCGCGACCGCCACATCCAGACGATCAAGGAGCGCGGGCGGCTTGGCTGGCAGCGCGCGGTCCAGTACGGCCGCAGATCGCTGGTTGAGGTGGCGATCCTGAGGTACAAGGTTCTCATCGGACGCAGCCTCCGCGCTCGGACTCTGCCCGCGCAGAAAGTCGAAGCGGCCATCGGCTGCAAGGTCATGAACCTCATGACCAGCTTGGGCATGCCAGTCACCCGAAAGGTCGCCTGATTACCTCTGCCCTGGCGAGGACTCCGCCGGCACGCCTATTTGCGCACCAAAGTCTGGTGGCGGCGCTCACCGGTGACGGTGCCTACGACCGCGTGGGCGTCTATGCCGCCGTGCACGAGCGCCATGCCGAAGCGGCCGTGGTCGTGCCGCCCCGGGCCGATGCTGTGCTCAGCGAGACGGCCACGACCGCGCCCACCCAGCGCGACCGCTACATCCAGGTGATCGCCGAGACCGGGCGGATGGCTTGGCAGCGGAGCAATGGCTACAATCAGAGGGCGAGGGTCGAGGGACAGATCGGTTGCTGGAAGCAGGTCCTCGGACCGGCGCTGCGCTTCCATACCGACCAGGCGCAGGCCACCGAGATCGCCATCGGCGCCGCCGTGCTCAACCGCATGCTCGACCTCGTACGCCCGAACTCCGTCCGCGTCGCCTGATCAGAGGTGACGATGGGGCGATCTCTTGCCCTCCTCGCCTCAATGCAACACGCTGGCCTAGGCAAAAGAAACCCGCCCTCCACGGGAGCTGAGGGCGGGTCGAGGCTCCCTTCTTGCGACGGAGCAGTTTACATCGGCATCGGAATGAACGGGCCACTCCAACGCCCCATTGGCTTTGGAGGTAAGCTTGGCGCGGGGCAATCGCCCACAGCCATACGGGCGCCGGCCCTTTCGTAGCGTCCGCCCGCAAAAGAATGCCCGCCTCGAGGGAGCGAGGCGGGCAGTTTACAGGGAGGAAACACGCCCCCGATCATAGCAACAGAGCTGCTGCCAGGCGGCGCCAAGCCAAAAGAGAACCTGCCCTGGAGGTGTGGAGGTCGAGAAAATTCTCTCTTGGCACCAATGAAACCTATAAGAAAACTGCAACGTGTCGACCAATCCAATGACCTGTTGGCTTTTGAGGTAGAGCGAGTATACAGTCAGGCCCCACCGCAGTACACCACCCTAATCTTTTGTGGCCTCGAGGGTGCAGGCACAAGAAAGCCCGCCGGCCGGGTGGCGGGCGGGCCTGAAATGGCAAAGGCCCCGCCGAAGCGGGGCCTTATAGCTCGACGCCGTGCGGAGTTTGCCTTCACCCCATTGCACGGCCGCCCTTGGTAGGGTCTTAGTCGCGGATGCCCGAGGGCAGCGCCGCTCACACTGGAAATGTGACTCAGGGCAGGTGCTTTGTCAATCCGGCTAGCCCCAATGAACAGAGAACGCAGTGCCGCACACGGCGCAAATCCGCCGCTGATATAGGGTCATAGCGATACAGCCGTTTGCCACCCTGGTCCTTACCAAGCCGAGGAAAATCAAGGCGGTGGAAGCCTACGGCGCACACCATGTCGCCCTTCACCCAGCGCGCCTTATCTCCCCAAGGATCCGGTAATGGAGGATCGAGAGTGATCTGGCAATGGTAAGCCATATTTGGCGCAGGCTCGGTGGTGCTGAGAGCCACCACCGTGCAAAGCCCGGCGCGAACTGAAATCTTTGGACTGATGACGATGACCGGCCGGCGCTTGACCATTTCCGGCTCTCTGAAACCTTGGTCGAAGTCGCAGAGCAGAACCGTGCCGATAGGCGGATGTTCACGAATTGGCATTTCAGTTGAGTTTAGTGGGGGAAGGCGTCCCCAAGGTATAGCGGCAAAAAGCTAAAATCCAGTGGTTCCCCCTCGCAGTTGGCCTTCACCCCTCCCCCAGCCTATTCATCACCCGCGCCCCACGGCGTTGTTGCATAAATCGGACTGCGGGCAAACTCCCGCTATCTCTCGGGTTTCAGGCGAGTTTGCGTGAGACCGGCATTCCGAGGCTGGTCATCCGATTAAGAACGGCGCAGGCGATCCGGGCCTCGATCTTCTGAGCGGGCAGACTCCTGGCCCGGAGGCTCCGTCCGATGAGAACCTTGTAGCGGAAGAAAGCGGTTTCCACGAGGGCGCGCTTTCCATAGCCGGTCGCCGCCTGCCAGGTCATTCGGCCCTTCTCGGCGATCTGCTGGATGTGGTGGTCGCGCTGAGTGGGAGTGGTGTCGGCCTTCTGGCCCGGCACAGCCGTGACGCGGGGCGGGATGATCACCGCGGCAGTGGGGTGCCGGTCGGAAATGGCACGGTAGACGGGCTCTCCATCATACGCGCCGTCCGCCAGCACCGCGTTGACTGGGCCGGGGATCTGGTCGAGCAAGGGGCCGACCTGGGAGGCGTCGCCGTCCTCGGTGGTGGTCAGTTCCGCAGCCAGGATGTCACCGCTGTCCGGATCTGTGTTTCAGCGAGCAAAGTTGGGCTCTTCCAAGTTTTGCGTGACCAAGCAGAGGTTGAGTAGGAAGCTCTGAACATCCGGTGGAAGACGCAAGTTCTTTCGCGGGCCAGGGAGGCCATATGGAAGGAAAGAACCCTCCTTCATCATGGTTGTGCCCTTGAACATCTCTCTGTCGTCGATCGGCTTTCTGCCCAATCTTCAAGTCCTGGATCAGATCGATCATAGCTTCTATCGGATCACCGTACGTGCACAGCCGGCTGCAGCGTCGGTGTCCTGCACCGGCTGCGGCACACCCTCACGCCGCGTTCACGGCGCCTACTGGCGCAGCCTTGGTGATGTGGCGTGCTTCGGACGCCCCACCGTGCTGCTGATCCGCGTCCGGCGCTTCCGCTGCTCCAATGCCACGTGTCCGCGCCGCACCTTTGCCGAACCCTTGCCCGGCGTCGCCCGCCCGCGGGCGCGCCAAACCGACCGGCTGCGGGCCGTGCACCGGACCATTGGTCTGGCGCTCGGCGGCAACCCAGGGTCGCGTCATGCCAGGGCCATGGGCGTGCCGATCAGCCGGACGACGCTGGGGCACAGGGTGCGCGTCGGCATCGCCATGGCGGTCGCTCCAGTGACGGTTCTCGGGGTGGACGATTGGGCCTGGCGCAAGGGTCACCGGTACGGAACGATCCTGTGCGACCTCGAGCGCCGGCGCGTCATCGACCTGCTGCCCGACCGCAGCGCCGACACACTGGCAACGTGGTTGGCAGCCCACCCCAGCGTCACCGTCGTCGTGCGCGACCGCGCCGGCGCCTATGCCGAGGGGACGGCGCGTGGGGCGCCGGACGCCCTCCAGATCACCGACAGATGGCATCTGCTGCGCAACGCCAGCGATGCCCTTCGCTCTGTTCTGGAGCATCATCATCGTGACCTCCGAGCCGCCGCTCGGATGGCGAGCGCGCCATCGGAGCCGCCGGGGGAAATGAGTGAAGCTCCCCAGCCGGTCGCCGCCGAACCGGAGCGGCGGCTGCGCAGCACAGAACGGCGGGCGCAAGCGGCTCAGGAGCGCCGTGACGCCCGCTATGCGGAAGCGGTTCGCTTGCGCGACCAGGGCCTGTCCACCCGGGCGGTTGCCCGGTCGCTCGGTGTGGAGCGCAAAACGGTGCGCCGTTGGCTGCGCGCCGGCCATGCCCCGACTTGGCAGCATGCCGACCGCGGCACCAGCATCCTCAATCCGTACCATGGTTATCTGGAGGATCGCTGGCAGGCGGGTTGCCGGAACGCCGCAGCGCTGTGGCGGGAACTCCAGGAGCGCGGGTTTCCCGGACAGTACAGCGTCGTGCGGGATTGGGGAACCCGGCGCCGGCGGCAGGATCCGCCCGCCGAACCGAGGGGGACCTCCGATAAGCCGGTGTCGGCGAAGCAGTCCGAGCCTCCGACACCCCGGCGTGCGGTGCAGCTCCTGGCCGGCGATCCTGACAGGTTGACCGACGAGGACCGCCGCTTTGTCCAGGCGTTGCGGGAGCGCTCGCCGTCGATTGCGACGGCCGCCGATCTCATCACCCGCTTCTGCGAGATGGTGAAGGGCAAGGTGCCTGACCCATTCGATGGCTGGTTGCGCGAGGCAGAGGTCAGCGCGCTGTCACCGTTCGCTGCCGGGATCCGCCGCGACGAGGATGCGGTGCGCGCCGCCCTGAGCGAGCCGTGGAGCAGCGGGCAGGTCGAGGGCCAAGTCAACCGGCTGAAGGCGATCAAGCGCGCGATGTATGGTCGGGCTGGCTTCGAGCTTGAACCGCGGCCCGGATTTGAGACACCCCGCTGGGCTTGTTCAGGCGGCTAAGGCTAGCTCGGCTACGGGCGATCGATCAACCCGAAGTTGGTCAGCGCGCACCTGAGCCGGTGTGCGGTGTCCATGCCGGGCGACGAGCC
>NZ_DASPIS010000017.1:0-16944 GCF_035628975.1 Azospirillum sp. | reverse complement strand
CATCGCGGCGCTTGGCGTCGATGTGGCCCGGCAGGGCGGCGTGGCGCGCAGTGCCTTCACCCGGGGATTGCGCCCCTTCATCGACATGCTGCAGCGGCTGGTGCCGGGCCGCTCGGAGGAGGCGAAGCGCAAGGCGGCGCTCGCCACCCTGTCCGGCATGGTCGGCGCCCTCATCCTCGCCCGTGCCGTCGACGACCCCGACCTGTCGGACGAGATCCTGGAGGCGGCACGCACCAGCCTGACCAAACCCTGAGCCCTGAGCGCGCCATGCGGGCAATCCGCCGCCTCGGCCGGGAGTGAGCGATTCCGGACATCGTGTCCCGCTGCGATGTCCGGAATCGTGGTGCCTTTGACATTCCAGACAAGGCGACTGCGGCATAGTCTGAGTCCCGCCGCCGCATCCACGGGCTTGCGGCTTACTGGCAAGACATGGCTGACAAGGCAGGGCGGGACATGCTCACCATCGGTTTCCTGGTGTTCGACGATTTCCAGGTGATGGGACTGGCTGCGCTCTCGGCCTTCGAGATGGCGAACCTCGTGCTCGGCCGGCCGGCCTATCAGGTCCATGTCCTGTCGGAACAGGGCGGGCCGGTGCGCAATTCCCTGGGCTTCTCCGTGGAAACCCGGCCCTTCGGTGACGGATTCTTCGACACCACCGTCACCATCGGCTCGCTGCGGGTCAAGCCCTCCACCCCCGGCTTTCTGGCCTATCTGCGCCAGGCGGCGGGGAAATCGCGCCGGGTCGCCGGCATCTGCACCGGCGCCTATGTGCTGGCCGAGGCCGGGCTTCTCGACGGACGCCGCGCCACCACCCACTGGAACCATGCCCGCACCCTTCAACGGCTCTATCCCGCCGTGAAGGTGGAGGAGGACCGCATCTTCAGCGTCGACGGCAATGTCTGGACGTCCGCCGGGATGACCGCCGGCCTCGACCTTGCCATGGCGCTGGTCGAGGACGACTTCGGCGCCGAGATCGCCAAGGCGGTGGCGCGCAAGCTGGTGGTTTATCTGCGCCGGCCCGGTGGGCAGTCGCAATTCTCCGCCCTGCTGGATCTGGAACCGCGGTCCGACCGCGTGCGGCGGGCGCTGGTCCATGCCAAGGAGAACCTGAGGAACGAGCTGTCGGTGGAGGAACTGGCGGAGGTGGCCAATCTCAGCCCGCGCCAGTTCAGCCGCCTGTTCCGCCAGGAAACCGGCCAGACGCCGGCCAAGGCGGTGGAGCATCTGCGGCTGGAGGCGGCGCGCGTGATGATGGAGGAGGGGCGCCATTCGATGGACGTCGTCGCCCGCGAAACCGGCTTCGCCGACCGCGAGCGCATGCGCCGCGCCTTCCTGCGCGCCTATGGACAGCCGCCGCAGGTGATCCGCCGGTCCGTGGAAAGCGGCCGGGCGTCGGCGCTGGAATGAACGCCGGCCGGGGGGCGGACATTCGCCGCATCCATTAATACCTAGATATGGCTCCGCCGACACTTCGGGTGCGTTAGGTTTTCACATCGTCGGACACAGAGTTTGCTTGGGGAATACTTCATTTCCCTGATGCTCCCGCTTGCCCGATTGCAGATCCCCTATTCCAGACCCTCTATTCCAGACAAGGACGGACACCAGGCCATGCAGCTCACCGGCAACACCATCTTCATCACCGGCTCCACCTCCGGCATCGGCCGCGGGCTGGCCGAGGCGTTCCACAAGCTGGGCAATCAGGTCATCATCGCCGGTCGGCGCAAGGCCCTGCTGGAGCAGGTAACCGCCGCCAACCCCGGCATGAAGTCCGTCGAGCTGGACATCGCCGATCCGGTCAGCATCCAGGCCGCGGCCGAGCGCTTGGTCGCCGAGAACCCGACGCTGAACGTCCTCATCAACAACGCCGGCATCATGCCCTTCGACGACGCCTCCGGCCCGATGGACGATGCGCAGGCGCAGTCGATCATCACCACCAACCTGCTCGGCCCCATCCGCATGACCTCGGCCCTGATCGAGCATCTGAAGGCGCAGCCGCGGTCCGTGATCGTCAACAACACCTCGGTGCTCGCCTACACGCCGCTGGCCAACACGGCGGTCTATTCGGCCAGCAAGGCGGCGCTGCACAGCTACACGCTGTCCCAGCGCTTCATGCTGCGCAACACCAGCGTCACCGTGCAGGAAATCGCGCCGCCCTGGGTCAACACCGACCTGATCAAGAAGGGCGACGATCCCCGCGCCATGCCGCTGGATGCCTTCATCGAACAGACCATGGCGGCGCTGGCCACGGACGCGGAGGAGGCCATCGTCGAGAGCGCCCGCCCGATGCGCAACAACGCTGGTCCGAACGAACATGCTCTGGTGATGGGATTCAACAGCTACATCGCCGAGAACCCGATTCCGGTCTGATCGGATACGAAACAGGAAAGGGCCGCCGAACCTTCGTTCGGCGGCCCTTTTCATTGCGTATGCCTCATTCTGCCGGGAATTCCGCCAGCCGCGGCGCCTTGGACGGGGCGAACTCCAGCAGGCAGGCCAGCGCGACGCAGGACGCGCCGACCCAGCCCAGCTCGCGCACGCTGCCGACGCTCAGCACCAGCGACCCCAGCGCGGCTCCCAGCGAGAAGCCGAAATAATGGAAGGAGGCATTGACCGACAGGATGATCGGCGCATGCTGCGGCCCGGTGATGCCGATCAGCCGGGCCTGCTGGCCGGGATAGAAGGCCCAGGCGGCGAAGCCCCACACCATGATTCCGGCGAAGGCGGGAAGCAGCGCCAGAGCCGGCGGCAGCAGCTCCGCCGTCAGCGACAGGCTCGCCAGCGCCAGCGTGACCGGCGGCAGGGTCAGCGCCACGATGCGGGCGCCGCCCAGCCGGTCGGTCAGCCGCCCGCCGATGGCGAGCCCGACGAAGGCCGACAGGCCCCAGGCGAACAGGGCGATGCCGACCGCCGCCCCCTCCAACCCGGTCACCTGATGAAGGTAGGAGGCGATGTAGGGATAGACGGTGAAGGGACCCATCGCCCACAGGGTGGTGACGGCCAGCGGCCGGCGCACCGCCGGGTTTCCGAGCGCCGTCAGCCGCTCGCGCAGCCCGGCCACCGGGGCGGAGGACCCGAAGGCGCGCGGCAGCCCGAGCAGCAGCCCGGCCGCCGCCGCGACCGACAGAACGGCGACGCCGCCGAAGGTCATGCGCCAGCCCAGCGTGTGGCCGACGACGGCGCCCAACGGCACGCCGAACACGATGGCGAGGCTGAGGCCGCTCGTGACGATGGACAGGGCGCGGCCGCGCTCGGACGGCGGCACCAGCACGCCGGCAAGCGCGTTGGCGTTGGGCACGAACAGACCTGCCGCCATGGCGAGCAGGATGCGCGCCGCCATCAGCCCGCCATAGCTGCCGGCGACCACCGCCACGATGTTGGCGGCGACGAAGGCCAGCATGGTGGCGATCAGCAGAAGGCGCCGGCTGACCGCCCCGGTCAGGGCGGTCAGCACCGGCGAACTGGCGGCATAGGTCAGAGCGAAGACGGACACCAGTTGTCCCGCCGCCTGTTCGCTGACCGACAGGTCGGCGGCGATGTCCGGCAGGATCGCCGCGATCATGAAGCTCTCGGTCCCGACGGCGAAGGACCCGAGCGCCAGCCAATAGAGCGGCGCCCTGGACTGAAGTGCGGTGGTGGCCATGCAAGGATTCCTGTGCGGGCCATTCCGGACGGCACAAGCGGCAGGCAGCGACAAACAGCCTCGCGTCCTGCCAGAAACAGGCGGCCGGAAATGGCGGATGCGCAAAGTTTAGGACGGATGCCCGTCGGCGTGAATGTCACGGAAACCACATTTCCGGACATTCACGCCGACGGGGCAGGGGGGCGTCCTCAGACCCCGATCTTGTTCTTCGCCAGCGGCAGGCTGCGGATGCGCTGGCCGGTCAGTGCCGCCACCGCATTGACCACCGCCGGCGGGACGCCGGGCAGGCCCGGTTCGCCGACGCCGCCCATCGGAGCGCCGCTTTCCACGATCTCCACATGCACGGCGGGCATGGAGCGGCGCGACAGGATCGGATAATCGTCGAAATTGTGCGACTGGCGGACGCCGTCCTTGTAGACGAGTTCCTCGAACAGCGTGGCCGACAGGCCGAGCGCCACGGCCGATTCCACCTGCGACTTCACGATGGCGGGGTTGACGATGCTGCCGGGATCGAAGGCGACCCAGACATTGTGGACCTGCGTCTCGCCGCCCTGGACCGACACCTCGGCGATGGTCGCCGTCTCCGACCCGAAGGGGGAGGCCATGGAGACGCCGCGGGCGCGGCGGGTGCCGTCCACCTCGTAGGGGCCGCGCTTCCAGCCGCCGGACATCGCCGCGACGGTCTCCAGCAGCTTGGCATGGCGCGGCTTGCCCTTCAGCAGCTCCATCCGCAGGGCGAAGGGATCCTGGCCGCCGGCATCGGCGATCTCGTCCAGGAAGCCTTCATAGAAGAAGTCGTTCATCGAATGGCCGACGGAGCGCCAGAAGGCGATGGTCACGGGGTGGGGGAACTTGACGTACTCCATCCGCCGGTTGGGGATGGCGTAGGGCTTCTCCGTGATGCCCTCCACCGCCGAGCTGTCGACCGGGTCCTTGAACACCGCGCCGAACCAGCGGCCGAGCGGCCCTTCGCCGACAGTGCGCGCCTGGATCGCGGTCGGGCGCCCATCGGCGCCGATGGCGGCGCGGAAGCGGCTGAAGCTCAGCGGGCGCAGGGCGTCCATGCGGAACTCCTCCTCGCGCGACCACAGCACCTTCACCGGGCGGGCGGTCGCCTTGGCCAACTGGATCGCCTGCAGGAAGGGGTTGGCGCTGCCATAGAGGAAATGCCGGCCGAAGAAGCCGCCCAGGATCGGCGAATGCAGGATCACCTTCTCCGGCGCCAGCCCGGCGGTCTGGGCCGCCACCGACTGGAACAGCTCCGGCATCTGGTTGGGTGCCCACAGCTCCAGCGTGCCGTCCGGGTTGAAGCGCGCCATGGAAGAGGGCGGCTCCAGCTGGCCGTGGACCAGATAGGGGGCGTCATAGTCCGCCTCGATCACCTTGGCAGCCTTGGCGAAGGCGGCCGCGGCGTCGCCCTCCGTCTCCGCCGGAAGCCCGGCCTCGGTGGAGGATTTCAGCGCGGCCAGCAGCCCGTCCGACGCATAGTCGGCGGCCACCGTGTCGAATCCCGTGGCGGCGGGGGCGGACCAGTTCACCGACAGCGCCTCCACCGCCTTGCGGGCGCGCCACCAGCTGTCGGCGGCGACCGCCACCGCACCCGGCAGCCTGTGGACGGAATGGACGCCGGGCATCGCCGCCACCGCGGCCTCGTTGGCGATGGACTGCACGCTGGTGCCCTGGTTGGGCGCATGCTGGACCGCGGCATAGAGCATGCCTTCCAGCTTCTGGTCGATGGCGTAGACGGCCTTGCCGGTCGATTTCGCCCGCACGTCCAGCCGCGCCACCGGCTGGCGGATATAGCGGAAGCTGGCCGGGTCGCGCAGGGCCACGTCCTCGCGCGGCGGCAGGGCGAGGGCGACGGGAGCCAGCTCGCCATAGGACATCCGCCTGCCGCTCGCCGCATGGATGACGAAGCCGTCCTCCGTCTTCAGGCTCTCCGGCTTTACCTTCAGTTTCGCCGCGGCGGCACGGATCATCATGTCGCGGGCGGTGGCGCCCAGCCGGCGCATCAGCGGGTAGCTCGACCGGGTGGAGAAGCTGCCGCCGGTCATCCGCAACCCGTTGATGACCGCGTAATCCGGCCCCGGCGGGGCGCATTCCACGGTGAAGCGGCCGGGATCGACGTCCAGCTCCTCGCCGACGATCTGGGCCAGCCCGGTGTTGATGCCCTGGCCGCCCTCCACGAAGGGGCTGAGCAGGGTGACGGCATTGTCCTTGCCGATGACCAGGAAGGCCGGGATGCGGGTGCCCGGCTTGACGGCCGCGGCGGCGGTCTGCGCCCGCACCGGCATGGACGGCAGCAGGGCGCCCAGCACCAGCGCGCTGGCGCCGAAGCCGAGGAAGGCGCGGCGCGACAGGTTGGAAACGCCGTCCGGCTTCATCAGCGCGACGGCCGACTGTGCCTCGATCTGGAGTTCGAGAGGATCCTTGTGCCTGTTCGGCGCAGCTGTGAGCAGTCGTTCCATGATGCGTGCTCCTCTCAGCCGGCGGCTTGGCGGATGGCGGCGGCGACGCGGTTGTAGGTTCCGCAGCGGCACAGGTTGGTCATCGCGTCGGCGATGTCGCCGTCGGTCGGGTTGGGCGTCTGCTTCAGCAGGGCGGTGGCGGCCATCACCTGTCCCGACTGGCAATAGCCGCATTGCGGCACCTGTCCGGCGACCCAGGCTTCCACCACCTTGCGGCCGACGGGGTCCTCCTCGATGGCGTCGATGGTGAGGATGTCGGCGTCGCCGACGCTGTCCACCGGCGTTTGGCAGGAGCGGACGGCCATGCCGTCGATCATCACGGTGCAGGCGCCGCATTGCGCGATGCCGCAGCCATATTTCGTCCCGGTCAGCCCCAGCGTGTCGCGAAGGACCCAGAGCAGCGGCGTGTCGTCCTCGACCGCCACCTGGTAGGCGCGGCCATTGACATGGATGGTGGTCATGGCGGTCTCCGTGAAGGAGTTATGTGGGGAGTTCGGCTGTCGCCCATTCTTCCCCACCACCCGCCCGTCTCGTATCCATCCCTAGGTATTAAGAATGCCGAAGCGTTCCGACATTGAATGGCCGGAAACGGCAGGAGGCCGCCAATCGAGACAAAGTTGCCGTCTTTCCAAGAGTTTCCTATAGATGGTGAAGGACAACGGATCGCAATGTCCCGATATGGTGTGCGGCGATGGGAAAGGGTTACGGGCGATGGACCTTCGGCATGCCGACCTGTTCGACATCTCGCCCATCTCGATCCTGTGCGAGGACTGGTCGGGGGTGAAGCGCGCGGTAGACGAGGTGATCGCCGGCGGGGTGACGGATTTCGACCGCTTCCTGGACGGCAATCCGCAATTCTTCTTCGACGTGCGGCGGTTCCACCGCATCCTCGACGCCAACCGCTCCGCGCTCGACCTGCTGGGATTCGAGGACAAGGAGACCTTCCTGCGGGAATCGCGGGTGAGGCTGCCGGCCAATCCCGCCAGCAACGTCCAGGTGTTCCGGGCGATGGTGCGCGGCGACGCCGTCTGCCAGGGCGAGCGCGTGCTGCACACCAGGGACGGCCGCACCGTGCCCATCCTGTGGCGGGCGAGCCTGCCGCCGGGACCCGCCGGCCCCGAAGCCTACGGCCGCCTCTATTTCTTCGCCGTCGACGTCACGGAACTGAAGCGGGTGCAGGGAGCGCTGATGGAGGCCCAGGCCAATCTCAGCCATGCCGGGCGCCTTTCGCTGGTGGGGGAACTGGCGGCGTCGCTGACGCATGAGGTGTCGCAGCCGCTGGCGTCCATCGCCGGCCATGCCGCCGCGGCGACGCGCTGGCTGGCCCGCGAGATCCCGAATCTCGACGAGGTGGCCACCAGCCTGAACCGCATCACCGCCGGCACGCAGCATGCGGTGCGGGTGGTTGCAAAAATGCGCTCCTTCGCGCGGCGAGGGGAATTGTCCGCCACGCCGATGAAGCCGCATGACTGCATCGCCGACGCGGTCACGCTGGTGGAGCATGAAGCCCATCGGCAGAAGACCAGGATCGCCATCGACGTGCCCGCCCATCTGCCGCCCGTCATCGGCGACCGCACGCAAATCCAGCAGGTCATCGTCAACATCGCCTACAACGCGATCCAGGCCATGCAGGCGGCCAGGTCGCCGGAACGCCGCATCGCCATCGCAGCCGCGGCGGACGGGGCGGATGCGGTGACCTTCACCGTCACCGACAGCGGACCCGGCATTCCGGACGAGGTGCTGCCGCGGATCTTCGACCCCTTCTTCTCCACGAAGCAGGAGGGGATGGGGCTCGGCTTGTCGATCTGCAAGACGATCGTGGAGGAGCATGGCGGACGGCTGTGGGCGGCCAACGGCCGCGACGGCGCGCCGGGCGGCGCCAGCCTGTCCTTCTCGTTGCCGGTGGCTGGCTCGCTGCCGGTGGCGGGACCGGTTCAGCCGGCGACGCTGTAGCGGGTCACCGTCCGTTCGCGCACGCCCAGGATCTCGGCCATGCGGACGAGGTCGGCCAGCGACTGCGCGTGCATCTTGCGCATCAGGTTGCCGCGGTGGATCTTCACCGTGACCTCGCTGAGATCCAGCTTCGCCGCCACCTGCTTGTTCATCAGCCCGGCGGTGACCAGGGCCATCACGTCGCGCTCGCGCGGGGTGAGCTTGGCGTAGTGTCCGCGCACCGTGTCGTCCTGCCCGCGTTCGGCGCGGCGCCGGCTGTCCAGTTCCACCGCCTCGGCGACGGCCTGCAGCAGGTCCGGTTCGGTGAAGGGCTTAGTCAGGAAATCCACGGCGCCGGCCTTCATGCCGCGCACCGTCATCGGGATGTCGCCCTGGCCGGTCATCAGCACCACCGGCACCGAAATGGAACGGTCCTGCAGCGCCTGCTGAACCTCCAGCCCGTCGGCGCCGTCCAGATAGACGTCCAGCATCAGGCAGGCGGCATCGGCCGCTTCGCCGCAGGCGAGGAACTCCTCCGCCGAGGCGAAGGTCATCACCCGGTAATCGGCGGAGCGCAGAAGACTGTCCACCGCACATCGCACGTCCGCGTCGTCGTCGATGATGCAGACCAGGGAAGGGTTGCCGCCATCCGCCATGGATTTCTCCCCCGAACCCGTTTTCCCGCCGCTCCGGCCGGCCGGCCCATCGTAGCCGGGCCGTTCCCCCGTGGCAAAGCCGGCGAAGTGGTATCCTCCGGCGGTGGTGTCGCTGCGGCAAGGCTGGCCGGTCATTGGGCGCGGTCCCGTTCGGTCTTGAGCACGTTTTCGATGAGGACGAGCAGGCTTTCCGGGTCGAGCGGCTTGGTCAGAAAGGCGCTGACCCCCTGTGCGAGCGAGCGGCTGCGGGCCGCCGGCGTGGCGAAGGCGGTCATCACGATCACGGGATGGCTGCGGCCCTGCTGCAGCAGCACCATATGCAGGCTGAGCCCGTTCATGCCGGTCAGGTTCAGGTCGGTGATCAGGCAGTCCGCCTTGCCGCCATAGGCGATGAATTCCTCCGCCGAGGAAAAGGTCCGGACCAGCATCCCCACCGAACGCAGAAAGTTGTCCAGGCTCTCCCGGATGCTTTCATCGTCGTCGACGACGCAGATGGTGGGAACACTCAGCACAACATCGCACTCCAGCCGCGGCCCGGCCCGTCAACCCTGTCCGTTGCGGCCGATCCATTTCAACAGGTGGAGCAGGATGCGCCATTCATACCTGCGTATAGGTTGACCCCCGCAGCGCCGGGCGCGGCCCTGCGGGGGAGAAGCATCCTTCAGGCCTTGAAGAAGGCCAGCAGGTCGGCGTTGATGGTTTCCGCATGGGTGGTCGCCATGCCGTGCGGGAAGCCCTTGTAGACCTTGAGCGTGCCCTTCGGCAGCAGCTTGGACGACAGCAGGGCGGAATCGGCGATCGGGACGATCTGGTCGTCGTCGCCGTGCATCACCAGGACCGGGATGTCGATCTTCTTCAGATCCTGGGTGAAGTCGGTCTCGGAGAAGGCCTTGATGCAGTCGTAATGGGCCTTGGTGCCGCCCATCATCCCCTGCCGCCACCAATTGTCGATGACGCCCTGCGAGACCTGGGCGCCGTCGCGGTTGAAGCCGTAGAAGGGGCCGGACGGGATGTCGCGGAAGAACTGGGCGCGGTTGGCGGCCAGCGCCGCGCGGAAGCCGTCGAACACCTCCAGCGGCAGGCCGCCGGGATTGGCCTCGGTCTTGACCATGATCGGCGGAACGGCGCCCAGCAGAGCCGCCTTTCCCGCCCGCGAGGTGCCGTGGCGGCCCAGGTAGCGCGCGACTTCGCCGCCGCCGGTTGAATGGCCGACATGGAAGACGTTCTTCAACCCCAGCCCGGCGACGACCGCCAGCACGTCGTCGGCATAGGTGTCCATCTCGTTGCCGGTCGCCGTCTGGGTGGAGCGGCCATGCCCCCGCCGGTCATGGGCGACGACGCGGTAGCCCTGGTTCAGGAAGAACAGCATCTGCGCGTCCCAGTCGTCGGCGGTCAGCGGCCAGCCATGGTGGAACATGACCGTCTGGGCGTCGCGCGGTCCCCAATCCTTGTAATAGATCGATACGCCGTCCTTGGCGGTGACGAACCCGTCTTCGGTCTTGCCGTTGGTCATCGTCCGTTTCCCTTCCCTTTGCTGGACAGAGCCGTTTCCGGCGGGCTGGCGTTCGGCCGCCGCGGCGGTGGTCGCGATGGTGGCCCCTGCGGCGGCCCCGGCGATCGCGGTGCCGACGGTTCCGACGATGAAGCTGCGGCGCGTGGCATCCTGCGCCGACGTCGTGTCTTCGGATCGCATGGTTCAAGTCCTCGTATGTGTGCGTCAACGGTTCGGCTGATTGGCGCCGCGGTTCGCCGGTGCTCCAATGGCTACCGGATCTGGGCGCTTTTCAAAGCTATCCCTAGGTATTAATAATATTACCGGGGAAACAACCGGGACGCTCAAGGGGTTGATTTGGATTGTTTTGTGTCTTGATTTGCAGGTCTGCTGCAAAAAGGGACGCAAGCCTCTCCGATCGATATCCTGGATGTGCCGTTTCCTTTGGTTTGCGAAGGCTAATTGAAGGAATTCTTATGAACGCCTTCGTGCGCCCCGGATGGTCGGAAGAGGGGGAAGGGCCATGGCATCGTCGAAACCCGCCGGCGGCGGTCCGCCCGCGCCGTCACGCCCCGCCACCATCCTGGCGCTGTCCATCGGCAATGCGGTGGAGCTTTACGACTTCACCATCTACAGCTTCTTTGCCCTGACCATCGGCAAACTGTTCTTCCCGGTCCAGTCGGAGTTCGGTCCGCTGCTGCTGGCGCTGTTGACCTTCGGCATCGGCTTCGTCGTCCGGCCGCTGGGCGGGATCGTCATCGGCGCCTATGCGGACCGGGTCGGCCGCAAGCCGGCGCTGGTGCTTACCATCGCCCTGATGGTGCTGGGCACCCTGCTGATCGGGCTCTGCCCGACCTATGCGCAGATCGGCGCGGCCGCGCCGGCCATCATCGTCGTCGGCCGCATCCTTCAGGGCTTTTCAGCCGGCGGTGAGATCGGCGTGTCGACGACCATGCTGATGGAACTGGGCCACCCCGCCGGCCGCGGACTGCGGGTCAGTTGGCAGATGGCCAGCCAAGGGGCGGCCGCCCTGCTGGGCGCGCTCAGCGGCTATCTGTTGTCGGCCCACCTGCCGGCCGACGCGCTGGAAGCGTGGGGATGGCGCCTTCCCTTCCTGGCCGGGCTGCTGATCGTTCCGGTGGGCCTCCATCTGCGCCGCCTGCTTCCGGAAACGGCACAGCCCGATCCCGGCCACGCCGTCCTGGCAGAGTTGCTGGCCCGTCACCGGGCAAAGCTGCTGATCGGCGTTCTGATGATCATGGGCGGCACCGCCTCCACCTACGTGAACATCTTCTACATGCCGACCTACCTGATCCGGATGGTCGGGCTGCCGCCCCAGACCGCTTTCCTGACGGGCTGCGTCGCCGGGGCGACGATGCTGGCGGTGGCTCCGCTGGCCGGGTTTCTGTCGGATCGCCTGGACCGGCGCCGTCCCTTCGTCGTCTGGACCGCGCTGGCGAGCGCGCTGCTGACCTATCCCGCCTTCTGGGTGCTGTCCCACGTCGCCAGCGTTCCGGCGGCGCTGGCGGTGGTCGGGATGCTGATCGCCATCAATGCGGTCGGGGCGGGGGCCTGCCTGCTTCTGCTGTTGGAGAGCTTTCCGTCGCGTGTCCGCGCCTCGGGCCTGTCGATCGTCTACAGTGTCGGCGTATCGATCTTCGGTGGTTTCGCCCAGTTCATCGTCACTTGGCTGATCAGCGCCACCGGCAATCCGATCTCCCCCGCCTGGTACGTCACGGCTTGTGCCTTTGCCACTGTCTATGGCGCATCAAGAATGCGCGAAGCGCAACGGTCGCGGCGATCCAGCGCATCAGGCAAGCCGGAACTATCCGCCGGGTGAGTCTCGTTCGTAAGCGTCGTGATGCGCTTGCGTTCGGTTCCTCAGCGCAGAGACCGTGTTCGGTAAAGACCAAATCCCGCCCCCGCAACCAACCTTTACCGAACGTACCCAAGGCCGACCGCTACTGCAGCGGCGGCCTTTTCTGCGTTGGGCTCTTGAAGTCCGCGAGCAGGCGGTTCGGATCATGTTGGACGCGAAGGTGGGCATGGATCACAATCGGTGGCGAACAGCCTGTTTACCAATCTTCCCATCGCTGGTAGCCGTCCAGACGACGGCCAATCACTGTGGGGGCCGAAGGGCCTCCCCCCTGGATCGAGCGCTCAATATGGAGGGGAACTGAGCGGACGGTCACCCTCGGGAGGTGCGCTGCCCGGACGTGACGGCGCTTCGGCCGCCGGCGTCCGCTGCGCCGGAGTCACGCGCCAGATCGTGTTCGACAGATCATCGGCGACGATCAGAGCGCCGCGCGGATCGACGGTGACGCCGACCGGTCGGCCATAGGTCTTGCCATTCTCGTCGCGGAAGCCGGTCACGACATCGGTGGGCGGGCCCGCGGGGGCACCATCGCGGAAGGGGACGAAGACCACCTTGTATCCGCTGGGCATACTCCGGTTCCAACTGCCATGCTCTCCGACGAACACCCCGTCGGCGAAGCGCGCGCCCATCGCCGGCGCGGAGAAGGAGACGCCCAGTGCCGCGACGTGCGGTCCCAGGCTGTAATCCGGCTTGATCGCAGAGGCGACCTTCTGCGGGTCCTGCGGCTGGGCACGCGGATCGACATTCTGGCCCCAGTAGCTGTAGGGCCAGCCGTAGAAGCCGCCTTCGCGAACACGTGTGAGGTAATCAGGGACCAAGTTCGGCCCGAGTTCGTCGCGCTCGTTCGCCACCGCCCACAGTGTGTCCGTCCCGGGCTGGATGGCAAGGGCGGTTGGGTTGCGGATGCCCGTGGCGTAGGGCCTGTGCGCGCCCGTCTGGGCATCCACTTGCCACACCATTGCCCGGTCGGCCTCGGCCGGCATTCCACGCTCGGTGATGTTGCTGTTGGAGCCGATGCCGACGTAGAGAAAGTGTCCGTCCGGGCTGGCAGCCAGGGACTTGGTCCAATGGTGGTTGATGTAGGATGGCAGGGGGGTGACGGTGACCGGTGGGCCGTCGGCGCGGGTCTGACCGTCACGGTAGGAAAACCGCACCAGCGCATCCTGGTTCGCGACGTAGAGCTGACCGTTCACCAGAGCCAACCCGTAAGGCGCGTTCAGGTTTTCCGCGAAGACAGTGCGTTCCTCATAGACGCCGTCGCCATCGCGGTCCCGCAGCAGGGTCAGGCGGTTGCCGCTCTTCACCGAGGTGGTTCCCTTGGCCTTGATGATGCCGGCGATGAGGTCCTTCGGCCGCAGCGGCGGCGCGCCGCCGCCCCGGCCCTCGGCGACCAGGATGTCGCCGTTGGGCAGAACCAAGGTCTGGCGGGGAATGCCGAGACCGTTCGCGATGGCGGTGACGGTGAAGCCCTCCGGCACCGTCGGCCGGCGGTCGCCCCAGGGTGCGGGATCGGCGATCTTCATGCTGGGGATGAGCCCATGCTGCTGCTCGGGCAACTGCGGGTTGGCGCCGTATTCCGGCGCTGCCGGATCGCCGTCGCAGGCGGTGAGCATGGCGGCGAGCGCGGCGGTGGCCAACAGGCTGTAGCGTGTCATTTCATCCCTCCCACGCGCACGCCGGAAATGCCGAGCCAAATCGCGACGAGCGTGGCCGCGGTGACGATCGCCGAAAGGATGAGACCGTCCGGCATGGTCCCCCAGGCGTCGCGTGCATGCACGAATGAGTTGACGAGCCCGAGCCCGAAGATGGCGAGCAGCAGGATGGCGTAGAGGAACCCGCGACGCCGGTCTCGGCCGGTGCGGAACAGGTCGACGAGCGCCCACAGGAGTGTGAGGCCGGTGAAGACCATGCCGCCAGCGATGAGCCAGGCGGCGAAATTGTTCCACTGCACCTCATAGCTCGATGTGTAGGCAGGGCTGTTCAGCGCTCCGACTGGTCGGGTGAGTCGGATTTGCCACGCCTGACGCCGCTGTGATGCGAGGCTAGATTTTCCGGATTCGCGCGGGCCGCTTTGCGTGATTCTTTCCTCGGCAGCCCAGCCAACCGGGATTGCCATGACGACCTTCACTCATCTGCTCGATCTGCTCGGAACCATTCCGGACCCTCGGCGCCCGCAGGGCCGGATGTACACGCTGCCCCACCTTGTGCTGTTCGCCATCCTGGCGGTGGTCGCCGGAGCCAACTCCTACCGGGGCATCCATTCCTTCATCGACGTTCATCTCGACCGCCTGAAGGCGGCGTTCGGCCTGCGCTGGCGGCGGGCGCCCGCCTACACGTCAATCCGACTGGTGTTACAGACCCTCGATCCGGCCGAGGTGGAGCGCGTTTTCCGCATCCACGCCGCCGTTTTGGCCGATCAGGTCGGCTGCGCGGGCGTGCGGGTCGTCGCCTTCGACGGCAAGACCCTGCGGGGCAGTTTCGACCACTTCGCCGACCGCGCCGCCGTCCATCTGGTGAGCGCGTTCGACGTGACCTCCGGCCTGATCCTCGGCCACATTGAGGTGGGCGAGAAGGAGAACGAGATCCCGGCGGTTCAGCACTTGCTCGCCGCTCTCGGCCTGGCCGAGCGGATCGTCACGGCCGACGCCATGCATTGTCAAAAAAACCTTCGAGGCTGCACGTGATGGTGGTGCCGTCCTCATCGCCCAAGTCAAGGGCAACCAGCCCGGCCTGCTCAACGCGGTTCGCGCGCTGTGCGATGGCACCGCCCCAACCGACCGCGTCCAGACGAAGGATCGCCACCGCGGACGGCAGGAGAACCGCACCGTGGAGGTCTTCCCGCTGCCCGACAACACCCTCGACCCGGACTGGCAGGGGCTGCTGACCACCGTCATCCGCGTCCGACGCGAGCGCATGGACCGCTCGTCGCGCTCCGGGCTGTGGACCGCGCGCGCCGACGAGGTGGCGTTCCACGTCAGCGGTGCCCCCGTCACGGCGGCCGTGGCCGCCTCCGCTATCCGCGGGCACTGGGGAATTGAGAACCGCGCCCACTATGTCCGCGACGTTGCCATGGCTGAGGACGCCTCCCGCGTTCGCAAGAACCCCGGCATCCTGGCCCGCATCCGCTCCTTTGCCGCCAACATCCTGCGCGCCAACGGCGCCGACAACGTCCGCGACACCCGGTACCGCCTTGCCATTGGCGGCTTGGATGCCCTCCTACGATGCCGTCTCTCGTAGCGTTGAACAGCCCTGCCCCCCCGATGAAGGGGCCGTTGAACGGCCTGACCAGGCACTTGTAAGGACGACCTCGTCCAAATGCCAGTTGTCGCCTCGACGTGGCGCCCGGCGGCGCAAGTCGGTAGAGATCCCCCGACCGAACTTCAGGCACCATTGCCGCACCGCTTCGTAGCTCACCGTGATGTTCCGGGTAGCCAGCGTAGCCGCAATCGGGGCGTGTCGTCATACCCGCACCATACCGCCGCCAGCAACTGCGCCGCCGTCAACTTGACGGTGCCCTCCAGCATCCGGTCAACGTGCCCGTCACCCGCTGTGGCGTTCGGCAGGCGCTTGACACATTTCGTTTAACTTGGCAAAGGTGCCGTTGCGCTCCGCCATACGGCGGAGAAGGTCCGGCACCTGCCAAAAGCCGCTGTCCTCGACCGCATAACGCTCGATACGGTTGAGGATTTCAGTCGGGCCAAGCGTGTCGGCATAATGAAGCGGCCCCCCACGGAAACGGGGGAAGCCGTACCCGAAGAGTAAGATGGCGTCGACGTCGATCGGACGCAACGCGATCCCATTCTCCACCACGCGTGCCGCCTCTGAAATCATTGCAGTCATGTAACGGCTGACGATCTCCTCATCCGTGAAGGAGTGCGGAGGGATCCCCGCTTTTTCGCCTTCCTCCTCGATGATCTGCAGCGCGGGCTTGTAGGGAACAATCGGATCCTGCGAATGATCGTAGAATCCCTGGCCAGCCTTCCGTTCACGCCCGGCCTGATCGGGGTTGTGTCCGGAAAGACCAAGGCTGCGGAAAGGTCCCATGGCAAAGCCGAACCGTTCAAGCGCTTGGTCGATCTGCGACGGCCTCGCACCGTCTATCATCATGCGCTCGGCCGCCTTGAAGCTTTGGCGGACGATGCGACTGCCAATGAAGCCGTCGCCCATGCCGGCGCGCACTCCGACCTTACCCAAGCGCTTGGCCAGGGCGAAGGCTGTCGCCACGACCTCCGGCGCGGTTCGCGTACCGACGCCGATTTCAAGCAAACGCGTCAACTCGGCTGGTGGAAGGAAGTGCGCTCCGATGACGTCCGTCGCGCGGGCTGTGACGGCAGCGATGTCGTCGATGTTTAGGAACGACGTGCTTGAAGCCATTATTGCACCGGGTTTGGCGATCACGTCGAGTGCCGCGAAAATCGACTTCTTGACGTCGAGGTTCTCGAATGCCGCCTCCACAATGAAATCCGCCCGATCGAGATCGACAAGTTCGGCCGACAGCGAAAGCATCCCGAGTGTCCTATCCCGCAGGTCTGCCGCGAGTTGGCCGCGCCGGACCGCACCGTCGAGATTGGCTGAGATGGTTTCGAAGCCTCGCCTCAACGCCTCGTCGCTAGTCTCGACAAGGGCGACCGGAAATCCGGTGGGGCGCGGCACGGTTCGATGAGACACCCGGCTGCGGTAGATTGAACCGCAACCGGAGGTCTTTGACATGGACAAGGAACAGGGGCGTAAGCCCGAGTGGGCGCCGGAGCGCGCCCAACACGCTGGCGCAGGCGCCCCCTCGGGCGCGGACGCCAGCACGCCCCAACGGTTCTCCTCGGCGCGCAAAGTGGCGGCGGTCACGCGCCTGCTGCGGGGCGAGCCGCTGGAGGTCGTCGCCC
>NZ_DASPIS010000016.1:0-44924 GCF_035628975.1 Azospirillum sp. | reverse complement strand
CGCCGCCGGACACCGGCGCGTCGAGATAGTCGCAGCCCAGCTCGTTGACGCGGCGGGCGAAGTCCTTGGTGGCGACCGGGGAGATCGAGGACATGTCGACGACGATCTTGCCGGCGCCGAGGCCCTCGGCGACGCCGCCGGCGCTGAACAGCACCTTTTCGACGTCGGGGGTGTCGGGGACCATGATGAAGACGATCTCGGCCTGTTCCGCCACCTCCTTGCCCGACGCGCAGGTCACGGCGCCGCCGGCGGTCAGGCTGTCGGGCACCGGGCCGACGGTGTGGACGAACAGCGTGTGACCCGCCGCCTGAAGGTGGCCCGCCATCGGCGCGCCCATGATCCCCAATCCGATAAAGCCGATCTTGCTCATCTCTTTTCCTTCCAAAGCAATCTTGTCGTCGCGGGGCGGGGTTCAGCGAACCAGGCAGGGGCGCTTGTTGTCGAAGGTCCAGCCGGAGATCAGGTACTGCATGGCGATGGCGTCGTCGCGGGCGCCCAGGCCGTGTTCCTTGTAGAGCTCATGCGCCTTCGCCAGCTGGTCCATGTCGATCTCGACGCCCAGGCCCGGCTTCTGCGGCACGGCGACCAGACCGCCCTTGATCTGGAACGGCTCCTTGGTGAGGCGCTGGCCGTCCTGCCAGATCCAGTGGGTGTCGATCGCGGTGATCTTGCCCGGCGCCGCGGCGGCGACGTGGGTGAACATCGCCAGTGAGATGTCGAAGTGGTTGTTGGAGTGCGAACCCCAGGTCAGGCCCCATTCGTGGCACATCTGGGCGACGCGGACGGAGCCCTGCATGGTCCAGAAATGCGGGTCGGCCAGCGGGATGTCGACCGACTGCAGCTGGATGGCGTGGCCCATCTGGCGCCAGTCGGTGGCGATCATGTTGGTCGCCGTCGGCAGGCCGGTGGCGCGGCGGAACTCCGCCATCACCTCGCGGCCCGAATAGCCCTTCTCGGCGCCGCAGGGGTCCTCGGCATAGGCCAGCACGTCGCCCTTGCCCTTGCACAGGCGGATCGCCTCTTCCAGCGACCAGGCGCCGTTGGGGTCGAGCGTGATGCGCGCCTGGGGGAAGCGCTTGGCGAGCGCGGTCACCGCCTCGATCTCCTGCTCGCCGGCCAGGACACCGCCCTTCAGCTTGAAGTCGTTGAAGCCGTAGCGGTCATGGGCGGCCTCGGCCAGCCGGACCACCGCCTCGGGCGTCAGGGCCTCTTCATGGCGCAGGCGGAACCAGTCGTTCTTGGCATCGGGTTCGCTGCGATAGGGCAGGTCGGTCTTGGTGCGGTCGCCGACATAGAAGAGATAGCCCAGCATCTCCACCGCGTCGCGCTGCTGGCCCTCGCCGAGCAGGGCGGCGACCGGAACCTCCAGGAACTGGCCGAGCAGGTCGAGCAGGGCCGCTTCCAGAGCGGTGACGGCATGGATGGCGATGCGCAGGTCGAAGGTCTGCAGGCCGCGACCGCCGGAATCGCGGTCGGCGAAGGCCTTGCGGGCGGCGTTCAGGATGTTGTTGAAGGCGCCGATCGGCTGGCCGACCACCAGGGCGCGGGCGTCCTCCAGGGTCTGGCGGATCTTCTCGCCGCCGGGGACCTCGCCGACGCCGGTGTGGCCGGCGCTGTCCTTCAAGATCACCACGTTGCGGGTGAAGAAGGGGGCGTGGGCGCCCGACAGGTTCAGCAGCATGCCGTCATGGCCGGCGACCGGCACGACCAGCATTTCGGTGACTTTGGGGGAGGATTGGGAAGCCATGGTGGGTCTCCAGGGAAGGGGCGCGGCCATGGGAGCCGCGCTCCGCTTCGGATGATCGTGTGATGAGGGGGGGCGGATCGGGTTCCGGCGTGGAGGGGTCAGAGCGTCTTCAGTTCCACGCGCTTGATCTCGCCGACGATGAACAGGTAGCTGAGGATCGCGACGGCGGCGTTGGCGGCGACGAAGATCAGCGCACCGTCGAAGGACCCGGAACCGGCGACCAGATAGCCGATGACGATCGGGGTGGTGATGCCGGCGGTGTTGCCGAAGGTGTTGAACAGGCCGCCCGACAGGCCGCCGATCTCCTTCGGCGAGGTGTCGGCGACGACGGCCCAGCCCAGCGCCCCGACGCCCTTGCCGAAGAAGGCGAGCGCCATGATGGCGACGACCAGCCATTCGGCATCGACGTAGTTGCAGGCGATCATGCTCATCGACATCAGCATGCCGAGCACGATCGGCGTCTTGCGGGCAACGGACAGCGAGTAGCCTTTCTTGATCAGCCAGTCGGAGATCACGCCGCCCAGCACGCCGCCGATGAAGCCGGCGATGGCGGGAACCGAGGCGATCAGGCCGGCCTTCAGGATGGTCATGCCGCGGCCCTGGACGAGGTAGACCGGGAACCAGGTCAGGAAGAAGTAGGTCAGCGTGGTGATGGCGTATTGGCCGATGTAGATGCCCAGCAGCATGCGGTTGGACAGCAGCTGCTTCAGGTAACCGAGCTTCGGACCGCCGCCGGCCTTGGCCTTCTTCGCGTTGTCCATGTCGACCAGACCGCCGCCCTGCTCGATATGGTCGAGCTCGGCCTTGTTGATGAGCGGGTGGTCCTTCGGGCTGTACAGAACCTTCATCCAGACGAAGCCGAGCACGATGCCCAGCACGCCCATGACGTAGAAGACGTACTGCCAGCCGTAGGTCGCGGTGATCCACGCCATCAGCGGGGCGAAGATCACGGTGGCAAAATACTGCGCCGAGTTGAAGACGGCCGAGGCGGTGCCGCGCTCCGCCGTCGGGAACCAGGCGGAGACGATGCGCGAGTTCGCCGGGAAGGACGGCGCTTCGGTCAGGCCGACCATGAAGCGCAGGGCGAACAGCGTGAGGATCGCCGTGCCGGCGCCGAGGAAGCCGACGAAGCCCTGCAGCAGGGTGAAGATCGACCAGGTGATCAGGCTGAAGAAGTAGATGGTCTTGGAGCCGAAACGGTCGAGCAGCCAGCCGCCGGGAAGCTGGGCCAGCACATAGGCCCAGCCGAAGGCGGAGAACACGTACCCCATGGCGACGGCGTCGAGGCCGAGCTGCTTGGAGGCGGCGGGACCGGCGATCGACAGCGTGGCGCGGTCGGCATAGTTCACGGCGGTCAGGATGAACAGCATGAGCACGATCAGGTAGCGCACATGCGTCGGCTTCGCCTGGGCGGCTGCTGCCTTTTCTGCTGTTGGCGGTGTGGCCATTCCGTCAACCACCGTGTCGGTTGGTATGGAGGCTTCAGCGGACATGGACATTGCTCCCTATGATACCGCCCGGCTCCAGCCCGATTCTTGCTTTTTGGGGGCTTTGGCGTGTGCCTTGCGGAAGGTCACGGTTTGGCGCTTCTGCGGGTCCTGCCAGCGGGCGGTCCCTTGGTTTCGCAGCGCTATCAGTGACGAATTGATAGCGCTGCCATTCGGTAGATCCAAGGGCAAAATTCGATTCTTTCACGGCGTCTATGACAACGCTGTCAAAGAAAAATGGGCGCGATGTCCCTAAGGTGCTGAAAACAAAAAGCTCTTCTTGGGATCTGCGGCAGGGCGCCGCATCGTTTGCCTAGGTCAGGCTATACTTCTGGGGAGAGGGCATATTCATGGCCATGTCCCGGGTTCTTCTATGAAGCCCGCAAGTCATGGCTAAATAATAGCGCTGCGACCGGCAAGGAGCGAAGGGGCCGGGACCCATAATAGCGCTGCGCTGCGCTGCAGCATCGTAAAGCCAGTCATGCGGCACCGGCTGTTGTGCGTAGTGACAGCGCTGTCAATAATCTCGGGCAACGGCGGGAATGGCCCCGCCACCCTTTCACCCGATGCCTGCGCATCGTGATCAGGAGCGCAAAATGTCAGAACAGCCGGCGGAATTTCAACGTTTCGCCTTGAAGTTCATGGTCATGGCGATACTCGCGGCGGCGGTGGAGCTCGCCGTGCTGCACGGGTTCGACTCAGGCGAGGCCGAAACCGGCCATGCGGAGTGGGTCCGGAATGTTCCGGTGCTCGGCATCGATCTTCCCTTTACCTGATCGGGTCCTTCACCTGACTGGCGGACAGACCGGGCTCAGGTGCTTTCCCGCTCCACGATCTCGAAGCCGATGTCGACGATCTTCTCGACGGGCTTGTCTTCGAACCGCGCGAGCATCGCTTCGGCCGACAGCCGGCCGATCGCCTGCCGGTCGATCCGCACGGTGGAGAGGGCGGGATAGGTGTAGGGGGCGAACTCCAGGTCACCGAAGCCCATGATCGCGAGATCGCCCGGCACCGACAGGCCACGGGCCTGGGCTTCCGTCAGGACGCCTTGCGCAAGCGCATCGGAGCTGCAGAAGACGGCATCCGGAGGCTGCGGCCCGTCCAGCAGCTTCGCCAGCCCTTCGCGTCCAAGCTTCAGGTTGCCGGGCGCCGGCAGGATCGCGACCTGGATGTCGGTGACGCCACGTTCGGCCGCGGCCTCCTCGAAGCCCCGGCGGCGGACGGCGGCGCGTTCGTCGCTCGCCCAGACCAGCCCGAGGCGGCGGTATCCCTTGCCGATCAGATAGGCGGCCACCGCGCGCCCGAGCTTCTCATGCGAGAAGCCGACCAGCATGTCGATGGGCGTGGGCGTGAGATCCCAGGTCTCCACGACCGGAATCTTCGCCGCCAGAAGCCGCTGCCGGCTTTGGGGCGAATGGGTGATGCCGGTGAGGAACACCGCGTCGGGGCGGCGGCTCAGCACCGTGGCGAGCAGCTCGTCCTCCCGCGAGGCCGGATAGCCCGACAGGCCGAGCAGCACCTTGTAGCCGGCCTCGCCCAGCCGGTCGGTCAGGCATTCGACCGCCTCGGCGAAGATCGAGTTGCCGATGGTCGGGACGATCGCCGCCACCAGCCGGCTGCGCTTGGAGGCGAGGCCGCCGGCCAGCAGGTTCGGCACATAGCCGCTGCGGGCGATCACCTCCCGCACATGCTCCAGCGTGTCCTTGGTCACCAGTTCCGGCCGGTTGATCGCCCGTGAGACGGTGATCGGCGCCACGCCGGCCATTCGCGCCACTTCTTCCAGCGTGACGCTGCCGGAAGACCGGCTGGAAGTCCGGGGCGCAGGTTTTTTTTGATCCGGCTGGGGCGCCTTCTTGCCCGGCTTCCGTTTGGCATGGGTGGGCAGGGGATCCGACACGAGTGTACCTTCGGTAAGCCGGTTCAAGAGTTCAGGACAACATAGGGCTGTCGCGCGCCGTTTGCCAAGTTCCCGAGGGTCCGGTCCAAGCCCCTTCGGCAAGATGAACGAGAGGATGGGCGACTTGTCGCAGGAAACGACGAAGAAAATTCTTCTCAAGCCATGAGCACGGCGATACGGTGCCGATTGACAGCGCTGTCATAGGTGAATGTGGCTGGGATCGTATGCGATCCCCGCCGGCCGGGAGCGCGGTCCCCAATCCTCTGCCCGCTGCGCCGGCCCCGGTTCCGGGCGGCGCCGGTGCTCCGCCGTTCCGGCGATTCCGCAGCCCACGCGCCGTGCCGCATTCCGCCATGCCCATTGTTCCAGGCACCACGTTCAGGAGTAACCAGCCCATGGCCCTTCTCCGCAGCAGCCCATCAGGCCTTCCGCCGCGTCAGCGCAAGACCAAGATCGTGGCGACCCTCGGACCGTCCAGTTCGACGCCGGAGCGCATCCGCGAGCTGTTCGTCGCCGGGGTCGACGTCTTCCGCCTGAATTTCAGTCACGGCAGCCACGCGGACCATGGCGAGCGGCTGCGGGTGATCCGCGAGATGGAGCAGGAATTCGGCCGTCCCATCGCGATCATGGCCGACCTGCAGGGGCCGAAGCTGCGGCTCGCCACCTTCCGCGACGGGTCGATCACCCTCAACCCGGGGCAGGCGCTGCGGCTGGACCTGTCGTCCGAACCGGGTGACGGGACGCGCGTGGGCATGCCGCATCCCGAAATCTTCGCGGCCCTCCGGCCGGGGGCCGAACTGCTGCTGGACGACGGACGGGTCCGGCTCAGCGTCACCGCCTGCGGGTCGGACCATGCCGATACGGTCGTGGTCAGCGGCACCCGCCTGTCGGACCGCAAGGGCGTGAACGTGCCGGGCGTGGTGCTGCCGCTGTCGCCGCTGACCGCCAAGGACCGCCTGGATCTGGACTTCGCGCTGGAGCAGCGCGTGGACTGGGTCGCGCTCAGCTTCGTGCAGCGGCCGGAGGATGTGGCGGAAGCGCGCCGCCTGATCGGCGGGCGTGCCGCGCTGCTGTCGAAGATGGAGAAGCCGCAGGCGATCGAACATCTGGAACTGATCGTCGAACTGTCGGACGGCGTGATGGTAGCGCGCGGCGACCTCGGTGTCGAATTGCCGCCGGAGGATGTCCCGGCGCTTCAGAAGCGGATCGTGCGCGAGGCCCGCTTGGCCGGCAAGCCGGTGATCGTCGCCACCCAGATGCTGGAATCGATGGTGTCGGCGCCGGCGCCGACCCGGGCCGAGGCATCGGATGTCGCGACCGCCGTCTATGACGGTGCCGACGCCGTCATGCTGTCGGCCGAAACGGCGTCGGGCGAGTATCCCGTGGAAGCGGTGTCGATCATGGACCGCATCGCGCAGCGCGTCGAAGCCGACCCGCTTTACCGCAGGATCGTCGAATCCCAGCACCCGAGCCTGCAGGAAACCTCCGCCGACGCGATCACCGCGGCGGCCGGCCAGGTTGCCAGGACGATCCATGCGGCGGCGATCGTGACCTACACCACCTCCGGCTCGACGACCTTGCGCGCCAGCCGGGAACGGCCGGACGTGCCAGTCCTTTGCCTGACGTCGAACATGGCCACGGCGCGGCGGCTGCAGCTTGCCTACGGCGTGCACAGCCTCCACACGCGCGACATCGGCAGCTTCTCCGAGATGGTGCAGAAGGCCGTCCGCTATGCCCATGCCAGCGGGCTTGCCCAGGAAGGCCAGCGCGTCGTCATCACCGCCGGCGTGCCCTTCGGCGTTCCGGGCAACACCAACATCCTGCGGATCGCCTGGGTCGAGCGGCCGTCGCAGGGCTCCTCAATGCAACGCGAGACCGCGGCGTGTTTTCCGTGAGCGGCGCCTGTTGTGACGATCGGCCGCATGGTTCAAGCTGATCCCGGCACATGAGGCCTGTCGAAAAAGGCCCGACGGGAAGGGGAGGACGCAGCATGGCCCTGCCGGATCGCGACGACACCGGATCCGGCGGCGGGAAAGGCCCGCTGGCCGGGGTGGACCGCCGGCTGTTGGTGGTGGCGCTGGCCCTGGCGCTGCTGACATTGCTGGCGGTGCTGGACCGGCATCGGCCGACGCCGGGCTCGGCACCGCCGGTCGATTGGCGCCTGCCTATGGTGGAACTGCCGCGGACGGTGCCGATGGCGAAGGCGCCCGGCCCGCGTCGGGACGAGCTGCTGGGGGCGGATTGAGGTGGACGGATTGGTCGGGGCGGATTGATCGGGTCAGCCGACCGGCAGCCCGTCGCTCCCCTCGCCCAGCGGGCGTTCCATCAGAACGCTGTCCAGCCAGCGGCCGAACTTGAAGCCGACCGCCGGCAGCACCCCGACGGGACGGAAGCCGCAGGCGGCATGCAGGCCGATGGAGCCGTGGTTGGCGCTGTCGCCGATCACCGCGATCATCCGGCGGTATCCCGCCGCCTCGCAGATTTCGATCAGCGGCTCCATCAGCGCCCGGCCGATGCCGCGCCGGCCCATGCCGTCGGCGACGTAGACGGAATTCTCCAGCGTGAAGCGGTAGGCGCTGCGCGTGCGGTAGAGCCCGGCATAGGCGTAGCCGGCAAGCCGCCCCTCGCACTCCGCCACCAGATAGGGCAGGCCACGGGCCAGGATGTTGGCGCGGCGCCGCGCCATTTCCGCCTCGTCCGGCGGAACCTCCTCGAACGACGCGGTGCCGTGCAGGACATGGCGGGCATAGATCGCGGCGATGGCGGGGATGTCGGCGTCGGTGGACGCTCGCACGGTGATGGCAGGCATGAATGTCAACTCCGGTGAGGACGATCGGCGGGAAGAAGAAGGGCGCAGACGGTCGCCAACCCGCCGCCGACGCCGAGAAGTGCGAAACCCCAGCCCCAGGGCGAGCCTCCCATCTGGCCACCCATGCCGCCGGCCTGGTCCAGCACCAGCCCGACCGCCAGCGGCGCCGCGCCGCCGGCGCCGAAGCCGAGGATGGAGCGCACGGCCAGCGCCGCCCCCAGGCTGCCGGGCTCGACCGATTCCGTCATCGCCGTGGACAGGACGGGGGAATCGCCCAGCGCCGAGAAGCCGTAGAGGGCGGCCACCGCCAGCACCAGGACCAGCGGCATCCCGTCCATCCAGCCGATGGTGAAGGAACAGGCCGCACCCAGCAGCCCCATCGCCACCAGAACGGACCGCCGGCCCAAACGGTCGGAAGCCCGCCCCATCATCAGCGACGACAGGAAGCCCGAGAGATGGATGGCCGCGGCGATCCACAGCCCGCGCATGCCGGCTCCGCCGTCTCCTGAGCCGCTGAGGCTCGCGGTCAGGAAGGCAGGAAGCCAGGCCCACATGCCCAGCAGTTCCCAGCAATGGGTGGTGTAGCCGGCGGTCAGCAGGAAGGACCGGCGGTCGGCCAGGAAGCGGAAGGCGCCGCGCAGCCGCCGGGCGCCACCGCCGGCGACCAGATTGGCGCGCCCGCGCAGCCCCGGCGTGGCGAGCAGCGCCGCCAGCAGCGGCCCCAGCCCGCAGGCGATGAAGGCGGCCTCGTAGCCGAACCGCTCCGCCAGCCATGCTGCGAGAGCGATGGAGGCGAAATAGCCGAGCGACCCCGCCGCCAGCAGCCAGCCGACCGCCGCACCCCGGCGCGCCGTCGGCACGCCCTGCGCCACCAGCATGATGGACGGGGCATAGGTTCCGCCCTGCGTCAGCCCCATCAGCGCGAACAGCAGCAGGCCGCTTTCCGCCGAGCGGGCGAAGAAGGCGAAGGCGAGGCCGGTCAGGGCCGTCGCCCAACTCGCCCACAGGAAGACGCGCTTGGCGCCCAGGCTGTCGGCGAACCAGGAGGACCCCACCAGCGACAGGGCATAGCCGATGTTGAAGGCGGTCTGGATCGATCCGGCCTCCCCCGCCGACATGCCCCAGGCCTGCATCGCCGGCACGAGCGCGCCGGCATAGACCATGAAGGACAGCGACGTGGCGAAGCGGCTGGCGCACAGCAGCACGAGCCATGTGGAGGAGGGGGCCGGGGAAGGGGCCGGGGAGGCGGTCGTCATGGCCCCACCGTCGCGGAGCATCGCGGAAAAGGCAAATTTATTGATTTGATCGGAATCATAAGGAAGGCTGTGGGTATGCGCGGCTTGAATCTCGACCAACTCATCACCTTCGCCACCGTCGTCGAGCATGGCGGCTTCACCGAGGCGGCAAGCCGGCTCGGGCTGACCCAGCCGGCGGTCAGCATGCAGATCCGCAATCTTGAGGAGCGGTTCGGCGTGCGGCTGGTGGAGCGGGTGGGCAAGCGCGCCCTGCCGACGGCGGCCGGCCGCGACCTGCTGCCCTTCATCCGCCGCATGCGCGACGAGGTGGAGGCAGCATCCGCCGCCATGGGACGGCACCGCGCCGGGCAGTCGGGACGCGTGCGCATCGGCACCGGGGCGACCGCCTGCATCTACCGGCTGCCGCCGATCCTGACCGCGCTCCGCGCCGCCCATCCGGGGCTGGAGATCATCGTCGTCACCGGCAACACGCCCGACATCCTGGACGCGGTGGAGGCCGGAACGCTGGACCTCGCGCTGGTCACGCTGCCGGCCGTCCGCGCCGGCCTGTCCATCGAACCGGTGTGCAGCGAGGACCTGGTCTGCGTCGGGCCGCGGATCGGGGATGGGCCGGCGCCGGACGGCATCGCCCCGGCGGCACTGGCGGACGGGGCGCTGATCCTCTACGAGCGCGGCGGCACCATGCGGGCGGTGATCGACGGCTGGTTCATGGCCGGCGGAGTGCAGCCGCGCCCGGCGATGGAACTCGGCAATGTCGAGGCGATCAAGAACCTCGTCGCCGCCGGCCTCGGCCGGTCGATCCTGCCGTCGGTCACCGTCCAGGGACCAAGCGACTGCGACCGCTTCGCAGTCCAATCCCTGTCTCCGCCGCTGGTTCGCACGCTAGGGTTGGTTTTGCGGCGTGACAAAGTGCCTGATCCCGGTGTGCGGGCAATGGTCGGGGCGATTACAAATATGCGGTATTGATAAAGATAAAATTGATCGCCTCTTCAATCATCAGTCCTATTTCCTTTGGAGGGTTTACAGGGGCTTTCGGTCTTGCGCACTCTCGTCTACTGAGACTTTCGTTTTTCTTGAGCGCCTATGACCAAGCCGCAGTCTCTCCCGGATGAGCCCGCGACCAGCCGGATGGGGGGCGGGGCGGGTCCGGATGCCCAACCGAACGCTTCCCCGAACACTCAGCCGACTGTCCAACCGGGTACCGCTCCCGATGCGCAGCTGGCGGCGCGGGTGGAAGAGCTGGAGCGGGAAAACGCGCGGCTGAGCGCCGCCCTCGCCAACGCCTGCACCGGCTGCGACGACCTGCTGACGGTCACCGCGCTCAACGAGGATCTCCGAACCGCCTTCGATGCCCTGGAGCACAGCCGTGCCGCCCACGCCGACAGTGAAAGGCGGCTGCGCGCCATCCTGGACAGCGCCGTCGGCCACGCCATCCTGACCTTATCGCCGGACGGCAGGGTGACCAGCTGGAATCCCGGTTCCGTCCGCATCCTGGGCTGGACGGAGGAAGAGGCGCAAGGCCGTCCGGTCGCCTTCCTGTTCCCGCCGGAGGATGTCGTGGCCGGCGTGCCCGACGCGCTGAGGCTGCGGGCGCTGGCCGAAGGACGCATCCAGGAGGAGCGCGCCTTCCGCCGCAGCGACGGGGGCACGGTCTGGGGGGCGCTGACCATCCTGCCGCTGCAGGGCGACGAGGAGGGTTACCTGTGGATCCTGCACGACCGCTCCGACGAGCGGCGGATGGAGGAGGCCATAGCCGACGCGCGCAAGCGTGCAAGCGACATCCTGGACAGCATCGACGAGGCGCTGGTGGCGCTCGACCGCGATTACCGGGTGATCTACCAGAACCGGCGGGCCGAACAGCTCGACCACCAGCCGCTATCGGCGATCCGCGGCCGCCGCCTGTGGGAGATCTGGCCCCAGCTTGCCGGCTCCGACCTCGAGGCGCTGTGCCGCAAGACCATGACGGAACGGGTGCCGACCAGCATGGAGAAACGCCTGGACGGCGAGGACACCACGCTGTGGCTGGAGATCCGCATGCTGCCGACGGCGGAGGGGGTCGGCTGCTTCTCCCGCGACATCACCATGCGCAAGCGCGCGGAGGAGGAGGCACGCGCCTCGCACGAGCGGGCGGTGATGATCCTGGAAAGCATCAGCGACGCCTTCTATGCCATCGATCACGACTGGCGCTTCACCTACATCAACCGCAAGGCGGAGCAGCTCTGGGGCCGGTCGCGCGACACACTGCTGGGCCGGCGCATCTGGGACGCTTTCCCCAAGGTGCTGGGCAGCGAGGCGTTCGAGGCGCAGAAGCAGGCGGTGCGCGAAGGGCGGGAGATGACCGTCGAGGTCAAGTCGCCCATCCTCGGCGATTGGGTCGAGATCAGCATGTATCCAAGCCCGGACGGGCTTTCTGTCTATTTCCGCGACATCACCGCCCGCCGGCAGGCGCAGCAGGCGCTGATGCAGGCGAAGGAGACGGCGGAGGCGGCCGACCAGGCCAAGGGCAAGTTCCTGGCCGCCGCCAGCCACGACCTGCGCCAGCCGCTTCAGGCGCTTCTGCTGTTCGTCGACGTGCTGAAGCCCCATGTGCAGGGCAGCCAGGGCGCCAACGCCCTGATGCATCTCGGCCGCGGGCTGGACGCGCTGAAGGAGCTGCTCGACAGCCTGCTGGACATGTCGCGGCTCGACGCCGGGGTGGTGCAGCCGAACATCGAGACCGTGCCCATGGTCCCGCTGTTCGACCACATCGCCGCCTCCTACCGGCCGGTCGCGGCGGCCAAGGGGCTGGACCTGCATGTCCTGTCCTGCAACGCCTCCGCCCGCACCGACCGCACGCTGCTGACCCGCATGGTGCGCAATCTGGTGGAGAACGCGCTGCGCTACACCGAGAGCGGCCGGATCGACATCGAATGCCGGCAGACCGGCGGCCGCCTGCTGATCGAGGTGCGCGACACCGGCATCGGCATCCCGCCCGACCATCTGGAACGCATCTGGGAGGAGTTCCATCAGGTCGGCAATCCGGAACGCGACCGCAACCGCGGCCTCGGCCTCGGCCTTGCCATCGTGCGGCGGCTGTCGCAGCTGCTGAACCACCCCGTGGACGTCCAGTCGAAACCGGGGCAGGGGACCAGCTTCGTCATCGCCCTGCCGCTCGGCCGGACCGTCGAGCGTCCGCTCAGCCCGGCGGAAGCGGCGACGACCGGCCACGGCCGCTTCGCCGTGGTGGTGGACGACGACGCCATCGTGCTGCTGGGGCTGGAGACGATCTTCCGCGAATGGGGCTATGAGGTGCTGGTCGCCGGTTCCGCCGACAAGGCGGTGGAGGCGCTGCGCCGCAGCGGCCGCCGCCCCGATCTGGTCGTCGCCGACTACCGCCTGCGCGAAGGCCGCTACGGCACGGAAGCCGTCGCCGGCATCCGCGCCCTGTTCGAGCAGGCGGACGAGCCGCCGGTTCCGGGCCTGATCCTGACCGGCGAGACCGGCCCCGAGTGCGAACGCGACGCCGCCGCCCACGGGCTGGGCATCATCCACAAGCCGGTGACGCCGCGCCAGCTCAGCCATGCGCTCGGCGAACTGCTGGGATTGCAGTGATCGGGCCTGCGCCCCTTCGCCATTTGGAAGGGCGCAAATGTCGCGGCTCAGGATCCGGCTCGGACTTTGTTCGACCGCCGCGCGGCCTTAAGCTGGACAGCTGTGCTGTCGTGCGGGGGCTCTGTGGGAAGAGGGATCGTGAGTATTCTCGGATGGCTCGCCATGC
This sequence comes from Azospirillum sp., assembly GCF_035628975.1. Lineage (GTDB taxonomy): Bacteria > Pseudomonadota > Alphaproteobacteria > Azospirillales > Azospirillaceae > Azospirillum. The sequence goes on along the minus strand of NZ_DASPIS010000016.1, from coordinate 31,971 downwards.
TCTGCGGAGGGGCTTGGGCAGTGCTGGCGGTGATGTTCACGGGGCTGGACGCGCCGGAGAGTACCCTGGCGCTGCTGATCGCCATGCCCGGTGCACTGCTGGCGCTGCTTGGGCTGGGGCTGGTCGTCCTTGCGAATGCTTTGGGAGCGTCGCGGCGGTCCCGTTAGGTGCGGGCGCCCCGACGACCGGGGACGGCCTGCCGTTCGGCGGGGCGATGCGTGTTGCGCATCGCTGGAGTCCCGCCGAAATGCAACCGCGTCAGCCCTGCTCGATCAGGTCGGCGCAGGCGTTCACCGCGGCGGCGGCGTAGGGTCGGATGCGCGCCGGGATTTGCGACGGGTTGATGCCCGGCCCGAGGATGCCGACGCCGACCGGCTTCATGAACTGAAGCTGCAGGTCGATCAGGCTGCGGATCACCGCATGGCCCATGACGTTGCCATGTTCGGTCTCGCCCCGCTCGATGATGCCCAGCGCCACCGCGCCGGCGACGTCGTCGCGCATCAGCAGGCGCTTGATCGCCAGCGGCTTTTCCATCGAACCGGGAACCCAAACCTCCGCGACGATGCCGAGGCCGCGGCGGGCGGCGACCGCGCGCGCCTCGTCCAACATCTCTTCCCCTTCCTTGCGGTGGAACCGTCCGAGCACGATGCCGATGTTGCTCACCCTCTGTCTCTCCCCTGATTGGCGGCCCGAAGTCCGGCGGTCTGAAGTATTACGGTCTGAACCTGCGCCCAAACTGTCGCGTCGCCGCGCAAAGCGCAAGTGGCGTCGCCTGTTTGAAAATTTCCGCCGATCTTCGAAAGATTTCCGGCTCGCATTCTCAAATGCGGCCCGTCTTCCGCCGCATTACGTCAAGGCTTCGGCGAAGGATAGCCGTTTGCGGTCAAGGTTAAGTTTCGCCTACGGTTCGCTCCCAACTGCGGCAGGCCGTCGCAGCGTGCTACAAATCGGTACAAATTGCTCGCCGCCGCTTGTGTTGCGACCATGTAATGATGGGAGCGTGAGGTTTGCGCCGGTCCTGGCCTGAAGGGCGGCGCGGCCGTAACAGATCGGTCAGGCGAATCCGGAACGGCAATCATGTTGAAGGGTGCGATCGAATACGCGCCGTCGACCTTCGAGGAACGGGGGGCCGCGGTGGCCTTCACCACGCCGCTGCTGTCCCAGACCCGCGTGCGCCGCGGCGAACGGTCAAAGCTGGAGGTGCTGATTCCCAGCCTGTCGCAGGGCATGGGCATCTATGTGGTCGCCTGGAAATCGGTGCCCGACATGGTGTCGATGACCATGCACGACCGCTATCTCCACGACCTGATCGTGAAGGAGGACGCCTGTTCCCCCCACGAGATCCGCCGGGCGACGCTGAAGGCGGCGCGGCGCGGGCTGGCCGGGCCGAAGGCGGCGCAGGCCGCCCGCCGCGCCCTGGAGGATGATGAGGAGCAGAGCACCCTCACCCATTACCTGCTGATCCTGTCGATCCTGAAGGCGGTCGGGCTGGAATCGCCGGACATGCTGAAGGCCGGCATCGACACCGACGAAGGGCAGCGGTTGACCCGCCAGTTGATGACCCGCGCGGCGGAAAGCCTTCGGATGGACGCGACCCTGCTCTATTCCCGGCTGGCCGACGTCGCCGCGGTTGCCGCCCCGGTCGGGCTGGCGCGCTCGCCAAAGCCCGGCCGGCTGACGCGCGGGCTGATGGACCTGAAGGGGTTCCGCGACAGCCTGACCGACTGGGCGCGCGAGGTGCCGGGCGACGCCGCCCCGGTCGCGGCCTTCTGCGCGGAGGTGGCGCAGCACACCATCGCCATCGGCGACAAGGTTCTGGGCGACTTCCACCGCCGCATCGAGGCGATCGGTCCGCTGATGCGCGACTGGGACAGCGAGATCGTCCGCGTGCGCGCCCAGGCGGCGCGGATGGCGTGGCTGCTCGACGGCTGGAGCCACATCACCGGGGCCTGGGAAGTGGCGCAGACCGAGGACCACCACCAGCAGGCCGCGACCGTCAACGACCTGTTCCGCATCCTGCCCCTGCTGCCGAGGAAGGAGTCCAGCCGCGACTTCGTGGAGGATTCCAAGCAGGTGAGGCTGGCCCAGCGCCGCTCCGTCCGCATGCTGGAGGACTGGCGCACCGGCCAGATGGACATGGACGCCATCCGCCGGATCGAGGCGGTGAAAGCGCGCTCGCCATGACGGAACCGGCGGACGGAAGCGGACAGGGCAAGGTCGACCGCCTGCCGGGGCTGGAAAGCCGGCTGTTCGACATCCCCGAGGACAAGTTCATCGAGGTCGTCCGCCTGCTGGAGCGGGTGCGCGACCATCCCGACGTGCGCCAGACCTTCGCCGCCATCCGCCCGCGGCTGGTCCAGGTGCGGCCCGGCCGCCGCCCGACGATGAAGCGTGTCCTGTGCATGCCGTTCGAGGATGTGCTGGAGAGCTTCAGCGGGGTCGACGTGCCGCTTGGCCGCATCGAGCGGCGGGTGATCGAACCGGTCTGGCGGCTGGTGACGGAGTGCGGCGACACCGCCCTGATAGACCAGCTCGACCGGCAGGTGCAGGAGACCGCGCCCGGCAACATCAACGCGCTGCGCAACATCGGGCGCCGGCTGTGGCCGATGGCCGCCCTGGCCATTCGGAGCGCGGTGGAGCAGGACGGATCGCGCCAGATGGTGTGGCGGCTGCTTCACGGCGACGAGGAGCTGCGGCGGCAGGTTCTGGATGTCGCCGCCTTCCTGGACATCGGCCTGACGGTGGAGGCGCTGAAGGACGCGCTGGCGCCCAAGCCGCTGCCGAAGCTGGACGACCGCCATGTGGAAGCCATCGAGCAGGCGGCCCAGGCGGCGGCGCGCCAATCGCCGACGCTGGTCTATTACCTGCTGCTGGTCGCCGCCTCCCGCATGGCGAACCCGGCCGACCTGCTGACCGTGCTGAACGACATCGACCTCGGCAAGGCGCGGCGGGAACAGCCGGTGATCTTCGCCCAGCTTAGCGGGCTGGTGGTCACCAACCTGGAGGAGCGGAGCGCCCGCCTGGACGGGAACGGCTTTGGCAATGGCGGCGGGGCCGCCGTCGCCATCGCTCCGGAGGAGGCCATCGCCATTGCCGAACGGCTGGTCGCCAGCGTCAACACCACCTCCGCCGTCATGGATTTCCTGGCCGAGCCGGTCTATCGCGAGCGGCTGGACGCGGTGAAGGCGGCGGTGCGGACCATGGTGACCGGCAGCGTTCTCGACACCGCGCCCCAGGGCATCCTGACCGCGGTGGCGGCCCCCGCCGCCAATGGGCGGCCGGTTGCCGTGGACGACGACGCCCAGAGCGCGGCGGAGGACCATGCCCGCGCCTTGCGCCGGTGCGAGGGGCTGGCCGACGCGCTCGGCCTGCACCAGCCGCTGAAGGACGCCATGGCGTCGATGGAAAAAGGCCTGCTGGAGCGGGCACAGGCGCTGCTGGCGCAGTATCCCAGGGCCGCCGGCGACCCGGACGATGCGGAGACGGCGGAGATCAACCTGTTCTACGCCCTGCGCCTGCTGGAAATGGTCGCCGGCCCCGCCAGGGCCGACCGGCTCCGCACCGCCATCATGGCCGCGACGGGAGAGTTTGGAGAGGGGTAGGGGGCACCTGCTTCCCCCCTCTCCCCCCCGGGGAGAGGGGACTCTATCCGGGAGAGGGCGATCACCCCCTCACGAGGTCGCCGGCAGGGCGTCGCGCGCATCTTCCTCGTCGGCGTAGCGGCGGGCGAGGACGGCGCCGACCATCAGCTGGATCTGGTGGAACACCATCACCGGCAGCAGCACCAGACCGGCGGTGGCCGGGGCGAACAGCACGCCGGCCATCGGCACGCCGCTGACCAGCGACTTCTTCGATCCGCAGAAGACGATCACCGCCTCGTCCGCGCGGGAGAAGCCCAGGCGGCGGCTGAGCAGCGTCGTCCCGACCAGGAAAAGCGCCAGGATCGCGCAGTCGATCAGCACCACCATGCCCAGCGCCGCAGGCGGAACCTGATGCCACAGGCCGTTCACCACCGCCTCGCTGAAGGCGATGTAGACGACCAGCAGGATCGATCCGCGGTCGGTGAACTTCAGCATCGCCTTGTGCCGCGCCGCCCAGGCGCCGACCCAGCGCCGCAGCAGTTGTCCGGCGACGAAGGGCAGCAGAAGCTGCGCCGCGATGGTCTGCAGCGTGTCCAGCGACAGCGCGCCCCCCTGCACCTTCAGGAACAGCGCCACCAGCAGCGGCGTCATCAGGATGCCGGAGATGTTGGACAGGGTGGAACTGCACACCGCCGCCGCCACATTGCCCCGCGCCATCGAGGTGAAGGCGATGGAGGACTGGACGGTGGACGGCAGCAGGCAGAGGAACTGAACCCCGACCGCCAGGGCCGGCGGCAGCAGGCTGTGCGGCAGCGTCGCCACCACCGCCCAGCCGATCAGCGGGAAGGCGGCGAAGGTCAGGCTGAAGATCAGCAGGTGCAGGCGCCAGTGCGACATGCCCGCCACCACCTCTTCCCGCGGCAGACGGGCGCCGTGCAGGAAGAACAGCAGCGCGATGGCCGCCTCCGCCAGATAATGCACCCAGTGGGCGATCTGGCCCTGCACCGGCAGCACGGTCGCCAGCCCGACGGTCGCCACCAGGGCGATTGTGAAGCCGTCCATGTTCGGGCGCGGTACGCGGATCATCGTCACAAGGCTCCTTCGCAGCGTCCTCAGGTATACGGTATCCAGAAACTAGCCCCGCACCGCAGCAATATGAAAGCGCGACCACGCCGCACCCAGCCGGACGGCACGCATGGCAGCGTTGAAATCACTGCCTTTTTTAGACTCTTTCCACGATGCGGCAGCGTATCCGCAAGGGCCAAGGCGGTGGCGAAGCGCCCTTAATCCCTTGAAGGACTACAGGTTTCGCAGGCGTCAGCTTGCCCCTTGCCACCCGCCTCGCCATACGGTAACGTATGGTCAAAGAACGGATGATTTCCTAGGGGAGCGATACGCCATGCTGTCCAACCAGTACCCCAGCCTGAATTTCGACCTCGGTGAATCGGCCGATATGCTGCGCGATTCGGTGCGCAGCTTTGCCGCCAACGAGATCGCCCCCCGCGCCGCCGAGATCGACCACAGCAACGAGTTCCCGAACGAATTGTGGCGCAAGATGGGCGACCTCGGCATCCTCGGCGTGACGGTCGAGGAGGAATATGGCGGCGCCGGCATGGGCTATCTGGAGCATGTCGTGGCGATGGAGGAGGTGTCGCGCGCCTCGGCCTCGGTGGGGCTCAGCTACGGCGCCCATTCGAACCTCTGCGTCAACCAGATCCGCAAGAACGGCACCGAGGATCAGAAGCGCCGCTACCTGCCGAAGCTGATCTCCGGCGAGCATATCGGCGCGCTGGCGATGTCGGAGCCGAACGCCGGGTCCGACGTGGTGTCGATGAAGCTGCGGGCGGAGAAGAAGGGCGACCGTTACGTCCTGAACGGCACCAAAATGTGGATCACCAACGGCCCCGACGCCGACACGCTGGTGATCTACGCCAAGACCGACATCAACGCCGGCCCGCGCGGCATCACCGCCTTCCTGGTGGAGAAGGGCTTCAAGGGCTTCTCGGTGGCGCAGAAGCTGGACAAGCTGGGCATGCGCGGCTCCAACACCGGCGAACTGGTGTTCGAGGACTGCGAGGTGCCGGAGGAGAACATCCTGGGCGGCGTCGGCCGCGGCGTGAACGTGCTGATGTCCGGCCTGGATTACGAGCGCGCGGTGCTGTCCGGCGGTCCGCTCGGCATCATGCAGGCCTGCATGGACGTGGTGATCCCCTATGTCCACGACCGCAAGCAGTTCGGCCAGCCCATCGGCGAATTCCAGCTGATGCAGGGCAAGATCGCCGACATGTACACGATCATGAACGCCGCCAAGGCCTATGTGTACGCTGTCTGCAAGGCCTGCGACCGGGGCGAGACCACCCGCAAGGACGCCGCCGCCGCCATCCTGTTCTCCGCCGAAAAGGCGACCTGGATGGCGCTGGAGGCCATTCAAACCCTGGGGGGCAACGGCTACATCAATGAGTACCCGACCGGCCGCCTGCTGCGCGACGCCAAGCTCTACGAGATCGGCGCCGGCACCAGCGAGATCCGCCGCATGCTGATCGGGCGCGAATTGTTCAAAGAAACGGCCTGAAGGCTGGGAGACCGCGTAAAGCGGTTCGGCAAAGCATAGAGAGCATCGAGGGAAAGGGACCGACCACCATGACCGACAGCATCGTCATCGCCGCCGCCGTCCGCACGCCGATGGGCGGCTTCCAGGGCGACCTCATGGGCCTGACCGGCCCGCAGTTGGGCGCCGTCGCCATCCAGGCGGCGCTGGAACGCGCCGGCTTGGCCGGGGACGCGGTGGACGAGGTGTTCATGGGTAACGTGCTGTCGGCCGGTCTGGGCCAGGCGCCGGCGCGTCAGGCGGCGCTGGGCGCCGGGCTGCCGAAGGGGGTGGGCTGCACCACCATCTCCAAGGTCTGCGGGTCGGGCATGCGGGCGGTGATGTTCGCCCATGACGTCATCAAGGCCGGCTCGGCCAAGGTCGTGGTGGCCGGCGGCATGGAGAGCATGTCGAACGCCCCCTACCTGCTGGACCGCGCCCGTGCCGGCTATCGCATGGGTCACGGCAAGGTGCTGGACCACATGTTCTTCGACGGTCTGGAGGACGCCTACGAGAAGGGCCGCCTGATGGGCACCTTCGCCGAGGAATGCGCCAGCAGCTACAACTTCACCCGCGAGGCGCAGGACAACTACGCCATCGAAAGCCTGACCCGCGCCCGCAAGGCGGTGGAGGACGGCTCCTTCAAGGCGGAGATCGCGCCGGTTCTGGTGAAGGGTCGCAAGGGCGACACGCTGGTCGACACCGACGAGCAGCCGGGCAAGGGCGATCCGAAGAAGATCCCGACGCTGAAGCCAGCCTTCGCCAAGGACGGCACGGTGACGGCGGCCAATGCCTCGTCGATTTCCGACGGCGGCGCGGCGCTGGTCGTCACCACCCGCAGCGAGGCGGAGAAGCGCGGCCTGCGCGTGGTCGCCGAGATCAAGGGCCATTCCAACCACGCCCAGCAGCCGGCGCTGTTCACCACCGCCCCGGTCGGTGCCATGCAGAAGCTGTTCGACAAGCTGGGCTGGTCCGCCCGCGACGTCGATCTGTTCGAGATCAACGAAGCATTCGCCGTGGTGACCATGGCGGCGATGCGCGACCTCGACCTGCCGCACGACAAGGTGAACGTGCATGGCGGCGCCTGCGCGCTTGGGCATCCGATCGGGGCTTCGGGGGCGCGGATCCTGGTGACGCTGCTGGCGGCGTTGGAGAAGTATGACCTGAAGCGTGGCGTGGCGTCGCTGTGTATTGGGGGCGGTGAGGCGACGGCGATCGCGGTGGAGCGGGTGTAAGGGCGGGCACTTGCCCCCTCCCTAACCCTCCCCCTCTTCGAGGGAGAGGGAATTGCCGCCGCTTCGCGCTACGTCACGCCGCCAAGCGTCCTACCCCCCTCTCCCTCGAATAGGGGGAGGGATGGGGAGGGGGCACGGCACAGCACGCCACCAACAAAGAACCATCGCCCGAGGAAACGCCCGATGCACCTGACCGAAGAACAGACCATGGTCCGCGACATGGCCCGCGCCTTCGCGCAGGACCGGCTCGCCCCAACCGCCGCCGAGCGCGACCGCAGCGGCGCCTTTCCCAAGGCGGAACTCGCCGAGATGGGCGAACTCGGCCTGATGGGCATGCTGGTGCCGGAGGAGTATGGCGGCGCCGCCACCGACCATGTCGCCTACGCGCTCGCCATCGAGGAGATCGCCGCCGGTGACGGCGCCGTCTCCACCATCATGAGCGTCCACAACTCGGTCGGCTGCATGCCGATCCTGAAGTTCGGCACGGACGCGCAAAAGGACCGCTTCCTCAAGCCGATGGCGCGCGGCGAGATGCTGGGCGCCTTCTGCCTGACTGAACCGCAGGCGGGGTCCGACGCCTCGGCGATCAAGACCCGTGCCCGGCGCGACGGCGATTGCTGGGTGCTGAACGGCACCAAGCAGTTCATCACCTCCGGCTCGCAGGCCGACGTCGCCATCGTCTTCGCGGTGACCGATCCGGCCGCCGGCAAGAAGGGGCTCAGCGCCTTCATCGTGCCGACGGACACGCCGGGCTATCAGGTGGCGCGGACGGAGGAGAAGCTGGGACAGCACTGCTCCGACACCTGCCAGATCGTGTTCGAGGAGTGCCGGGTTCCCGCCGACCTGATGCTCGGGGCCGAAGGGGCGGGCTACAAGGTGGCGCTGGCGAACCTGGAGGGCGGGCGCATCGGCATCGCCTCGCAGTCGGTCGGCATGGCGCGCGCGGCGCTGGACCACGCCATCCGCTATGCCCAGGAACGCCAGAGCATGGGCGTGCCGATCATCCAGCATCAGGCCATCGCCTTCCGCCTCGCCGACATGGCGACCCGGGTGGAGGCGGCGCGCCAGATGGTGCTGCATGCGGCGAGCCTGCGCGATGCCGGGGTGCCCTGCATGAAGGAGGCGGCGATGGCCAAGCTGTTCGCCTCCGAGATCGCGGAGAAGGTCTGTTCCGACGCCATCCAGGTCCATGGCGGCTATGGCTATCTCGCCGATTTCCCGGTCGAGCGCATCTATCGCGACGTCCGGGTCTGCCAGATCTACGAGGGCACCAGCGACATCCAGCGGTTGGTCATCAGCCGCGCGCTTGTTCAATAACCCCCAAGCCCAATAACCAAGACCGCCAAACCGGGAGGAAGACGGCATGACCGTCCTGAAGAGCGCCCTGAACGCGCGCTCCGCCGAGTTCCAGGCCAACGCCGACGCCATGCAGGCGCTGGTCGACGATCTGCGCCGGAAGGTCGCCGCCATCCAGCAGGGCGGCGGAGCCAAGGCGCGCGACAAGCACCTCGCCCGCGGCAAGCTGCTGCCGCGCGAGCGCATCCGCCAACTGCTCGACGTCGGCTCGCCGTTTCTGGAGCTGTCGCAGCTGGCCGCCGACGGCGTCTATGCCGAGGACATCCCGTCGGCCGGCATCATCGCCGGCATCGGCAGCGTCGCCGGGCAGGAGTGCATGATCGTCGCCAACGACGCGACGGTGAAGGGCGGCACCTATTTCCCGCTGACGGTCAAGAAGCACCTGCGCGCGCAGGAGATCGCCCAGCAGAACAACCTGCCCTGCATCTATCTGGTGGATTCGGGCGGCGCCAACCTGCCGAACCAGGACGAGGTCTTCCCCGACCGCGACCATTTCGGCCGCATCTTCTACAACCAGGCCAACATGTCGGCCGAGGGCATCCCGCAGATCGCCGTGGTGATGGGAAGCTGCACCGCCGGCGGCGCCTATGTCCCGGCGATGTCGGACGAGGCGATCATCGTCCGCAACCAGGGCACCATCTTCCTGGGCGGCCCGCCGCTGGTGAAGGCCGCGACCGGCGAAGTGGTGTCGGCCGAGGATCTGGGCGGCGCCGACGTGCATTCCCGCACCTCGGGCGTGACCGACCATTACGCGATGAACGATGCCCACGCCCTGGCGATGGCGCGCCGCGTGGTGTCGAACCTGAACCGCGCCAAGCACATCGACCTCGACCTGCGCGAGCCGGAGGAACCGGCCTTCGACCCGCGCGAGCTTTACGGCGTGATTCCCAGCGACGCCCGCAAGCCCTTCGACGTGCGTGAGGTGATCGCGCGGGTGGTCGACGGGTCGCGCTTCGACGAGTTCAAGCCGCTCTACGGCACGACGCTGGTCACCGGCTTCGCCCACATCTTCGGCTATCCCGTCGGCATCATCGCCAACAACGGCATCCTGTTCAGCGAATCCGCCCTGAAGGGCGCCCACTTCGTCGAGCTGTGCTGCCAGCGCCGCATCCCGCTGGTGTTCCTGCAGAACATCACCGGCTTCATGGTGGGCCGCAAATACGAGGCCGGCGGCATCGCCAAGGACGGCGCCAAGCTGGTCACCGCGGTCGCCTGCGCCAAGGTGCCGAAATTCACCGTAATCATCGGCGGCAGCTATGGCGCCGGCAATTACGGCATGTGCGGCCGTGCCTACAGCCCGCGCTTCATGTGGATGTGGCCGAACGCCCGCATCTCCGTCATGGGCGGCGAGCAGGCGGCCGGCGTGCTGGCCCAGGTCAAGCGCGATGCCATGGAAGCCCAGGGCAAGCCGTGGTCGGCCGAGGACGAGGAGGCGCTGAAGGCGCCGATCCGCGCCCAGTTCGAGCGCGAGAGCCACGCCTATTACGCCAGCGCCCGGCTGTGGGACGACGGCATCATCGACCCGGCCGACACCCGCATGGTGCTGGGCCTCGGCCTGTCGGCCTCGCTGAACGCGCCGGTGCCGAAGACGCCCTTCGGCGTCTTCCGGATGTGATGGGGGCGACCATGAGCGATATCCTGATCGAGGTTGCCGACACCGGCGTCGCCACCGTCACCATGAACCGCGGCAACGTCCACAACGCCTTCAACGAGCAGGTCATCGCCGACCTGACCGCCGCCTTCCGCCGGGTGGGCGAGGATCCGGCGGTGCGCGTCGTCCTGCTGCGCGGGGTGGGCAAGAGCTTCTCGGCCGGGGCTGATTTATCCTGGATGAAGAAGATGGCCGGCTACTCCCGCGAGGAGAATCTGGCCGACGCCATGGGCCTCGCCACCATGCTGCGCACGCTGGACGAATGTCCGAAGCCCACGGTCGCCGTGGTCCAGGGGCCGGCCTTCGGCGGCGGCGTCGGGCTGGTTTCGGCCTGCGACATCGCCATCGGCGTGGAGACGGCCACCTTCGCCCTGTCGGAGGTGCGGCTGGGCATCATCCCCGCCGCCATCAGTCCCTATGTCATCGCCGCCATCGGCGAGCGCGCCTGCCGCCGGTATTTCCTGACCGGCGAGCGGTTCAGCGCGGCGGAGGCCCACCGCATCGGCCTGCTGCATGAGCTGACCAGCGCCGACGGGCTGGAGGAGACGGTGGCGAAGACGGTCAAGAACCTGATGGACAGCGCCCCCACGGCGGTCACCGCCGCCAAGGAGCTGATCCGCGCCGTCGCCCGCCGGCCGCTGACCGAAGAGGTCATGCGCGACACGGCGGAGCGCATCGCCCGCCAGCGCGCCAGCGCCGAAGGCAAGGAGGGCGTCGGCGCCTTCCTCGACAAACGCACCCCGTCCTGGCGGAGCTGATCCAATGTCCCAAATGGCAATGTTCGACAAGATCCTGATCGCCAACCGCGGCGAAATCGCCTGCCGGGTCATCCGCACCGCCCGCCGGATGGGCATCAAGACCGTCGCCGTCCATTCGGAAGCCGACGCCAAGGCGATGCATGTCCAGATGGCCGACGAGGCCGTCTGCATCGGCCCGGCTCCGGTCGGCGAAAGCTATCTGCGCGGCGACGTCATCCTCGACGTGGCGAAGTGCACCGGCGCCCAGGCCATCCATCCCGGCTATGGTTTCCTGTCGGAAAATGCCGGCTTCGCCGCCGCCTGCGCGGAGGCCGGTGTCGTCTTCATCGGCCCGCCGATCGACGCCATCCGTGTCATGGGCTCCAAGGCGGAATCCAAGCGGCTGATGGCGAATGCCGAGGTGCCGCTGGTTCCGGGCTATCACGGCACCGATCAGGACTTCGTCACCCTGTCGGCGGAGGCCGAGCGCATCGGCTATCCGGTGCTGGTCAAGGCGTCGGCCGGCGGCGGCGGCAAGGGCATGCGCGTGGTGCGTGCCGCCAACGAGCTGGCCGACGCGGTTGCCGGTGCCCAGCGCGAGGCCAAGGCGGCGTTCGGCGACGACAGCCTGCTGCTGGAGAAATATCTCGGCCGGCCGCGCCATGTCGAAATCCAGGTCTTCTGCGACACCCACGGCAACGGCGTCTATCTGTTCGAGCGCGACTGCTCGGTGCAGCGCCGCCACCAAAAGGTGATCGAGGAGGCGCCGGCCCCCAACTTGCCCGACGATCTCCGCCGCCGCATGGGCGAGGCCGCGGTGGCCGCCGCCAAGGCGGTGAACTATGTCGGCGCAGGCACTGTCGAGTTCCTCTATGAGGATGGCGGCTTCTACTTCATCGAGATGAACACCCGGTTGCAGGTGGAGCATCCGGTGACGGAGAAGATCACCGGGCTGGACCTCGTCGAATGGCAGCTGCGTGTGGCCGCCGGGGCGGAGCTGCCGCTGCGCCAGGAGCAGCTGACCCGTAGGGGGCATGCCTTCGAGGCGCGGCTGTACGCAGAAGACCCGCAGCGCGACTTCCTGCCGGCCATCGGCAAGCTGGTGCGGCTGCGCCCGCCGGCTGAGAACGATCACGTCCGCGTCGACACCGGAGTCCGCGAGGGCGATTCGGTGACGATGTATTACGACCCGATGATCGCCAAGCTGATCGTCTGGGACGAGGACCGCGACAGCGCGCTGCGCCGCCTGCGCGTGGCGCTCGCCGAATATGAGGTGGTCGGCGTCACCACCAACGTCGCCTTCCTCGGCGCCATCGCCGGCCATCCGGCCTTCAAGGCGGTGGAGATCGACACCGGCTTCATCGAGCGCCACCGCGCCGACCTGCTGCCGCCGCCGGCCCCGGTGGCCGACCGGGCGCTGGCCGCCGCGTCCCTGTCGGTGCTGCTGAAGCGCCGGGAGGAGGCCCAGGCCGCTCTGCGTGCCCGTTCCGACCGTTACTCGCCCTGGCTGCTCGCCAATGGCTGGCGACTGAACGAGGAGAACCATTACGACCTGCGCCTGATGGACGGAGAGGCGGCGCGCGAGGTGACGCTGCATTTCCGCGCAGATGGCTATGAGGTCGCGGTGGATGGCGGCAAGCCGATGCCGGTCACCGGCGTCAGCCTGTCGGACGGCCTGCTGACCGCGACGCTGGACGGCATGCGCACCCGCGCCACCGTGGTGCAGCAGGGGCTGGACATCACCGTGCTGATCGACGGCGCGGTGTCCCGCCTGACGCTGGACGACCCCAGCGCCCGCGCGGCGGAGCAGGAGGGCGGCTCCGGCCGTCTGACCGCGCCGATGCCCGGCACTGTGGTCCGCGTGCTGGTCGAGCCGGGCCAGAGCGTCGAGGCCGGCACACCGCTGATGCTGCTGGAAGCCATGAAGATGGAGCACACCATCAAGGCCCCGGCGGCCGGTACCGTCAGCGCCGTGAATTTCGCGGCGGGCGATCAGGTGTCGGAAGGCGTCGACCTGCTGGTTCTCGACATCGCGGAGGCCTGACGATGCAGTTGCCGAAATTCGTCCGCATGGTGGAGGTCGGCCCGCGCGACGGCCTCCAGAACGAAAAGTCGATGGTGCCGACGGCGGTGAAGGTGGAACTGGTGAACCGCCTGTCCGACGCCGGGTTGAGCGTGGTCGAGGCGGCCAGCTTCGTCTCGCCCAAATGGGTGCCGCAGATGGGCGACAGCGCCGATGTGCTGGCGGGCATCGCCCGCAAACCCGGCGTGCGCTATGCCGCCCTCACCCCGAATCTGAAGGGGCTGGAGGGTGCGCTGGCGGCCAAGGCCGACGAGGTGGCGGTGTTCGGCGCCGCCTCGGAAAGCTTCAGCCAGAAGAACATCAACTGCTCCATCGCAGAGAGCCTGGACCGCTTCGCGCCGGTGATGGAACAGGCCAAGGCGGCGGGAGTGCCGGTGCGGGGCTATGTCAGCTGCGTGCTCGGCTGCCCCTATGAGGGGGAGATCGCGCCGAAGGCGGTGGCGGACGTGGCGGAGCGGCTGTTCGCCATGGGCTGCTACGAGATCTCGCTGGGCGACACCATCGGCACCGGCACGCCGACCAAGGCGCAACTGATGATCGCCGCGGTGGCGGAGCGGGTGCCGGTCGACAAGATCGCTGTCCATTTCCACGACACCTATGGGCAGGCGCTGGCCAACATCCTGGCGGCGTTGCAGATGGGGGTGGCGGTGGTCGACAGCTCCGTCGCCGGTTTGGGCGGCTGCCCCTATGCCAAGGGGGCGAGCGGCAACGTGGCGAGCGAGGATGTGCTGTACATGCTGAACGGCCTCGGCATCGAGACCGGGGTGGACCTGGACAAGCTGATCGCGGCCGGGGCGTTCATCAGCGACGCCATCGGCCGTCCCACCGCATCGAAGGTGGCCCGCGCTCGTGGTTGTGCGTGAGGGATCCTTCGGCAACGAAGGGCCGCGCTTCCGGCAGGGGGTGCGGCCCTTTCGTATCCGGGGGGATGGCCCCTTCGCATCTTGGGCGGTCCACCCCATATAGGTCCGGTCCTCGGCCAGACGTGAACGACCGCCCGTGCGTATTCCCGACCTGAACAGCCTGTACGATGCCGGCAGCCGGCTTCTTCTGGAATCGACGGTGCGCGTCGGCGTCACCGGGCTGCGGCGGGCGGGCAAGACCGTCTTCGTCACCGCGCTCGTCGACAATCTGCTGAAGGCCGGGCGGCTTCCCTTCCTCGACGTCATGTCGTCCGGGCGTTTCCAGGCGGCGCGGCTGCGGCCGCAGCCCGATCCGGACGTGCCGCGTTTCGACTTCGAAGGCCATCTGGCGGTGTTGACCGGTCCCGATCCCCATTGGCCGGAGCCGACGCGCGGCATCGGCCAGATGCGCGTCTCATTGCGCTACCGCCCGGATTCGGCGCTGAAGCGGGCGGTGCAGCCGGTGGCGACGCTGAACCTCGACCTCGTCGATTATCCCGGCGAATGGCTGCTCGACCTGCCGCTTCTGCGCCAGAGCTTCGCGGAATGGAGCGCGCTCACCCTTGAGCTTGCCGCCCGGCCGCCGCGCGACGAGCTGTCCGCCTCCTGGCGCGGCTGGCTCGCCACCATCGATCCGATGGCATCGGCGGAGGAGGAGACGGCCCGGCGCGGGGCGGCGCTCTACACCGACTATCTCCATGCCTGCCGGCGGGCGGACACGCTGCTGAGCCTGATCCAGCCCGGCCGCTTCGTCGAACCGGGCGACATGAAGGACGCGCCGCTGCTGACCTTCTGCCCGCTGCCCCCGCCGCAGTTCGCCGGGTCGCGGGGGCGCGGCAGCCTGTGGGCGCTAATGGAGGAACGGTACGAGGCCTACAAGACCAACGTCGTCCGCCGCTTCTTCTCCGAGCATTTCGCCAAGCTCGACCGCCAGATCGTGCTGATCGACGTGCTGGGCGCGCTGAACGCCGGCCCGGCCGGGATGGCCGACATGAAGCGGGCGCTGGAGCTGAGCCTGGAGCCTTTCCGCCACGGCTCGTCGGGCTGGCTCGACTGGCTGCTGGGCACCAAGATCGACCGGGTGCTGTTCGCCGCGACCAAGGCCGACCACATCGCCGCCCACCAGCATGCCCAGCTGCGCGCGCTGCTCGACCGGCTGGTCGGCGATGCCCGCAACGCCATCCGCTTCGAAGGCGCCCAGGTCGAGACGATGGCGATCGCCGCGCTGAAATGCACCGACAGCGTGGTGACGGAGCATGAGGGGCGGCAGCTGCGCTGCGTGCGCGGGGTGCCCGTGGGGCGCGACCGCCCGACCGTTCTGTTCCCCGGCGAGATCCCGGAAGATGCGGAGGCCTTTCCGCCCGGCCGCGACCGCCCCTACAATTTCCTGGCCTTCCGTCCGCCCGACGACCTCGGCCGCGATCCTCGCGGCCTGCCGCACATCCGCGTCGATCAGGCCCTGCAATTCCTGCTGGGGGATTACCTGCTGTGACGGAGCGCGACACCGACACCCGCAAACCCTCAAGCGGCTGGGTTCCGCCGATGGAGCTGGAGCTTGACCGCGCCGCTGCGGTCCCGGCGGAGGAGGAGACGGCGCTGCTGACCGGATCGGGCGACCCGGCGGAGCTGCTGCCGGCCCCAGCCGCACCGGTGCGGACGACGCGCCGCCTGGGGCGCTGGCTGTTCGGGGCGCTGGCGGCGCTGGTGGTGGTGGCGTTGGGGTTCGACACCGCCGACCTGCTGAACCGCGCCTTCGCCACCAGCGTAGCGCTGGGCGTGCTGGTGGCGCTGCTGGCGGCGACCGCGGGCATCGCCGCGGTGGCGATGCTGGTGAACGAGCTGCTGTCGCTGCGCCGCCTGCGGCGGATCGAGGAATTGCGGGCCGAAGCTGGGCGTTTGGAGGTGGAGGCGCCGGGCGGGCGGGCCGACCGTTTCGCCGGGTCGCTGGTGGCGCTCTATGCCGACCGGCGGGAACTGGCCCCGGCGCTGGCCCGCGTGCGCGACCATGTGACCGACGCCCATGACGAGCATGAGGTGGTGCGGCTGCTGGACCGCGAGGTGCTGGCCCCGCTCGACCGTGCCGCCTACCAGCGGGTGTTGCTGGCATCGCGCGACACCGCCGTCGCCACCGCGCTGAGCCCGGCGGCGCTGCTGGATTTCGCGGTGGTGCTGTGGCGTAACCTGAAGCTGGTGCGGGAGATCGCTTCGCTCTACGGTGCCCGGCCCGGCTATGTCGGCTCGCTGCGGCTGCTGCGCCGGATGCTCGCCAACATCGCCGTCGCCGGGGTGACCGAAAGCGCCCATCATGTGGCGGTGGAGGCGCTGGGCGGCTCGCTTGCCGCCGCGATCTCCACCCGGATGGGGCAGGGGGTGATCAACGGCCTGCTGACCGCGCGGGTCGGGCTGACCGCCATGCATCTGTGCCGCCCCATCGCCTTCGGCACCGACAACCGCCCCAGCCTGAACCGCATCAGGAAGGAACTGCTGTCGGTGCCCAAGCAGGTGCTGTGACGCGTCAGGCGAGGTCGAAGACCAGCACCTCGGCATCGTCGGCGCGGTCGAGCGTCACCGCCTCCTCCTCCGTCAGCGCGGCGCCGTCGCCGGCCTTCAGCAGGGTGCCGTTCAGATGGACCCGGCCGCGGGCGACCTGAACCCAGGCATGGCGGCCGGGGCGCAGGGGCAGGGTGGCGCTTTCCTCGCCGTCCAGCAGCGCGGCGTACAGGTCGACATCCTGGTGGATGGTGACGCTGCCGTCGCGCCCGTCACGGGAGCCGACCAGCTTCAGCGTGCCCTGCTTCTGCTCGGCCGGGAAATCCGCCTGCTGGTAGCCGGGCGCCAGGTTGTTGGCTTCCGGCAGGATCCAGATTTGCAGGAAATGCACCGGCTCGGTGTCGGACGCGTTGTACTCGCTGTGGCGGATGCCGCGGCCGGCGCTCATCACCTGGACCTCGCCCGGACGGATCACCGACCCGGTGCCGATGGAGTCCTTGTGCTCCAGCGCGCCGTTCAGCACGTAGGAGACAATCTCCATGTTGGCATGCCCATGGGTGGGGAAGCCGGCGCCGGGGATCACGCGATCCTCATTGATGACCCGCAGGGCGCGGAAGCCCATATGGCCGGGATCGAAGTAATGGCCGAACGAGAAGCTGTGGTTGCTGTTCAGCCAACCCATGTTGGCAACCCCACGCTCGTCGCGATGGCGAATGGTGATCATGATGGAACCCTCCGTATCCTTGGGGTGTGTGCCCTTGTCTGGAGGGGAATTTGGCACCGGACGGCAAAAGGAACAATCTGGGGAGTTCGCATCAGATCGTTGCTAATGGAGCTACAATATCAGCCGGCCAGCGGCACCCCCACCGCGAAGACCGTGCCGCGCCCTTCCACCGAGCGCACCGTCACCGGATGCTCCAGCAGCCGCGCCAGCCGTTCGACGATGGCGAGCCCCAGGCCGATGCCTTCGCTGCGATCGCGGTCGGGGCGGTCGAGCTGGACGAACTCCTCGAAGATGCGCCGGCGGTCGGGTTCCGCGATGCCGCGTCCGGTGTCGTAGACCTCGATCCACAGCCGGTCCCCGCGGGTGCGGCAGCCGACCAGCACGCCGCCGGTCTCGGTGTAGCGGATGGCATTGCTGATCAGGTTGCGGACGATGCGCTCCAGCAGCGCCGGGTCGCTGCGCACCACGGCGTTGGTCGGGACGGCGCGCAGCCGCAGGCCCTTGTCCTCCGCCAACCCGGCGAACTCCGCCTCCAGCTGGTCGAGCAGCGGAGAGAGCGGCAGGTCGGCCAGCCTCGGCGTCACCGCGCCGGATTCCAGCTTGGAGATGTCGAGGATCGCGTTCAGCAGGTCGCGCATCGACCGCTGCGCCGCCTTCAGGTCGGTCAGCAGGGCCGCCGCCTTGGCGCTCTGCGGCTGGCGTTCCAGCATGCCGGTGAACATGCCGATGGCCTGGAGCGGCTGCTGCAGGTCGTGGCTGGCATGGGCGAGGAAGCGGGACTTGGCGCGGTGGGCCTGCTCCGCCGTGGACTTGGCGGCGTGCAGTTCGGCCGTGCGCTCGCGAACCTGCTGTTCCAGCGTGGCGTTGGCGCGCTCAATCGTCTCGGCCATGCGCAGGATTTCGGTGAACTGGCGGCGCACCTGCCGGGTCATCGGCCGGAAGATCGCCAGCGCTTCCACCGCCAGGATCAGCAGGGTGATCAGCAGGGCGGCCAGCCCCAACTGGTGCAGGGTGTGGAATCCGGCCTCGCCCTCCTCCTGGTAGAGGGCGACCATCTCCTCCAGCCGATCCAGAAGCGGGCCGAGGGCCTGGGAGGTGATGCGGTCCGCTTCGGCCCGGTCAGGGGGCTGGCCGGCGGATGCGGCGGCGATCACCCGGCGCAGGGCGGCGATGTGCCCGGTCACCACCGGGTCCAGCGGGTCGGCGCCGCCATGGAACAGGTCGTTGGGCGGCGGCCCCAGGGGCGGGCCTTCCTCCGGTCCGGCCCGGCCGCTCAGCCGGCGATGGGCAGCCTCGAACATGTCGGTGGTCTCGGCCAGCTGCCGGCCGAGGTCGCTGCGCACCGCCGGATCGGTGGCGGTCTTCAGCTGCTCGACCAGGAGGGCGGTGCGCTGCGACAGCATGCGCTGGCGGCCGGAGACGTTGACGACCTCCAGCATGCGTTCATGCTGGCCGATCACCCCTTCGGTCATGACGAAGCCGGCCAGCGTGCCGAGCGCGATCAGCGTCAGCGCCAGGGCATAGCGCACGGTCATCCAGCGCGCCGTGGTGGTGCCGGTCGGTATCATGCCCATATCTCGCCCATGTGTCCCCTCGGCGGTGGCGCCGACGCTATCAAGCCTCGGTGAAGCCGCAAGCCTCCAGCGCCGCCCGCATGTGCGGCGGGACCGGCGCCACCGCGCCGACCGGGTCGCGCTTCGGATAGAGCGGCAGCGAGATGGCGCGGGAGTGCAGATGCAGCGGCTTGCCCTCCGGCCCGCCATATTGCGGGTCGCCGACCAGCGGACAGCCGATGGAGGCGCAATGGACGCGGATCTGGTGGGTGCGGCCGGTGTGCGGCGTCAGCTCCAGCCAGGTGAGCCCGTCCGCCTGCCCGCGCACGACATAGCCGGTCACCGCCGTTTGCCCGTCGGGCGAGCCGACGATGCGCCAGCCGCCGGTCTTGTTGGAAACTTTGGCGAGCGGCAGCTCGATCCGTCCGGACTCCTGCGGCGGCGTCCCGGCGACCACAGCCCAATAGGTTTTGTCGACCTTGCCGTTCTGGAACAGGATGCCGATCTTGCGCAGCGCCTTGGCATGGCGTCCGAGGATCAGGCAACCGGAGGTGTCGCGGTCCAGCCGGTGGGCGAGGGACGGCGGCTTGGGGAAGCCGAAGCGCAGCGCGTCGAAATGCCGCTCCAGGTTCGGGCCGCCGGCGGGGCCGGCATGGACCGGCAGCCCGGCAGGCTTGTCGAGGATCAGCATCAGCCCGTCGCGGTACAGGATGCGGTCTTGGATTTGGGCGGGTGTCACGGGCAACTCATCCCCAGGCGCGGGAAATCAGGAGGTCGATGGCGGCGATGATGCGGTCGCTGTCGCCGACGAGGGAGCAGACTTTCTCGCCGATCTGGTCCGTCGGAACGGAGGCGAGCTGAAGTGGATTCAGAACGACATCTTGGCCTTCAATCACGAACTTCGGGGTCAAGGACGGTTCCGTGCTCTGGAGCTTGTCGGCCAGCAGCAGCGGTGCGATCACCCTGCGGGCCGATGCGTCAAAACGTTGTGATTGCACGATCACCAGATACGGAATGCCCGAGCGCGCGGCGGTTCGGTTCCGATGCACATCGAATTGAGCCATCACAGGTGATCGAGATGTTCATCGGCGAAAGAGCCATATTGGGCGTCGAAGTCGTTCAGTGCCGCAATCGTCGCATCCAGGCGACGTTCACGGTCCGCCTTCGCCACCTCGTCGGCCAGCAGCTTTTCGACCCGTTCCGACAGGTCGCCGGGAAGGGACTGCGCGCGCTGCAGGATGTCCTCGTCCAGCGACAAGGTGACGTCCCGCTTCGGCGCGCGCCGGTCATAGACACCGTCCATTGGAAAGCCCTCCCCCGATCCCGATGCACTGAAGATAGGCGCCCCCGGTGCCGTCCGGCAAGCAGGCAGGAAAAGGGCGCGGCCACCGCAAGGCGCCGCGCCCCCTTCACATCCGGTCAGGCCCGGATCAGGCGAGCTTCAACTCCTTGAAGAAGTCGTTGCCCTTGTCGTCGACGATGATGAAGGCCGGGAAGTCCTCCACCTCGATGCGCCAGATGGCTTCCATGCCGAGTTCGGGATACTCGACGCATTCCACCTTCTTGATGCAGTCCTGGGCCAGACGGGCGGCGGCGCCGCCGATCGAGCCGAGATAGAAGCCGCCATGCTGCTTGCAGGCCGCGGTCACCTCCGGGCTGCGGTTGCCCTTGGCCAGCATGACCATGGAGCCGCCCGCCGCCTGGAACTGGTCGACGAAGCTGTCCATGCGGCCCGCCGTCGTCGGTCCGAAGGAGCCCGAGGCGTAGCCTTCCGGCGTCTTGGCCGGGCCGGCATAATAGATCGGGTGGTTCTTGAAGTAATCCGGCAGCGGCTCGCCGGCGTCGAGGCGGGCGCGCAGCTTGGCATGGGCCAGATCGCGGGCGACGATCAGCGGGCCGGTCAGCGACAGGCGGGTGCGGATCGGATACTGGCTCAGCGTGGCGCGGATCTGCTCCATCGGCTGGTTCAGGTCGATCTTCACGACCTCGCCCGACAGATGCTCGTCACCGATCTCCGGCAGATACTGGGCCGGATCGGTCTCCAGCCGCTCCAGGAAGATGCCGTCCTTGGTGATCTTGCCCACCGCCTGGCGGTCGGCCGAGCAGGACACGCCGATGCCGATCGGCATGGAGGCGCCGTGGCGCGGCAGGCGGATGACGCGGACGTCGTGGCAGAAGTACTTGCCGCCGAACTGGGCGCCGATGCCCATGTTCTGGGTCAGCTTGTGGACCTCGGCCTCCATCGCCAGATCGCGGAAGGCGTGCGCGTCCTCGCCGCCCTCGGTCGGCAGGTTGTCGAGATAGCGGGCCGAGGCCAGCTTCACCGTCTTCAGGTTCTGCTCCGCCGACAGGCCGCCGATGACGATGGCGAGGTGGTAGGGCGGGCAGGCCGAGGTGCCGAGATAGCGGATCTTGTCTTCCAGGAACTTCAGCAGCCGGTCGGGCGCCAGAACCGACGGCGTGGCCTGGTGCAGGAAGGTCTTGTTGGCCGACCCGCCGCCCTTGGCCATGAACAGGAACTTGTAATAGTCCTCGCCCTCGGAATAGATGTCGATCTGCGCCGGCAGGTTGTTGCGGGTGTTCTTCTCCTCATACATGGAGATCGGCGCCAGCTGGCTGTAGCGCAGGTTGCGCTTCAGGTAGGCGTCGCGGGCACCTTCCGACAAAGCGGTCTCGTCGCCGCCCTTGGTCCAGACGCGGCGGCCCTTCTTGCCCATGATGATGGCGGTGCCGGTGTCCTGGCACATCGGCAGGGTGCCGGCGGCGGCGATGTTGGCGTTCTTCAGCAGGTCGAGCGCCACGAAGCGGTCGTTGGCCGACGCCTCCGGATCGTCAAGGATCTTGGCGAGCTGGGCCAGATGGCCCGGACGCAGCAGATGGTTGATGTCGGAGAAGGCAGCCTCGGCCAGCAGGCGCAGACCTTCCGGCTCGACCTTCAGGATCTGCTCGCCGTCGAAGTCGACGACCGAGACATGGTCCGAGGTCAGCTTGCGGTAGGTCGTGTCGTCCTTGGCGAGCGGAAACAGGCCGCGGGCTGAGGCGATGTCGTCGGGCATTGGGGCGTTCCTTCGTGACGAACCTGGCGTGACGATCCAACGGCCGCCATTCGCCTCCGCGGTACGCGACCCGCCGGGCGCGCGAAGGGGGCAGGCCGCGCTCGGCCCCCCTTATACACCGCTGCGGGGCGGAGACAACCATCGGCGGGACGGAAGGCGGCGCGGCGGTTTGTCGTGGGGGAAATGGTGGGGAAGTGGTCGTACCGGTGGCGCTTTTTGCCCCCTCCCCATCCCTCCCCCGCGTTCCGCGGGAGAGGGTGCCTTGTGCGAAGTGGCGGCAGTCCCCTCCACCGCCGAAGGCGGGGGAGGGCTAGGGAGGGGGCATCAAACGCCTGACTACGCCGCCGCCTTCACATGCCCCTCGACCGCTTCATGGGCGTGGACGGCCGGTTCGGCCGGGGCGCCGACCCAGTCGCCATGGGCGGGGATTTCCTCGCCCTTCATCACCAGGGTCAGCGGACCCAGCCGGGCGAAATCGCCGATATGGGTGTCGTACAGCACGGTGGCGCCGGCCCCGATGGTAACCCCGTTCCCGACGCTCACCCGGCCGACCTTCATCACACGGTCCTCATACAGGTGGGTCTGCAGGGCCGACAGGGCGTTGATGGCGCAATGGTCACCGACGGATACGCAGTCGAACTCCGTGATGTCGGTGGTGTCCATGTAGACGCCCTTGCCGAACTTCGTGCCGAACAGGCGCAGCACCCAGGGCAGCATCGGCGTGCCGCGCAGATGGTCGAGCAGCACCTTGCCGGCCAGACCCCAGTAGAGCACGGCCACCGCCTCCGTCCGCATGGCCCACCAGGACCACATCGGCTTCATGGTGGGGGCGTAGCGGCCCATCAGCAGCCATTTCACCAGCGCCACCACCAGCACCATCGCCGACGGGATGGCGACGCTGACCGCCAGGAACTGCCAAAGGAAGGTCCCCCAGCGCCCGTCGAGGATGGCGGGGGCGAAGAACTCCACCGCGAAGGTGCCGAAGGTGATGAACAGCATCGTCGGCATCGACAGGCTGAAGGCCTCGAACACGGCGCGGCCGAGACGGCGGGCGCGCGACGGCTCGAACGTCCAGTTGGCCGACACGTTGTCGAACTTCTGGCGCACCGGCAGCTTGATCGGCGGGCTGCCGAACCAGGTGTCGCCGGCCTGCATCTCGGCATTGGCCGGCGGCTTGGACTTGATGCCGATCAGCGTGCCGGTCGGGATGGAGGCGCCCGGCGGCACCACGGCGTCGTTGCCGACGAACACGCGGGCCTCGGTCTTCACCGGCTGCAGATGCATCCAGCCGCGGCGGATGTCCTCGTCGCCCAGCACCACCTCGTCGGCGATGAAGCACTTCTCGCCGATCTCCACCAGATCGTAGCGGCCCGCCAGGTTGGTCGAGATCTCGGCGTCGCGGCCGATCTTCGCCCCCATCAGGCGGTACCAGGCCCGCATGTAGACGGTGGCGTAGAGCGAGCTGAGGGTCTCCAGCATCACCTCGGTCGCCAGCGCCACGATCCATTTGCGGACGTAGAACCAGCTGTGGACCGAATAGGATCCCGCCTCCACCTTCGGCAGGACGATCCAGCGTGCGGCGGCGATCAGCAGGACGGTGATCGCCACCAGGAACATGGCGGTCGGCCAAGCGATGGCGGGGACATAGATCAGATAGTTCACCTTGAACAGCCCGCCCATCCAGGCGTCGAGCCGGTCGAACAGGTAGAAGGCCGGGAAGATCGGGATCAGCGCCACCGGCGGCAGGCCGACCAGCGCCACCAGATAGACCAGCGCCTGGATCGCCCGCTTGACGGCGCCGGCGCGCGGCTCCTGCGGCAGGGCGGCGCGGTCGACCATGCCCACCTTGCGGGCGGGCGAGCCGTCCCAGGATTCGTAGGCGCCGGTGCGGGTGCCGGCGGCGAGCGCGGTCAGGTCGGCCAGTTCGGTGCCGGGGGCGACGACGGCGTCATGACCGATCACGCAGGAGGTGCCGATATAGGCGTCGTCGCCGATCTCGATGGTGCCGATCACCAGCTCGTTGCCGATCACCTCGGCATTCGCCAGCTTGACCTTGCCGCCGGTGCAGGCGCCGCGGCCGATGCCGACCAGATCGATGGCTCCGGATTCGAACTCGCCGATCATCGCGTCGGCGCCGATCCTGGCGCCGAGCGCGCGCAGGAGCAGCCGCATCACCGGCGATCCCTGGAACCACTTCAGGTGGACCAGCGCGATGAAGCGCTGGGCCAGCCACCAGCGGTAATAATACACGCCCCACAGCGGGTAGCGGCCCGGCTTGGTCCGGCCGATGATCAGCCATTTCGCCGCGATGGCGATGGCGACGGTGGCGATGTTGATGACGACATAGACGCCGAACAGCGTCGTGACCTCGCCCAGCAGCCCGGCATCCTCGCCCGACAGCAGCATGTAGCTGACGAACACGCCCAGCCACTGCACCGTCATCAGCGCCAGGATGACCGGCAGCGCCGCGGCCTGGGCCAGACCGCACAGCAGGCGGCGGCGCAGCGGCGGCGGTTCGAAGGACAGGTCGGCCGGCTTGGTCCCGCGCCCGGCCGGCGCCTTGGCGTCCTGCCGCTCGGCCATCGCCCGCAGCGTGCGGGCGCCATAGACGTCCTGCAGGGTCAGGCTGGCCAGCCCGGCGGTCTCGCGCACGGCCGACACGAAGCGCGCCGCCAGCAGCGAATGGCCGCCGAGGTCGAGGAAGAAGTCGGCCTCCAGGGGGATCGACTGTCCGGGGAAGACGCGGCGGGCGGCCTCCAGCAGCGCGGCCTCGGTCGGCGTGCGCGGCTCTTCCTGCTCGCCTCCGCCGGCATCCTCGGTCAGGGCCATCGCCTGCAGGGTCTTGCGGTCGGCCTTGCCGGAGGTCAGGCGCGGCAGCTCCGCCACCTGCTCGTAATGCGCCGGCACCATGTAGGCCGGCAGCTGGGCGCGCAGCGCGTCGCGCAGCGCGATCTTGTCGAGGGAGGCGCCGGGCTGCGCGACCAGGAAGGCGACCAGACGGTCGAGCCCGTTGTCGGTGCGCAGGACCACGGTGGCCTGGGCGACGCCCGGCAGGTCGGTCAGCTTCGCCTCGATCTCGCCCAGCTCCAGACGGAAGCCGCGGATCTTCACCTGATCGTCGATGCGGCCATGGAAGCGAAGGTTGCCGTCGGCATCGACGCTGACCGCATCGCCGGAGCGGTAGAGCAGCGGGTCCTGAAATGCACCTGGCCCGTCGGCGCGGTACGGATTGGCGATGAACTTCTCTGCCGTCAGCTCCGGCCGGCCGAGATAGCCCTGGGCCACGCCGGGGCCGCCGATCAGCAGCTCGCCCTGGGTGCCGGCGGCCACCGGCTGCAGCGCCTCGTCCACCACATAGCAGGTGTAGTTGGGGATCGGGCGGCCGATGGTGACGGGGGTCTCGGGCAGCACCTCTGCCACCGTGGCGACGACGGTCGCCTCGGTCGGGCCGTAGCTGTTGAACAGGCGCCGGCCCGGACGGCACCAGCGCGCGGCGATGGCCGGCGGGCAGGCCTCGCCGCCCAGGATGACGACGCGCAGGGACGGCACGTCCTTCGGCAGCATCGCCAGCAGGGTCGGCACGGTGTCCAGTACGGTGACGCCGGCCTCGTTCAGCAAGTCAGCCAGCCGGTCGACCTCGTCCAGAACCTGACGGCTGGCGACCCACAGGGTGGCGCCGGCCAGATAAGGGACGAAAATCTCCTCCAGCGACAGGTCGAAGGCCACCGAGGCGCCCTGGAACGCCACGTCGTCGGCGGTGATGCCGTAGACGCTGTTGGCGGCGCGCAGGTAATGGCAGATGTTGCGGTGGCTGATGACGATGCCCTTTGGCTTGCCGGTCGAGCCCGAGGTGTAGATGGCGTAGGCCGGGCTGTCCGGCGTCACCCCGTCGGCGCGCAGGTCGAGCGGACGGTCGTCGTCGCCCAGCACGTCGCCGATGCGCAGGATCTGGACGTCGGCGCCGGCGTCGCCCAGCATCGCCGCCTTGGTCCCGGTCACCAGATCGATCAGGATCGCCGGGGCGGCGCAGTCGGTCAGGCTGACGGCCACGCGCTCGGCCGGGGCGTCGGCATCGAAGGGCAGATAGGCGGCGCCCGCCTTCAGGATGCCCAGCAGCGCCACATGCAGGTCGAGCGACCGCGCCATCCACAGCCCGACGAAGCAGCCGGGGCCGATCCCGCGCGCCCGCAGGCCGCGGGCAACCCGGTTGGCGCGCGCCTCCAACTCGGCATAGCTGACGCGCCGGCCTTCATAGACGATGGCCGTGCGGTCCGGATAAGCCGCGGCGGTCGCCTGCGGGATGTCGGACAGCAGCTCGTCCCGCAACAGGGACGGGTCGATGGGGCCGCTCAGCGTCGGCACCGCCGGAGGGGCGACCCAGGAAGGGGACGTCGTCGATTGACCGGCCGGGGTAACGTCGGTCGGGCCGTTGGCCCGCGCAGTCAGCAGAGTCACGCTGTGTCAGCCTTCCAAAGGGAATCAGCGCGGTGGCGCCGGAGGGACCCGTTCATCGGCTGGTCCCGGCGGTCGGCTGAACGCGGCGATGGGCCGCTCGCATGTTGTGGCGCTTTATGGTTAATGAATGCTTGCCGTCCGGCATGACGGCACGCGTACCGATGGGAGATGGCAAGTCTTGGGCTTTCCAAGCGCTGCGCAAGCAACATTCGCCCCAACCAAAAGAAAGAATAAGACCTGCCGGCACCGGATACATGGGTATACATGAACAAGCGGACGGCGCTTTCATGATCCGTTCCACGGCGGTGGTCAAGGGTGTCCTTATGTATGCCTGCCGATGCGCCAGGGCATGTGTCGGCGCCACCACATGCCCGCCGATGGCCGGGCTGCCGCCGCGCGCCTTCCGGAAAGTCATGCCCGATCCTGCGCTGATGTAGGTCGGCCGGCGGCATCCGCATCATTCGGCTTCTGCATGGCTGCTGCTCCCAGCGCTCCGCCTCGGCCATCCTCTTTCATGATGGACGTCATTAGAAATCATATTCATGATGATCGTCATCATAACTGGGCCGGTGCCGCACTGGCCGCGCCGGCCATCCGAACGACAGGAGAGGGTCATGAGCATTTCGACGGACATGAGTGGGCGGGTCGCGCTGGTCACCGGCGGCACCTCCGGCATCGGACGGGCGGCGGCGCTTGCCTTCGGCGGGGCGGGTGCGACCGTCGTCGTCACCGGCCGGCGCGAGGCGGAGGGGCTGGAAACGGTGGAACTGATCGACCGTGCCGGCGGGATCGGACAGTTCGTGGCGGCCGATGTCGCCGACGCGGCGCAGGTGGCATCCCTGTTCGAGAGGATCGAGCGCGACCATGGCCGTCTCGACGCCGCCTTCAACAACGCCGGCATTCATGAGGTCGGCCCGGTGACGGAGATGGAGGAGGCCGTGTTCGACCGCGTCCTGACCGTCAACGTGAAGGGCGTCTGGCTTTGCCTGAAGCATGAGCTGACGATCATGCGCCGCCAGGGCCACGGCGCAATCGTCAATACCGGGTCGGTGCTGGGCCAGATCGGCATGGCCGGCAACGCCGCCTATTCGGCGAGCAAGGCGGCCGTCGAGGGGTTGACCCGCACCGCCGCCATCGAAGTCGCGGCACTGGGAATCCGCGTCAACGCCATCTGCCCGGCGATCATCCAGACGCCGATGACCCAGGCCTCCTTCGGCGGGGCCGAGCGGGTCGAGGCGGCGCTGGGCCCGCTCCATCCCGTCGGCCGCGTCGGCCGTCCGGAAGAGGTCGCCGCGGCCGTGCTCTGGCTCTGTTCCGACGCCGCCGGCTTCGTCACCGGCCAGTCGATCAACATCGACGGCGGCGTCACAGCCCGGTAGGCCGGACAAAGCGAGCCGTGGGATGGCGCTCTATCCCCCCAAATGCTCCAGCGGCAAGGCGGTGCGGTAGCGCACCTGTTTCAGCGCGAAGCTGGAGCGGATGTTGGCGACGCCGGGGATGCGGGTCAGGTGCTCCTTCAGAAAACGCTCGTAACTGGCAAGGTCCGGCACCACGACCCGCAGCAGGTAATCGGCGTCGCCCGTCATCAGATAACATTCCAGCACCTCCGGCCGCGCCATCACCGCCGCCTCGAACCCGTCGAGCCGTGCCTCCACCTGCCGTTCCAGGCTGACGCTGACGAAGATGTTGACCGGCAAATCGACCGACGCCGGGTCGACCAGCGCCACATAGCGGGCGATCACCCCCGCCTCCTCCAGCACCTTGACCCGGCGCAAGCAGGGGGAGGGCGACAGGCCGACCCGCTCCGCAAGTTCGGTGTTGGGCAGGCGGCCATCCTCCTGAAGGGCGGCCAGGATCTTCCGGTCTATGCGGTCGAGAGATTGTTTTGGCATCAAATGCCGTTCCCCGTGCTGAATTGGCATACAATGCTAAAGCGGAACCGTGGCGACCGCCACTTTGCAAGCATCTGCCCGATCACAAATGATAGGCTTGTCCAACCATAACCTCCAGCCGGGAGCATCCCCATGACCGCGATCCAGCCGTCCTCCGCCGATCTCGCCTGCCTGGCCGAGCTGGAGCGCAAGGTTCTCTGGCTCGCCTCCTGGACCATCCACAACGCCAACCATGTCCGCCCCAACCTGGACGGGCTGAAGATCGGCGGCCATCAGGCTTCCAGCGCCTCGATGTCGACCATCCTGACGGCGCTCTATTTCTCCGCCCTGCGGCCGGAGGACCGTGTGGCGGTGAAGCCCCATGCCAGCCCGATCTTCCACGCCATCCAGTATCTGCTGGGCAACCAGACGCGGGAGAAGCTGGAGAATTTCCGCGGCTACAAGGGGGCCCAATCGTACCCGTCCCGCACCAAGGACGTGGACGACGTCGATTTCTCCACCGGCTCGGTCGGGCTGGGCGTGGCGCAGACCCTCTTCGCCTCGCTGGTCCAGGATTACCTGAAGGCCAAGGGCTGGGCGCCCGGCCTGCCGGAGGGCCGCATGGTCTCGCTGGTCGGCGATGCCGAGATGGACGAGGGCAACATCTTCGAAGCCCTGCAGGAAGGCTGGAAGCACGGCCTGCGCAACACCTGGTGGATCGTCGACTACAACCGCCAGAGCCTGGATGCGGTGATCCGCGAAGGGCTGTGGGAGCGGCTGGAGAACATCTTCCGCGCCTTCGGCTGGGACGTGGTGATCCTGAAATACGGCACCCTGATGCAGGAGGCGTTCAAGGAGCCGGGCGGCGAGCGCCTGCGCCACTGGATCGACAGCTGCCCGAACCAGCTCTATTCGGCCCTGACCTATCAGGGCGGTGCAGCGTGGCGCCGCCGCCTGATGGACGATCTGGGCGACCAGGGCGACGTCACCCGCCTGATCGAGCGCCGCAGCGACGAGGAACTGGCCCGGCTGATGGGCAATCTCGGCGGCCACGACCTGCCGTCGCTGCTGGAGGCCTTCGCCAATGCCCGCACCCATGACCGGCCGGTCTGCTTCATCGCCTACACCGTCAAGGGATTCGGCCTGCCGCTGGCCGGCCACAAGGACAACCATTCAGGATTGCTGACGCGCGAGCAGATGGACGGCTTCCGCATCGCCAACAAGGTCCGTCCGGGCCATGAATGGGACCGTTTCGAGGGGCTCTCCCTGCCGGAGACCGCGCTGGAAGACTTCCTCCGCCGCGTTCCCTTCGCGCAGAAGGGGCGCCGCCGCTACGAGGCGCCGGCCGTCGCCGTGCCCGCCGCCCTGCAGGCGCCGACGCAGAAGAGCCTGTCGACCCAGGCCGCCTTCGGCCTGATCCTGAACGAGATCGGGCGGGAGCGCTCGGCGCTGGCCGAACGCATCGTCACCACCGCGCCGGACGTCACCGTCTCCACCAACCTCGGCGCCTGGGTGAACCGGCGCGGGCTGTTCGCCAAGAGCGAGATGGCCGACCTGTTCAAGAAGGAACGCATCCCCTCCACCTACAGCTGGGACTTCTCGCCGAAGGGCCAGCATCTGGAGTTGGGGATCGCGGAGTCCAACCTGTTCATCCTGCTGTCGGCGCTCGGTCTGTCGCACAGCCTGTTCGGGGAGCGGCTGCTGCCGATCGGCACGGTGTACGATCCCTTCATCATGCGCGGCGCCGACCAGTTGAACTACGCCTGCTACCAGGATGCCCGCTTCATGCTGGTGGCGACCCCATCCGGCGTCACGCTGGCGCCGGAGGGCGGGGCGCACCAGTCCATCGCCACCCCGCTGGTCGGCATGGCGCAG
Organism: Azospirillum sp.; assembly: GCF_035628975.1. Taxonomy (GTDB): domain Bacteria; phylum Pseudomonadota; class Alphaproteobacteria; order Azospirillales; family Azospirillaceae; genus Azospirillum. The sequence goes on along the minus strand of NZ_DASPIS010000016.1, from coordinate 1,815 downwards.
GATGGCTTGGCCTATTTCGAACCCGCCTTCGCCGACGAACTGGCGGTGGTGATGCGCTGGGCCTTCGACTACATGCAGCGGGACGGGGAGGGGACGCCGAGCGAGCGCAACTGGCTGCGCGACGAGACCGGCGGCTCGGTCTATCTGCGCCTCTCCTCCCGCGCGCTGGAGCAGCCGACCCGGACGATGGACGAGGATCTCGCCCGCGACATCGTCGACGGCGCCTATTGGCTGCGCAAGCCGGGGCCGAACGCCCAGGTGGTGATCGCCTACACCGGTGCCGTCGCTCCCGAGGCAATCGCGGCGGTCGGCATGTTGGGAGAGGACCGGCGCGATGTCGGCCTGCTGGCGGTGACCTCGGCCGACCGGCTGAATGCCGGCTGGAGCGCCGCCCAGCGGGCGCGCGAGCGCGGCCTGTCCCATGCCCGCGGCCATATCGAGCGGCTGCTGGAGGGGGTGCCGCCCCATTGTGCCCTGGTCACTGTGGTGGACGGCCATCCGACGACGCTGGGCTGGCTTGGCTCCGTCGCCGGTCACCGCACGCGGGCTCTGGGGGTGGAGCATTTCGGCCAGACCGGCACCATCGCCGATCTCTACCGCCATCACGGCATCGACGCCCATGGCATCGTCGCGGCGGCGGAAGCGGCGTCTCCCGGCCGGCCGGTCCGCCACTTGCGCGCCATCGGTTGAATGCGTCGGCTGATCGTTTTTCAGCCGGCGCGCTCGGCCCGCTTTTCCAGCGCCTCGCGGTAGCGGTCGCGGGTGTAGTCGACCAGAGTACCGAGCGCCGCTATCGCGGCCTCGGCATCCCGCCTTTCCAGCGCCTCCAGCAGGCGGGCGTGGAATCCGATGATGGCCTCGCGCTCGCGCACCCGATAGATGATCATGTTGCTGACCGGCTGCAGCGCCTCGACCACGCCGTGCATCAGGTAGGACAGCAGGGCATTGCCGGCGGCATCCACCAGGGCGCGGTGGAACCTCACGTCCGAGGCGCAGAATTCCTCATCGGTCAGCGCCGCCTCGCCCTGCCGTGCCAACTCATTCCGCATCGTCGCCAGCGGAGTGGCAAGGTCTGCATCGTCCCGCGCAGTCGCCAGTCGGCAGCAGACTCCCTCCAACTCCAGCCGCGCCGTCGCCATATCGTCGAGCCCGATATCTCCGACCGCGACCATCAGGGTGGTGGCATTGGCCAGCGAGCGGGCCGCATCCTCCGGTGCCGGGCTGGCGACGAAATTGCCGCCGGTTGGGCCGCGGCGGGAGCGGATCAGGTGCTGGGCCGCCAGACGCTTCAGGGCCTCCCGCACGGTCGGGCGCGAAACCTTGAAGCGCTGGGCCAGTTCCTCTTCCGTCGGCAGCCGCTCGTCCACCTTCAGCCGTCCATCCATGATGGCGGCACGCAGGCTGTCGGCGATCTGCTTGGCCGCGCTGACGGTGACGACGCTCTCGAACTCGACCGGCATGTCCGCTCGCTGCTGGTTTCGAACAACTCTATGGTCAGAAGGTCAGACGTTTCAACATTTGCCGCGGAGGACGCGGATGGCACTGCCGACGCCGTCCGGTCAAAAAAACGTCACCCTGCCGAAAAAAGTGCTTGCGCGGTTTGGGGCAGCCCGCATATAAGACGCCTCCCGACGCGAACGACGCCGGCGCCGCCGAAACGGCAGCGACCGGTATCGCGAAACGGGAAGCCCGACAAACCGGCGCTTGTCACCTGAACCCCAGAGGTTCGGTGAGGCTCTCGGTTTCTGCATCGGGCGGGTTCTTTGACAAGTTTATACCGTGTTGTGAGAAGGGATGCGCAGGCGGCGGCAGTTG
>NZ_DASPIS010000015.1:0-56309 GCF_035628975.1 Azospirillum sp. | reverse complement strand
AACCGAGAGAGTGGCGTCCCCGACGGGAGTCGAACCCGTGTCGCCGCCGTGAAAGGGCGGTGTCCTAGGCCTCTAGACGACGGGGACGTCGTTCGCGGTGACGCGCTTTCTAAAGATCGGCGGCGGTGAGCGCAAGCGCTTTTTTGTGTGGGGCGATACTTTTTTGTGGGCGGGGGTGGCGGTGGGTGCCCCCTCCCTAACCCTCCCCCGCTCTCGGCCGGCCGAAGGCCGGTCCGATCGCGGGAGAGGGGACTGCCGCCGCTTCGGCAGATGCGTCATGCCGACAAGCATCTTGCCCCCTCTCCCGCGAAGCTCTCGCACAAAGCTACGCTTTGTGCTGACGCGACAGGCGGACCGTAGGTTCGCTGAAAGCGGGGGAGGGATGGGGAGGGGGCACCCGCTGCCCCCCAAAACCTCCCCACTACCCCACCAACCCTACGCCGATCGCGCCGGCGCCGCGTCGTCGATCAGCAACTGCACGCCTTCGGACCCGTTCCAGCGGTCGATCCGCAGCACCCCGGCAAGGTGGAAGGGGGTGCCGCGGCCGGTCAGCAGAGCTTGGCCCATGTCGCTGTCGAGCGCGCGGAAGGCGATGGACTTCAGCCGGGCGCCATCGTTGCCTTGCAGGATGCAGCGGACATGGTTGGCACCCACCACGTCGGCGCGCACCACGCGGGCGTCGGCGATGGCGAAGCGGGGCTCCGAATTGCCGGTGCCGTAGGGGCCGAGCTTGTCGAGGGTGGTCACCAGACCGACGCTGGCGCCGCCGACCGACAGGGCGCCGTCCAGTTCCAGCGTCGGCACCAGCGGCGCGGATGCCACCTGTTCGGAGATGCGGCCGTGCAGGAAATCGCGCAACGCGTCGATCTTGTCGCCGGCCACGGTGAAGCCGGCCGCCATGCGGTGGCCGCCGCCGGCCAGCAGCAGCCCTTCCTGCCGGGCGGCGATCACCGCGGATCCCAGATCGACACCGCGCACGGAGCGGCCCGACGCCTTGCCGATGACGGTGCCGTCGGCGGTTTCCTCCAGGGCGACGACGCAGGCCGGGCGGCTGTAGCGCTCCTTCAGCCGGGCGGCGACGATGCCGATGACGCCGGGGTGCCAGCCGACGCCGGTGACGAAGACCAGATCGGTCTCGCGCCCGGCCTCGGCGGCGACGCGCTCCAGCGCTTCGTCGAGAACCGCCTGTTCGATTGTGCGGCGTTCGGCGTTGTGGCCTTCCAGCCGCTGGGCGAGTTCCATCGCCTCGATGGGATCGTCGGTGGAGAGCAGGCGGGCGCCGAGGTCGGACGCCCCCACCCGGCCGCCGGCATTGACGCGGGGGCCGAGGACGTAGCCGGCATGGTAGGCGTCGGGCTTGTCCTTTACCCCGGCCACATCGGAGAGGGCGGCGAGGCCCGGGTTCGCGCGCCGCGCCATCACCTTCAGCCCCTGTGCCACCAGCGCGCGGTTGAGGCCGGTCAGCGGGACCACGTCGCACACCGTGCCGAGCGCCACGAGGTCCAGCCATTCCATTAGGTTGGGTTCTGTCCGGCCGCTGTAGAAGCCGGACTGGCGCAGGGCGCGGTTGACGGCGACGATGGTGATGAAGGTGACACCGGCGGCGCAGAGCGTGCGATAGGTGCCGTCCTCGTCAAGCCGGTTGGGGTTGACCAGGGCGACGGCGGGAGGCAGGCGCGGTTCGGCGGCGTGGTGGTCGAGAACGACGACCTCCAGCCCGGCGTCGGCGGCAGCCTCCAGCGCCGCAAAGGCGGAGATGCCGCAATCGACGGTCACCACCAGCCGCACCCCCTCCCCTTTCAGCCGCAGCAGCGCCGCGGCGTTCGGGCCATAGCCTTCGGTGATCCGGTCGGGGACATAGACGCGGATGTCGGCGCCGAGCGCGCGGAAGAAGCGGCGCAGCAGAGCGGCGGAGGTGGCGCCGTCGACGTCGTAGTCGCCGAAGACCGCCACCGGCTCGCCGTCGCGGATGGCCCGTGCGATGCGCTCGGCCGCCGGGTCCATGTCGCGGAAGCGCGAAGGGTCGGGCAGCAGAGCCTTCAGCGTCGGGTTGAGGAAGGTTTCACAGGTCTCGTCGGTGACGCCACGGGCGGCCAGCACCCGGCCGACGATCTCCGGCAGCCCGCGCCCCTGGGTCAGCGCCTGCGCCTGCCGCTCGTCGCAGGGCCGCGCCTGCCAGCGCTTGCCGGACAGGGAGTTGGCGACGTTGAGGAAGGCGGCGGCTTCGGTCATGGCGGTGCTGCACGGTCTCTCTGGGATGGGGGCACAGCCATAGCAGAGATGGGCGCGCGGCGCACGGTGGGTGTGGGCAGAGGTGGGATGTGGGGGTGGGGAGTTGTCGAGTTGGGTGCCCCCTCCCCATCCCTCCCCCGCTTCGCGGGAGAGGGGGGAGGAGCTTTGCGGGAGTGTGGCGGAGTTCCCTCTCCCGCGGAACGCGGGGGAGGGTTAGGGAGGGGGCACCCGCTACAGAACCTACGCCGCCCGCATCCAAACCGCCGTGTCGTGGAACGCCGCGCCGCCCGCGGGCGGGACCGGCTCCGGTGAGGTCAGGCTGTTGATGCCCATGCCTTCGACGAAGGCGCTGTTGGGCCAGATGCCTTCGACGATCACCACGCCGCGCGGCACGCCGGCGAAGGGCTTGGCATGGACCACGACGCTGCCCTGCGGGTTGCCCAGCCGCACCGCGTCGCCGTCGGCCAGACCGAGCCCGGCCGCGTCGTCCGGGTGGATCAGCGCGGTGGGCCGGCCTTCGCGGCGCTGGGCGGTCAGCGTCTCGGTGAAGGAGGTGTTGAGGAACTGGCGCGCCGGGGCGGTGACGAGACGGAACGGATGCTCGGCGTCGGCATCGCGGCCGGGAGGCATGTGGTCGGGAAGCTCCGGCATGCCGCCATAGGGGCCGAGCGCCGCCCAGTCGGGGGCGAAGCGGAACTTGTCGTCGGGATGCGCGAAGCCGTTGAGGAAGTGCGAGGTCTCGAAATCGGGCTGGGCGTCGATCCAGCGCTGCTCGGTCAGCGTCGCCGCGTCGCCCAGGTCGGACGCCTTCAGCATGGCGTCGATGATCTCCAGCGCAGTCATGCCGAATCCCGGATGCTCGGCGCCGACGCGGCGGGCGAGTTCGGAGATCACCCAGTGGTTCTCGCGCGCGTCGAACTGCGGCTCGATCACCTTGCGGCCGATCAGGATGTGCATCTGGCCGCCGCCGCGGTAGATGTCGTCATGCTCCAGGAAGGTGGTGGCGGGGATCACCAGATCGGCCAGCTTGGCCGTGTCGGTCATGAACTGCTCATGCACCGCGACGAACAGATCCTCGCGCAGGAAACCCTGGCGGACGCGGGTCGAATCCGGGCAGATCGTCACCGGGTTGGTGTTCTGGATCAGCATCGCCGTCACCGGCGGGCCGCTGGTCAGGTCGCGCGGGTCGCCGGTCAGCACCGCGCCGATGCGCGACTGGTCGAAGCTGCGCACCGACGTGTCGAGACGGTCCAGCCCCTCCGACAGGGTCTTGTCCAGCTTGTAGATGCCGGACGAGCAATAGAGCGCGCCGCCGCCCTTGTGCTGCCACGCCCCGGTGACCACCGGCAGGCAGGAGACGGCATGAACCTGCGCCGCGCCGTTGTGGGCGCGCGACAGGCCGTAGCCGACGCGCAGGTAGCTGCGCTTGGTGGTGCCGTAGAGGCGGGCGAACTCCTCGATCTCCCCCACGGTCAGGCCGGTGATCCCGGCCGCCCATTCGGGGGTGCGGGTGGCGAGATGCGCCTCCAGCCGGTCGGTGCCGGCGGCGAGGCGGTCCAGATAGGCGCGGTCGGCGTAGCCGTCGCGGAACAGCACATGCATCACCGCGCAGGCCAGCGCCCCGTCGGTGCCCGGCCGCAGCATCAGGTGCAGGTCGGAAACTTCGGCCGTGCCGGTGCGGTAGGGATCGATGGTGACCAGCTTGGCGCCGCGGCCCTTCCGGGCGCGGCTGACATGGGTCATGACGTTGACCTGGGTCGCCACCGGGTTGCCGCCCCAGTTGACGATCAGGTCGCTCTCCGCCATCTCGCGCGGGTCGGCGCCGCGGATGTCGCCATAGCCGGCGAGCCAGCCCATGTTGGCCGGGGTGTCGCACACGGTGCTGGTCTGGCGCGAATAGCCCTTGGCATGGCGCAGCCGCTGGATGGCGCCGCGCTGCACCAGACCCATGGTGCCGGCGTAGAAATAGGGCCAGACGGCTTCGGGGCCGTGAGCGCGCTCGGCGGTCAGGAAGGCATCGGCGATGCGGTCCAGCGCCTCGTCCCAGCCGATCGGCTTCCACTGGCCGGAGCCCTTCGGGCCGGTGCGCAGAAGCGGGGTCTTCAGCCGGTCCGGCGAATGGACGCGCTCGGCATAGCAGCTGACCTTCGCGCAGATGACGCCGGCGGTGTAGCTGTTCTCCGCCGCGCCACGCACTTTCCCAATGCGGTCGGGGGCGAGGCGTTCCACCTCCAGCGCGCAGGTGCTGGGGCAATCGTGCGGACAGGCCGTGGGCAGGAACTGGGCCGACAAGGCTAACCTCTGGTCTGGCTGGCGGCGGGAGAACGGCAAGTTTAGGCCCGGCGGCGCGACCGCTTCAATGCGCAACAATGTATGGGTACAATAAAGAAGGGCCGCGAAGTCCCCTTCCGGACTTCGCGGCCCCAACCGCTCGGGCGAAAATCCCCAGACGACTTGCGGCTTTACATCACGCCGATCAGGCGCGGGAACCACAGCGAGATCGCCGGCACATAGGTGACGAGGCCGAGGAAGATCAGCATCGTCAGCAGCCACGGCCACACCGCGACCGTCAGTTCCGTGATGCCCATCTTGGTGATGCCCGACGCGACGTAGAGGTTCAGGCCCACCGGCGGGTGGCACATGCCGACCTCCATGTTCACGATGATCAGGATGCCGAAATGCACCGGGTCGATGCCCAGCGACATTGCCACCGGGAACAGGATCGGCGCCATGATCAGGACGATGGACGACGGCTCCATGAAGTTGCCGGCCATCAGCAGCACGATGTTCACGACCAGCAGGAAGACCCAGACGCTCAGGTTCTGGCCCTGGATCCAGGCGGCCATGCTCTGCGGGATCTGCTCCGACGTCATGACGAAGGAGAAGAGGACCGCGTTGGTGATGATGTAGAGCAGCATCGCCGACATGCTGGCACTGTCCAGCAGCACCTTCGGCACGCGGGTGAGCGGCATGTCGCGGTAGATGAACACCGCCACGATGAAGGCATAGACCGCGGCCATCGCCGCCGCCTCGGTCGGGGTGAAGATGCCGGTGTAGATGCCGCCCATCACGACGACGATCAGCAGCAGGCCCCAGAAGCTTTCCCGGAAGGCCAGCCAGCGCTGCCGGGCGCTCGCCTTGGGCAGGCGGGGATAGCCGAACTTGCGGGCGCGGTACCAGGTGGTGAAGCCGAGGAAGGCCGCCAGCATCAGGCCTGGCACCACGCCGGCCAGGAACATCTGGCCGATGGAGGGCGCCTGCGGATGGCCGGTGGTGGCGACGCAGTACATCACCATCACGATCGACGGCGGGATCAGGATGCCGAGCGCGCCCGAGGTGGTGACGACGCCGGCGCCGAAATTCTTCGGGAAGCCCTGCGCCACCATGGCCGGCAGGATGATGGAGCCGATGGCGACCACCGTCGCCGGGCTGGAGCCCGACACCGCCGCGAACAGGGCGCAGGCCAGCACGCCGGCCATGCCGAGCCCGCCGTGCCAGTGCCCGACCATGGAGGTGGCGAAGTTGATCATGCGCCGGGCGACGCCGCCATGGGTCAGGAAGTTGCCGGCCAGGATGAAGAACGGGATCGCCATGATCTCGAACTTCTCGATGCCCGTGAACAGCTTCAGCGCCACCGCGGCGACCGGCACGTCGGTCATCAGGAACAGGAAGGACAGAACGGTCAGGCCGAGCGAGATGGAGATCGGCATGCCGGTGAGCATGAGGGCAATCAGCAGCCCGAAAATGATGAGCGCGTTCACGCCGGGCCTCCCTCGTTGGCGGCTTCGACCGGGTCGATGCCGTCGACCTGGGCATGATCGTGGTGGGGCAGCTCGCCGGTCCGGATGAAGGTCCAGGCGACCTGGAGGAAGCGGAAGCACATCAGGAAGGAGCCGAGCGGGATGGCCAGATAGACCAGCCACATCGGCAACTCCATGTCGGCCGACACCTGTTCGGTCTCGGCGATGTGGTAGACGAAATTGGCGCCGAGAGCGCCGACGACGCCGGTGAACAGGGCGCCGGCCAGCAGTCCGAAGACGACGAAGCGGCCGCGGATGTCCGGCCGCAGCCGGTTGATCACCACGTCCACGCCCACATGGATGCCGGTGCGCACGCCATAGGCGGCGCCGAACTTGGCCATCCACACGAACATGTAGATGCAGACCTCCTGGGCCCAGGCGAGGTTCCAGTGGATGACGTAATCCTGGATGACGGCCACGCCGGACAGATAGCGGTGCATGACCGCCACGAAGATGACGAGCGTCGCCGCCGCCATGAGGGAGGCGATCAACGTCTCCTCAAGGCGGTCGAGTATTTTCATAAGCATGTCGGGGGGATCTCCCGGTCGGCGGAGATGGTGTCGGGTACGCTGGAGAGCCGCGGCAAAACCCGCGGCGCGCCATTCGGCCGTCATCCCCGCGAAGGCGGGGATCCAGGCGGCTGCCGGAGCGCACGCATCGGGACGTCTGGGTTCCCGCCTTTGCGGAAAGACAGCCGACTGAAGCGGATGCCGGTTCGGTGCGGGCGCGCCTTCCGGCGGGAAGACGCAGCCCGCCCGCAAGCCCTTACATCTTGAAGCCGGCGGCGGCGGCTTCCTTGTAGATCGATTCGATCAGGTCCTTGCCGACGCGGGACTCGGCATCCTTGTGGACCGGCTTCAGGGCCTTGATCCAGGCTTCGCGCTCTTCCTTGGTCTGGGTGTGGAAGGCGGTCTTGCCCGACGCCTTCATCTGGGCCAGCGAGACGTCGTTCTCGTTCTGGGCGATGTCGTTGGCGTAGGCGGTCGCCTCCTTCATCGCACCCTCAAGCCCGGTGCGGACATCGGCCGGCAGGCCTTCCCAGAACTTCTTGTTCACGATGACCGCATAGCCGAGATAGCCGTGGTCGGTCAGCGTGGCGTTCTTCTGCACCTCGTGCATCTTCTGGGTGTACATGTTCGACGGCGGGTTTTCGGTGCCGTCGACGACGCCGGTCTGCAGCGCCTGGTACACTTCGGAGAAGGCCATCACCTGCGGCAGGGCGCCCAGCGCGCGCATCTGGGCGTCCAGCACCTTGGACGACTGGATGCGCATCTTCAGACCCTTCACGTCCTCCGGCTTGGTGACCGGCTTGTTGGCGCTCATGATCTTGAAGCCGTTGTCCCAATAGGCCAGGCCGATGATGCCCTTGGTTTCCAGCTTCTGGAACAGCTGCTTGCCGATCGGACCCTCGGTCACGCGGCGCAGGACGTCCTTGTTCGGGAAGATGTAGGGCAGGTCGAAGACCTCGAATTCCTTGGCGCCCAGCGGGCCGAACTTGGCCAGCGACGGCGCCAGCATCTGCACCGCGCCCAGCTGCAGGGCCTCAAGCTCTTCCTTGTCCTTGTAGAGCTGGCTGTTCGGATAGACCTCGACCTTGACCTTGCCGTTGGTCGCCTTCTCGGCAAGTTCCTTGAACTTCTCGGCACCCTTGCCCTTCGGCGTCTCCGGAGCGACGACGTGGCTGAACTTGATCACGATCTGGTCCTGGGCCCAGGCCGTGGACAAGGCCATCGGCGCCGACATCATGCAGCCGACCGCCGCCGCGCACAGAAGCTTCACGAGTTTCATAGGTGCGTTCCCCTCTGGTGTCGATTATCGGTTGGACGGAATGTTCCGTCCTGAACTTGTTGCGCATTGTTCATGATCCGACGAATTGCGGCTATTGTGGATATCCGCAGAGTCGGCCTATCCCACTTTCGTCCGGTCCCATCGTCGTCAGCCTCCACACTTTCGTGTCAATCGTCATGCCGCAGTCCAACCGCACCCCCGGCTCCGCCGCCCTGCCCGCCTCCCGATCCGGGTGGGCGGTGCCGCACGCCATGCCACTGGTGGCGATGGCGCTGGTCGTCGTCCTGCTGGGCGCCTTCCTGTGGCTGCTGCAGCGCAACGAGCGGGACGAGGAGGCGCTGGCCCTGATCAAGGACGCGCTGTGGGTGGAGCAGAACCTGCATTTCCAGCTGGCATCCGACGAGGACAAGCTGGAGAGGCTGGCGGAGACGCTGGGCCGGACGGAGGTGGACCTGCGGCAGTTCGCCGCAATGGCCCGGCTGGTGGTGAACACCAACCCGGCGATCGAACGGGTGCTCTGGCTCGACCCCCAGGGCCGCACCATGCTGGCGGAGCCGCCGCTGCCCCAGGACGGTACGCCGGGTGCGGACGGCCCGCCCGGCGACAGCCTGACCCGCCATGACGCGATGCGCATCGCCCGGTCCACCGGCCTCAGGGCCTATGGCGCGCCCTACCGGATCGACGCCACCGACCGCGGGTTCGACGTCGCCTTTCCGCTGTTCCGCGACGGCGTCTTCGTCGGTGCGCTGGTCGGCGTCTTCTCGTTCGAGGCGATGCTGACCCACCATGTCCCCTGGTGGTTCGCCCAGCGCTACCAGCTGGAGGTGATCGACGTCACAGGCACCGTGCTGGGGGCGAAATCGCGCATGGTGGTGCCCGGGTCCATGACGGGTCCGGCACCCGATCCGGCCAGGAGCCATGTCATCCCCTTCGATCCGCCCGGCCACGGGCTGGCTCTGGTCGCCACCGCCTACCCCAGCGAGTCCAACGTCACCCGCACCGTCCTGGTGGCGGCGATCTTCGCGCTGACCGGATCGGCGCTGTGGAGCCTGTGGTCGTTGCGCCGCCACATCGCCGGCCGCTTGCGCGCCGAGGAGGCCCTGCGAGAGGAGCATGCCTTCCGCAAGGCGATGGAGGACAGCCTGACCGTGGGCATGCGCGCCCGCGACCTGGAAGGGCGCATCACCTACGTCAACCCGGCCTTCTGCCGGATGGTCGGTCTGGCGGCCGAGGATCTGGTCGGGCGCGGCCCGCCGATGCCCTATTGGCTGCCGGAGGAGATCGACCGGGCGGAGGCCGCCCTGCAGGACGTGCTGGCCGGCCGCGCGCCGGAAACCGGGCTGGAGATGCGGTTCCGGCGCGCCAACGGCGAGCGGTTCGACGCGCTGATCTACGAGGCGCCGCTGATCGACGCCAACGGGCGCCAGACCGGCTGGATGGGCTCCGTCCTCGACATCACCGAACGCAAGCATGCCGAGGAACTGGCCCGCCAGCAGCAGGAGCGGCTGCAGCAGACCTCCCGCCTGATCACGATGGGCGAGATGGCCTCCACCCTGGCGCATGAGCTGAACCAGCCGCTGTCGGCCATCGCCAGCTATTGCACCGGCTGCCTGAATCGCCTGCGCTCCGGCCGGTTCGACACCGACGAGGTCGCCGCGGCGCTGGAAAAGCTGGCGGCGCAGGCCAAGCGCGCCGGGCAGGTGGTGCGGCGAATCCACGACTTCGTGCGCAAGCGCGACCCCAACGTCGCCCCCTGCTCGCTCGCCCGCGTGCTGGAGGATTGCGTCGGGCTGACCGGCGCCGACGCCGCACGGCTGGGCGTGCGGGTGGAACTGGACGCCCCGGCCGACCTGCCGCCGGTCACCGGCGACCGCATCCTGCTGCAGCAGGTGGTGCTGAACCTGATGCGCAACGGGATCGAGGCGATGGCCCGCACCCCGCGCGACGACCGCCGCCTGACCGTGACCGTCCGCCGGGAGGGAGGGGGGGACGAAGCCGGGGACGGCGTGCTGCTGACGGAGATCCGCGACCGCGGCTGCGGTGTGGCGCCCGATGTGGCGGAGCGCCTGTTTTCCCCTTTCTTCACCACTAAGCGCGAAGGTATGGGGATGGGCCTGAACATCTGCCGCTCCATCGTCGAGCACCACCGCGGCCGGCTGTGGTTCGAAGCGGTGGCGGCGGAGGATGCCCCGGACGGCAACTCCGCCGGGACACGCTTCCTGTTCACCCTGCCGGTGCATGCCCAACCCTCGGGCCGAGTTTCAGACCAAAGCGCAGAGGCCGCAGAATGACCACGCTCCACATCGTCGACGATGACGAGGCGATCCGCGACGCGCTCGGCTGGCTGTTCCAGTCGCGCAACGTGCCGGTGGCCGGCTGGCCCTCCGCGGAAGCCTTCCTGGAGGGGTGGAGGCCGGATATGGCCGGCTGCCTTCTGCTGGACATCCGCATGGAGGGGATGAGCGGACTGGAGCTGTTCGACCGGCTGCTGTCCAAGGGATGCCGGATGCCGGTGATCTTCCTGACCGGCCATGGCGACGTTCCCATCGCCGTCAGCGCCCTGAAGAAGGGAGCCCGCGACTTCGTGGAAAAACCGTTCAACGACAACGAACTGGTCGACCGGGTGATCGACGCCCTGGCCTTCGACGCCGAACAGCGCGAGCGCGAGGCGGGACAGGCCGGGCTGGCGGCGCGGCTGGCGACCCTGACCCAGCGCGAACGGCAGGTGATGGAGCTGGTCGTCGCCGGCCGCCTGAACAAGGTCATCGCCGACGAGCTGGGCATCAGCATGCGCACGGTGGAGGTCCATCGCAGCCATGTGTTCGAGAAGATGCGCGTCAAGACCGCGGTGGAACTGACCCGGCTGCTGACCGGTGCCGCGTGATCTGGTGGGTGACCCGGGATTTGACCGGGGGTGCCCCCGGCCTGCCCCGCCAAGCAAGCCCCCGACCATTCCTTGCCACTCCGGTGGTGCCTTAGCAGTGGAGCGTCGACGGTTGCGCCTGCGGTTGCCCGGTTCCCTGCTCGCCATCGGCGTGGCTGTGACCACGCCCCTGCTGCTGTTCGGCGCCGTGCTGGTCTGGCAGCTCGACGCCCGCGAGCGCGGGAAGATGGAGGGCGAACTGCAGTCTGTGGCGCAGTCGCTGTCGCTGGCGGTCGACCGTGAACTGGCAAGCCAGCTGCGGCCGCTGGAACTGCTGTCGGCCCTGGTCCAGCCCAGCGTCGGCGATCTGCGCGCGCTGTATGACGAAACCACCGCTGCCGCCCACAGCCAGAACGGTTGGCTGGCGATGGGGCTGATCGACACCGACACCGGACGTTTCGCCTTCCACACCCATTACCCGCTGGGCGTCCAGCCGCTGCCGCCGCCGCGGCAGGACGAGATCACCCGCCACGTGATCGAAAGCCGCCGCGCGGCGATCGGCGGCGTGCTGCCGCCGGGCGGGCCGCCGGGGCGACCGTCGCTGATCCTGCGCGCGCCGGTCCTGCAATACGATCCGGCCGCCGAGGGCGACCGGGTGCGCTATGTCCTGTCGCTCGCCCTGGGGCTGGAAGGGCTCGGCGGCGCGCTGCAGACCCGCAACACCCCGCCCGAATGGACGGTCACGGTCATCGATCCGTCCATGCTGATCGCCGCCCGGTCGCGCGATGCCGCAACCCATCTGGGCCAGCGCGTCTATACGGCCCTGGAAGGACGCATCCGGATCGGCAGCAACAGCATGTTCAACGGCAAAACGAAGGACGGCCAGGAAGTCCATGCCGTCATCCACCGTTCCGCCGAGACCGGATGGTCGGTGGTGCTGGGCGTGCCGTCGGCAATCGTGCAGCAGAGGCTGAACGCCCTCCGCATGACGGTGATCGGCGGTGCTGCCGCGGCCTGTGCCGCGACGCTGGGGCTGGCCCTGCTGGTGTCCCGCGCCTACCGCCGCCGCCGCAGCGCCGAGGAGGAGGTGCGCCGCGCCCGCGAAGCCATTCTGATCGAACAGCGCCGCCGGCTGGAATCCGAGAAGGAGCATGCCGAGGCCGCCAACCGGGCCAAGAGCGAGTTCCTGGCCAACATGAGCCACGAGCTGCGCACCCCGCTGAACGCCATCATCGGCTTCGCCGAGGCGCTGATGTCCGGCATCTTCGGCCCGGCCCCGCCGAAGCATGTCGAGTACATGACGGCGATCCACCAGTCCGGCCGGCACCTGCTGGACCTCGTCAACGAGCTGCTGGACATGGCGAAGATCGAGGCCGGGAGGCTGGAGCTGTTCCCGGCCTGCGTGCCGGTCGGCGAACTGCTGGACGACTGCATGGGGCTGGTGGAGGCACTCGCCCTGCGCAAGGGCGTGACGCTGACCGGCGACGGGATCGACCGGACCCTGCAGGTCACGGCGGACGGGGTCCGCATGCGGCAGGCGGTGCTGAACGTGCTGTCGAACGCCATCAAGTTCACCCCCGCCGGCGGTGCCGTGCGGGTGGAGGCAGCCGCCGGGCCGGACGGCAAGGGCGCGGTCATCGTCATTGCCGACACCGGAGTCGGGATGACGGCCGACGAGTTGCAGATCGCAATGGAGCCGTTCCGGCAGGTCCACAATTATCTGACGAAGGCCGAGGCGGGCACCGGGCTGGGACTGCCGTTGGCCCGCCGCTTCATCGAGGCCCATGGCGGCTTGCTGACCCTGGACAGCACCCCCGGCGTCGGAACCACGGTGACGATCCGGTTGCCGTGAGGAGGGACGGCTATCGTGAGGGCCCGGCTGCCGTGAGGGAGGGCGGGCGTTCGGCCCCCAAGGTTCCTACCCCCGCCGGGGCGGACGGCCCGGCAGCATCGCGCGCTGCAGCTTGGCACCGGCAAGGTCGGCGCCGTCCAGATCGGCGCTGTCGAGATTGGCGTCGGACAGGTTGGCCTGGACCAGGCAGGTCCCGACCAGCAGGGCGCCGCGCATGTCGGCCCCCATCAGGTTGGCGGCCCAGGAGCGGCCGGTCGGGCGCCCCGACGGGTCCTTGATCGCCGCCGGCCCCAACCGCACCCGCGTCAGGTCGGCGTTGGTCAGCACGGCATAGCTGAGATTGGCGCCGGACAGGTCGGCGCCCATCAGGTTGGCGCCCTCCAGATTGGCGCCGGACAGGTCGGTCATCATCAGCCGGGCGCCGGTCAGCGCCGCCGCCGACAGGTTCGCCCCGCGCAAGGATGCGGCGCTGAGATTGACGTTGCGCAGGTCGGCGCGGCTGAGGTCGGCGCCGTCCAGGTCGGCGCGCTGGCCGCGCTGGCCGACGCTGTCGATCCAGCGTTCATGGTCGAAGATGGCGCGCTGAATCTCCGACCCCATGCTATCGATCGGCCGGGTCATCTGCGCGGTGGCGATCCGGGTGGAGGACAGGTCGCAGTCGGCCATGCGGGTGCCGACCATGTCGGCCTTGTCGAAGCGGGTGCCGTCGAGCGACGCCCCCGACAGGTTGGCGCCGTTCAGCCGCGCACCGGTCAAATCCGCGCCGTTCAGGACCGCCCCCGACAGGTCGGCGTTCTGCAGCACGGCACCGGTCAGCTCGGCATCGGACAGGTTGGCGCCGCGCAGCACCGCGCCGGTCAGGTCGGTGGGGATCCCACCCTCCGCCGTCGTGCCGTTCTGCAGGCGGGCGAGCGCCGCCTTGTGGAGCTGGCGGGCGCTTTCGGCGTCCTGGCCGCTGGGTGCATCGGGGCCGGTGCCGCGCCTTGCGCTGCCGCCCGGCTCCAGCGTCCCGGCGCGCAGGTCCGCCCCCTTCAGGTTGGCGTTGGAGAAATCGGCCGCGCGCAGGCGGGCGCCGCGCAGATCGGTCTGCATCAGGTTGGCGCGGCTGATGTCGGCGTCGCGCAGATCGACGCCGAACAGGTCGGCGCCGGCCAGATTGGTGCCGTTCAGCCGGCCGCGGGCCAGCCGCGCGCCGACCAGACGGGCGCCGCGCAGGTCGCGCTGCGACAGGTCCACACCCTCCAGGTCGGCCATGGCGAGGTTGGCGCGGGCACCGCCCGGCTGGCCCTTGATCCAGCGGGCGTGCCGGTCCAGCACCTCGGCCAGTTGATCGGGCCGAAAGAAGGACACGGTGGAGGCGGTGGGGGCGGAGGCGGTGGGCACGGGCAGGTTGACGCCGTGAAATTGGTTACATCGCGACAATCATG
Source organism: Azospirillum sp. (assembly GCF_035628975.1). Classification (GTDB taxonomy): domain Bacteria; phylum Pseudomonadota; class Alphaproteobacteria; order Azospirillales; family Azospirillaceae; genus Azospirillum. The sequence continues at coordinate 42,347 of NZ_DASPIS010000015.1, read as the reverse complement.
CGATTCATTCCTTACCGAAGGCTGAATGAATCTCCTTTTGCGCTCACTCTTTCGGAGGATGCGGTTCGGGAGTGCGCCGCTATGGCGTCCGGCCGGGCAGAGCGGCGCCGGACGAGGTCCGTCGTGAAAAACAGAAGCTTTGCCATACGGATGTCCGAGCCCTTCCTTCCGGTCCGGCAGGGTCATTCTACGGTGAAGCTCCCGAGTCGCGCACGTTACGGTTCTGTAATCGAACCGGCTGCGAACGAGTCGCGAACAGCTTCGCCTCAGCATCCGGGTCGCCCCGCCCGCTGTTCGGCGGAAACCCTGGACTCGGCCGAAAACCGGCAACGGTTAAGCAATGGTTTCTTGACAGCAAAGGCCACAGACATCCTAAAAGTGTCCCACCTTTCGGACTAACGCACCGCAGCACGCCCTGACCTTGGCCGGGGTGTGGCTTTGGCCGTAACCGGGATGACGGGCTCCGAAGGACGGAGACGGCGCCCCGGAGCGGAAAAACGGGATATGAAGGAAGAATGATGAAGGATGCGGACGCCCGGTCGACCACGACCGCACGCCCGAGCGCTGGCGAGAGCCACGCCACCGAACGCCGTCATCTCGATCGCCGCTCTCTTCTGCGCGCCGGGCTTGGCCTGGCGGCGGTCGCCTCCGCCGGGGGAACCCTGTTCGCGAGCGAGGAGGCCGAGGCCGCGGCGCTCCGCGCCCCACCGCGGATGCTGTCCCTGGTGAACCTGCACACCGGCGAGAAGGTCAGTGCCGAGTACTGGGCGAAGGGCCGCTATGTGCGCGATGCGGTGCGGGCGATCAACCACCTGCTGCGCGACCACCGCAACAACTCGGTCCATCCCATCGACCCGAAGCTGCTGGATCTGGTCCACAACCTGAGCCGCAAGATCGGCCGCAAGGGTCCGATCGAGATCGTTTCCGGCTACCGTTCGCCGGAATCCAACGCGATGCTGCGCGAAGCCGATCACAGCGGCGTCGCCCAGAACAGCTTCCACATGCGCGGCATGGCCATCGACCTGCGGGTGCCGAAGATGTCCACCCGCCAGCTGCAGCGCGCGGCGCTGAGCCTGCGCGGCGGCGGCGTCGGCTATTACCCCGACAGCAACTTCGTCCACGTCGACGTCGGCCCGCTGCGCCATTGGTGAGCGGGCCTCCGTCGGATTGCGGTCGCGGGCGATGCCGGGGTCGGAGAGCCGGAACTTTCCGACACCGATATCAGATGTCGATCGTGTCGCCGTCGTCGCGGTAGGCGTAGCGGTAGGCGGGAGTGGTCTTGCTCCACCCGATCCAACCCGCCTTCTTGGGATTGCCGGTGCCGACGCCGGTCCACTGTTCGATGGCGATGTAGCCGTACCCCTGCAACTTCTCCATGAGTTTCGCCACGTCGTCGGCCCTGGCGTCCGGCGAGACATCGGCATAGGCCAGCCTCAGCTCGTCCAGAACGCTGTCCGCCGAACGGTAGACCGGAGCGTCCTTGGCGAACAGCGCGGTAATGTGATCCACCTCGACCGGGCATTTGTCGATCGACCGGGCCAGCAGAAGGCAGATGTTCTCGGCGATGACATCGGTAGGCAGCGAGGCCGTACCGCGCATGACGTCGAAGATGACCTTCTTGCTGCTTTGCAAGTCGGGAAAGCTCTTCAGCAGGCGCATGGTCAGGATATAGGGCGACGGCTTGTCGTCCATGCAGCACTCCAGCACCCGGCGCAGGTCTTCCTGCAGGATCTGGTCGCGGTGGACCAGATCGGGAAAGGTGAACTTGCGGATGGCCTTCAGTGTGCTCGATCTCGCCTTTTTGAACACGGCCCAGGTGAGGACATTGAACCGGGTGACGACGGCTTCGCCCGTGCTGAGGGACTCCAGAAGCTGCTTCCATCCGAGATCGACCAGCCGGTCGTAGCGCGCCATGGCCGCGTCCACGAAGCCCTGATAGGTCTGCGGCGTGATCGTCGGCCAGTCGCGCGGCGTCACCTCCATGCGCGCGCTGCCGCAGAGCGGGATGATCGGGTAACGAACCTCCTCGCCGGCTTCGTCGGTCTTCATCACGCGGCTGATCGGCTCGCCCACCGCATCGATGTGCGGATTGTTGTCGGGCAGGCCGAACCAGGACTGCAGGAATCGCTGACAGTTGCGGCGGCCCAGCTCGTAATCATGGCGCCGGAACTCGATGTCGAGGAAGCCGCCGAAGCCGCCCCACAGACCGCAGGCGATGGCCGCGGACTGCGACTTGGTGCCGACGAAGCGCGACGGGGAGATGCGCCACAGGTCGGCCCCGGTGTTGTCCAGGGCGCGCATCAGCACGTCGGGGCGGAAGCGGCTCTGTTCGACGAACATGCCGATCATCTTCGAGACGATCTTGGTCAGCCGGGTGTTCGCGCTCCCATCCGGATTGAGGCCGTCGATGGTCGGGGCCTCGGGGAAGGGACTGATCATCACGACGATGCGGTTGACTTCCGCCACATCGCTCGGCGCCCGTTCGGGGGGATTTTCCATCAGCGCGTAACGGGCGAGGTCGAAGGGATCGTTGTTGATGGCGCCGCCGTCCACCGCCGCAAACCGGTAATTCTCCGGCGGCTGCAGGACCGTTCCCTTCCCGGAGGAGCCGTTCCCCCACGGCCACTGGGGCTTGATCTCCTTGAACCGATCGGGAGGGATGCTCATCGGCCAGGCGCGCTGGTTGTAGTGTGACAGCGGAGTCACCAGGTCCAGGGCCGAGAGCCCGATCGGAAACGCCCCGGACGCGAGCGTGTTCTTCACCAGCCGCTTGCTGTTGGACTGGGTGTAATCCTTCGGCTTCTCCCCGTCCTTGCTCTCGAACCACAGCGAGCCCTCGTTCCGCGCCGCGGCGCCGCCGGCGTTCGAATCGACGGTGTAGCTGTAGGCCGCGTCCGACTGCGCCCATGGGCTGACGAAGGCTGCGCATCCCAGTCCCTTCAGGACGAAATGGGCGTGGTCGAGATGGTTCATCATGCCGTAGGCCGACCCGCCCATGCCGCCCCGCACCTCAATCTTGTAGGGGATGCCGCGGGTGTTGGTCTGGGTCAGGAGCACATGCAGGTTTTCGGCGATGTAGGGGCGCGGCGGCAGACGATCGGGGGCGCTCGCCGCCACCTCCAGGTCGGCCAGCGCCTTGCGGCCGATGTTCATCAGCGGCTGGGCGTTGAGAAGCGAGTACACATCGCCCAGCTTGGTGCCGGCAGGCAAATCCGCATTGTCCAGCAGCCCGGGGATCGTCGGCGTCCCGCCCTCCGCCTGCTTTGCCGCGGCCTTGTCGGCATCGCTCTTCACGAAGGCCGGGCCGTCCACCCATGCCTGATAGAGTTCCGGCAGGACGTGCCAGGGGACCTTGCCGGCCGTTCCCGCCTCGTCACGCGCGGCGTAGTTCGGGTCGTTCGGCCGGCGGGCCTTCGAAGGCCGCGCGCCCATGCCGGCGCAGAGAGAACCGATGGAACTGGTGATGGCGCCGGCCGACGCGCCGGTCATCGTCGCGATGACGACCTTGTGATGAGGCACCGTCCGGGTGCCGTTGGCGATGTCCTGCCGTTTCGCCGCCTCCCACTCCTCCAGCGCTTCCACCAGGAAATCGAGCACGCCAGCGGAATAGGCACCGGCGGAAATCGCGCCGGACATCGCGAGGCCGAGATAAATGGTTTTGTCTGGAGTCTGTGTTTCGGCAGCCATCAGCTTCGTTCCCCGTCATCGAATACGACGGACGGCACGCCGTCGCGCGCGTCACGTCGGGAGGAAACTCTCCTTCCGATAGCGGTTGAACGCAACGGAGGTTATATGACGAGATGAATCATCATATTTAATCTCTGAAATTGCACCCTCTCCGACACGACCGGCGCGGCCTTCCCCTGCCCTGTCATTCGGAAAACGGAAAAAGGGCGCCGAATCCGGTCGGATCGGGCGCCCTTCGCTTCCCTGTGACGAACCGCCGGAAGAACCGGCGGAAAACGCCCTACCCCACCTTCAGCTTGCGGCGCAGCAGCGACAGCGGTGCCGTGTCGTCCAGGCTCGGCTGGAAGGCGATGGTGACCTCGGTCAGCGCGTTGGCCCAGCTGTCCGGGTTGGTGCCCTCCGGCGCCTCGACGGAGGTGAAGCCGGTGCGGACGAGATAGAGATACTGGTCGGGGATGACATGGCCGACCGCGCGGATCTCGCCGGTGTAGCCGTAGCGCTCGCGCAGCTCGCGCGCGGTGGAGAAGCCGCGGCCGTCGCGGAACTTGGCGAATTCCACCGCCACCAGGGCAAAGCGGTCGAGATCGGCGGCGATAGCCCCTGCCAGCGTGCCGCTCTTCAGCCGCACGCCCAGCTTGGCGTTGCGTCCGTCGAAGCTGTCGCGCTCCGCCTGCCAACGCTCGAAGCTGATGATGACCGGGCGGTCGTTGGGCACCGGCTCGCCGTCGGGGATGAAGCTCCAGGCGTCCTCGCCGATGCGCCCATTCTCAATCAGCGGCATAGATTCTCTCCTTGAACGGGGCATGGCCGACGCGCTTGAGGGTGTCGATGAAACGCTCGCCCTCGCCCGAGCGGTTGGCGAGATAGACGTCGACGATGGCCTCGATGGCGTCCACCGCCTCGGTCTCGGTCACCGCCGGGCCCAGGATGTCGCCGATGGCCGTGGTCAGCGTCGGGTCGCCGCCCACCGTGATCTGGTAGTACTCGGTGCCCTTCTTGTCGACGCCGAGGATGCCGATGGCGCCGACATGGTGATGGCCGCAGGCGTTGATGCAGCCGCTGATCTTGATGCCGAGTTCACCGATGGTGCGCTGGCGGACCGGATCGGCGAAGCGGGCCGAGATCGCCTGAGCCAGCGGGATCGAGCGGGCATTGGCCAGCGCGCAGTAGTCCAGCCCCGGGCAGGCAATGATGTCGCCGATCAGCCCGGCATTGGCGCTGCCCAGCTCCGCCGCGTCCAGCTGCTTCCACAGGTCGTAGAGGTCGTCCTTCTTCACGTGGGCGAGGACGAGGTTCTGAACATGGGTGACGCGCAGCTCGCCGAAGCTATAGCGCTCGGCCAGATCGGCGACGAGGTCCATCTGCTCGCAGGTGGCGTCGCCGGGGATGCCGCCGGCCGGCTTCAGCGAGATGGTGGCGATGGCATAGCCCGGCGCCTTGTGCTCCGCGACATTCACCGCCAGCCAGTTGGCGAAGGCCGGGTCCGCGGCCTTGGCGCGCTCCAGCGCGTCGGAATGGTCGGGCAGCTCCTCGAAGGGCGGCGGGGCGAAATGCTGGCGGATGGCGTCGACGACCTCCGGGTCCAGGCGGTATTTGGGGCCGCGCAGCCGCGCGAACTCTTCCTCCACCTCCTGGGTGAACTTCTCCAGCCCCAACTCGTGCACCAGGATCTTGATGCGCGCCTTATAGATGTTGTCGCGGCGGCCATACTGGTTGTAGACGCGCAGGATGGCTTCCAGGTAGGCGACGAAATCCTCCTGCGCCACCCACTCGCGCACCAGCTTGCCGACGAAGGGCGAGCGGCCGAGACCGCCGCCGACATAGAAGGAGAAGCCGGCCTCGCCCTTGTCGTTGCGGCGCGCCAGCAGGCCGACGTCGTGGATGCGCACCGCGGCACGGTCGCTCTCCGCGCCGGAGATGGCGATCTTGAACTTGCGCGGCAGATAGGTGAACTCGGGATGCATCGTTGTCCACTGCCGCAGGATCTCGGCATAGACGCGGCCGTCCACCACCTCGTCCTTGGCGGCGCCGACGAAGGGGTCGGTCGTCACGTTGCGCACGCAGTTGCCGCTGGTCTGCAGCGCGTGCATGTCCACCTCGGCCAGCTCATGCAGGATCGCCGGGGTGTCCTCCAGCTTAATCCAGTTGTACTGCAGGTTCTGGCGGGTGGTGAAATGGCCGTAGCCGCGGTCGTACCGGCGCCCGATGGCCGACAGCTTGCGCAGCTGGGTGGCGGACATCACGCCATAGGGCACGGCGATGCGCAGCATGTAGGCGTGAAGCTGCAGATAGAGGCCGTTCATCAGCCGGATCGGCTTGAACTCCTCCTCCGTCAGCTCGCCAGACAGGCGGCGGTCGACCTGTTTGCGGAACTGCTCGACGCGCTCGGCGACGAACTGCCGGTCGATCTCGTCGTAATGATAGATGCCGGCACGGGCGCCGGGCGCGATGTGGTTCATGTCGATAAACCCTCAGGGCCGCCGGAACGGCCAGCGTTCATTAAATGAGGCAGGAAGTCAGGCGGCCTGCTTGCCCAGATCCAGGCGCACGGTCGGGCCGGCGGTGCGGATGCGCTCGCGCATCGTCGCCGGGACCGGGATGCCGTCCTGCTCCACCACCTCGAAGGCGTAGATGTCGACGCCGAACTGCTCGCGCTCCGCCTTTTCCTTGGCGGCGGCCAGCACCCCGTCGGCCTCGGCGCGCGGGAACAGCGCGGCCTCGGCGAAGGACTCGACCCACACGCCGCCTTCGCCCAGGAACACGACTTCCCCGTCGCGCAGGCGGTTGGCGGTGATGGCTTTCATCGATCCTTCCTTCGATCGATCCTTGGCCGACATCTGGCTCTCCTGGCTGGTCGTTCTCGAACGCGTTTGGTGTCTTACCCGAACCGGTGAGGGTCCGGCAGTGAATTCGGCGCGGCGGCGTGGGAGGCGGCGCGGGAGGTCCTCACGGCAGCCATTTTTCCCTGTCGATCATCGCGCGGGTCTCCTTGGCGACCTCGGCCATCGACGCCCCCTCCGCCCGGCGGCGGTTGCGGAAGTCGGCGATGGTGCGCAGCCGCTCCGCCCACTCTTCCGGGAACAGGGCCTCCAGCCGCTGGCGCAGGAGGCTGGCGAGGGTCGGGCTGCGGCCGCCGGTGGAGACCGTCATCACCAGATCGCCACGCCGCACCACGGAGGGCGAGTGGAAATCACACAAGGGGATGACATCCTCGACATTCACCAGCACGCGGCGCGACCGCGCCAGCTCCGCCAGTGCCGTCTCGGTCTCCGGCCCCAGCCCCATGACGTACAACACGCCGACCGTGTCCAAATCCTTGGCATCCGGCAAGGCCCGCACCAGACGGTCACCGGCGAGTTCGGCCAATTCCCCATCCGGAACCGGTGAATACACCGCCGGGTCGGCCCCGCCCTCGCGCAATTGCGTCAGGCGCCGAACCGCGAGCGGACCGTTGCCGGCCAACGCGATCGCCACACGCGACGGGTCGAGCGCCAGCGGAATCATGGCCGTACCGCCGGAGCGGACGACGCGGAGCGGCGGAGGCCAGTCCCTATGATGGAGATCATGTGCATGGCGGTATTTAGCCCAGGCCCGCCGACACAATCAACATATTTCACACAAAGCTCTGCAGCGCAGCACAAGCCTATTAAACAAGTAGAGAATGTATTTACGTTGCACGGGTTTTCCGCCGGTGTTAATGTGCAAACACGAACGCTAAATCTACTATTTAAGTAGATAATGTGGCCACCGCGAAAGGCAGCTGACGATGGACGCCGCGATACGGGTGAAACATCTGACCGACAGCTACGGCACGCTGGAAGGCGCGCCTTTGCTGGCCGCCATGCATGACGTGTTCGGCGGGCGCATCGCACTGCTGTCCTCTTTCGGCGCCGAATCCGCGGTGCTGCTGGCGCTGGCCGCCGAGGCGACGCCGGATTTCCCGGTTCTGTTTGTGAATACCGGCAAGCTGTTCGGCGAGACCCTGCGCTACCGCGACCAGTTGGTGAAGCGGCTCGGCCTCCGGGATGTGCGGGAGATCGGTCCGACCGCCGACGACCTCGCCGCCGGCGACAAGGACGGCATGCTGTTCAACCGCGATTACGACGCCTGCTGCCACCTGCGCAAGACGGTGCCGCTGGACCGCGCGCTGGCCGCCGCCGGGCTGGAGGCCTGGGTGACGGGGCGCAAGCGGTTCCAGTCCGCGACCCGCGCCGCCCTGCCCCTGTTCGAGACGGAGGGGGGCCGCGTGAAGGTCAACCCGCTGGCCAACTGGGACAAGGACCGGCTGGAGGAGGAGTTCACCCGGCGCGACCTGCCGCGCCACCCGCTGGAGGCCGACGGGTTCCTGTCGATCGGCTGTTACACCTGCACCGAGCGAGTAGCGCCCGGTGCCGACCCGCGCTCCGGCCGTTGGGCCGGCAGCGCCAAGACCGAATGCGGCATACACACCACCATGATTGGAATCGCCCGATGAGCGCCGATCTCGACCAGCTCGAAAACCAGAGCATCTATATTCTGCGCGAAGCCTACAACCGCATCGACAAGCTGGCGATGCTCTGGTCGATCGGCAAGGACAGCAACGCGCTGCTCTGGCTCTGCCGCAAGGCGTTCTTCGGCCGCATTCCCTTCCCCGTCGTGCAGCTCGACACCGCCATGGAGCTGCCGGAAGTCTACGAGTTCCGCGACCGCATCACCAAGGAATGGGGCCTTGACCTGAAGGTGGAGCAATGCCCGCCGGAAGAGGAGATGGACCAGACCCTTCCCCCCCTGACGCGTGCCGCCGCACGCAAGACGGAAGGTCTGAAGAACCTGCTGCGCGACCACGCCTATCAGGGCGTGATGGTGGGCATCCGCCGCGACGAACAGGCGACCCGCGCCAAGGAGCGCGTGTTCTCGCCCCGCTCGCTGGAAGGCGACTGGGACGTCAAGGACCAGCCGGCGGAGTTCTGGGACCATTACAAGACCCGCTTCCCCGAAGGCGTGCATGTCCGCATCCACCCGCTGCTGGCTTGGACCGAGCTGGACATCTGGCGCTATTCGCAGCGCGAGGGCATTCCCATCGTTCCGCTGTACTTTGCCAAGGACGGCAAGCGCTACCGCTCGCTGGGCGAGAAGAACATCACCTTCCCGGTCGACAGCACCGCATCCACCATCGACGAGATCATCGCCGAGCTTCAGGTGACCCGCATTCCGGAGCGCGCCGGCCGCGCGATGGACAACGAATCCGAAGACAGCTTCGAACGCCTGCGCAGCGTGGGGTACATGTAAGATGCCGCATTCTCAACTTCGCATCGTCATCGTCGGCCATGTCGACCATGGCAAGTCCACGCTGATCGGCCGCCTGCTGAACGACACCGGCAGCCTGCCCGACGGCAAGGTGGAGCAGGTCCGCGAGATGAGCCGCAAGCGCGGCATGCCGTTCGAATGGGCCTTCGTGATGGACGCGCTCCAGGCCGAGCGTGACCAGGGCATCACCATCGACACCACGCAGATCCACTTCAAGACGGCGCAGCGCCCCTACGTCATCATCGACGCGCCGGGCCACACCGAGTTCCTGAAGAACATGGTGACCGGCGCCTCCCAGGCCGACGCCGCGCTGCTGGTGATCGACGCCGACGAAGGCGCGCTGGAACAGTCGCGCCGCCACGCCTTCCTGCTGCATCTGCTGGGCGTGCGTCAGGTCGCGGTCGTCGTCAACAAGATGGACAAGGTCGAGTTCTCCAGCCGCCGCTACGAAGTCGTGGCGCAGGAGATCAAGGACTATCTGGCCGAGCTTGGGTTGCAGCCGAAGGCGGTGATCCCGGTGTCCGCCCGCAACGGCGACAACATCGTCAGCCGCAGCGAGCAGTCGGACTGGTATCTCGGCCCCACGGTGATCGAGCAGCTGGACGCCTTCCGTCCGCAGCAGACCTCGCCCGACCAGCCGCTGCGCCTGCCCCTGCAGGACGTCTACAAGCCGGACGACCGCCGCATCCTGGCCGGCCGCATCGAAAGCGGGCGGCTGCGCGTCGGCGACACCCTGCACTTCTCGCCCACCGGTGCCAGCGCCAAGGTGGTCAGCATCGAGGCGTGGAACCATCCGGAGACGGTGCCGTCGGCCCAGGCTGGGCAGAGCATCGGCATCACGCTGGACAAGCGCATCTTCGCCGAGCGCGGCCACATCGCCCACCATCAGGCCGACGCCCCGACGCTGGCCCACCGGCTGAGCGTGCGGCTGTTCTGGCTGGTGTCGGACCCGCTGGTGGTGGGGAAGACCTACACGCTGAAGATCGCCACCGCAGAACACCGCGTGACGGTGGAGCAGGTGACGGCGGTCATCGACGTGGAGGATCTGTCCAGCACCCCCGGCAAGGCGGTCCGCCGCAACGAGGTGGCCGAGGTCGTCCTGCGCTCCCGCTCGCCGATTGCGCTCGATCTGGCATCGGCCCTGCCGCGCACCGGCCGCGGTGCCCTGATCGACGGCAACGACGTGGTCGGCGGCTGCCTCGTGGTGGAGATCGAGGACGCCGCGGCGGCCAACATCACCGAGGTGTCGCACACCGTCTCGCTGGAGGAGCGCGCCCAGTCCAACGGCCACAAAGGCGGCATCGTCTGGCTGACCGGCCTGTCCGGTGCCGGCAAGTCGACGCTGGCGATGGCGCTGGAACGCGCGCTGTTCGACCGCGGCTGGCAGACCTTCGTGCTGGACGGCGACAACGTCCGCAACGGGCTGAACGCGGGCTTGGGCTTCTCCGCCGACGACCGGGCGGAGAACATCCGCCGGGTGGCCGAGACGGCGAAGCTGTTCGCCGACGCCGGCATGGTGGTGATCGCCTCGCTGATTTCGCCGCTGAAGTCCGACCGGGCCAAGGCGCGGGTAATCGGCGGCGAGCGCTTCCACGAGGTGTACGTCGCCGCCAACCTCGCCACCTGCGAAGAGCGCGATCCCAAGGGCCTCTACAAGAAGGCGCGGGCCGGCGAGATCGCCGAGTTCACCGGCATCTCCGCCCCCTACGAGGCGCCGGACCAGCCCGAACTGGTGATCGACACCGACACGCTGAGCCGCAGCGAGGCGCTGGCCCAGCTGCTCGACTATGTCGACGAGACCTTGGGCAAGAACAGCCTGAAGTCGGAGAAAGAGCTGACCTACGTCATTTGATGGGCGTGATCTGAGGGTCGGTGTCACTGTGGTGAAGCTTCGGGCGCGGGGGAAAGACCGCGCCCGACGTGTTTTCAAGCGGCCTTGCTGTCACTGCGGTAAAATGCGGTGACGACCAGCGCCGCGCACGCCACCGCCAGCGGCAGGAACGAGATCCACAGGACGGACTCCCACCCGTAGCTGGTCAGCAATCCGCCGGAGGCAAAAGAGCCGAAGGCCATCGTGCCGAAGACGATGAAGTCGTTCAGCGATTGCACCCGCGTCTTCTCCTCCGGCCGGTGGCACTCCAACACCAGGGCCGAGGCGCCGAGGAAGCCGAAGTTCCAGCCCACCCCCAGCAGGATCAGGCTCACCCAGAAATGGGCCACATCCAGCCCCATCAGTCCCACGGCGGCGGACGCGGCGATCAGCGCCAATCCGGCGGCGACCAGGCGGGGAGCGCCGAAGCGGGTGATGAGACGGCCGGTGAAGAAGCTGGGGGCGTACATCGCGATGACATGCCATTGCAGGCCGAGATTGGCCGATTCCTGCGACAACCCGCACAGCCGCATCGCCAGCGGGGCCGCCGTCATGATGAAGTTCATCAGCAGGTAGGACACCACCCCGCAGATCACGGCGGTGATGAAGCGGGGCTGGCGCAGGATCTGGCCGGCCGACCGCCCTCCGGCCACCTCCGCCGCCGTCGGCTTCGGCAGACGGACACCGAGCAGGACGAGCGCGGACAGGGCGGCGACCGCGGCCTGCGCCACATAGGTCGCCGCGAACAGGTAGGGCGGCCACAGGTTCATCGTATGGGTGACCAGCTGCGGCCCGACGATTCCGGCGACCACGCCCCCCGCCATGACGGCGGACATCGCCCGCGGGCGCCGCTCGGGCGAGGTGCAGTCGGCGGCGGCGAAGCGGAAGGAGAGCACCACCGCGGCATAGGCGCCGCCGGGGATCATCGCCGCGCAGAACAGCCAGAAGGACCCCAGCAGGATCGCAAGCCAGGACAGCAGGCCGACGAGGACGCCGCATCCTGTACCGGCAAGGAATGCGGCGCGCCGGCCATACAGGCGGGCGATGGTCCCGGCCGGCAAGGTGCACACCGCCATTCCGACCACGAAGATGGAGATCGGCAGCGTCGCCAGCGCCGCGCTGGGCGCCAGCGTGTTGCCGACGATGGCGCCGGTGGCATAGACGACCACCGCATTGGCCCCGGCAAGCGCCTGCGCGACGACCAGCCGCGTGACGTTTCCGAACTCGTGCCGGCTCACGGAGGTGGAGGCGAGTTCGGTATCGGCGGCGTGCGTGGCTTCGGCTTGCGGCATGGCGATCCTCGGGCGGTGCGTCGGCCAGTGCCGGCGGGAACGGTTGATCCATGAGTAACCGTCGCCCATTATGAACGGAAATGGTTTGTTCTCATGGATGGATGAGCGGGAGTCATGAATGATCGACCGCCAGCTTCTGGCGATCCTGCGGGAGGTTGACCGCCTGGGCAGCGTCACCGCCGCCGCCGGGCGGTTGAACGTCAGCCAGTCGGCGCTGAGCCACACGATCCGCAAGGTCGAGGAACGCTACGGCATCGAGATCTGGACGAAGAAAGGACGCAGCCTCCGCTTCACCCAGGCCGGCAAGCATCTTCTGGCGCTTGCACAGCGCGTGCTGCCGCAGATCGAGCATGCCGAGCGGGTTCTGGCCGATTTCGCCTCGGGCCAGCGCGGGGCGCTGCGGGTGGGGATGGAATGCCACCCGTGCCAGAAATGGCTGATGCGGATGACTGCGGCCTATCTGACGCAATGGCCGGATGTGGATCTGGAGGTACGCACAGCCTTCCGTTTCGACGGAATCGCCGCGCTGCAGGACAACGAAATCGATCTGCTGATCACGCCTGATCCGATCACTTCACCCGATATCCTCTTCACGCCCGTCTTCGACTACGAACTGGTCCTGGTGGTGCATGAAGCCCATCCACTGGCCGCGCGCGGGCTGGTCCAGCCGCAGGACCTGCAGGACGAGGAGCTGATCACCGTTCCGGTCGGCCTGGAGCGGCTGGATGTCTTCACGCGCTTCCTCGTGCCGGCGCATTGCCGTCCGCGCCGCCACCGGACGGCGGAGACGACCGACCTGATGCTGCAGCTGGTCGCCGCCGGACGCGGGGTCACCGTCCTGCCGGATTGGCTGGTGCGCGAGGAGGGCTCCCACCTGCCGGTCCGCTGCTTGCGCCTCGGCCCTGACGGCATCGGCAAGAGCATCCATCTCGGTACCCGCCGCGGCGAAGAGGCGGTCGAGTACATCGCAGGCTTCCTGGCGCTGGCACGGGAGATGGACCGATAACGGCCGCGGCGACCGCATCCTCCCTTCACCCGAAGTGAACGCCGCCTTCAGAACAAGTCATTGGCCGTGAAAGCCGGCGGGGCGTAGCATCGCTTGCGTTGTCGAAGCGACGGAGACGGACATGCCCTCTTTCATGGACTCCCTTGACCGGCTCGGGCTGCGCTCGCCGGTGATCCAGGCGCCGATGGCGGGCGGTGGCGATACGGCGGCGCTGGTCGCGGCGGTCAACGAGGCCGGCGGCCTGGGCTTCGTCGGGGCGGCCTACCTGACCGACGCGCAGATCGCCGAGCGAGCGCTCGATATCCGCAGCCGCACCGCCCTGCCCTTCGGCATCAACCTGTTCGCACCGACGCCGGCACCCGGTCCCGCGCCGATGATGGCCAACGCCCTGGCCAGGGTTGCACCTTTCTACGCCGAACTGGGACTGCCGGCACCGGAGGCGCCCTCCGCTGCCGGCGACGGGTTCGACCGGCAGTTCGCGGCGCTGCTGGATAGCGGGGCGGTCTATTACAGCGTCACCTTCGGACTGCCGCCGGCCGACAGCGTGGCCGCGGCCAAGGCGCACGGCATGCGGGTGCTGGGCACCGCGACCACGGTGGCGGAGGCGGTGGCGCTGGAACAGGCCGGCGTCGATGCGGTGATCGCCCAGGGCAGCGAGGCCGGGGGGCATCGCGGCAGCTTCATCGGCGATCCGGCTGCCAATCTGGTCGGCACCATGGCGCTGGTTCCGCAGGTGGCCGATGCCGTCGGTGTTCCGGTGATCGCGTCGGGCGGCATCATGGACGGGCGCGGCATCGCCGCGGCGTTGGCGTTGGGCGCCACCGCGGTGCAGATGGGGACAGTTTTCCTGACCAGCGACGAGGCCGGCATCCCGGAGGCGCACAAGGCCGCCATCCTCACGGCACGCGAGGATCAGACCCGGCTGACCCGCGCCTTTTCCGGCCGGCCGGCCCGCGGCATCGTCAACCGCTTCATGGAGGCAGTGGAGGACCCGGCAGCGCCCGACGCGGTGCTGCCCTTCCCCCTACAGAACGCGCTGACCCGGCCGCTGCGCACCGCCGCCGGCAAGGCCGGCCGGGCGGAGTTCCTGTCGCTGTGGGCCGGCCAGGGGCTGCGGCTTGCGCAACGCCGGCCGGCGGGGGAACTGGTCACGGAGCTTCTGCACGGGACCGAGGAGGTGCGGCGTCGGCTGGGCGGCTGATCAAGGGGGACGCTGGACTCAGGCGGTCGGTTCAGGCGGTCTCGGCCATCACCCGGTTGCGGCCGCCACGCTTGGCTGCATAGAGCGCCTGGTCGGCGCGTCGGACCAGCGCCATCGCCTGCTCGCCGACGCGGAACTCGGCGACGCCGACCGACAGGGCGACGGTGCCGTAATTGGCATTGCGCGCCTTGTTCACGATCTGCCGGGCGCCGACGAAGCTGCGCACCTGCTCCGCCAGCTTGGTGGCGTTCTCAAGGCTGGTGCGCGGCAGGATGATCGCGAACTCCTCCCCGCCATAGCGGACGGCGGTGTCGCGGCCCTTGATGCATTCGGTCAGCATGCGGGCGACCAGCTTCAGCACATGGTCGCCGACCAGATGCCCGTGGGTGTCGTTGAACGCCTTGAAATGGTCGATGTCGACCATCAGCAGAGACAGCGGCTGCTCATCCCGCACCGATGCGTCCATCGCCTCCTGCAGCATCAGGTCGAAGGCCTTGCGGTTGCCGATGCCGGTCAGCCCGTCGGTCAGCGCCTCGCGCCGGGCATGGTCCAGGCTGACCCGCATCTCCGCCAATTGCTGGCTCGATTCCTGAAGCTGGTTTTGCAGGGCGGTCTGGCGGTCGACGATCTCCTTGGTCTCCGCCGCGATGGCGGCGACCATGGCCCGCAGTTCCGGCAGGCTGAGCGGCTGGTCCAGCTCGTCCCGGAAGCCGGTCAGGGCGTTGCCGTATCGCTCCGTCTCCGACCCGACATTGCCCAGCTGCTCCAGGATGCGGCCCAGCGCGTAGCGCGCCTTGTCGGAGGTCTCGCGGATCGCCTGCGCCTCCGCATCCGTGGTGAAGAAGCGCTTGTACAGCTCGTCGCACAGGGTCTGCGACGCGCTCTGCCCGTCGCGGCGCGCCAGGTCGACGGCGCGGGTCAGGTCCGGGTTGCGGCCGCTGAAGTAGACGTACCAGAGCGTGAAGTTTTCCGGGGTGGGCGGCAGCCGGTCGGACAGCATCCGCTCCATGGCCTTCGCGGCAAGGCCGCTGGAACGCTCGAAATCCTCCGTGATCGCCACGACCGTCGTCCGTCAAAAATCATTCGGTTTCGAACGGTACGCGGCCCAAGCCCTTACGGCAAGAAGGTTTTTGGCGATGCGGCGAGTTGTTGCAACCGCTCTAGTTGCACTGCCCGATCGAGCTTTCCGCACAGATGTGCGTGCCGTCGGTCCAGCGGGCGCCCGACAGGTCGGCGTTGCGAAGATCGGTGCCGGACAGCTTGGCCCCGGTCAAGTCGGACCGCACCAGCGACGCCCCCACCATCTTGGCATTGCGCAGGTCGGCATCGCGGAAACTGGCGCCGGCGAGGTTGGCCCGGGTGAAATCGGCCTCGATCAGCCGCGCTCCGTCGAAGATCGCCCCCGGCGCCGTGCTGCTGACGAACCTCGCGCGATAGCCGTCGGCGTCGGTCAGCTTGGCCTGCCCCAGATTGGCCCGCTGAAAGGTCGCATCGCGCAGCATCGCGCCGCTGAGGTCGACCCCGGTCAGTGTCTGTCCCTCCATGGAACAGCGCCGCCAGTTGACCTTCGGCTGCGCCGCCTCGGTACAGGCGGCCAGCGCCGGCCCGGCGGAAAGAATGGTGACAACCGCGGCGGCCAGAAGAGAGGCGGAACGGAGCCGATTGGCGAGGGCGTTCTTCATTCCTCGATAGATGGGGGCATTGCCCGTGAACTCAAGCTCGGCCCCTGTCGGATTGGGCCTGGATTCAACCGTGCCACCGCCCGTCCCGCCTGAGGCGGCCAGGGACCGGCCGCATGGGCTGCCGCCTGTTCGGCGAGAGCCGCCGCAACCGCCGACGGGAACGGGCAGGTCTTGTGGTTGCCCAGATCGACGTGCAGCAGCATGAACTCCGCCGTCGCCGCCAGCCACCCGTCTTCCGCATGCCGCATCTCGTGGAACAGATGCAGCCGCTTGGCGTCCGCGCCCAGAACCAGCGAGTCGAAGCGGAGCGGCGCCCCTTCCGTCACCTCGCGGGCATAGGTCAGGTGGGCATCGACGACGAAGACCGATCGGTTCTCCGCCGCCACATAGGCCTTGCCGATCCCGAACCGGTCCAGCACGGCATCCGTGGCATGGTCGAAGGCCAGCAGGTAATAGGCGACGTTCATGTGCCCGTTGTAGTCGATCCACTCCGGGCGGACGGTCTCGCGGTGGAGGTCGAGGGGGGTGGCGGTCATGAAAGAGGTCCATTCGCGGGATAGATGGCCGCTGCGATGCTGTCCCGCACGGCCTCGATCTCGTCCAGCCAGCCGCAAACCTCTTCTACGGTCGGTTCGTCCGTGACATCGCCCGCCTCACCCGGATACCGGTACAAGGTGGCATAAGCGGTGAAGCGGCCAAGGGGCAGCAAGCGGTCCCTTACTGGCAGATCGCGGGGGACGCGCATAACGAGGGAATCGATATCGTGGGAGCGGGGCACATCCTGTCCCAGCCAGACCAACACCGCTTTGACCAGCTTTTCAGCGGCTTGCTGGCAATGGTAAGCGGCGGCGGTGACGATGGGCGCCGGAACTGACAGACAGGCTCGCCCGGCACGCAGATCCAGGGATGCTGTCGCCAGCCATGCTTCGGGTCCGACCCTAAGGTCCATAGACCTGAACCCCCTCATGCGTGGCCTTGTAGCTCAATGTACCGACCTGATCCTTGTTCGCTTCGAAAAAGGAGCGCCGGCATGGCACGATGTCCGCCGGGATGCCGGTCCCGGCCTTTGCCGCATGGGCGAACACAGCCGACCGCCGCTCCTTCGGCGCGTCGTCGGGTACGATCACCAGCAGGTCGTAGTCGCTGTCCTCATGGAAGTCGCCGCGCGCCCGGCTGCCGAACAGGTAGACGGCTTCCGGCTCCAGGGCCGGCACGATCCGGTCCAACAGGAGTTGCAGCTTCTCGTCGTTCCGTGCGTCGACCATGCCCATGGAAATCCTCCGCTGCCCATCCTAACACGGAACGGGCGGCGGAGGATCAACGTCGAAGTCAGGTCCTCAGACCGAGAAGTACTTGGCCCGCGGGTGGTGCAGGACGATGGCGGACGTGCTCTGCTCCGGATGCAGCTGGTCCTCGTCCGACATCTCGATGCCGATGCGGCCGGCGTCCAGCAGCTTCAGAAGCTGTTCCTGGTCCTTCAGGTTCGGGCAGGCCGGATAGCCGAAGCTGTACCGGCTGCCGCGATAGGACTGCTGCAGCAGCTTCTCCTTGTCGCGGCTATCCTCGACGCCGTAGCCCAGCTCCGCACGGATGCGGGCGTGGACATATTCCGCCATCGCCTCGGTCATCTCCACCGACAGGCCGTGCAGGTAGAGATAGTCTTGATAGCGGTTCTCGGCGAACCACTCGCGCGCCACCTCGGCGCAATGCTGGCCCATGGTGACGACCTGAAGACCCAGAACGTCACGCTCGGGATCGGTCACGTCGCGCAGGAAGTCGGCGATGCACTCGCCATCCTCCTTACCCTGGCGGGGCATGGTGAAGCGGGCGGCCTCGGTGGTGCCGTCCTCCTCGAACAGGATGACGTCGTTGCCGTCGGCCGCCGCCTTCCAATAGCCGTAGACGGCGGTCGGGCGCAGGATTTCCTCCTTCGCCGCGATCTGGAGGATGCGGTCGAGCACCGGCCGCAGCTCTTTCTTCGACCACTCCTTGAACTCCTCGAAGGACTTGCCGTCCTTCCGGTAGCCCCATTGCAGCTGATAGAGCATGCGCTCGTTCAGGTATGTGACCAGCGTCTTCAGCGGCACATGGTCGATCAGCTTCGGCCCCCAGAAGGGCGGGGTCGGCACCGGCACGCCTTCGGCCAGACGATGGCGGCGGGCGCGGACGGCGTCCTTGTCCACCGGGCCGGTGGCGGCGCTGGTGGCCTGCCCCAGCACGCGGCGGCGGTTGGTCGCCTTGCCGGCGCGCTTGGCCTGCTGGATGGCAAGCTGCTGGTCGAAGCTGCCCTCCACCACCTTGTCCATCAGGGTCAGGCCGTCGAAGGCGTCGCCGGCATAAGCCACGCGGCCGGAGCCGTAGGACGCCACGCAGTCGCCCTCGACATAGGCGCGGGTCAGGGCGGCGCCGCCGAGCAGGACCGGCACCTCCAGCCCCTCGCGGGTCATCTCCTCCAGGTTCTCGCGCATCACCACGGTGGACTTCACCAGCAGGCCGGACATGCCGATGGCGGTCGCCTTGTGCTCCTTGGCGGCCTGAATGATGGCGGAGACCGGCTGCTTGATGCCGAGGTTGACGACCTTGTAGCCGTTGTTGGTCAGGATGATATCGACGAGGTTCTTGCCGATGTCGTGGACGTCACCCTTCACGGTGGCGAGAACCAGCGTGCCCTTCTGCTGGCCCTCCACTTTCTCCATGTGCGGTTCCAGCCAGGCGACGGCGGCCTTCATCGTCTCCGCCGACTGCAGGACGAAGGGAAGCTGCATCTTGCCGGCGCCGAACAGTTCGCCGACCACCTTCATGCCGTCGAGCAGGTAGGTGTTGATGATTTCCAGCGGCGGGTGGGTCTTCATCGCGTCGGCGAGGTCATCCTCCAGCCCGGTGCGGTCGCCGTCGACGATGCGCTCCTTCAGCCGGTCCTCCACATTCTCCGCCCGCGCCTTCTTCTTGGCGTCCGCCGCCTTGCGGCCTTCGAACAGGGCGATGAAGGCGTGCAGCGGATCGTACCCTTCCGCACGGCGGTCGAAGATCAGATCCTCGGCGGTCTTGACCTCGTTTTCCGGGATCTGGTGCAGCGGCAGGATCTTGGAGACATGGACGATGGCGCCCGTCATCCCCTTCTTCACCGCATGGTCGAGGAAGACCGAGTTCAGCACATGGCGCGCCGCGGCGTTCAGGCCGAAGGAGACGTTGGACAGGCCCAGGATGATCTGGCAGCCGGGCATCTCGCGGGCAATCGCCTCGATGCCCTCCAGCGTCCAGATGGCGAGCTTGCGGTCGTCCTCGTTGCCGGTGGCGATGGTGAAGGTGAGCGGGTCGAACAGCAGGTCGGACGGGGCGAGGCCGTACTCGTTCACCGCCAGATCGTAGAGCCGCTTGGCGATGGCGAGCTTGCGGTCGGGCGTCTTCGCCATGCCCTCTTCGTCGATGGTCAGGGCGATTACGGCGGCGCCGAACTTCTTGGCCAGCGCCAGACGCTTGCGCGCCGGCTCCTCGCCGTCCTCGAAGTTGATCGAGTTCAGGATCGCCTTGCCGCCATACAGCGCCAGCGCCTGCTCCAGCACGCCGTACTCGGTGGAATCGACCACCAGCGGCGCCGTGACCGAGCCGACGAAGCGCGACATCACCGCGTTCATCTCCGCCACTTCGTCACGACCGACGAAGGCGGTGCAGACGTCCAGCGCGTGGGAGCCTTCCTTCACCTGCTCGCGCGCCATCTCGACGCAGCCGTCCCAGTCGTTCTTCTCCTGCAGCTCGCGCCACTTCTTGGAGCCGTTGGCGTTGCAGCGCTCGCCGATGGCGAAGAAGGCATTCTCCTGGCGCAGTGTGACCTGGGAGTAGAGCGAGGCAACCGCCGGCACCCAATGGACGGTGCGGCCCTTCGGCGCCGGACGGTGCGAACCGGCGGGCGCCAGCTTGCGCAGCATCTGGTTCGCCGCCGCAATGTGGGGCACGTTGGTGCCGCAGCAGCCGCCGACGAGGTTCACCCCGTCCTCCGACACGAAACGCTCCAGCCAATGGGCGAAATCGTCGGCACGGAGCGGGTAGTGCGTCTTGCCGTCCACCAGTTCCGGCAGGCCGGCATTGGGCTGGACCGAGATCAGGCCCGGCCAGTTCTGCGACAGCCAGCGCACATGCTCGCTCATCTCAAGCGGGCCGGTGGCGCAGTTCAGGCCCATCAGCGGCACGTCCAGCGCCTGGATGACGGTGGCGGCGGCAGCGATGTCGGTGCCGACCAGCAGCGTGCCGGTGGTCTCCACCGTCACCTGGACGAAGACGGGGGTGTCGGATTTGGCCTCAAGCCGGGCGCGCTTGATGCCGTTGACGGCGGCCTTGATCTGCAGGGGATCCTGGCAGGTCTCCACCAGGATGGCGTCCGCCCCGCCGGCAATCAGGCCGGCGGCCTGGACATAGAAGCTGTCTTCCGCCGGCTGATAGGCGATGTGGCCCAGGCTGGGCAGCTTGGTGCCCGGCCCGATGGAGCCGATGACGAAGCGCGGCAGCCCGTCCTTGAAGCTTTCCGCCGCCTCGCGCGCCAGCTCGACGGCGCGCTGGTTGATCTCGAAGGCCTTCTCGGAGATGCCGAACTCGCCCAGCGTCACCGGCGAGGCGCCGAAGGTGTCGGTCTCCACCATGTCGGCGCCGGCTTCGAAATAGCCGCGGTGGATGTCGCGGACGATGTCCGGGCGCGAGAGGGGCAGGATGTCGGTGCAGTTCTCGTGCCCCCAGTAATCCTTCTCGACGTCGAGGTCGAGCGCCTGGATGCGGCTGCCGAACCCGCCGTCGCAAAGCAGAACGCGGTCACGCAGGGTGTCGAGGATGTGGGGCATGGGAATGCGTCTTGTCCGTTATTTGGCGGGTTCGGGGCAGAGAAGGCGGGGTCAGGTGAGTCCGTGGCGGCTGGCGGGCCACCATCCGGAATCGAGAAGCTGGTCAAGAGAATAGGGACAGGCGGTCGGCAACGGCCCCGCGGCCTCGCCATCGCGTGCCAATCCGTGAGCCGCTACCGGTTGAGCGGTTTCGAAGATGTCCGGCAGGTCGATCTTGCCACGCAAGCTCGGGCTGGCCTTGAGGTCGCGCCTGATCCGGCCGCGATGCTCGATCACCGACGCTTTCCATCCGTCGCGCGGATCGGCGGCCGGGGAGTATTCCAGCTTCAGCAGATGTTCGATCACACGGACCAGCGCGCTTTCGACCGCACGCAATTCCGACCGGCCCATGCTCTCGATCTCCTCCGCGACATTCTCCCAGTCAATGGGCGTGTTGATGCGCTCGCGCGATGCCTCGCGGAGCAAGCGGGCCTGCTCCTCGGTCCAGGCGAGGAAGTCGGTGTCGTATCCGATCCGGCTGTCCATCACGTCAGCCCTCCAGCCCATGGCGGTTCACCGGCCACCAATCCGGATCGCGCAGGTCCTCCAGAGCATAGGGGCACTCCTTCGGCAGCGCGTCGATGGCGATGCTGTCGTCCTGGCAGGCATCGTCGCGGCCGTCCAGCCACGCCTTCGCCAGGATTTCAGCAGGCCAGCGCTGCAGGCTCGGATGCTCCTCCAGCTTGTCGTCCAGATGACGGCGGGCCTTGGTCACGGAGATCCGCCATTTCCGCCGCGGATAGGGATCGGGCGAATATTCGAGTTTCAGGAGATGTTCGATCACCGTGGCGAGATGACTGCGGATTGCGTCCTTGACCTGCCCGCCCATGATGTCGAGTTCCTCGGCGATGTGCTCCCAGTCGATGGGCGAGTTCGAGCGCTCGGTCGCCGCTTCGCGCAGCAGCCGCGCCTGTTCCTGGGTCCAGGCGTAGAAGTCCGTGTCGTATCCGATCCGGCTGTCCATGGCATCGCCCTCCCGCGCCCCGTTCCGCTGCTCAGTTCCGCCGCCCCAGCATAGCACAGGGCGGCGTCCGGCGCCCTACCCCGCCACCGGCGCGGCGGCAGCGGTGGCTTTCGCCTTCACGCCCAGCATGCGGCAGATGGCGATGGTCAGGTCCGACCGGTTCAGGGTGTAGAAGTGGAAGTCGTGCACGCCACGCGCCTGCAGTTCCTGGCACTGCTCGGCCGCCACGGTGGCGGCGACGAGATGGCGGGTCTCCGGGTCGTCGTCCAGCCCCTCGAAGGTCTCGGCCAGCTTCGCCGGCATCGACGCGCCGCATTTGCCGGCGAACTCCACCGCGCGGGCGAAGTTGGTGATCGGCAGGATGCCGGGCACGATCGGCACATGGATTCCGGCCGCGGCACAGCGGTCGAGGAAGCGGAAATAGACGTCGTTGTCGAAGAAGAACTGCGTGATGGCGCGGGTGGCGCCGGCATCGACCTTACGCTTCAGGTTGTCGAGGTCGAATTGGGCGCTCGGCGCCTCGGGATGAGATTCGGGATAGGCGGCGACCGAGATCTCGAAGTCGGCGATGCGCTTCATGCCCGCTACCAGATCGGCGGCATAGGCATAGCCGCCGGGATGCGGCTCGTACCGCCCGCCGACGCCGCCCGCGGTCTCCGGCGGGTCGCCACGCAGGGCCACGAGATGGCGGATGCCGGCATCCCAATAGGTTCGGGCGATGGCGTCGATCTCGTCGCGGGTGGCGCCGACGCAGGTGAAGTGGGCGGCGGCCGGGATGCCGGTCTCCGCCTGGATGCGGCAGACGGTGGCGTGGGTGCGCTCGCGGGTCGAGCCGCCGGCGCCGTAGGTCACCGACACGAAGCCGGGCGACAGCGGAGCCAGCCGCCGGATCGACTGCCACAGGCTCTGCTCCATCTTCTCCGACTTGGGCGGAAAGAACTCGAAGCTGATGGAGGGCAGCGCAGAGGTGGGCGCGGTCATGACGGGACTCCGCTGAGCGAGTGGGCGGGCTTCGGGGAAGAAAGTTGAGTTCCGGCGGCAAGGCGGGTGGCCGGCCAGATGGAGACGGTGAGCGGATCGCCGGGCAGATGCACCACCGGGCCGCAATCCAGGCCGGACTGGCGGCACCAGCCGGCGACCTCGGCGTCCGCGAAGCCCAGGCGGCGGTGCGCATGCTCCTCGCGCAGGGCTTCCAGATGATGGGGGGCGAAATCGACGACCAGCAGCAGCCCGCCGGGGCGCAGGACCCGGGCCGCCTCGGCCAGAACGCCGGCCGGCGATTCGGTGTAGTGCAGCACCTGATGGATCACCGCGGCGTCGAAGGAACCGGAGGGAAAGGGCAGCTGGTACATGTCCGCCTGCCGGACATGGCAGTGGCGAAGCCCCGCCTCCTCCAGCCGGTTGCGGGCGACGGTCAGCATCTCGCGCGACTGGTCTACCCCGATCGCACGGTGGACGCGCCGGGCGAGCACCTCCAGCATCCGTCCGGTGCCGGTGCCGATATCCAGCAGCTCCTCCACCCCCTCTTTCGGGAACAGGCGCAGCAGAGCGGCCTCGACCTCGCCTTCCGCAACGTGAAGGGAGCGGATTTCGTGCCAGCGCGCGGCATTCTCACGGAAATAGGCGGCGGCGATCTCCGACCGGGAGCGCTTGATCGCCTCCAGCCGCTCCAGATCGAGCGTGAGCGTCGGATCGTCGTCGGGGATGGCGTCGACCAGCACGCGCGCCAACTCGGCCGATTGCCCCTTCTCGGCAAGGCGGTAGAAGGCGAAGGTGCCCTCGCGGAAGCGGTCGAGCAGCCCGGCGTCGCACAGAAGCTTCAGATGGCGCGAGACGCGCGGCTGGCTCTGTCCCAGGATATGGGTCAGTTCGGTCACCGTCAGCTCGCCGTGCGCGCAGAGCGCCAGCAGCCTCAACCGCGTGGTCTCGGCCGCCGCCTTCAGCGTCGCCAGCAGATCGTCCATCGCCTTACGTCCGATTCGGGCCAGGGAGGGGTGCGGCCGGCCGGCGCACCATGCCCCGACGACCCGGATACAGATATAAAGATATCTTTATGCGTCGTAAACCGCTTTTCGCGGACGGTCGCCTTCGCATTGGTCACGGCGGTGGCCCGGCCCCTGCCCGACCGCCCGGTCCGAGATCGAATGCGGTGGCGCGCAAGCTCTCCGGCACCACTGCGGCCAAGCCGTCACGATCGCCGCGCTGCCGCGCAGGCTAAGAGTGCCCATGCTGGTCAAACCGCAAAGCCTGTGTTAGGTGATGAAACGGTGGAAATTCTGCGATATCTCGCCCAATCTTCCCCCCGACCGCGTAGCCACCTTGCCAGGGTTGAGGACATCCGCCATCGGAGTCTTCGGTTGTGGACAGGACATGCGGCGACCCGCACCGAGTCGAGCCCACTGATAAAGAGCCGTCGCACATGAAGCTGGCCAGCCTTTCCCGCTCCCTCCTCCGTACGGCCACCGTCGTGGCATTCGCCCTGACGGCAACGGCCTGCGCGACCAACCCGGGCGACTCGGGCGCGACGGACGCCGCCTATCAGGTCAACGATCCGCTGGAGATCCCCAACCGCTTCGTCTTTGCCGCCAACGAGGCGGCGGACATCCTGGTGATCCGTCCGGCGGCTGAGGTTTACGTCGGCGTCGTGCCCGATCCGGTGCGCGACGCGATCCACAACTTCATCGACAACCTGATGTCGCCGCTCTACATCGCCAACAACCTGCTGCAGGGCAATGTGGACGGGGCGTCGCACGCCACCGGGCGCTTCCTGACCAACACCATCCTGGGCGTGGGCGGCCTCGCCGACGTCGCCACCCAGGCCGGCATCCCGAACGCGCCGGAGGATTTCGGCCAGACTCTGGCGGTGTGGGGCGTGGGTGACGGCCCGTACATCGTGCTGCCGCTGCTGGGTCCGTCGAACCTGCGCGACACCGCCGGCTATGCCGTCGACACCGTCGGCGATCCGGTCCGCATCTGGGCCTACGGCACCGACCACAAGGGCATGCTGGTGACCCGTTCCGTCGTCAGCGCCGTCGACCGCCGGTCCGAGATCCTGAAGGAGGTCGACGACCTGCGCCGCAACTCGCTGGACTTCTACGCCACCGCGCGCAGCCTGTACCAGCAGCAGCGCCGTGCGGCGATCTCCAACAACAAGGCGTCGGCCGCGCCGGAGTTCCCGGACTACTCCACCCCGCCGAAGCCCTGATCCCGACCGCATGGCTTCTCCGCCTGCCGGCACCTTTCCCCGAACGGGAAGCGCGCCGGCGGGACCGCCGGACGCCTATGGATTTCGGATCCCCGAGGTCACAGGACCCCCAAAGGCCACATGACCGTTGACAATGCCGCGGCAACCGCCACCTTTCGCCCTACCATGCTGACACGCCGTAATTTTGTCGCGTGCGCTGCCCTGCTCGCGGTGAGCGGTTGGGCCGGGCACACCCTCATCTCCCCCGCCGCCGCGCAAGGCGCGGACCAGGGAGCCAGCGCGTTCATCCAGAAGCTGGGGAACGACGCCATCGCAACCTTCTCGGACAAGAGCCTGTCGCGCGATCAGGCGATCCAGCGCTTCCGCACGCTGCTGTACGCCGGCTTCGACGTGCCGTACATCGGCCGCTGGGTGCTGGGCCGCTACTGGAACAGCGCCAACGAGGCTCAGCGGGCCGAGTACCAGAAGCTGTTCGAACAGCTGATCGTCAACACCTACGCCGAACGGTTCGTCGAATATTCCGGCGAAACCTTCAAGATCGTCGGCACCTCCCCGGCCGGCGAGGCGGATACCATGGTGACGACCCAGATCGTCCGCCCCAACGGTCCGCCGGTGAATGTCAGCTGGCGCGTCCGCAAGGCGGGTGCCGACTTCAAGATCATCGACGTGGTGGTGGAGAATGTCAGCATGGGCGTGACCCAGCGGCAGGAATTCGCCTCCGTCGTCGAGCAGAACGGCGGCCGCATCGACGGCCTGATCCAGGCCCTGCGCCAGAAGGTCGGCCGCGCGGGCTGATCCGCCCAGCGGCGAAGCAGACAACCGGTCGAGGCCGCCTTCCCCAGGGGAGGCGGCCTTTTCCATGCCCGGCCGCTGCTTCCGCCCCCGGCGACGCTGGCCCGCCGCTCAGAATCCGTGACGCGACTGCCCGAACGGGCTATCGTTGCGCCGACGCTCCTGTCTTTCGTCATACGGTGGATCCGGGAACCCACGCCATGGCCGAACGCGATCCCAAAGAGATCGACGAACTCCGGACGATCATCCAGGCGCATCAGGCGTGGCTGAAGCGGCCGTCCAGCGGCCGTCGCGCCGACCTCAGCTTCCGCGACCTCTCGCGGCTGAATCTGGAGCGCGTGTCGCTGGCCGGGGCCAAGCTGGCCGGGGCCAATCTCAGCAGCACCCGCATGGTGAAGGCCGACCTGTCGCAGGCCGACCTGTTCGGCGCCGACATGGAGGCGGTGAACCTGTCGGGCGCCATCCTGACCGGTGCCGACCTGCGCGGGGCCAACCTGCACCGCGCGCTGCTGACCGACGCCAACCTGCGCGGCGCCGATTTCCGGGCCGGTGAACTGGTCGACAGCGGCGGCCCGGACGGCAGCCAGACGACCCGCGGCACCGGCACCACCCGGCTGACCGAAGCCAAGATGGAACGCTCGATCCTGGCCGGCGCCAACTTCAGCGGCTGCGACCTGACCGGTGCCGACCTGAACGACGCCGACCTGACAGGGGCGGAACTGACCTCGGCCGTGCTGATGGGCACCGATTTCTGCGGGGCCAACCTGGACGGGGCCGTGTTCGGCAACACGGTGATGGATCATGCCACCCTGACCCGCACCTTCATCCCCTTCGCCCTGCCGCCCGACGCCATCGTCCAGCCCAGCTACACGGCGATGCCGGTGGCCGAGTTCCTGGAACTGGTGGAGCGGCACGAACGCTGGGTCGACAGCGGCGGCGCGGAGGGCGCGCGGCTCGACGTCGACCTCGTGTCGGTGGCGGGGGCTGATTTGCATGGCCGCACGCTGGCGGCCGCCCGGCTGCGCCGCTGCCGCCTGCCCGGCGCCCGCCTGACCAAGGCCAGCCTGGAAATGGCGGAGCTGTCCTACATCGACCTGGATGAGGCCGACCTGCGCGACGCCGTGCTGCGCGGGGCCACCCTGCGCCGCGCCTATCTGGCGCACACGCTGATGAACGGGGTGGATGCCCGGCCGGTGCCGCTGGCCGGCGGCCGCGACTGGCCAGCCAATTTCGAGGGCGCCGACTTCTCCGACGCCGACCTGCGCCAGTCCACCATGGGGCCGGCGGTGGTCCGCGGGGCGAATTTCCAGAATGCGCTGACGGACGGGTCCGGCATCGACGTGCCCAGCGCCTCCAGCCCCTTCCCGCCGCCGCCGCCGGAAGAGCGGCGGCGCCAGAAGCGCTTCGTGCGTCCGGGCATGGTCGTCCACACCGAACATGGCAGCTTCCCCGCCCGAAACTGGTCGGTCGGAGGCCTGTGCCTGCTGGCGGTGTACCAGCCCTATCGGCGCGGCCAGACCTTCCAGGCCCGCGTGGTGCTGGCCGACCGGCAGGAGGTGGCGGCCGTCGCCAACCTCGTGGTGCTGCATCGCGACGAGGAACGCGGCCAGCTGTCCGTCCGCTTCCACCAGTATGGCGACGACCTGAAGGCGCTGCTGAAGACCGCCTTCCTGGAACATCAGCGGATGGCCGGCTGAGCTGAAGGTTCGATGCATCTGCCCTTGATCGTTCGATTTGAAAGGATCGTTGATTCCTCGGAACGATCAGGGGGAACGATCCACAAGAGGCCCTGTTTGAATGGAGCACGCCGGATGGGGGCACAACCCGCCGGTCCATCCCCGAACGGAGGCTCCCATGGCAGACGAACAGAAGCCCAGGAAAGTTGGTGTGTATGACTCCGTGACCGGAGCCGGAAGCTCCGGGATGAACTGGATGTGGATCATCATCGGCCTGATCGTGGTCGCGATCGTCCTCTATCTCCTGTTCCGCTGACCCGCGACACCCGCCGCCATGACGGCCGACAACGAATTCCCTCGCGAAGAGGGCGACGCGATCATTCCCCTGCACGACGAGTCGGTGACCGTCGGCAAGCAGCGGGTGGAACGAAGCCGCGTCCGCGTGACCACGCGCGTGTCCGAACGCGAGGCAATGGTCCGCGAATCGCTGGAGCATGAAGAGGCCACCGTCACCCGCGTCCCGATCGACCGCGAGATCGACGCCCATCCCGGCATCCGCCAGGAGGGGGACGTGACGGTGATTCCGCTGGTCGAGGAAGTGCTGGTGGTGGAACGCCGCCTGATGCTTCGCGAAGAGCTGCACATCCGCAAGAGCCGGCGGACCGTCGAGGTCGAGCAGCCCGTCACCCTGCGTTCCGAAGAGGCGGTGGTGGAGCGTGTGACAGCACCGTCCTCCCCCGTCCATTCCCCCAATCCGAATTCGCCCGAGGAGTAAAGCCGATGACCAAGACCATCGTCGCCCTCTACGACCACCGATCCGAGGCCGAAACCGCTTCCCGCGACCTGCAGGCCGCGGGCTTCGAAACCAGCGCCGTCGAGATCCTGTCCCATGCCGATCTGGCCAGCGGCGGATGGAGCGGCAGCGACACCACCGGACTCGGCACCACCACCGGCGACTCATCGGTAGGCGCCGCCGGCGGCATGGCCCGCACCGACCTGTCCACCGGCTATGTCGCGTCGCCCAACACCGTCCCCGGCAGCGGCATGGGCACCGGTTTGGGAACCGGCACCGGAATGGGTTCGACCACCGGCAGCAGCACCGGCACCACCGGCAGCGGCATCCTGACCCGCCTGTCGGGCTGGGGCATCCCCAACCATGATGCGCAGGTCTATGCCGAGGGCGTGCGCCGCGGCGGCTCGCTGCTGAAGCTCCGCCTGGACGAGGAAGACGTCGACCGCGCCATGGAGGTGCTGGAGCGCGGCAACGTGGTGGATGTCGAGGAACGCAGCGCCGCCTATCGCAACTCCGGCTGGACCGGCTTCGACGAGAGCGCCGACTATTACGACGACAGCTCGGCCGAGGAGGAGCGCCTGCGCTATTCGCCCGGCCGCACCGCCATCGACACCACGGGCACGGGGATGGGCACCAGCACCAGCGGTGCCGGCCTGACCGGTGCCGCCGCCGCCATGCGCGATGTCAACACCGACAGCACCCGCACCACCCGCACCGGCACTTCTGAACGGGAAGAGCAGATCCCGATCGTCGAGGAGCAGGTCAACATCGGCAAGCGCACCGTCGAACGCGGCGGCGTCCGCATCCGCAGCTATGTCGTCGAGACGCCCGTCGAGGAACAGGTGCGCCTGCGCGACGAGACCGTCACCGTCGAACGCCGCCCCGGCGGCTTGGTCGAAGGCAGCACCGATGTGCCGGCCGACGCCTTCCGCGAGCGCACCATCGAGGTGACGGAGACCGACGAGGAAGCGGTGGTCAGCAAGACCGCCCATGTCCGCGAAACGGTGGTGGTCCGCAAGGATGTCGAGGAACGCGCCCAGAGCGTCCGCGACACCGTCCGCCGCACCGAGGTTGAGATCGAGGACACTCGGGACGAAAGCCTCCGCGACCGCCGCACCGACCGTTCGGACGACGTCACGCGCTGACCGGTTCGACCGTTCGCGGTCATGAAAAAGGCCGCCCCTTCCAGCCGGAGGGGGCGGCCTTTCCCGTTCAGCCTACAGGATCAGCTGCGAACCAGCGGCTTGTACTTGATGCGGTGCGGCTGGTCGGCGTCGGCGCCCAGGCGGCGCTTCTTGTCGGCCTCGTAATCCTGGAAGTTGCCTTCGAACCATTCGACGTGGCTTTCGCCCTCGAAGGCCAGGATGTGGGTGGCGATGCGGTCGAGGAACCAACGATCGTGGCTGATGACCACGGCGCAGCCGGCGAAGCTCTGCAGCGCGTCTTCCAGGGCACGCAGGGTGTCAACGTCCAGGTCGTTGGTCGGTTCGTCGAGCAGCAGGACGTTGGCGCCGGACTTCAGCATCTTGGCGAGGTGGACGCGGTTGCGCTCACCGCCCGACAGCTGGCCGACCTTCTTCTGCTGGTCGGGGCCGCGGAAGTTGAAGCTGGAGACATAGGCGCGGCTGGGCATGGTCTTCTTGCCCAACTCCACCAGATCCAGCCCGTCGGAGATTTCTTCCCACACCGTCTTCTTGGCGTCCAAGCTGTCGCGGCTCTGGTCGACATAGCCGAGCTTCACCGTGTCGCCGACGCGGAAGGTGCCGGCGTCCGGCCCATCCTGCCCGGTGATCATGCGGAACAGGGTGGTCTTGCCGGCGCCGTTCGGGCCGATGACGCCGACGATGCCGCCCGGCGGCAGGCGGAAGGTCAGGCCGTCGATCAGCAGGCGGTCGCCGAAGCCCTTGGCGATGTTCTCCGCCTCGATGACGACGTTGCCGAGGCGCGGCGGCACCGGGATGACGATCCGCGTCTCGCCGGACTGCTCCTTGCCGCTTTCGGCCAGCAAAGTCTCGTAGGCGGTGATGCGCGCCTTGCTCTTAGCCTGACGGGCGCGCGGCGACTGCCGGATCCACTCCAGTTCGGTGGCCAGCTGCTTCTGGCGCGACTCTTCCTGGCGGCCTTCCTGTTCCAGACGCTTCTGCTTCTGCTCCAGCCAGGACGAGTAGTTGCCTTCCCACGGAATGCCCGACCCACGGTCGAGTTCGAGGATCCAGCCGGTGACGCTGTCGAGGAAGTAGCGGTCGTGGGTGACCAGGACGACGGTGCCCTTGTAGTCCTCCAAGTGCTTCTGCAACCAGGCGACCGATTCGGCGTCGAGATGGTTGGTCGGCTCGTCGAGCAGCAGCAGGTCGGGCTTCTCGAGCAGCAGCTTGCACAGCGCGATGCGGCGCTTCTCACCGCCGGACAGCTTGGTCACGTCGGCGTCGCCCGGCGGGCAGCGCAGGGCGTCCATGGCGATCTCGACCGTGCGGTCGATGTCCCAGGCGTCGGCCGCGTCGATCTTCTCCTGCAACTCGCCCTGTTCGGCCAGCAGCGCGTCGAAATCGGCGTCCGGGTCGGCCATCAGGTTCGACACTTCATTGAAGCGGTCGAGCAGCGCCTTCGTTTCCTTCAGCGCCTCCATGACGTTCTCATGGACATTCTTGGTCGGGTCGAGCTGCGGTTCCTGCGGCAGGTAGCCGACGCGCGCGCCCTCGGCGGACCAGGCCTCGCCGGAATAGTCCTTGTCCAGGCCGGCCATGATCTTCATCAGGGTCGACTTGCCGGAGCCGTTGACGCCGAGCACGCCGATCTTCACACCCGGCAGGAACGAGAGCCAGACGTTGTCGAGAACCTTCTTGCCGCCAGGATAGACCTTGGTCAGGCCCTTCATGACATAGACATACTGGTAGGACGCCATGCGCCGCTCCGACCTTCCGAAAAGATGTGAGAATTGGCGCCGCCCCATCCCTGCGGTTCTACGGCACCCTGTCGCTAGGGTCTGGTTTTAGCGCATAAGGAGCTTTCATGAAACCTTGTTGAGCCGACCCGCCAGGATCGGGGGGCAACAGGAGGAAGAGGATTGGTCAGTTCCAAAGTCGAAATCTACGTCGATGCCGACGCCTGCCCGGTCAAGGCCGAGGTCTACAAGGTCGCCGGCCGCACCGGTTGCAAGGTGTGGCTGGTCGCCAACGCGCCCTTGCGCCTGCCGACGGAATGCATGACGGAGCTGGTGGTGGTCAGCGACGGCTTCGATGCCGCCGACAACTGGATCGCCGAGCATGCCGGTTCGACTGACATCGTGGTGACGGCGGACATCCAGTTGGCCGACCGCTGCGTGAAGCGCGACGCCGTGGTGATCGGCCCGACCGGACGGCCCTTCACGCCGGACAGCGTCGGCTCGGCACTGGCGACCCGCGCACTGATGCAGGATTTGCGCGACATGGGCGTGGTCGGCGGCGGCAATGCCCCGATGAGCCAGCGCGACAAGTCGCAGTTCCTGCAAACACTGGATCAGGCGGTGCAGGCGCTGAAGGCGGGGCGGCGGCCGAAGTTCCGGTGAGGGGAAGACCTGCCGTCACTGCCGAACCTGAATAAATCAGGCATTTTCTCCTTTTCCGGATACAACCAGGGAAACCACTCGTTAATAATATCGGATCAATCTGTTCTAGCAACCCTGAGGCAGCATGCAAAGGAACAGAGGATGGCAGCGTTAACTGAGTCAGCGATCCATCAAGCCCTGGATTGGGCATATGACAAAGCTGTCAATGGTGTTCCCGGGCTTGATAGCGCTGTTGAATTGGCTGCCGAGTACGCTAAGCAAGATGGAACTCTACACGATCAAGCCAATGCACTGATCCGCTGGCAGATAGCCAAATGCGCGACATCCGGTTTTGTGACCGGCCTTGGTGGACTCATGACTCTTCCGGTAGCAATCCCAGCCAATATTACGTCAGTTCTCTATGTTCAAGTAAGAATGATCGCAGCTATTGCCCATCTGGGCGGACACGATATCAAGGACGACCGCGTCAAAACTCTCGTTTACACCGCGCTATGCGGGAATGCCGCCCTTCCGGTTTTGAAAGAAATCGGCGTTAAAGTAGGAACCAAAGTAACACAGAAGATGATACAAAATATATCAAAAGAAGTTATCATCTCTATCAACAAAGCAGTTGGCTTTCGCCTTCTTACCAAGTTTGGGTCCACGGGCGTAATAAATTTGGGAAAAGCTATACCGCTTGTTGGCGGAATTGTAGGCGGTACTGTTGACGGCGTTGCCACAAACACGATCGGCAATGTCGCTCGCGACCTGTTCATTGCTCAGCAGATTGCGTAACATTGAGGGGGCCTCGCTCTCCGAGGCCCCCTCGTTTTCTTACACCCGCACAACCTTGCCCGGATTCAGCAGATTGTCCGGATCGAAAGCCCGCTTCAGGTCGCCCATGACGTTGAACGCTTCGCCGGTCTCCTGTTCCAGGAACGCCATCTTGCCATAACCGATGCCGTGCTCGCCGGTGCAGGTGCCGCCCATCTCCAGCGCGCGGGTCACCATCTTGTCGGCAAGGCGCTGGGCCTCCGCCAACTCCGCCGGGTTCTCCGGATCGAGGACGTAGACGAGGTGGAAGTTGCCGTCGCCGACATGGCCGACCATCGGGGCCAGCATGTTGGACTCCGCCAAATCCATCTTGGTCTCCAGGATGCAGTCGGCAAGGCGCGAGATCGGCACGCAGACGTCGGTCGGCCAGCCCTTCGACCCCGGACGCAGGGCGAGCGCGGCGTAATAGGCGTCGTGCCGGGCCTGCCACAGCTTCGACCGGTCCTCCGGCCGGGTGGCCCAGGCGAATTCCAAGCCGCCATGCTCGGCGGCGATGGCGGCCACCATCTCCGCCTGCTCCTTCACGCCGGCCTCGGTGCCGTGGAACTCGAAGAACAGGGTCGGGGCGACCGCGTAGTCGAGCTTGGAGTATTTGTTGACGGCGTCGATCTGCACCTCGTCCAGCAGTTCGATGCGGGCGACCGGCACGCCGATCTGGATGGTCTGGATCACCGTGTCGACCGCGCCCTTGATGGTCGGAAAGGCGCAGACGGCGGACGAGATGGCTTCCGGAATGCCGTAGAGCTTCAGCGTCACCTCGGTGATGATGCCGAGCGTGCCTTCGGAGCCGACGAACAGCCGGGTCAGGTCATAGCCGGCGGCCGACTTGCGCGCCCGCCCGCCGGTCTTGATGACGCGGCCGTCGGCCAGCACCACGGTCAGGCCCAGGACATTCTCGCGCATCGTGCCGTAGCGCACGGCGTTGGTGCCGCTGGCCCTGGTCGCCGACATGCCGCCGAGAGAGGCGTTGGCGCCGGGATCGATGGGGAAGAACAGGCCGGTGTCGCGCAGATGCTCGTTCAACTGCTTGCGGGTCACGCCGGCCTGCACGGTGACGTCCAGATCCTCCGGGCTGACGCGCAGGATCTGCTGCATGCCCGACAGGTCGATGGTGATGCCGCCGGCCAGCGCGGCGATGCCGCCCTCCAGCGAGGTGCCGGTGCCGAAGGGGATGATCGGCAGCTTGTGCTTCGCGCAGATCCTGACGATCGCGCTGACTTCCTCCGTCGAGTTGGCGAAGGCGACGCCGTCCGGCGGGAAGGGGGTGTGATAGGACTCGTCCTTGCCGTGATGCTCGCGCACCGGCAGGGAGGTGGTGAACCGGTCGCCCAGCAGAGCCGTCAGCTCGGCCCGAGCCTCCTCGGTCAGGGCCGCGCGCGGCTGGGTGGTGGCGATGACGGTCATGGGTGTTGTCCTCCCCGCTCCAAGATTCATTGGGATGGTTCATTGGTATGACCAAGCGAGGCTAAAGCGGCAGGCGAACGCTTGGCAAGACGGGCGATGCGCAGGGGTGGAATGCCGGGTTGCGAAGGGCACATACAAGGGTGGGCGGCCATTGACTCATGCGCGAGTGGGATCCATCATCACTCAATCGAATGGAGAGTGGCAGATGGCCGAACCGACGCTCGCCGATGTGTTGAACGCGATTGCCGACATGGGCCGGCACTTCAGCGTCAAGTTGGATGCCAACACCGAACGGCTGGACCGTTTGGAGCGTGACCTTCACGGCTTCAAAGCGGAAGTGTCCAGCTTCCAGACCGAAATGACAGAGTTTCGGGGCGAGATGCAGTCCTTCCGCGAAGAGGTGCGCGAGAAGCATATCGAATTGCGCACCGAACTGAAGGTCGTCAGCGCCCGGCTGGACGAACAGCGCCAGACCATCAATGCCATGATCCCCACCCGCATCGCCGCGGTACCGCCAGCCGCCGAGTGACGCCACACCTGTTGCACCGGCCGCGCAACAGTCCGTGCAACACCTGTTGCAACGCCCCACCCCGTCGCATCACCGTCAACCGTTGAAAAACAAGAAAATCCGCTGAACTGACCATCTGGCACGGCGGTTGCTCTTACCCCTTTGAAGCGCGCGTCGATCAACGGCGCGCCGCAACGAGGGGGAGGCGCAATCTTGGCTCCGGTCGTCGGCATCGTCGCCAATCCGGTTTCTGCCCGCGATATCCGCCGGGTCGTCGCCAACGCCACCAGCCTGCAGATCGCCGACCGGGCGAACATCCTGCTGCGGGTGCTGGCGGCGCTGCATGCCTGCGGCGTCCGCGACGTTCTGATGATGCCGGAGAATGGCGGCATCCGCGCCCATGTCGAACGCGGCATGATGCGGGCAAAGGCGCGCGGCGAGGACATCTACCCTGCCCTCCACCCCATCGCCATGCCGGTCACCGGCACCGTCGCCGACACCCACCGCGCCACGGCGGAGATGCAGCGAGCCGGCGTCTCGGCCCTGGTGGTGCTGGGCGGCGACGGCACCCATCGGGCGGTGGCGGCGGAATGCGGGACGGTGCCCATCGCGGGCATCTCCACCGGCACCAACAACGCCTTCCCCGAACACCGCGAACCGACGATCACCGGGCTCGCCACCGGGCTGGCGGTGACCGGCCGGGTGCCGCCGCACATCGCCTTCTCCGCCAACAAGCGCATCGACGTCTCCCTCGACCGCGGGGCGAACGGCGGCGCCGTCACCGACATGGCCCTGGTCGACGTGGCGCTGGTGACGGAACGCTACATCGGCGCCCGCGCCCTGTGGCGGACCGAGAATTTCCGCGAACTCTACGTCACCTTCGCCGACCCGGAGGTGATCGGCATGTCGGCCATCGCCGGCCTGCTGGAACCCGTCGGCCGCGACGAGAGCGGCGGCCTGATGGTGCGGCTGTCCCCTGATGGCGACTGCCGCAAGGGGGCGACCACGCTCCACGCCCCCATCGCGCCGGGGATGATGGCCCGGGTCGGGATCACCGACTGGCGCCGCATGCCGGCCGACGTGGCCTTCGTGCCGGAGGTCGCCGCCGGCTCCATCGCGCTGGATGGCGAACGAGAACTGTCCTTCAGCGAACGCGACCGTCTGTCCCTGACGCTCAGGGACGACGCCTTCCGCACGGTCAACGTCGCCGCGGTGATGCGGCACGCCGGCCAGAACCGGCTGCTGACCGGCACCCCGGTGCCCGTCACCGCCGCTTTCTAAACCTCAAATCAACCCGCCAAACATCAATCAGGGAGAAAACACCTCATGGCCCAGAATCCCTTCCCCCTCGGCAAGGACGAGCTGCTGAAGGCCTACCGCACCATGCGAACGATCCGCGAGTTCGAGGAGCGGCTGCACGTCGATTTCGCCAAGGGCGACATCCCCGGCTTCGTCCACCTCTATGCCGGCGAGGAGGCCTGCGCCACCGGCATCATGATGCACCTGAACGACAACGACCGCATCGCCTCCACCCACCGCG
Organism: Azospirillum sp.; assembly: GCF_035628975.1. Lineage (GTDB taxonomy): Bacteria > Pseudomonadota > Alphaproteobacteria > Azospirillales > Azospirillaceae > Azospirillum. The sequence continues at coordinate 6,216 of NZ_DASPIS010000015.1, read as the reverse complement.
GCCATGGCCACTGCATCGCCAAGGGCGTCGACGTCCACGCGATGATGGCGGAGATCTACGGCCGCAGCACAGGCGCCTGCCGGGGCAAGGGCGGGTCGATGCACATCGCCGACCTGTCCAAGGGCATGATGGGCGCCAACGGCATCCTCGGCGCCGGGGCGCCGCTGATCTGCGGCGCGGCGCTGGCGGCCAAGGTGCGCGGCGACCGCGGCGTCGGCATCACCTTCGTCGGCGACGGGGCGTCGAACCAGGGCACCTTCCTGGAAAGCCTGAACCTCGCCGCGGTGTGGAACCTGCCGGTGGTCTTCGTGGTGGAGAACAACGGCTATGCCGAATCCACGGCGATGGAATGGGCGGTGTCCTGCGACAGCTATGTCGACCGCGCCACCGGCTTCGGCATGCCGGGCGTCACGGTGGACGGCACCGACTTCTTCGCGGTGTACGAGGCGGCCGGCGAGATCATCCGCCGCGCCCGCGACGGCGGCGGCCCGGCCCTGCTGGAATGCAACATGGTCCGCTTCTACGGCCATTTCGAAGGCGATGCCCAGACCTACCGCGCCAAGGGCGAGTTGGAGGCGATCCGCGCGTCCCGCGACTGCCTGACCATACTGTCGGAACGGGTGATCGAGGCCGGGGTGATCGGCCGCGACGAGTTGCAAGCGGTCGACCGCGAGGTGAACGCGCTGATCGAGGACGCCACGCGCGCCGCCAAGGCCGCCCCGCTGCCCGCGCCGGAAGACCTGCTGCGCGACGTTTACGTCGCCTACTGAGCCACGTCTACGTCGCCTACTAAGCCCCCTTCAAGAAACGCCAAACGCGCGGAGGAAACACATGTCCCGCAAGATCAGCATGAAGCAGGCGATCAACGAGGCCCTGGACCTGGAGATGCGCCGCGACCCCACCGTCATTGTCATGGGCGAGGACATCGTCGGCGGCACCGGCGCCCAGGGCGAGGACGACGCCTGGGGCGGCGTGCTGGGCGTCACCAAGGGTCTGTACGCCAAGCATGGCGACCGGCTGATGGACACGCCGCTGTCGGAATCCGCCTATATCGGTGCGGCCGTCGGTGCCGCCGCTTGCGGGCTGCGGCCGGTGGCGGAGCTGATGTTCCTGGACTTCATGGGCGTCTGCTTCGACCAGATCTTCAACCAGGCCGCCAAGTTCCGCTACATGTTCGGCGGCAAGGCCGAGACGCCGGTGGTGATCCGCGGCATGGTCGGCGCCGGCTTCCGCGCCGCGGCCCAGCATTCGCAGATGCTCACCCCCCTGTTCACCCACATTCCGGGGCTGAAGGTGGTCTGCCCCAGCAACGCCTATGACGCCAAGGGCCTGCTGATCCAGTCGATCCGCGACAACGACCCGGTCATCTTCTGCGAGCACAAGAACCTCTACGGCCTGGAATGCGAGGTTCCGGCCGAGAGCTACGCCATCCCCTTCGGCGAGGCCAACGTGCTGCGCGACGGCGACGACGTGACCATCGTCAGCTACGGCCTGACCGTCCACCGCGCGATGGAGGCGGCGGCGGCGCTCGCCAAGGACGGCACCGAGGCGGAGGTGATCGACCTTCGCACCCTGTCGCCGATCGACTGGGACACCATCGTCGAGAGCGTCGAGCGCACCGGCCGGCTGGTGGTGGTGGACGAGGCGCATCCGCGCTGCAACCTCGCCACCGACATCGCGGCTTTCGTCGGCCAGAACGCTTTCGGTGCGCTGAAGGCCGGCGTGCAGATGGTGACCGCGCCGCACACGCCGGTGCCCTTCGCGCCGTCGCTGGAGGATTTGTACGTCCCCAGCGCCGACAGCATCGCTGGCGCGGTGCGGCGTACGTTGTCGCCCAAGGGAGCGCGCAGCATCGCGGCGTGATAGGCGCCGGCATTTTGCCCCCTCCCCGACCCTCCCCCGCTTCGCGGGAGAGGGAGTGAGCGCCGGAGCGGCGGAGTTCCCTCTCCCGCGTAAGCGGGGGAGGGTTAGGGAGGGGGCATCTTTAGCAAAACAAGAAATTCCCCCAGGAGCCTGAACAACATGCTGAACGAGCGCATCAAGCCCATCGTCATGCCGAAATGGGGCCTGTCCATGTCGGAAGGCAAGGTCACCGGCTGGCTGAAGCGGCCGGGGTCCACCATCTCCATCGGCGATGAGCTGCTGGAGGTCGAGACCGACAAGATCACCAACGTGGTCGAGGCCGGAGAGACCGGCGTCCTGCGCCGGGTGCTGGGCGAACCCGGCACCGTCTATCCGGTCAAGGCGCTGATCGCCGTGCTGGCCGAACCCGACGTGCCCGACGACGACATCGACGCCTTCATCAGCGCCTATGCCGTCCCCGCCAGCGAAGACGGTGGCGAGGCCGAAGCCGGCCCGCAGTACCACACCGCCGAAACGCCGGCCGGCACCATCCGCTACGCCAAGCGTGGGGAGGGGCGTGGCGAGAGCGGTCCCACCGTCTTGCTCGTACACGGCTTCGGCGGCGATCTCGACAACTGGTTGTTCACCATCGATGCGCTGGCGGAGACCGCCACCGTCTACGCGCTCGACCTGCCCGGCCATGGGCAATCGACCAAGCAGATCGCCGACGCCAGCCTGTCCGGCCTGTCTCAGGCGGTGCTGGGCTTCCTCGACACGGTCGGGGTGGAGCGCGCCCATTTCGTCGGCCATTCGATGGGCGGTGCGGTGTCGATGCGCACCGCGCTGGACGCGCCGAGCCGGGTGGCGTCGCTGTCGCTGATCGCGTCGGCGGGCCTGGGCGAGCAGATCGACGGCGGCTACATCCAGGGTTTCGTCGGTGCGACATCCCGCCGCGACCTGAAACCGGTCCTGGAAACGCTGTTCGCCGACCGCGGCCTCGTCAGCCGCCAGATGGTTGACGACCTCTTGAAGTACAAGCGGCTGGACGGCGTGGATGAAGCGTTGCGCGCCCTGTCGGCGTCGCTGTTCGCCGACGGCCGGCAGGCCAGCGTGCTCGCCGCCGGGATCGCCGATGCCCGGACGCCCACCCTCGTCGTATGGGGCGAAGAGGACCGCGTCATCCCGGCCGACCACGCCCAGGCGCTGGCCAACACGGCACAGGTCGCCGTGATCCCCGGCGCCGGCCACATGGTGCAGATGGAGGCCGCCGGCAAAGTGAATGCGCTGCTGAAGGACCACATCGCCAAGGCGAGCTGAGGCACCTCCCCGCTCTTCATTTCCAAACCCCTCGCAACCGGCGCGCAGGCTATCCGCCAGCGCGCCGGCAGGAGACCGCTCATGCCTGACCTCAAGGACAAGAGCATCATCGTCACCGGCGCCGGCCGCGGCATCGGCGCCACGATCGCCAAGGCGCTGGCCGCCGACGGCGCCAAGCTGACCATCGCCGACCGCACCGAGGCCGACGCCCAGCAGGTGGCCGAGGCCATCCGCGCCGCCGGCGGCAGCGCCATCGCCGTCACCGTCGATGTCCGCGACCGCAGCGCCGTCCGCCGCATGATCGACGAGACGGTGAAGGCCCATGGCCGGCTCGACGTGATCTTCAACAATGCCGGCATCGCCCAGACCAAGCCCTTCCTCGACATCACCGAGGACGACTGGCACACGGTGAATGACGTCAACGCCCTGGGCGTGCTGATCGGTATGCAGGAAGCGATCAAGACGTTCAAGAAGCAGGGCGGCGGCGGCAAGATCGTCAACACCGCCTCCATCGCCGGCAAGCAGGGCTACGAGCCGCTGGCCCATTACTCCGCCAGCAAGTTCGCCGTCGTGGCCCTGACCCAGGCCGCCGCCCGCGGCTTCGGCAAGGACGGCATCACCGCCAACGCCATCTGCCCCGGCGTGGTGGCGACCGAGATGTGGAAGATCATCGACCAGGGCTTCCGCGACACCGGCATCACGAAATCCGAGAACGAGGCCTTCGACATGTTCGCCGCCGGCGCCGTGCTGGGCCGGCCGTCGCGGGCGGAGGATCTGGTCGGCGTCGCCCGTTTCCTCGCCTCGTCCGACAGCGACTTCATGACCGGCCAGTCCCTGCTGGTCGATGGCGGGATGGTGTTCGCCTGACCGTCCCGACCGCTCGTCCACAAATATAAAAACCGGAGGACACATCCCATGAATGCGATAACAGAAGATTTGGCGGCCACCATGAAGGCCGCCGTCTGGCATGGCCGCAAGGACATCCGCGTCGAAGACGTGCCGCTGCCGGGTGCCCCGCCCGCGGGATGGGTGCAGATCAAGGTGCATTGGTGCGGCATCTGCGGGTCCGACCTGCATGAATATGTCGCCGGTCCGGTCTTCATCCCCGTCGACACCCCGCACCCGCTGACCGGCCTGAAGGGACAGTGCATCCTGGGCCACGAGTTCAGCGGGGAGATCGCGACGCTGGGCGAGGGCGTCACCGGCTTCGCTGTCGGCGACCGGGTGGCGGCCGACGCCTGCCAGCATTGCGGTGAGTGCTATTACTGCAAGCACGGCATGTACAACATCTGCGAGAAGCTGGCCTTCACCGGCCTGATGAACAACGGCGCCTTCGCCAGCCTGGTCAATGTCCCGGCCGAACTGCTCTACAAGCTGCCCGACGGCTTCCCGACCGAGGCCGGCGCCCTGATCGAGCCGCTGGCGGTCGGCATGCATGCGGTGAAGAAGGCCGGCAGCATCGTCGGCGAGACCGTGGTGGTGGTCGGCGCCGGCACCATCGGGCTCTGCACCATCATGTGCGCGAAGGCGGCGGGGGCCGGGCGGATCATCGTCCTTGAGATGTCCGCCGCCCGCAAGGCCAAGGCGCTGGAGGTCGGCGCGACCGTCGTGCTCGATCCCAAGGAGTGCGATGCGGTGGCGGAGGTCAAGGCGCTGACCGGCGGTTATGGCGCCGACGTGTCGTTCGAATGCATCGGCCACCGCGACACGGCGAAGCTCGCCATCGACGTGATCCGCAAGGCCGGCAAGGCGGTGCTGGTCGGCATCTTCGAGGAACCCAGCTCCTTCAATTTCTTCGAGATCGTCGCCACCGAAAAGCAGATCATCGGCTCGCTGGCCTACAATGGCGAGTTCGCCGACGTCATCCGCTTCATCGCCGATGGCCGCATCGACGTGCAGCCGCTGATCACCGGCCGCATCACCCTGAACGACATCGTCAGCGGCGGCTTCGAGGAACTGGTCGCCCACAAGGACCGCAACGTGAAGATCATTGTGCAGCCCCAGGCGTCGCTTGCTGCGGCCGAACAGCCGGAGCTCGTCCACTGATGGCCCTGCCCGCGATGCACATGAAACCCGCCCGCCCGGAGCACCGGGCCGAGAAGCCGGCTTGGCTCCGCGCCCGCGCGCCTGGCGGTGCGGCGTTCGAGGACACGCAGTCCCTGGTTCGCCGCCACGGCCTGAACACGGTCTGCGAGGAGGCCGCCTGCCCCAACATCGGCGAGTGCTGGAGCAAGCGGCATGCGACGGTTATGATCCTGGGCAGCGTGTGCACGCGGGCCTGCGCCTTCTGCAACGTCGCCACCGGCCGGCCGGACGCGCTCGATCCCCACGAGCCCGACCGGCTGGCCGAGGCGGTGGGCGAGTTGGGCCTTGCCCATGTCGTCATCACCTCGGTCGACCGCGACGATCTGCCGGACGGCGGCGCCGCGCATTTCGCCCGCTGCATCCGCCGCCTGCGCGACACCTCCCCCAGCACGACGGTGGAGGTTCTGACCCCCGATTTCCGCAACAAACCGGGGGCGGTGGAGACGGTGGCCGATGCCCGGCCCGACGTCTACAACCACAATCTGGAAACCGTACCGCGGCTCTATGCCGATGTGCGGCCGGGGGCGCGCTATTACGGCTCGCTGCGGCTGCTGGAGCGGGTGAAGGAGCGCGACCCGTCCATTTTCACCAAGTCCGGCATCATGGTCGGGCTTGGGGAGGAGCCGGCGGAGGTGTTGCAGGTGATGGACGACCTGCGGGCGGCGGGCGTCGATTTCCTCACCGTCGGCCAGTATCTCCGCCCCACCCCCAACCACCACCCGGTCGCCCGCCATGTCACGCCGGAGGAATTCGAGCGCTACGGCACGATGGCGAGGGCAAAGGGCTTCCTGATGGTATCGGCGACCCCGCTGACCCGCTCCTCCCACCACGCCGGGCGGGACTTTGAGGAGTTGCGGCGGCGGGCGCGGGAGAAGGCTGCGGAGATGGTGTGAGCGGGGCCTTGGGCGGTCAGGTGAGATGCTGGCGCTGGAGGTAGTCCTCGCTCTGCATCTCCATCAACCGGCTCACCGT
>NZ_DASPIS010000014.1:0-2979 GCF_035628975.1 Azospirillum sp. | reverse complement strand
TCGCCTATATGGACTATCCCGAGGCGCACCGCACCAAACTACACTCGACGAATCCTCTTGAACGTCTTAACAAGGAGGTCAAACGCCGCACTGATGTTGTTGGTATATTCCCGAACGAGGAAAGTGTTCGAAGGCTCGTCGGCGCGATCTTGCTGGAGCAAAATGATGACTGGCAGCTCCAGCATCGTTACCTGACGCTCGAGACCATGGCCGGTATCGCTGCCCTCGACGAGCCCGCCATCACGCCACTTCCCTCAGCAAAGGCAGCCTGACCGACGACGCACCTGACCACCTTCCAATTTCCACCACCTTGACGGACGTGACCTCTGGATTAGGCGTCGCTGAGCCAATCTTCCGACCGAAGGCCATCAACACGGCGAAACTCACCCAGGTTTCCCGTTACAACAATAAGGCCCCGGCTGCGGGCATGCGCCGCGATCATCAGATCGTAAGGTCCGATAATGGTGCCGCGACGCTCAAGGTCGGCACGGATCTCACCGTAGTGACCGGCCGCGTCCTCGTCGTATGGAAGTACTTCCAGTCGACCAATCAGGCGCTCGACCTCATGGCGCGGCTCCATTGGCCGCGCCGATTTAGCGGCGCCATGCAGCAGCTCGGCTAGCGTGACGGTGGAGATGCAGAGCGCGCCCGCTTCCGCGTTGAATCTCCCGCGCAGGCCCGGAGGCCTGTCACGCAGCACGCGGATGCACAGGTTGGTATCCAGCATGTAGCGCAGCATCACAGCGCCTCGCGCTCCTGCATGGCCGGCTGGTCACGGTCCGGAAAGGCGATGCCGGGAGAGTCGAAGAAGTCGTCCCATGCACGGTCGGCGGGGACGATGACGCGCCGGTCGCCTTCGCGAACGATCAGCACCTCGCGGACATCGCCGGGAAAGGCGACATCCTTCGGCAGGCGGACCGCCTGGGTCCGGTTGGACTGAAACAGGGTAGTGCGGACCGCCATGACACCCTCACATTCCTCATGAAATCCACAGCGTATATCCCAAACTCGTATATGTCAACGGTATATCCTTGACGACTTGTTCAGTTGCCCCCCGATCATCGACGGGAGGATTTCGGCCTTGTCCACCGCCATCAGCAAGGCCGCCGCAGCAACCGACGCGGTGCAGGAGCGCGTTGTGAACGTCATGGAACATCTTAAGCAGGATTTCAGAGGTCGCATCGTCGACGGCTAGGGCGTCTACGCCGATCCGTCACGGCAGCATCAGGCGCTGTCCTCGGTTCATCACGGAGCTGGCCGCAGCGCGCGACCTGATGACCGCCACCATATAGCCCGTGGACTGATCGTCCGCTAACCCCCACTTTGTAGGATTGTGCCCACACTTCGTCTGGTCGCTCTCGCTTCTATGTAGTATTGTAGCATCAACATAATGGCTGGAGTGCATAGCGTGGGGCGAATGATGTCCAGCAGAGAGTTTAACCAGAATCCCAGCGAAGCGAAGCGAGCGGCCGAGGATGGCCCGGTGATCGTCACCGATCGCGGCGAGCCAGCCTATGTGCTTCTGCGGTACGACACCTATCAGCGCTTGTCGGGCGAACAGGGTGGCTCCATCGTCGAGATGCTGCGCCAGGATGACGCCGGGGCCGATTTCGACTTCGAGCCGCCACGGATCGGCGACATTGCCTGGCCGGCGGTGCTGGACTGATGTTCCTGCTCGATACTAACGCAATTTCTGGACTGAGGCGGCCGGCGCGGGCCAACCTCGGCCTTCTCGCTTGGGCGGGCGCCGTGCCGCCGGCTGACCTGTTCATTTCCGCCATCACCCTGTTCGAGATCGAACTGGGTGCCGGGCAGATCGGCCGTAGGGACGCCGCGCAAGGGGCAGCGCTGCGCAACTGGATCGACACCCAGGTGATGCCGGCCTTTAGGGGCCGTATCCTTCCAGTCGATGCGGATGTGGCGCAGCGCTGCGCGACGCTCCACGTTCCTGATCCTCGGCCACAGGGCGACAGCCTAATCGCGGCCACCGCTCTGGTGCATCGCTTGACCGTCGTGACCCGCAACGTGCGTGATTTCGAACCAATGGGCGTTCCACTGTTAAACCCCTGGAACAGCAGCTAACGCCCTCCAGCATTTCCAGAAAACTTCCTATTGTATTGATATTACTACAAGGAAACTGAGATGCCTCGCACCATATCTGCAGCCGATGCTAACCGGCAATTCTCGAAGATCCTCGGGCAGGCTACCAGTGGGCACACCGTAATCATCACCAAGCGTGGGCAGCCTGTGGCTCAATTGGCACCCTATGATCGGTCTGCCACCAAAACAAACGGCGGCTTGGCTTGGAGCCGTTTGTTCCAAATTCTGGAAGACGGCATGGACCTTGGAGGCGAGCGGTTTGACCGTGACGCCCTTTATGACCGATAACTGCCATGTAATCTTGCCCCGGTTGGTTCTTGCGCACTTTGTGTGGATCAGGCCGCCAGGAGGGTTCGCCTCCGGAGCAGATCCAGGCTGGCTCTGCCGTACATCTGACGCTTGAGCAGTTTGAGGCGGTTGATCTGCCCCTCAGCCTGCCCGCTGCTCCATGGCAATGTGAGTGCCGCCTGAACTGCAGCGCCATCCTGCTGCAAACCGGCAGCAAACGTCGGCGTGTTGCAGCGAGGTGAGCGGGGCAAGAGATTACCCCAGCCCCGTTGGTGATCAAGCGACGCGGACGGAATTCGGGCGTCCGAGGTCGAGCATGCGGTTGAGGACCGCGACGCCGATGGCGACCTCGGTGGCCTGCGCCTGATTGGTATGGAAGCGCAGCGCCCCGCCGAGGACGCCCTTCCAGCGCGCCATTTGGCTCTCCACACCGGCGCGCTTGTTGTAGCCGCTGGCCCGCTGCCACGCCATCCGACCCGCCTGCGCAATCATCTGGATGTGACGGTCGCGTTGGCTGGGAGCGGTCGCGGCCGTGTCGCTGAGCACGGCATCGCTGCGCGGTGGCGCCACCACCGCGGCCTTGGGATGGCG
>NZ_DASPIS010000013.1:0-79170 GCF_035628975.1 Azospirillum sp. | reverse complement strand
CCGGTCCTTACGTATTTGGACGAACACGCGATGACACGACGCCGGCGCATCTACGAAGGCAAGGCCAAGGTACTCTTCGAAGGGCCGGAGCCGGGCACCCTGGTGCAGTACTTCAAGGACGACGCCACCGCCTTCAACAACCAGAAGAAGGGCGTCATCACCGGCAAGGGGGTGCTGAACAACCGCATCTCCGAATATCTGATGAGCCGGCTGTCCGAGATCGGCGTGCCCACGCATTTCATGCGCCGCCTGAACATGCGCGAGCAGCTGGTGCGCGAGGTGGAGATCATCCCGATCGAGGTCGTCGTCCGCAACGTCGCCGCCGGCAGCCTGTCGCGCCGCTTCGGCATTCCCGAAGGCACGCCGCTGCCGCGCTCCATTATCGAGTATTACTACAAGTCGGACGAGCTGAGCGACCCGATGGTCTCGGAAGAGCACATCACCGCCTTCGGCTGGGCGGCGCCGCAGGATCTCGACGACATGGTCGCGCTGTCCTTGCGCGTGAACGACTATCTGTCCGGCCTCTTCCTCGGCATCGGGCTCAAGCTGGTGGACTTCAAGCTGGAGTTCGGCCGCCTATGGGAGAACGAGGAGATGCGGATCGTCCTGGCGGACGAGATCAGCCCCGACAACTGCCGCCTGTGGGACGTCAAGACCAACGAGAAGCTGGACAAGGACCGGTTCCGCCAGGATCTGGGCCGTGTCGAGGAAGCCTATCAGGAGGTCGCGCGGCGCCTCGGCATCCTGCCGGAAGGCGGGCCGAGCGACGTCAAGGGCCCCAAGACCATTCAATAGTCAGCAACCACCCCTCCACCAACACCGTAAAGCGAGCGGACATCCGATGAAGGCCAAGGTTCACGTCACCCTCAAGCGCGGCGTTCTCGACCCCCAGGGCAAGGCCATTGCGCACGCGCTGCACACGCTGGGCTTCGACGGCGTCGAGGACGTCCGCGCCGGCAAGGTGATCGAGCTGCAGCTCAAGAGCACCGACGAGGCGACCGCCCGCAAAGAGGTCGAGGCGATGTGCAGCAAGCTGCTCGCCAACACCGTGATCGAGGACTACGCCATCGAGCTGGTGGCCTGAGCCACCGCTTGCGGGACGTGGGGCGCGGCCGATGAGCGTCGAGCATGAACGCTGAACATCTGGCCGCGCTCGACCCCATTTTCGCCGAATGCCTGCGCGTCGGCGGCCCGGTGATCCGCGACTTCACCCGGCCGACCGGCTTCGTCGGCCTGCTGCGCATGGTGATGGAGCAGCAGCTCTCCACCAAGGTGGCGCTGGCGCTCTGGGCCAAGCTGCAGGACCGTCTGGGCGGCGCCGTCACGCCCGACGCCATCCTGGCGCTGGACGACGAGACGTTGCGCGCCTGCGGTTTTTCCCGCCAGAAGATCGGCTATGCCCGCGGCCTCGCCGAGGCGGTGGCGAGCGGACGGCTCGATTTCGACATCATCCATGGCCTGCCGGACGAGGAGGCGATTGCCCAGCTCGTCGCGCTGAAGGGCATCGGCCGTTGGAGTGCCGAGGTCTATCTGATGACCACCCTCGACCGCCCGGACATCTGGCCCATCGGCGATCTGGCGATCCAACTGGGCGTCCAGCGGCTGAAGGGCTGGGCCGACAAGCCGACGGCGAGGCAGCTGATCGAGGTGGCCGAGCCCTGGCGGCCCTACCGCTCGCTGGCGGCGCGGCTGGTCTGGCACCATTACGTGGCGTTGCAGGAGCAGGCGAGGGCGGCGAAGGCTGGGCGCCGGTTGCCCCCTCCCTAACCCTCCCCCTCTTCGAGGGAGAGGGGACTGCCGCCGCCTTTGCACTTACTCCCTCTCCCGCGATCGGACCGGCCTTCGGCCGGCCGAGGGCGGGGGAGGGTTAGGGAGGGGGCATCGTCAGCCAACCCCTCACCCCACCAGCACCGGCAACCGCCACCCCGCCAGCGCGATCTCCACCGGCAGCCGCGCCAGCACGTCGCCATCCCCCTGCACTGCGTCGGCGAACAGCCCGTCACCCGCCGGCCCCTCGATCCGCACGCGCTTGGCCGTCACCACGCGATACTCCGGGAAGCGTGTCAGCCGCCCGGCGGTGACGCCCCAGACATAGCGCAGCGCGTTCAACCGCCCGCCACGCGGGAACAGGCATACATGCAGCTCCGGCTCCGTCAGCCGCGCATCGGGCGCGCAGATGAAGCGGCCGCCGTAGAAATGCCCCTTGGCGACGATGACCGACGCCACCTCCTGCGGTGGGCCATCGTCCAGCGTGACGCGGTAGCGGTGGTCCGGCCGGGTCGCCAGCTGCACCAGCGTTTCCGCCACATAGGCGCCCTTGCCGATCAGCCGCTTCACCCGTGGATCGACCCGCTCCACCACCCGCGCGTCCAGCCCGACCCCGGCCATCAGCGAGAACACCCGCCCGTTGGCCAGCGCCGGCCAGATCATCGTCCGCCGCCCGCCGGCAATCGCCGCGGCGATCCGTTCCGCATCCATGCCCAGGCCCAACTCGGCGGCCAGCACGTTGGCGGTGCCCATCGGCACGATGCCGAGCGGCAGCGGCCTGCCAGCCTCAGCGTGAATCGCCAGCCCGTTGATGACCTCGTTGATGGTGCCGTCGCCCCCGGCCGCCACCACCGCATCGACGCTGGCTGGATCGGCCTCGCGGGCGAAGGCCTCGGCATCGCCGCGCTTGCCCGTCGGCTTGACGGCGACGCTCACCCCGCGCGCCTCCAGCCGGGAGACCACCGCGCGCAGCCGCCGCGCCCGCCGTCCACCGGCAGTCGGGTTGTGGATCACCAGCAGCCGCCGCACAGCGAGCGCCGCATCGTCTCCGCCGCCCGCGCCAACCGCCGGGCTCTCGTCCATCAGCACCGTGTCGCGCACCGATTCGCTCTCCCTGAACGGCGCACGGGGCGCCTTCTGTTGCAGAACCATGAAGGGCAGGCGGCGGTTCCATTGCAGTAAAACTGCCGATCCGTGACGAAAGCCCAAATCACTGTGACGAATAGGTGCAGGCGTTCCAAATCGTTGTCAAGGTGTGGTGCTTTCCTTTATACGGCAGTTGTCTTGATGGCCACCGGCCATGGCGACGACGGAGCGGATGATGGACGCCGTCCCAGCGGTCAAGCGCTACCGCAGCATTTGGATATCCGACGTTCATCTTGGAACGCGCGGCTGTCAGGCGGAGCTGCTTCTCGATTTCCTGAAGCATACCGAATCGGATCACCTGTTCCTGGTCGGCGACATCGTCGACGGCTGGCGGCTGAAGAAAAGCTGGTACTGGCCCCAGGCGCACAATGACGTGGTGCAGAAGATCATGCGCCGCGCCCGCAAGGGGGTGGAGGTCTATTACATCCCCGGCAACCATGACGAGGCGGCGCGCGATTATGTCGGCCTCCAGTTCGGCGGCGTGCATGTGGTCGATGAATGGGTCCACACCACCGCCGACGGCCGGCGCCTGCTGATCACCCACGGCGACAAGTTCGACGCGGTGGTGCGCTATGCCAAGTGGCTCGCCCTGCTGGGCGACCACGCCTACGTCACGCTGCTGCACGTCAACACCCTGTTCAACTGGGTGAGGCGCAGGCTGGGCTTCAACTATTGGTCGCTGTCGGCCTACCTGAAGCACAAGGCCAAGACCGCGGTCGAGTTCATCGGCAAGTACGAACAGGCGCTGGGCGACGAAGCCCGCCGCCGCAAGGTCGACGGCGTCGTCTGCGGCCACATCCACACCGCCGAGATGCGCGATATCGAAGGAATCCTCTATTGCAACGACGGCGATTGGGTCGAGTCCTGTACCGCCTTGGTCGAGCACGACAGCGGCGCGCTGGAGATCATCCACTGGACGGAGGTCATGGCGCAGCGGATGCCAACCCCTGGTCCCAGTGTGGGCAAGGTGACGGCGAAGGAACGGGAAGCGGCGTGAACATCCTGATCGTCAGCGACGCCTGGCACCCGCAGGTGAACGGCGTCGTGCGCACCATCGGCACCGTGCGCGATGAGTTGGAGGCGATGGGACACAGCGTCGAGGTGATCGGACCCGACCGTTTCCGCACCCTGCCGATGCCGACATACCCGGAAATCCGGCTGGCGCTGGGGGCGAAACGCCGGCTGTGGGCGATGATCGACGGCATGCGGCCCGACTGCATCCACATCGCCACCGAAGGGCCGCTGGGCTTTGCCGCCCGGTCCTATTGCCTGAAGCATGGCAAGCCCTTCACTACCGCCTATCACACGCGCTTTCCCGAATATGTCCGCGACCGCGCGCCGATCCCGCTGGCGCTGTCCTATGCGGTGGTCCGCCGCTTCCACAAGCCGTCCTCGGCGGTGATGGTGGCGACCCAGACCATCGAGGACGCACTGACGCACCGTGGTTTCGTCAACATCCGCCGCTGGACCCGCGGCGTCGATACCGAACTGTTCCGGCCCCGCGACAAGGGCTTCCTCGATCTGCCGCGGCCGGTGTCGATGTATGTCGGCCGCGTCGCGGTGGAAAAGAACCTGGAGGATTTTCTGCGCCTCGACCTGCCCGGCACCAAGGTGGTGGTCGGCGACGGCCCGGCGCGGGAAGAGTTGCAGCGCAAATACCCCGGCGTTCATTGGGTCGGCGCCAAGCATGGCGAGGATCTGGCGAAGCACTACGCCGCCGCCGACGTCTTCGTCTTCCCGTCGCGCACCGACACCTTCGGGCTGGTCCTGCTGGAGGCGCTGGCATCCGGCGTGCCGGTGGCCGCCTACCCGGTGCCGGGACCGCTGGACGTGGTCGACGGTTCCGGCGCCGGCTGCCTGGACGTGGATCTGAAGCGGGCGGTGGAAGGCGCGCTGGCGATCCCGGCGCAGAAATGCCGCGACTATGCGCTGGGCTATTCCTGGCGCCGCTCGGCCGAACAGTTCCTGTCCAACCTGCGGCCATTCACGTAAAGGCGTCATATCAGCGGGGGCGGCGCTTCCCGGTGCCGCCCCCCGCCGTTTGTCTTGAGGCGCTGGCGCAGCAGCAGACGCGTCCGCGTCCGCGCGTCGTCCACCATCGGCACGATCGCCAGCAGCACCAGGAATGCGGCCAGCGGCACCGTCGTGACATAGCCCGCATATTTGAAACCGGCGGCACCAATCACCCCGCCCAGGCAGAAGGCACCGAGCAGACCCACCAGCAGGCCCAGCCGCGGCCAGTTGGTACGCACCGGCTGGTAGCGCGCCGACTCTGTGCCGAGGTTGATGTAGACCAGCTTGCCCAGTTCGATGCCGATATCGGTGACGATGCCGGTCATGTGGGTGGTGCGGATCTCCGCATTGGAGATCTTGGTGACGATGGCGTTCTGCAGTCCCATGATGAAGCACAGCAGCAGAACGGTCACCGGCACGAACAGCGCCCGATGCTCGTCCAGGCTGTGGCCCAGCAGCCCGAAGCCCAGCAGCAGCAGCGCCTCCCAGAACAGCGGGTAGGCATAGGCGCTGTGCATCCGGTTGTGCCGCCCCCAATTGATCAGGATGGTGGAATAGGCCGCCCCCGAGACGAAGGCCGCCACCGACGCCATCCCCGCCGCAACCGCCACGAGGTTTCCCAGCACCAGATTGTCGGCGATGGACGAGACGATGCCGGTCATGTGCGAGGTGTATTGCAGCACCGCCAGCAACCCGCCCGCATTGATCGCCCCGGCGACGAAGGCCAGCGACACGCCGAGATGGACGTTGGCCCGTCTGGTTCGCTTGCTCTCCGAGATCGCACGGAGATATGAGACCGGCATGCATCACCGCGAGGCGGGGGATTTCGATCAGGATAGCCGAGGGACGGGGTAGGGGACAATGCGACGGGATGGACTTTCCCGTCTTGCGAAACCTTCCCTTGGCGACGGTCCCGCGCCATGGTTCCATTCGGCTCTCCCACATTGGCGTGAGGTTTGCGCTCATGAGCCCCGAATTCCTCATCACTTCCCTGATCGTCGTCGCCTCGCCCGGCACCGGGGTGCTGCTCACGCTGGCGGCGGGGTTGTCGCAGGGAGCGCGGGCGAGTGCGATCACGGCGTTCGGCTGCACGCTGGGGATCGTGCCGCACATGGCTGCCGCCGTGCTTGGGCTGGCGGCGCTGCTGCACACCAGCGCCGTGGCGTTCCAGGGGCTGAAGATCCTGGGCGTGCTCTATCTGCTCTACATGGCCTGGGCGACGCTGAAGGAGCAGGGGGCGCTCAGCGTCCAGGCGGAGACCGTGCGGCACCCGGCCGGGCGGATGATCCTGCGGGCGGTGCTGGTCAATGTGCTGAATCCGAAGCTGTCGATCTTCTTCCTGGCCTTCCTGCCGCAATTCGTCAGCGACGCCGATCCGCAGCCGCTCGCCCGCATGCTGGAACTCAGCGGCGTGTTCATGGCGCTGACCTTCGCGGTCTTCGTCGTCTACGGCCTGTTCGCCGCCGCGGTGCGCGATCAGGTGGTCTCCCGCCCGCGGGTGTTGGCCTGGATGCGCCGCAGCTTCGCCGCCGCCTTCGCCGCGCTGGGAGCCAAGCTGGCGCTGGCGGAGCGGTGAGTGCGAGCTTCCGGGCGCTTCTGGAACATTCATCGCAGACGTGTTCCGCCATGTTCCGAAGTCACCGGCTGAGACCGGCAGCCCGCCGGTATTCTTCCTTGGCGGGCAACCGGATGGAAACATCCCTTGCCGGTTGAGATCGCTTTACAGGGTCGGGCGCTCATGCTAGCCCACATGGCGAGAAACACTCTCGGAATCCACAACCGAGGACCTTGCTATGGCCCGCCGTTCGACCGTCGCCTCCACCCGTCCGGACCGTGCTCCGCGCCGGCAGTCCGCATCGCGGGGCCTGCTCGCCGTCCTGCCATTGGTGGCCGCGGTTTCCGGCTGCGCCTCCTTCGAGGGCTATCCGGAGCGTCTGCCGGCCGAACCGATGGTGGTGGAGCAGGGGAGTGCCGCCGCGATCCTCGGCTGTGCCGACGAGACCTGCCGCAACACCAGGGTCGCGGCACGCATGTACGCCATCGACACCAACTTCTCGGAGTTCGAGCAGAAGCTGTTCCAGCAGATGCGCGAGGCGGGCTTCTCCACCGACGTGCTGACGCTGGGCGTCACCTCGGCCGGTGCGGCCAGCGGCGGTGCGGCAGCCAGCGTGCTGTCGGCGATCGGCGCCGGGATCACCGGCAGCCGCGCCGCGTTCGAGAAGGAGGTGCTGGGCGACAAGGCGCTGCCGGCCATTCACTCCTCCATGCGCGCCAACCGCGCCCATGTGCGCGCCCGCATCCTGACCGGTCTGTCGAAGCCGCTGAAGGACTATCCGCCCGGCATCGCGCTGACCGACCTTGAGGATTATTATTCCAGCGGAACGGTGCTGAGCGCCCTGATCGGCATCACCCAGCGCGCCGCCACCGCCGCGCATGAGGCCGAACAGCAACTCGTCAGCATCTCCGGCTTCGCTTCCACCGACGCCGCCAATTTCCTCTACGGCTATGCCGTCGCCGATGGGCTGTCGGATGCGGAGAAGCGCGACCGGCTGAACCGCATCGCCGCCCAGTACAAGGCCCAGGGCGTCGACACCCGCGGCATCGCCACCATCAGCCTGATCCGCAACCCGGCGCTCGCCGGCCAGACCGCCGCGGTGGCCCGCGGCTTCGGCTGGAAGGGCTGAGGCTTCACCCACGAAAAGCCCTTGATTCAATACCGGCTGGAGGGACCGACATGGTGGTGAATTCCGACCTGACCGAAGAGCAGGCCGATCAGATCATTGAAACGACCAAGCTCGAATATCCCGACGCCGTGACGGCGAAGACGAAGCAGAAGAATGGGCTTTGGACTGTCGTCTATCGGATCGATGGCCAGACCGGCGTTGTCGTTGCCGACAACGTCACGGAGCAGGACGCCGACGGGCTGCCGGGGGCCTGACCGTCCGGCTTGGGCCGGGCTGACGGCGCGCGGCTGCCCGTCTAACCGGCCTCTGTTACGGAATGCGTGCCGCGTGCTAAGGTACCGCCGGGCGCGCTGCCGGTCTTCCGTATCAGGGGGACCAGCAGCGCGCCCGTTGTCGTCCGTCTCCTGTTCCGGGCCTTGATGCTGCAATCCCTTTACCGTGGCCTGACGACCGTCGCCGGGCCGGCGGTGCGCCTCTATCTCGACCGCCGCCGCGCCGCGGGCAAGGAAGACCCCGTGCGTCAGGCGGAGCGGTTCGGCACGCCCTCGCGCCAGCGGCCGGCCGGACCGCTGGTGTGGATCCATGCGGCCAGCGTGGGCGAGGCGAATTCCGTCCTGGTCCTGATCGGCCGGCTTCTGGACGACGCGCCCGACCTGTCCGTGCTGATGACCACCGGCACCGTCACCTCGGCCGAGCTGATGGGACGGCGGCTGCCGGAGCGGGCGATTCATCAATATGTGCCGGTCGATCTGCCGGGTGCCGTCGACCGTTTTCTCGACCACTGGCGCCCCGACGCGGTGCTGTGGACGGAATCGGAGATCTGGCCGAACCTGTTGGCCGGCATCCGCGCCCGCTCCATCCCCGCCGCCCTGGTCAACGCCCGCATGTCGGAGCGCAGCTTCGCCCGCTGGCGCAACGCGCCGGGCTTCGTCGGCGGGCTGCTGTCGACATTCCAGATCACGCTGGCCCAGACCGAAGGCGATGCGGAGCGGCTGCGCCGGCTGGGCGCCGCGGGCGTCGCCAGCGTCGGCAACCTGAAATTCTCCGCCGAGCCGCCACCCGCCGCCGCCGATGCGATGGAGCCGCTGCGCGCCGCACTGGACGGTCGGCCGGTCTGGCTGCTCGCCAGTTCCCATTCGGGGGAGGAGGAGGTCGCGGCGACCGTCCATGCGGCGCTGGCTCCCGCTCTGCCCGGCCTGCTGACCATCATCGTCCCCCGCCATGCCCATCGCGGCGAGGCCGTTGCCGAGTTGATGCGGGCGCGCGGGTTGTCGGTGCTGCGGCGGACGGACCGCCACCTGCTGCCGGGGCCGGAGCATGCCGTCCATGTCGCCGACACGATGGGCGAGCTGGGACTGTTCTACCGCGCGGCGCCGGTGGTGTGCATGGGCGGCTCCTTCATCCCCCATGGCGGACAGAACCCGGTGGAGCCGGCGCAGCTGGGCTGCGCGGTGCTCTATGGCCCGCACATGTTCAATTTCGGTGAGATCACCCACATGCTGGAGGCCGCCGGCGGCGCCCTGCCGGTCGCGGACGGCGACGCGCTGACCCGCGAGATCCGGCGGCTGCTGACCGACGAGCGCGCGCGCGACCGCATCGTCGCGGGCGCCGCGCGGGTGACGGCGGACAACCGGCGGATCATCGACCGCGCGCTTGCGGCGCTGTCCCCGGTGCTGGGCACCGCCGGCATCCCGACCTCCGCCTGAGGGATGAGCGTGAGGGGATGACCGGCCCGTGAAGACCCCCGAATTCTGGTACAGGCCGCCCGGCCTGGTATCCTTGCTGCTGGCGCCGCTGGGCGCCCTCTATGGGCTGGCCGGACGGCGGCGCATCGCCGGCACCGTTCCGCAACGGGTCATGGCGCCGGTGGTCTGCGTCGGCAATCTGGTGGCGGGCGGGGCCGGGAAGACGCCGGTCGGGCTGGCGCTGATCGCCGCACTGCATGCCCGCGGCATTCCCGCCCATGCGCTGACCCGCGGCCATGGCGGACGGGAGGCCGGGCCTCTGCAGGTCGATCCCGTCCGCCACACCGCGGCCGATGTCGGCGACGAGGCTCTGCTGCTGGCCGGCGCCGCACCCTGCTGGGTGGCGCGCGACCGGGTGGCGGGGGCGCAGCGCGCGGTCGCCGCCGGGGCAGGGGCCATCGTCATGGATGACGGGTTTCAGAACCCGGCCCTTTACAAGGATCTGGCGCTGATCGTCGCCGACGGCGCGGTCGGCTTCGGCAATGGGCGGCTGGTGCCGGCGGGGCCGTTGCGCGAACGGGTGGCCGACGGCCTCGCCCGTGCCGACGCCCTGGTGATCCTGGGGGAGGACCGCCATGGCCTCGCGGCGCTGGCCGGCGGGCGTCCGGTGCTGAAGGCATGGCTGGAGCCCGATTCCGCCGCCGCCGCCCGGCTTGCCGGCCGGGACGTCCTGGCCTTCGCCGGCATCGGCCGCCCGGAGAAGTTCTTCGCCACGCTGGAGGCGCTCGGCGCCCGCGTGGTGGAGCGGGTGGCCTTCGCCGACCACCATCCCTACCGCCCCGCCGAGGTCGCGGCGCTGTTCGACCGCGCCGCCGGGCTGGGCGCCTTGCCCGTCACCACCGCCAAGGACGCCGTACGCCTGCCGCCGGAGCTTCGGGGCAGGGTGGACGTGCTGCCCGTCTCCGTCCGCTGGGAGGATGAGGGGGCGCTCGCCGCACTGCTGTCCCCTGTGCTGTTGAAAGGAAGCCCTGATGGCCAAGCCGCGTAGCCCGCTGCAGCAATGGCTGACGCGCCATGTCGGCTACAAGCTGGAGGCGGCGCTCGTTCATGGAATCTGCGGCCTGTTCCGGGCCCTGCCGCTCGACCGCGCGTCGGCGCTCGGCGGCTGGATCGGACGGACGGTCGGGCCGTTGCTGCCCAACAGCGCGCGTGCCCGCCGCAACCTGACCCGCGCCTTCCCCGAGAAGAGCAAGGCGGAAATCGACGCCATCCTGCGCGGGATGTGGGACAATCTGGGCCGCACCATCGCCGAATATCCGCATCTGGAACAGATCGGCCGCGAGCGGGTGGAACTGGTCGGCGTCGAGCATGTCGACGCGCTGCGCGAGGACGGCAAGGCCGGCATCCTGGTCTCCGGCCATCTGGCGAACTGGGAGGTGCAGTCGGTCGTTGCCCGGCTGCTCGGGCTGGAGGTGGGCGTGGTCTATCGTGCGCCCAACAACCCGATCGTCGGCGAGCTGCTGGTGAAGTTGCGCGGGGCGGCGACCGGCATGCAGATCCCCAAGGGGCCGGACGGTGCCAGGATCCTGCTGCGTCACCTGACCAAGGGCGGCCATGTCGGCATGCTGATCGACCAGAAGATGAACGACGGCATTCCCGTCCCCTTCTTCGGTCGTGACGCCATGACCGCGCCGGCCGCAGCATTCCTCGGCATGAAGATGCAGCTGCCGCTATGCCCGGCGCGGACCGAACGGCTGGAGGGCGCGCGGTTCCGCGTCACCGTCCTGCCGCCGGAGGAATACCCGACCAGCGGCGACCGCAATGCGGATGCGCGAATTCTGATGGAACGTTTGAACCGTCTGTTGGAGGATTGGATCCGCGACAGGCCGGCGCAATGGCTGTGGATCCACCGCCGCTGGCCGGATTGACCGCTCCCCTACCGCCCGAAGGCCCGCCGCCATGACCCTGCCGCTCGACCCCCATCTGTTGCAACTCTACATGATCGCCGTTTGTGTCCTGGTCCTGGCGCCGGGTCCGGATTCGCTGCTGGTGCTGACCCGCAGCATCGCCGACGGCAGGCAGGCGGGGGTGGTGGCGACGCTGGGCATCTGCGTTGGCAACATGGTGCATGCGCTGCTGGCCGCCGCCGGCATCTCCGCCCTGATCGCGGCCTCGACCACGCTGTTCGACCTGCTGCGCTATGCCGGCGGCGCCTATCTGGCGTGGATCGGCCTGCGGTCGCTGTGGAGCGTCTGGGCGAGCCGGGGCGCCGAACCCGCGCCGGCCATCGAGGCGCCGGCCTCGGCCCGCGCCGGCCGGGTGTTCGTCCAGGCGCTGCTGACGAACCTGCTGAACCCGAAGGTCATACTGTTCCAACTGGCCTTCGTTCCGCAATTCATCGCCCCCGCCCTGGGTCATGTGGCGCTGCAGACCTTCATCCTGGGCAGCATCATCTCGGTGCTTGGCGGCATCTATCTGGCCGGTGTCGCCGCGCTCAGCGCCGGCGCCGCCCGCCGCGTGCTGTCCAGCCCGCGGGTGCGCACGGCGCTGGACGGCATCGCCGGGGTGCTGTTCCTGGGCTTCGCGGTGCGCCTGCTGCTTACGGACCGGAAGTTCGCGTGATGCACGCTGATGCCCCCTCCCCATCCCTCCTCCCTCGGCCGGCCGAAGGCTGGTCCGATCGAGGGAGAGGGGGCAGGATGCTTGTCGGCGTGAATCGGCTGCCGAAGCAGCGGCAGTCCCCTCTCCCACCGAAGGTGGGGGAGGGTTAGGGAGGGGGCACACCGCAACCACCCCCCTCACCAAAGATCGTCCTCGTCCTCCGCCCCCGTATCGACATCGAAGGTCGCCGTCTGCCGGACGACTGGGTGGCTGTCCTTCCATTCCTCGAAATCCGACACCAGCGCCGGGCGGATGCCCAGCGCCAGCACCGGGCAGCCGCCGCCGCGGCCGGCGTCCAGCCGGTAGAGCAGCTTCTTCATCCAGGTGGTGCTGGCACCGTACTTGTTCTGGAAATTCTTCATCTCCACCCGCCGCGCCACCTCGGTGAACAGCGGGATCAGCTCGGCGCTGCGGGTCAGCAGGACGCCGGCATTGATGATGCCGCATTCGTAGAAGGTGCGGGCGGCGTAGAGGTCGCGGTCGAAGGTCTGGTCCTTGCTGTTCCATTCCAGGTCGAAGGACACGCGCTCCTTCACGAAGTCGATCTTGTGGCCGTCGATGAAGCCGTTGACCTTGTACAGCTCCTCGCGCTGGCGCTGCTCGGTCAC
Source organism: Azospirillum sp. (assembly GCF_035628975.1). Taxonomy (GTDB): domain Bacteria; phylum Pseudomonadota; class Alphaproteobacteria; order Azospirillales; family Azospirillaceae; genus Azospirillum. The sequence goes on along the minus strand of NZ_DASPIS010000013.1, from coordinate 66,606 downwards.
GGTCTGGCCGCGGTTCTTGCCGGCGATGCGGCGCTTTTCCTCATGCGTCACGATCATCTTGGTGATGAACAGGTCGCCGCGGATGCGCGTCTCGTTCCAGCCCAGCGGGTTCAGCATCCGCTCCATCGTCTTGGCGATCTGCGACTTGTTGCCGCCGGATGCCACGATGTCCTCGGTGCGGATGCGGAACTCCATCAGCCGCTCGGTGATCTCGCGGAACTCGGCCGTGCAGGCATAGGCCAGGATGCGGGCAGCGTTGCGGTAGCTGTGCACCTCGTACAGGTCGAGGAAGCCCGGCGGGAACAGGTCGCCCAGGTCGGGATCCCGCGCCTCGATCAGCGGGGCCTTGTCGTGGATGCAGGCAAGCAGGTTCATGACGGCACATGCGCGATTGAAAACGGCGCCACCATGGCGGCTGCCGTCCGGCAAATCCACCATTTCCACCTGATGGTTGCCGCCTCATGGCGTCGATCGGGGGCCGAACTGGCGGCCTTTCCCGCACCTATGCTAAGGTCGCCCGCGCGCCGGGGTGGAAAACGCGCGGCAAGTTCGCCGGGGGACCGTGATGAGCGACGAATTCCTGTTCGCGGAGGAGGAACCCGCCGTCGAAGTGGCGGCCGAGGCTGCCGAACCGGTCGAACCCTGGCTGATCCTGATCGTCGACGACGACCCCGCCATCCACGCCACCACCAAGATGGTGCTGCGCGGCTTCACCTTCGAAGGACGCCCGGCGCAGTTCTTGTCGGCCGCCACCGCGGCGGAAGCCCGCGGGGTGCTGCGCGACAACCCGGCCATCGCGGTGATCCTGCTCGACGTCGTGATGGAGTCGGACGATGCCGGCCTGCGGCTGGTCCGCTACATCCGCAGCGAGTTGAGCAACCGGCGGGTCCGCATCATCCTGCGCACCGGCCAGCCGGGGCAGGCGCCGGAACGCGACGTCATCCTCAGCTACGACATCAACGACTACAAATCGAAGACGGAGCTGACGGCGCAGAAGCTGTTCACCTCCGTCGTCGCGGCCTTGCGCGGCTATCAGGACATCACCGCGATCGAGGACCACCGCGAAGGGTTGGAGCGCATCCTCGACGCGTCCTCCACGCTGCTGGGCAAGCGGACGATGGCGGAATTCGTGCGCCATGCCGTGGCGCAGATCGTCGGCGTCTGCCCGCCGGCCAATGGAATGACTTTGGGCGGGGTGGCGCTGGTCAGCCGCCTGTCGGATGGCCTGTCGGATGGGCCGCAGCCGGCGGAACCGCTGGTGCTGGGCGGTGCCGGCCGCCATGTCGGGATGGAGGGAACGCCGTTGTTCCTGGCCCTGCCGGACGAGGCGGTGCAGGTGGTGACGGCGGCGCTGGCCGACGGCCGCAACCGGTTCGAGCGCGGGCACAGCGTTCTGGTCTTCCGCTCCGCCACCCGGCGGCACGACACGGCGGTCTATCTCGGCCATGGCCGCGCGCTGACGGCGGACGAACGGCGGCTTCTGGAGGTGTTCTGCGCCAAGGTCGCCATCGGCTTCGACAACGTCCACCTCTACGAGGAGCTGACCGAGCTGAACCGCAGCCTGGAAGGCCAGGTGGCGGAACGCACGCGCGACCTCGTGGCCGCACGCGAGGCGGCGGAGGCGGCACGGTCGGAGGCGGAGGCGGCCAATCAGGCGAAGTCGCTGTTCCTGGCCACCATGAGCCATGAGATCCGCACGCCGATGAACGGCATCCAGGGCATGCTGGAACTGCTGGAACACACCAGCCTGACAGGCGACCAGCGCGAACTGGTCACCGTGGTGCGGGAATCGGCCGGCGCCCTGCTGACCATCATCAATGACATCCTGGACTTCTCGAAGATCGAGGCCGGGCGGCTGGACCTGGAACGGGTGCCGGTGGCGCTGGCCGGCGTGGTGGAGGGGGTGGCAGACACGCTGGCCCCCGGCGCGCGGGCCAAGGGCCTGTCGCTGGTCACCTATGTCGATCCCGACCTGCCGGCCGCGGTGCTGGGCGATCCGGTGCGCATCCGGCAGGTGCTGTTCAACATCGCCGGCAATGCGGTGAAGTTCACCCAGTCCGGTTCGGTGACGGTGCGGGTGGAACTGGCGCATTTCGACGGCGACCGGGTCATCATCCGGGTGGCGGTGACCGACACCGGCATCGGCATCTCGGCGGAGAATCAGGTCCGCCTGTTCCGTCCCTTCACCCAGGCGGAGGTGTCGACCACCCGCCGGTTCGGCGGCACCGGTCTCGGGCTGTCGATCTGCCGGCGTCTGGCCGAGCTGATGGGCGGCGACATCGGCGTCACCAGCGAACTGAATGTCGGCTCCACCTTCTGGTTCACCTTCGCCGCCGATCTGGTCCCGGCGGAGGATGACGCCTGCCTTCAGCGGGCGCCGCTGCAGGGTGTGACGGTGCTGCTGTTGGCGGCGGATGCGAAGGAGCGCGGCTTCCTTGCCCGCTACCTGAACGCCGATGGCGCCCAGGTGGTGGAGGCCGCCGATGCCGACGCGGCATTGGACACCCTTCTGCCCACCGCCGCCTGCGACGTGCTGGTCTCCACCTTGGGCACCGACAGCGGGGCGCTGGACAGCGACCCGCGTGGCCGGGTGCGCGGCCGCGTGCTGATCGGCGGCGATGCGCTGACCGCCGGCGATACCGCTGCGCTCGGTTCCTCGGGGGGTGGGGCCGGCGCCGGAACCGTCGTCCTCGGCCGGCCGGTGCGGCGGACCAGCCTGATCCGCGCCGTCCTGGCTGCCGCCGGACGCATGCCGGCAGGGGAGGGCGGACGGGCCGATCTGCAGCCGGAACCGGAGGAGCCGGCCGCTCCCGCCGCCGGCCGGCGGCGGCTGCCCACGGTGGAGGAGGCGCGGGCGCGGTGCCGACTGATCCTGGTGGCGGAGGATCATCCGACCAACCGGCAGGTGATCCAGCGCCAGCTCGCCTTGCTGGGCCATGTCATGGAAACCGCGGAGGACGGCGCCCAGGCGTTGGCCCTGTGGCGGGCCGGCGGCCATGGCCTGCTGCTGACCGACTGCCAGATGCCGGAGTTGGACGGCATGGAACTGGCCCGCAGCATCCGGGCGGCGGAAGCGGCCGGGGGAGGTCCCCGCCTGCCCATCGTCGCCATCACCGCCAATGCGACGGAGAACGAGGCCCAGCTTTGCCTGCAGGCCGGCATGGACGAAACGCTGGCCAAGCCGGTCAGCCTCGCCGATCTGCGCCGCGTGCTCGACCGTTTCCTGCCGCCGGACGGTTACGCAGAAGGCTGGGCGGAGGAGGAGCCCGACGAGCAGGCCGCCCTGCCGCCGGAGGCCGTCGAGGCTTCGCCGGTGTCCGTCGAGGCTCCGCCGGCGGTGCCGCAGGCGGCCGGCCTGCCGCCGCTCGACATGGATGCGCTGACCGCGCTGTTCGACGGTGACGCCGACTTCGTCCGCCATCTGCTGGGCGAGTTCGTCACCTCCAACCGCACCTCCCACCGTTGGCTCATCGATGCGCTGGCGGGCGAGATCTGGGACGAGGTGCGGCAGGCCGCCCACAAGCTGGCAGGTTCCTCGCGCACCGTCGGCGCCCGCGATCTCGCCGCCGCCGCGGACGCGGTGGAAATGGCCGTGATCGACCGCCGGCTGGACGGCATCGCCGTCATGGTCGCCCGCGTCGGCGTCGAACTGGACCGCGTCGTCGGCCATATCGAAGCGGTCTGATCCTCGCCCCGCGCGGGCTGTAACGAACCCGACATGGCAGCCCCCTTGTCGCCTTTGCGACAAGGCCGCGGGGCATCGCACCTTCGGAAAATTCTGAACATTTTCCGTGGCTTGGCCGGTCTCCGCCGGCTGGCACGCCGCTTGCTATCCTGGGTGTATCCCGGCCCGGTGCCGGCCCCAAACCCACATGCGCGCCACAGCGAGAGCGGAAGCCAAGGAGAACGGGATGCACATCGTCGTCTGTATCAAGCAGGTGCCCGACAGCGCCCAGATCCGCATCCATCCCGTCACCAACACCATCATGCGGCAGGGCGTGCCCGCTATCATCAACCCGTTCGACCTGTTCTCGCTGGAAGAGGCGCTGCGGCTGAAGGACAAGGTGGGCGCCCGCGTCACCGTGCTGACCATGGGGCCGCCGATGGCGGAGACCTCGCTGCGCAAGGCGCTGTCGCTGGGGGCCGACGATGCGGTGCTGCTGACCGACCGCAAGTTCGCCGGGTCCGACACGCTGGCGACCTCCTACGCCCTGACCTCCGCGATCCAGAAGCTGGCGGAGGAGGAGCCGGTCGACATCGTCTTCTGCGGCAAGCAGACGGTCGACGGCGACACCGCCCAGGTCGGCCCCGGCATTGCCACCCGCCTCGGCTTCGAGCAGCTGACCTACATCACGAAGATCGAAGATCTGGACATCGCGTCCAAGGAGATCGTGGTTCAGCGCCGCTCCGAAGGCGGCGTCCAGGTGCTGAAGACGACGCTGCCCTGCATGATCACCATGCTGGAAGGCACCAACACCATCCGCTTCGGCAAGATGGACGACCTGTTCCGCGCCGCCCGCTACGAGCTGAAGACCTGGAGCCGCGACTTCACCGGCGCCGAGGAAGGCCGCGTCGGCCTGAAGGGCTCGCCGACCGTGGTGTCGAAGGTGTTCGTACCGAAGCCGCGCGCCGAGAAGGCCAAGATGATCGAGGCCGCATCCGACACGCCCGACGCGATGGCCGCCGCCGCCATCGACGCCATCTTCGCCGCCCAGCCCAAGCTGTCCGACGACCTGCTCGCCCGCGCCGCGGCCGGGCTTTGACGATACACCCGCGGGAGACCCGACGATGAGCGAACCGAGCAAGCCCCAGGGCCGCAAGTTCCAGCTTCCCGAACACCTGAAGGTTTACAAGAACGTCTGGGTGATCGTGGAGCAGGAGCGCGGCATCGTCCACTCCGTGTCGCTGGAGCTGCTGGGCGAAGCCCGCAAGCTGGCCGACAAGCTGGGGGTGGAGGTGGGAGCGGTGGTTCTGGGTGCCGAAAGCCCCGACCTGAACCGCATCTGCGGCGACGCCATCAGCTATGGCGCCGACATCGTCTACAAGGTGACCGATCCGGCGCTGGCCGACTACCGCACCGACCCCTATTGCCGCGTCATGACCGATGTGGTGAACGCCCACAAGCCGGAGATCGTGCTGCTGGGTGCCACCACGCTGGGCCGCGATCTGGCGGGCGCCATCGCTACCACGCTGGCGACCGGCCTGACCGCCGACTGCACCGAGCTGGACATCTACGCCGACAACCGCTCGCTGGCCGCCACCCGGCCGACCTTCGGCGGCACGCTGCTCTGCACCATCCAGACCTTGGCCTACCGGCCGCAGATGGCGACGGTGCGCCCGCGCGTGATGGCGATGCCGGAACGCGACGACGCCCGCACCGGCCGCGTCGTCGAAATCCGGCCCGATCTGCGGGAAGAGGACATCGTCACCAAGGTCCTGAACTTCATCGCCGACCGCGAGCAGAACGAGGCGCAGCTGGCCTTCGCCGACATCATCGTGTCGGCCGGGAAGGGGCTGGGCAAGGTCGAGAACATGAAGCTGGTCTTCGACCTCGCCCGGGTGCTGGGCGGCGAGGTCGGGGTGACCCGCCCGCTGGTCCAGGCCGGTTGGGCCACGAATGACCGTCAGGTCGGTCAGACCGGCAAGACGGTGCGGCCCAAGCTCTACATCGCCGCCGGCATCTCCGGCGCCATCCAGCATCGGGTCGGCATGGAGAAGTCGGACCTGATCCTGGCGATCAACACCGATCCCAACGCGACGATCTTCGACTTCGCCCATCTCGGGCTGGTCGGCGACGCACTGACGATCCTGCCGGCGCTGACCGACGCCTTCGGTCGTCGCCTCTCCGTCAACCGCATGGCCGGCTGACCGCCGGACGAGAAAGGAGCCTGTCGACATGGTCGAAAAGTTCGACGCCATCGTCATCGGTGCCGGTCCGTCCGGCAACGCCGCGACATACACGCTGGCCAAGCAGGGGTTGAAGGTGCTCCAGCTTGAGCGCGGCGAATATCCCGGCGCCAAGAACGTTCAGGGCGGCATCATGTACGCCCACGAGCTGGAGAAGATCATCCCGGACTTTCGGGACGATTGCCCGACGGAGCGCCACATCATCGAACAGCGCGTCTGGCTGCTGGGCGACGACAGCTATGTCGGCACCAACTACCGGTCGGAGTCCTTCAACAGCGACAAGCCGAACCGCTACACCATCATCCGCGCCAACATCGACAAATGGTGGGGCGAGCAGATCCGCAAGGTCGGCGGTCTGCAGATCTGCGAGACGACGGTGACGGAGCTGATCCGCGACCCGTCCGGCAAGGTGATCGGCGTGCGCACCGACCGCGAGGGCGGGGAGATCCATGCCAACGTCGTCATCATGGCCGACGGCGTCAACGCCCTGCTCGCCAAGCGCGCCGGCCTTCAGGCCGAAGCGGCGCCGGAGAATGTGGCGCTGGCCGTCAAGGAAATTCTCTTCATCGATCCGGAGCTGATCCAGCAGCGCTTCGGCATCAAGGAGGACGAAGGCGTCGTCATCGAGATCATGGGCAAGGTGACCAAGGGGATGGTCGGCACCGCCTTCCTCTACACCAACAAGGAATCGCTGACGATCGGCATCGGCTGCCTGATCTCCGACTTCAAGAACGGCGATTGCCCGCCCTACAAGATGCTGGAAGATCTGAAGAACCACCCCGTCATCAAGCCGCTGATCGAAGGGGCGGAGATGAAGGAATATGCCGCCCACATGATCCCGGAGGGCGGCTACAAGGCGGTTCCGCAGCTCTACGGCGATGGCTGGATGGTGGTCGGCGATGCAGCCCACTTCAACAACGCGGCCCACCGCGAGGGCTCCAACCTCGCCATGGCGTCGGGCCGGATGGCGGCGGAGACGGTGATCGAGCTGAAGGCAGCCGGTAAGGGCTACACCGCGTCGAATCTGGCGGCCTACAAGAAGAAGCTGGACGATAGCTTCATCATGAAGGACCTGAAGAAGTATCGCGAACTGCCCGGCATCATGCACGGAAACAAGCAGTTCTTCGGCGCCTATCCCGACGAAATCACCTCCGCGGTCCACAACTGGTTCACCGTGGACAGCGTCGACAAGAAGACCAAGGAAAAGCAGATCATGAAGTCCTTCATCAAGCGCCGCTCGGTGATGGGACTGGTCGGTGACGCAATCAAGCTGGTGAGGGCCGTACGATGAACATGATGGTCAAGGTCGAAGAGAAACTCTATCAGAACCGCTACATCGTCGACGAGAGCCGGCCGCACATCCAGATCAAGAGCCTGGAAGCCTGCCAGACCTGCGAGAAACAGGCCTGCACCTTCTGCTGCCCGGCCGCCTGCTACAGCAAGAACGAGACCGGCGGCGTGACGTTGGTGACCGACGGTTGCCTGGAATGCGGCACCTGCCGCGTCGTCTGCCAGGACAAGGGCAACATCGCCTGGGACTATCCGCGCGGCGGTTACGGCATCAGCTACAAGTTCGGCTGATCGGTTCGCGTCTGTTGTCTTGCCCCGCTCACTCGACGGCCTCCGCGCGGCGACGCGCGGGGGCTGATTTGTTTGGTGGGGAATGGCTGTTGGGCAATTGCCCCCTCCCTAACCCTCCCCCTCTTCGAGGGAGAGGGGACTGCCGCCGCTCCGCGACTTACTCCCTCTCCCGCAATCGGACCGACCTTTGGTCGGCCGAGGGCGGGGGAGGGTCGGGGAGGGGGCAATCAGCTACCTCTCAGCACCCCCGCAGCATGGTCCAGCGCCCGCTGCAACTCGGCGGGAAAATAGGGCTTGCGGACGAAACCGAAGGGCTCGCAGTCGGCGGCGCGGTGCCGGGTCTCGGCATCGGCGAAGGCGGAGGTGAAGATGCAGCGGATGCCGGTGCGGGCACGGATGGCCGCGGCGGCGTCGATCCCGTCGCGCGGGCCGAGCAGGCGGATGTCCATCATCACGATGTCTGGGCGCAGCCGCTCGGCCGCCCCGATCGCGGCGTCGGCATTGTCCTCGATGCCGATGACGGCGAAGCCCAGCATGCCCAGGACCTCTTCCAAAGCCATGGCGGCGAGACTTTCGTCCTCGACGATGAGGATGCGCAGGGGATGGTCGGAGGCAGGCGTAATGTCTGTCATCGTACTCGCGCGGGTGCTGTCACAAGAATTCTACAGGAGCCACGCAGTAGGCGAACCCAAAAAGCGCAGGATTATGACCAATGGTGCGGTCTGCGCCTGATGCATGGCGCTACGGGCAGGCATGGCAGCAGGTCGGCGCAGGTGCGTGAGGAGAGATCGCACGCCCTTGTTTTTCACCCCGTCGGCGTACCATCTCTGTCGCATGGCTGTTTTCAGGACCGAACGTCGCGGACCTGCGCGCGTCCCTTGCGGACCATTGGCGGGGCCGCGCCCTATTCCATGAGGAGGACGGCGATGGACCTGCGTGTCTGTTTCGAAAATATGGAGAACGTCAACGTCAACGACGCGGCGATGATGAAGCACTACGCCAAGAGCTATTTGGCGGATTTCGAACCCGAATGGGCCGGATTCATCATGCTGCCCCACGACGAGACCATGCGTGCGACGATGGAGCCTGCCTGGCAGGTTCTGATCCGCGACGCTACGCCGCGGACGGAGCAGGAACTGCTGCGTTACATCGACGAGAACCCGATGGCCGCCTACCACGTCCACGTCTACCGGCGCGACGACGGCCCCAACGAGAGCAAGATCCACTGACGGCAAAGGGGGCGCGGCCGGCGCCCCCCTCCCGTCGATGTCATGGGTGCCGGCGGCTCAGCCGACCGGCGACCCCAGCAGGCTGTTCAGCGGGACGAAGCGGTCTGCCATCTTGCGCGCTTCCTCCTTGTGGACCTTGAAGGTCTTCTCCGCGATGGCGTTGGACACCATGAAATCCTGGTAGGCGCGTTCCAGATGAAAGCGGTAGCGCGCCGACATGCCTTCGTCGTCCAGCCCCTCCATCCCATGGTCCGCCGACAGGTAGTCGTGAAAGCGCTGCAGGATGTGCAGGCGGTTCACATTGACCACGCGCTGGTCATAGGTGACGTGGAAGAAGCGCAGGAAGTCTTCCGCGGTTTCCAGATCGTCGAGGTCGTCGGTGAAATCGCTCATCGTCGAAGGCTCCTCACGCGTGCTGCTGGGTGGAAGGGGAGGGGCTGCACCCCTCCTGGTCGCAGATGTTGCCACAAGAGCTGCAGGCCACACCGTCCAAACGTATATCGCTGTGCATATCGTTCAGGCGAAATTCCGACAGGCGGATGTTCTTAGCAGGAAACTGTGACGTTTCGGTTGCGGTGTGGGCTTCCAGCCGGGCTTCGATGCGGTTGATGTGGTCGATCAGGCAGGCGATGGCCTTGCCGACCGGGTCCGGCATCAGATGATGTTCCAGGTCGATGCCATGATCGGAGACAGGTTGATCCGACAACTGGCGATGCGCTTCCGGCCGCACCACCCGGCCGGGGATGCCGACAACGGTCATTCCCGGCGGTACCGGCTTGGTCACCACCGAATTGGCGCCGACCCGCGCGTTGGTGCCGACGGTGATCGGCCCCAAGACTTTGGCGCCGGCACCGACCAGCACGCCGTCCGCCAGCGTCGGGTGCCGCTTGCCCTTGGTCCAGGAGGTGCCGCCCAGCGTCACCCCGTGATAGAGCGTCACGTCGTCGCCGATCTCTGCAGTCTCGCCGATCACCACGCCGGCACCATGGTCGATGAAGAAACGGCGGCCGATGCCGGCACCGGGATGGATGTCGATGTTGGTCACCGCGCGCGCCACATAGGACAGGAAGCGCGCCGGCCAGCGCAGCCCCCGCCGCCAGGCCGCGTTGGCGAAGCGGTGGATCACCAGCGCATGGATGCCGGGATAGCAGGTCAGCACGTCGAAGACATTGCGCGCCGCCGGGTCGCGGTCGAACACGCAGGCGACGTCCTCGCGCAGCAGGGCCAGAATGCCCGGGGAGCTTTTGGGCTTGGTCATGTCGCCGCCTCCAGAAAGGCGTGCAGTTCCTCGGGCGTAGGCGGCCGTTTGGCGCGGGTGGCCAGCGCGCGGACGCGCGGCAGCACCGCCTGCGCGGTGGCGTCGTCGCAGGCGATGCCGAGCCGCTCGTAGGCCAGCTTCACCGCCGCGGTGCCGGAATGCTTGCCCAGCACGATGCGGTGTTCGCGCCCGACCTCGGCCGGGTCGAAATTCTGGTAGGTGGCACGGTCACGCAGCAGCCCGTCGACATGGATGCCGGCCTCGTGGGTGAAGACGGCGGCGCCGACGATGGATTTGTTGACCGCCACCGGCCGGTTGGAGGCTCGCTCCACCAGATCGCTGATGGCGCCGAGCGACCGCGTCTCCACGCCGGTGTCGATGTGGTAGAGGTGCTTCAGCGAGACCACCACCTCCTCCAGCGGGGCGTTGCCGGCGCGCTCGCCCAGGCCGTTCACCGTGGTGTTGACATGGGTGGCGCCGCCCAGCACCGCGGCCAGCGAATTGGCGTTGGCGAGGCCCAGGTCGTCATGGGCGTGGATCTCGATCTCCAGGTCGGTCGCCCGGCGCAGCCGTTCGATGCAGGCGCGCGTCTGGAAGGGGTCGAGCACGCCGAGAGTGTCGGCGAATCGGAACCGCCGCGCGCCCGCCTCTTGCGCAACCGTGGCGGCGGCGATCAGGAAATCCATGTCGGCGCGGGAGGAATCCTCGCCGCCGACGCTGACCTCCAGCCCATGGTCGCGCGCCTGTTTCACCCGGCGCTCGATCTCCGCCAGCGCCCAGGCGCGGCTGCGCTTCAGCTTCTTCGTGATTTGGATGTCCGACACCGGCATCGACAGGTTGACGAAGCCGACATTGCAGGACAGCGCCGCCTTCAGGTCGGCGTCGTGCATGCGGCACCACACCATCAGCCGGCCCTTCAGCCCCAGTGCGGCCACGGCGCGGATGCCCTCGCGCTCCTCCTCGCCCATGGCGGGGATGCCGATCTCCTGCTCCGGCACGCCGGCGGCGTCGAGCGCGCGGGCAATGGCGATCTTCTCGTCCAGCGTGAAGGCGACGCCCGCCGTCTGCTCGCCGTCGCGCAGCGTCGTGTCGTTGATGGTGGCGAAGGTGGTGGGCATGGGGGCACCTTCTTGGAGTTGTTGCCGCGGATTGCCCCCTCCCCATCCCTCCCCCGCTTCGCGGGAGAGGGGGTAGGACGCTTGGTAAGGGTCAGCAAAGGAGCGGCGGCAGTTCCCTCTCCCGCGGAACGCGGGGGAGGGCTAGGGAGGGGGCCGAGAACTTCGCCCCCAAGTCAGTGTCGCAGGCCGGGCCGGGGACCCGCCCCGACGGGGTGTCGTCGGGCGGGGTGCCGGGACGGGCCATCGACCCGGCCTGCGATTCCGGTGTTACGAATAAACGGGTGCAAACTCCTTCGCCTTGCCCGCGTCCTGCTGCCAGTAGGGCGACAGGCTGCGCAGCTTGGCGATGATGCCCGGCACCACGGCGATGACCCGGTCGATCTCCTCCTCCGTCGTGTCGCGCGACAGCGAGAAGCGGGTGGCGCCATGGGCGGCGGTGTAGGGCACGCCCATGGCGCGCATGACGTGGCTGGGCTCCAGCGAACCCGAGGTGCAGGCGGAGCCGGAGGACGCGGCGATGCCGGCCTCGTTCAGCAGCAGGAGGATTGCCTCGCCCTCGATATACTCGAAGGCGATGTTGCAGGTGTTGGGCAGGCGGTTGTCGGGGTTGCCGGTGACGAAGCAGCTCGGCACCGCCGCCAGGATCGCCTGTTCCAGCTTGTCGCGCAGCGCCTTCACCCGCGTGTTCTCGTCGCCCATATGGACCAGCGCCAGTTGGGCGGCGGCGCCCAGCCCGACGATGCCGGGCGCGTTCTCGGTGCCGGCGCGGCGCGAGCGCTCCTGATGGCCGCCGCGCAGCATCGGGCGGTAGCGCAGGCCGCGCTTGACGTAGAGCGCGCCGATGCCCTTGGGAGCGTGCAGCTTGTGACCGGACAGCGACAGCATGTCGATGGCGCTGTCCGCCAGCTTCACCGGGATCTTGCCGACCGACTGCACCGCGTCGGTGTGGAAGAGGGCGCCGACCTCCTTCGCCATGCGCGCCAGTTCCTCCACCGGGAAGATCGTCCCGGTTTCGTTGTTGGCCCACATGATGGAGACGATGGCGACCCGGTCGGACAGGGCCGCGCGGTAGGCCTCCATGTCGAGGTTGCCCTTGTTGTCCACCGGGATTCGGTGGACCGTGTAGCCGCGCTTCTTCTCCAGATATTCGCAGAGCGCCAGCACGCCGGGGTGTTCGACCACGCTGGTGACGATCTCGCGCTTCTTCGGATAGGCCTCCAGCGCCGACAGGATGGCGGTGTTGTCGCTTTCCGTGCCCCCGGAGGTGAAGACGATCTCGCTGTCATGGGCGGCGCCCAGCAGGGCCTGGACCTGTTTGCGCGCCCATTCGATCTTGCCGCCCACCGCGGCGCCGAAGCCGTGCATGGAGGAGGCGTTGCCGAAATGCTCGGTGAAGAGCGGCAGCATCTCCTGCAGCACTTCCGGATCGACGCGGGTGGTGGCGTTGTTGTCGAGATAGATGCCCTGGCTCATGGCGTCACGCTCCCCCTTAGTTCGCATGGGCTGGCATGAGGGACGCGGGCTTGACCCGCACGAACTCACCGAGCTTCTCGACCAGCTTCATCTGCACGCCCATCATCGTGCCGGCCGATTGCGAACAGCCGGAGCAGGCGCCGGAGAGCCGCACATAGATGTCCTTGCCGTCGATGTCGACCAGCTCAACGTCGCCGCCGTCGCGCTGGATCTGCGGGCGAATCTCCTCGATGGCGCCCATGATGACCTGCATGCGCTGGACGTTCGTCAGCTTGGGCGCCGCGGCCGGTTCGGCCTTCGGCTCCAGCGGCTTGATGGCGTCGAGCCCGACCGTGCCGGGGGCATGCTTCTTGGCGGGCTTCAACGCGCCGGTCTTCGCCAGCACCTCCTCCAGCACCTCCTCGATCTTCTCGTGGCAGGTCTGGCAGGAGCCGCCGGCCTTGGTGTAGTGGGTGACTTCCTCCAGCGTGGTCAGGCCGTTGACGGTCACCGCGCGCTCGATCATGGCGGCGTCGATGCCGAAGCACTTGCAGACCAGCTCGCCTTCCTCATGGTCGTCTTCCCACGCCTCGCCCTTGTAGTTGGCGATGGCGGCGCGTAGCGCCTCGGCACCCATGACGGAGCAGTGCATCTTCTCCGGCGGCAGGCCGCCGAGATACTCGGCGATGTCGCGGTTGGTCAGGGTCAGCGCCTCGTCCACCGTCTTGCCGATGATCATCTCGGTCAGCGCGGAGCTGGAGGCGATTGCCGAACCGCAGCCGAAGGTCTGGAACTTCGCGTCCTGGATGATCTGGGTGTCGGGATCGACCTTCAGCATCAGACGCAGCGCGTCGCCGCAGGTGATGGAGCCGACCTCGCCGACCGCATTGGCGCTGTCCAGGACACCGGAGTTCTTCGGATTGAAGAAGTGTTCCTTGACCTTGTCGGTGTAGTTCCACATGTCGCTGCTGCCTTTCCGTGGGTGCGCGCCTTGGGGAAGATCCGTCCGGGGGCGAATTCAGTGAGTCGAGTAGGGGGCCGACGACCCGCAGCTGGACGAGGAGGTCGAGCAGGAGCCGCCACCGTCACCGCCGGCCGAGAAGGACTTGCCGCAGCCGCAGCTGCTGGTCGCGTTCGGATTGTCGAACTTGAAGCCGGAGCCCTCGATGCCCTCGACGAAATCGACCACCACGCCGCTCAGGAAGGGCTGGCTGTTGGCGTCGACGAAGATGGTGACCGGGCCGAAGCTGAGCACCGCGTCGTCATCGCCGGCTGCCGCCTCCAGCCCCATCTGGTATTTAAGGCCGGCGCAGCCGCCGTCGGTCACTGCGATCCGCAAGCCGGCGGCCGCACCGCCCGACTTCGCCAGGACCCGTTCCAGGGTGGAAACCGCCGCATCCGTCAGAGTCACCATGTCCCGCCTCCTCAAGCCGCGTTGCCGGGGGTGCCGGCCGATCTGACGGGGAATAGAGCAAGCGGTGTGCCAAACAGGCAAGACGTTGATTTTCAACGATTGTCAGGTCGGCCCGGCGTGGCGAAAGTCCGACAAAGTCCCGCACACGAACCATTTTGTCGGGTTTGGCGCGTGTCGTCTTTGCGACAGCCGCGACACTTCGCCGCACAAAAATATTGTGGTCTTTCGCCGTGCCCGCGCGCGTACCATGGGGCGTCGTCGGTGCGTCGGATGATTGATTGCGTCAGCAGGAATTAGTGGCGAGGAAAGCGATGAGCGACGAACCGATCGAACTCAGGATGTCGAACGGCCGGATGGCGTTCGGCGACGTGCCCGAACAGATCGACGAACTGTTGCAGGAGGCGGTGAAAGCCCGCGACGTGCCGGACGCCTGCGAGGCGCTGCTGTGGGAGGCTCATCGCAAGGGGCCTCGGGTGCTGCCGGTCTTCTATGCGCTCTACAAATTCTATTTCAACCGCAAGAAGCTGACGGACGCGGAGCGGGTGGCCCGCATCGGGCTGGATGCCGCGGCGCTCCAGGGCGGTTTTCCGGCGGACTGGTCGCGGCTGACCGCGGGGTCCACCGACTGGACGGCGGCCGGGCCGGCGCGCTTCTTCCTGTTCACCATGAAGGCGCTCGCTTTCATCGAACTGCGCCGCCACAACCGCGACAAGGCGCTGGCGATCCTTGCCAAGATGGCGGAAATCGACCCGGCCGATCAGGTCGGTTACGGCACCATCGCCGCCTTGGCCCGCGGACTGGACGGAGAGGGCGGGGCGGCGTAGAGGCCGGCTCCACATAAAAAAAGCCCCCCGGCCCAGGGGGGAGCCGGGCCGGGGGCAGCGGGGATTTGCGTCTCACGACGCTCTCACGACGCGCTCTCACGTCGAGAGCAATTGCGGCCCCGCCGGGGCAGGGAGGCCGCAATCCGGTCAGGCGGCGACGGATTCCAGGGCCGGATAGTCGGTGTAGCCCTTGGCGTCGCCGCCGTAATAGGTGGTGCGATCCGGTTCGGCCAGCGATGCGCCGACACGGAAGCGCACGGGCAGGTCCGGGTTGGAGATGAAGGACTCGCCGAAGCTGACCGCGTCGGCCTCACCCTTGGCGAGTGCGGCGTCGGCATCGTCGCGGCTGTATCCGCCATTCAGGATGAACGGACCCTTGAAGGCGGCGCGCAGGGCGGACGCCACATGCGGCGCACCGTCCGGCGGAGCCATGTGGTGGCCGGGCCGCCCCTCGATCACGTGCAGATAGGCGAGGTTGAACGGGTTCAGCGCCTTGGTGATCGCCAGGAAATGCGGCAGCGGGTCGCTGTCCTTCATGTCGTTGAACACGCCGGTCGGCGACAGGCGGACGCCGATGCGGTCGGCACCGACGGCATGGGCCGTGGCCTCCAGGATCTCCAGCAGGAAGCGGCAGCGGTTTTCCACCGTCCCGCCATACTGGTCGTTGCGGGTGTTGGTGCTGTCGCGCAGGAACTGATCGATCAGATAGCCGTTGGCCGCGTGGATCTCGACGCCGTCCAGGCCGGCATCGAACACCGCGCGCTTGGCGGCGTCGGCGAAATGGCGGACCAGACCGGGGATCTCGGACGTGTCCAGGGCGCGCGGCACCGGGAAAGGTTCCATGCCGGCGCCGGTGTAAAGCTGGCCCTTGGCCGCGATGGCCGACGGGGCGACCGGGGCGGCGCCGTTCGGCTGGAAGCGCGGGTGGGAGATGCGCCCGACATGCCAGAGCTGGGTGACGATCCGTCCGCCGGCATCGTGCACGGCGTCGGCCACCGCGCGCCAAGCCAGGGTCTGGGCATCGGTGTGGATGCCCGGCGTGTTGGGATAGCCCTGGGCGGTGTCGCAGACCTGCGTCGCCTCGGTGATGATCAGGCCTGCCGAGGCGCGCTGCGCGTAATACTCGGCGGTCAGCGCGGTCGGGCAGTTGCCTTCGCCGGCGCGGCTGCGGGTCATCGGCGCCATGACGACGCGGTTCGGCAGCTCGATCGCGCCGAGGCGCAGCGGGGCGAACAGATCCGGGGTGGCGGTGCTGTGCAGATCGGTGCTGTGCGGCATGGCGGGACTACCCCCTGTTGGGCGAATTGGCTTGTATGTATGTGAGTACATACTTGAACCGGAGCCTGCCGCTTGTCAAGTATGTATCCGCATACTTATTATCCAGCCGACGGCACCACGGGAGAGGGACGGGTTTTGGACGCAAGCAAGGACGCGGACGGCTGTTGCCCGGGCAGCGGCACCACTGACGGGGCCTGCGAGGGCGGGGTGCGCAAGCGCGACCGTGCCGCGACGGAAGGCGCGCTGCTCGACGCCGCCAAGCTGGTGTTCGCCGAACGCGGCTTCGACGCGGCGACGACGCGCGAGATCTCCGGGCGGGCCGGGGTCAACGAACAGCTGATCCAGCGCTATTTCTCAGGCAAGAGCGGGCTGCTGCTGGCGGTGGTGGAACGCTATTGGCGCGAGGAATCGGGCGGCTGCCACCTGCCGCCGCCGGACGAGGATCTGGAGACCGACCTTGCCCGCTTCCTGCACGCACAACTGAAGCACAGCTGGGAATGCCGTGACTTCACCCGCGTGGTTCTGGCCCGCGCCCTGGTCGATCAAGCGGTTGCGGACGAAATGGCCCGCACCCTCTCGCAGAGCCGCATTCCCTGTCTGCTGAAGCGGTTGGAGGGGTTCCGCGACCGCGGCGCCATCGCCGCCGATGCCGACCTCGCCAATGTGGCGGCCGGCATCGCGACGCTCAGCTTCGGGCTGGGTTTTCTCGATCAGGTGGTGTTCGGCCGCGACGACGCCGGCATCTGCGCCATGGTCGGCACGCTGGCCCACACCATCGCCCACGGCCTGACGCCGCGGTAAAGACTACTCCGCGGCAGTTGCGGTCCGGGCGGCGGTGCGGTGGCTGTGCACCGCGTCCGCGGTGAAGACGGCCAGCGCCACCCAGATGCAGGCGAAGGTGATGGCGTGGCTGCGGGTGAAGGCCTCGCCATAGACCAGCACGCCCAGCAGAAGCTGTCCGGTCGGCCCGACATATTGCAGCAGACCCAGTGTGGTCATGGTCAGTCGGGTCGCACCGATCATGAACAGCACCAGCGGCACCGCCGTCATCGGCCCGGCCAGCACCAGCAGGGTGCTCTCGCCCCATTCATGGCCGAAGGCCCCGCTGCCGCCCAGCCACAGCAGATAGCCGAGAGCGGCCGGCAGCAGCAGCGCGGTTTCCACCAGCAGACCGACCACCGGATCGACCGCCGCCTTCTTGCGCACCAGCGCATAGAAACCGAAGGACAGCGCCAGCGACAGGGCAACCCAGGGCACGGCGCCATAGCTGACGACGAGGCTGCCGACGCCGGCCGCGGCGATGGCGACCGCCAGCATCCGCCCGCGGCTGAGCTTTTCGTTCAGGAACAGCACGCCCAGCAGCACATTGACCAGCGGGTTGATGAAGTATCCCAGGCTGGCCTCGACCAGCCGGCTGTTGACCACCGCCCAGATGAAGACGGTCCAGTTGGTGGTGACCAGCAGCGTGGTGACCAGGAAAACGCCCAGCCGGCGCCAGCTTCCCACCGCTGCCACGATCGCCGCGGGCCCGCGGGTGGCCAGCACGCCGATGCCGACCAGCACCACCGTCCAGACCACGCGGTGCGCCACGATCTCCACCGCGCCGACATCGCCCAGCGATTTGAAGAAGACCGGGTTGACCAGCCCCCAGATCAGGTAGGAGGCCAGCGCCGCGACGAACGCCGCGGTTGTGGAGGTCGGGGCCTTGGCGGGCGGCGGGGTCTGAACCATACCGTCCGTTTAGCACATTGTTTGTGCAATCCGGCAGCGGGCGGACGAACATGGCCGGGCTGCGCAACCGGCATCACTCCCGCCCCGCGCCCTGTTCACTCAACAAAAAACCCCGCCGAAGCGGGGCTTTTCGTTCCGGTTCCTGGAAGACACCGGCCGTGTCAGGCGGCGGCGCCGGTGGCGACGCCCTTGTCGGCCAGCAGGGTCTGCAGCTCGCCCGACTCGTACATCTCGCGGACGATGTCGCAGCCGCCGACCAGCTCGCCCTTGACGTAGAGCTGCGGGAAGGTCGGCCAGTTCGAGTATTCCTTCAGACCCTGGCGCAGGCCCGGATCCTCCAGGATGTTGACGCCCTTGAACTTGACGCCGGTGTGGCTCAGCACCTGGACGACGGCGGCGGAGAAGCCGCACTGCGGGAACACCGGGGTCCCCTTCATGTACAGCACGACATCGTTGTTCTTGATGTCCTGCTCGATGCGCTCGACGACGTTCTGATCGACCATGACTCGATAACCCTTCCGATTCGGCCCGGCTATGCCGGGACCATGTCCGTTGCGACTTGTAATCAGGCGCCCTCGGGCATCCGTTCTCAGGCGCCTTCCGGCACCGCCGTGGTCAGCGCCAGGGCGTGCAGTTCGCCGCCCATCTTGCCCTGCAGGGACGCGTAGACCATCTGGTGCTGCTGCACCCGGCTCTTGCCCTTGAAGGCGGCGGAGGTGACGAGCGCGGCATAGTGGTCGCCGTCGCCCCGCAGATCCGCGATCTCGACGACCGCGTCCGGGATGCCCTCCTTGATGAGCTTTTCGATCGTGGCGGCTTCCATCGCCATGGGTCCAGTCCTCGCTCTGTTCAGGATTGCCCCGCCCGGGCACATACTGGGTAGATAGAGTAGGTGCGGCCGGGCCGTTTGTCATCCACCGGCAAATATTTGCCGGAATGCGGAAGACGCAGTAACGGCCCGCGCCACCCTGCTTCATCGGGGATTGCAGCTCACTCGCCGAAAACGCGCTTGAACACGGTGTCGACATGCTTGGTGTGGTAGGTCATGTCGAACATCGGCTCCAGCTTGTCGCGGCCGATATGCTTGGCGATGTCGGGGTCGTTCGACAGCAGGTCCAGATAGTTTCCGCCCTTCTCCCACACCTGCATGGCGTTGCGCTGCACCGCCTTGTAGCTGTCCTCGCGGCTCATGCCGGCCTGGGTCAGCGCCAGCAGAACGCGCTGCGAGAAGACCAGACCGCCGAGATCGTCCAGGTTCTTCTGCATGCGCTCCGGATAGACCACCAGCTTTTCCATCATGCTGGTCAGGCGCACCAGGGCGAAGTCGAGCGTGACGGTGGCGTCGGGGCCGATCATGCGCTCGACCGAGCTGTGCGAGATGTCGCGCTCGTGCCACAGCGCGACGTTCTCCAGCGCCGGCACCACGGCGGAGCGCACGATGCGGGCCAGGCCGGTCAGGTTCTCCGACAGGACCGGGTTGCGCTTGTGCGGCATCGCCGACGAGCCCTTCTGGCCGGGGTGGAAATACTCCTCCGCCTCGCGCACTTCGGTGCGCTGCAGGTGGCGGATTTCCGTCGCCAGATTCTCGATGCTCGAGGCGATCACGCCCAGCACGGAGAAGTAGAAGGCATGGCGGTCGCGCGGGATGACCTGGGTCGACACCGGCTCGACCGACAGGCCCAGCTTGGCGGCGACATGTTCTTCGACCCGCGGGTCGATGTTGGCGAAGGTGCCGACGGCGCCGGAGATGGCGCAGGTGGCGATGTCCTGGCGCGCCTGGACCAGACGCTCGCGCCCGCGGGCGAAGGCGGCGTAATGGCCGGCCAGCTTCAGGCCGAAGGTCGTCGGCTCGGCATGGATGCCGTGGCTGCGGCCGATGGTGACGGTGTCCTTGTGCTCGTATGCCCGGCGCTTCAGCGCGGCCAGCAGGGCGTCCATGTCGGCCAGCAGGAGGTCGGCCGCCTGGGTCAGCTGGACGGCTAGGCAGGTGTCCAGCACATCCGACGAGGTCATGCCCTGGTGGACGAAGCGGGCCTCCGGACCGACATACTCGGCGAGGTTGGTCAGGAAGGCGATGACGTCGTGACGGGTCTCGCGCTCGATCTCGTCGATGCGGTCGATCTCCCACTTGCCGCGTTCCCACACCGCCTTGGCGGCCTCCTTCGGGATCACGCCCAGCTCGGCCTGCGCGTCGCAGGCGTGCGCCTCGATCTCGAACCAGATGCGGAAGCGGTTTTCCGGCTCCCAGATGCGGGCCATTTCGGGGCGGGTATAGCGGGGGATCATCGGCACTCTCCGGAGGATGCGGGCGCTGGATTGAGGGTGGCTTGCGGGTCTCATAGCACGCGCGCGCGACCATAGCGGTGCCGGGGTGCGTTTTAAAGCCTCGCGATGCTCCGGTTTGCCCGTCCGGACCGGGCTGTTCGCGGCCGCATTAATCTTCGTGGTCGAATCGTTGCCCGCCGAAGGGAATCCGCGCCTAATGCTCGACAGGCGGAGTTTCCGCGATTTCCCTGTGCACTTGCGGTCGCGTCGTGGACCGGCCATCACGGAGCGAGGAAAACAGTCAAAGAGTCGCGCCCTGGTGGTTTTGATTCGCTTGCAGTTGAATCCTTGCGAGCATTAAGCAACACTTGCACAGCGCATCGGGGCCGGCCGCCTGCCGGTTTCCGCGAGTTTCATCAGATCAGGCCATCCGAAGGGAGCCCTTCTTGTCCGACCCCGTCGCCGAGCTGGTCCGTGCGCCGTCGCGCTCGTCAGACGAGGCCCGGCTCTACCGCCTGCAGTTCCTGGCGTCGATGGCGCTGGTGTCGGCGCTCGTCCTCGGGCTCGGCTTCTATTTCGTCTGGCAGCATTGGGCCGACCTCGAGCACGACCTGCAGCAGAGCGAGGCGCGCTATGTCCAGGAGCAGCATCAGGCCCTGGTGCAGGAGGTCGAGAACGCGCAGTCGTACCTGGCCTACATGCGGTCGCGCGTCGAACCGCTTCTGAAGGAGCATCTGCGCGCCCAAGTGGACGAGGCCTATGCCATCGCCCGCAGCGTCCATGACCGGGAAAAGGACATCCTGCCCGAAGCGGCGGTGAAGGAATCAATCAAGGAGACGTTGCGGCCACTCCGCTTCTCCGGCGGGCGCGGCTACTATTTCGTCCACGGTCTGAACGGCGAGTCGGTGCTGATGCCGGTCGATCCGTCGCGGGAAGGGACATCGCCCTTCGCGGCCCCCGACCCCCAGGGTGCCGCGGTGGTGCGCGAGCTGATGCGGGCGGTCCAGGACCCCAGCCTGCGCGGCTTCGCCCGCTACCGCTGGCGCATGCCCGACGACCCGGCGCAGATGGTGGACAAGCTGGCCTTCGTCCGCCGGTTCGAACCCTTCGACTGGCTGATCGGCGCCGGCGATTCCCTGGGCGCGGTGGAGGCGCAGCTCCAGCGCGAATCGCTGGAACGGCTGCGTGCCTTCCGCTTCGGGGAGACCGGCTATATCGGCGTGCTGCGCCAGGACGGGCAGGTCCTGCTGTCGCCCACCGCGCCCGCGTCGGAAGGGATGAACGCGCGCGACCTGCCGTGGAAGACCGAACGCGACCTCGTCACCCGCCTGCTGGAGCAGGGGCGCCAGGGCGGCGGGGAGGTGCGCTACGACTGGATCCATCCGGTCACCGCGCGGCCGACGCCGAAGATGGCCTATGTCTCCGCCCCCACCGTGTGGGGCTGGATCCTGGTTGCCGGCTTCTACATCGACGACGTCGGCAAGGAGATGGAGGCCCGCCGGGCGGAAATCAGCCGCGGCGTCAACCTGCGCGTCTGGACCACGGTCGGGGTGCTGGGCGTGGCGCTGGCCGCGTCCGTCGGCGTGTCCTGGCTGGTCACCGGCTGGATCCGGCGCATCGTCGGCAGCTACCAGCTGCGGGTCCGGCACAGCGACAGCATGCTGCGCGAACGGGCGCGGCAGCTCTACCTCGCCAACTTCTTCGTCGACCATGTGTCGGAGATTGTCGTACTGGCCGATGCGAACCTGAACATCGCCTACATCAACCCCTTCGGCTGCAAGGCGCTGGGCGGGACGCTTGAGGATCTGGTGATGGGGCAGGCCGACCTGTTGAAGCGCTTCGCCGCGGAGGGCGAGGACGCGGCCAGCCATTACGAGACCGTCTACCACACCCCGGACGGCCGCACGCTGGAGCTGGAGGTCACGGCCAGCCGCATCTCCTACGAGGGTGAGGTCTACTACTCCGCCATCGCCCGCGACATCAGCGAGCGCAAGCGGGCGGAATGGCAGCTGCGGCTGTCGGCCAAGGTGTTCGACAACGCGGCCGAGGGCATGTTCGTCGCCACCGAGAACCAGAAGATCGTCGCTGCCAACGACGCCTTCGCCCGCATCACCGGCTATGACCGGGAGGAGGTGCTGGGCCGCGGTCCGGAATTCCTGCGTTCCGACCGCAATCCGCCGGGCTTCTATGAGGATCTGTGGGCGCAGCTGCGCGATAACGGCCATTGGGCCGGCGAAATCTGGAGCACGCGCAAGAACGGCGAGGTGTTTCCGGAATGGCTCAGCATCAAGGTGGTGCGGAACGAGGATGGCGCCGTCGCCAACTACATCGCCGCCTTCACCGACATCACCGAGACCCGCGCGCAGGAGGAACGCATCCGCCATCTGGCGCAGTTCGATTTCCTGACCGACCTGCCCAACCGTTTCCTGCTGCGCGACCGGCTGGACCGCGCCATGCTGGCCGCCGGTCGCCACGGCACCAAGGTGGGGTTGCTGTTCGTCGATCTCGACCGCTTCAAGACCATCAACGACAGCCTGGGCCATCAGGTCGGCGACGGGCTGCTGCGCGAGGTGGCGGAGCGGCTGCTCGGCACAGTGCGGGCCAGCGACACGGTCAGCCGCCAGGGCGGCGACGAGTTCATCATCCTCATCAGCGACATGGACGGCCCCGACGCGGCCGGCATCGTGGCGCGCAAGGTGCTGCACGCCCTGTCGGAGCCCTATCTGATCGACGGGCACGAGTTGCAGGTCACGCCCTCCATCGGCATCGCCGTCTACCCGGACGACGGCACCGGCATCGACGCGCTGCTGAAGAGCGCCGACATGGCGATGTACGCCGCCAAGGAGGCCGGGCGCGCCACTTACCAGTTCTTCACGCCCGAACTGAACCGCCGCGCCTCGGACCGGATGTGGACGGAGAACAACCTGCGCCGCGCCCTGGCCAACAACGAACTTGAGCTGCATTTCCAGCCGCAGTTCTCGCTGGACGGCCGCCGGCTGATCGGGGCGGAGGCGCTGGTGCGCTGGCGCCAGCCCGACGGCACGCTGATCATGCCCGGCCAGTTCATTCCGGTGGCCGAGGATACCGGCCTGATCCTGCCGCTGGGCGACTGGGTGCTGGGGGAGGCCTGCCGCCGCACGGCGGAACTGCTGCGCCACCAGAACCTGCTGATCGCCATCAACCTGTCGGCCGTGCAGGTGCGCCGCCCCGGACTGGCGGAGCGGGTGGCCGGCTGGCTGTCGGCCTACGGCATCCCGCCCTCGGCGCTGGAACTGGAGGTCACGGAAAGCGTCCTGATGGACGATTCCGACGTGGTGTCGGAAACCTTCTCGCAGCTGCGCGAGATGGGGGTGCCGCTTGCCATCGACGATTTCGGCACCGGCTATTCCTCGCTGGCCTATCTGAAACGCTTCCGTGTCGACAAGCTGAAGATCGACCGCAGCTTCGTCAGCGGCCTGCGCGCCGGCAACCCGGACAGCGGCGCCATCGCTGAGGCGATCATCGGCATGGCGCGCAGCTTGCGCATGCAGACGCTGGCCGAGGGGGTGGAGACGGAGGAGCAGTATCACTGCCTCGCCACCATGGGCTGCGACCAGTGCCAGGGCTATCTGCTGGGCCGCCCCATGCCCTACGAGGACTTCCTGGCCTTCGTCCGGCGCGACGCCGACACGGCACAGGCGCGGTTGGCGGAAGTGGTGGAGTAGAGACCGGACTGCGCCCCGGCCGCCTCCGCGTCACCCGTACCGCAGCAGCCGCGTGCCGTTGGCCTTCAGCCAGGCCCGAGGCAGTTCGACGTTCTGCCCGGCGGTCAGGCTGGCGCACAGCGCCCAGAAGCGCGGGGAATGGTTCATCTCGCGCAGGTGCGCCACCTCATGCCCGACGACATAGTCCAGCACCGGTTCCGGCGTCAGGATCAGCCGCCAGGAGAAGGACAGCCGGCCGGTGGACGAACAGCTGCCCCAGCGGCTCTTGGTGTCGCGGATGGTGACGGCGGCGATGCGGGCGCCGATGGACGCGGCCTTGACGCGGGCGCGGGTCGACAGCTCGCGCTTCGCCTCGGCCGCCAGGAAATCGCGCACGCGGCGTGCCACATGCTCCGGCTGGCCGCCGACCAGCAGGGCGCCCTCCTCGATCCGGGTCGGTCCGCGCAGGGCAGGGTCGTGGCGGATGACATGCTCGACGCCCAGGTAAGGCACGCTGGCGCCATCGGCGAAGGGCAGGGACGGCGGCATCGCCGCCAGACGCGCCCGCAGCCAGCCGTCATGCCGGCCGACGAACTGGCGGGCGTCGGTCTCCGACACGCCGACCGGAACGACAACCTGCACCAGCCCGCGCCCGGCATCGACGCGCAGGGTCATGCGGGTGGCGCGCGCGCTCTCCCGCAACTCCAGCGGAATCGGCAGGCCGGATATCTCCAGCGCCCGCGGCGGCTGGGGCGGCCGGGCGGCGGATCGCTTGCGTTTGCGCAAGAGGACGGGGAGGGAAGGGCGGCGCTGCACCATGCCATCTTATAGCGCGGCTTCGGCCGCATGCGGAAGCGTCCTGCCACCTTGGCGGTAAAGGAGTTGCGGCGCAGCCTCGGCTTAAAGCATTAGTGCCTTCGAACGAAGCATGGGCTATGGGATCGACTGAGGTCACATTTGACACGATCGATCGGAGCACAAGATAAAGCAGAGGTAACGCGGTGGTCCCGGGATCCCCATTTTTCCGGACTTGAAAGCGCCTCTTCTCTATCGTCAGTCTTCCCCGCAGTTTTGCCGAGTACATGCCGATGCCACTCATCCAAGGACAGACGCCGACCCGCGCGGACTGGTTCGACGCGCTGATGTCGGCCAACGACGCCCCCCACGCGTTGCTTGGCGAAGACGGGCGCGTGCTGGTGGCGAACCGTGCCTTCGCCGAGGCTCTTGGCCTCGCCCGGGATGCGGTGGAAGGGCGAACCCTG
Source organism: Azospirillum sp. (assembly GCF_035628975.1). Classification (GTDB taxonomy): domain Bacteria; phylum Pseudomonadota; class Alphaproteobacteria; order Azospirillales; family Azospirillaceae; genus Azospirillum. The sequence goes on along the minus strand of NZ_DASPIS010000013.1, from coordinate 41,604 downwards.
GCGGAGGGCGGGTTGGCGGCAGGGGCGGCCGACGCGATCGACGTGCTGCGGCGCCAAGTGCTGGCGACCGGCACAGCGGCGAGCGGTGCCGGACCGTTTCCCGGCCTCGGGGGGGCCGTGGCTCTGAGCCCGGTGCGGGATGCCGGCGGCGTCGTCCGCGCGGTGGCGCTGATCGCCGACGCCGGTGCGGCCGCCCTGGCGGAGGCGCGGGCTGATGCCGCCCAGGCGCGTGCCGACGCGGAGCGCGCCCGCACCGCCAAGGGCAAGTTCCTGTCGGCGGCGAGCCACGATCTGCGCCAGCCTTTCCAGGCGATGCACCTGTTCCATCATCTGCTGATCGGCCGGCTGACCGATCCGGCCTCCATCGAACTGGCGAACAAGCTGGAGCAGGCGATCGTCGGCGGCGAGACCCTGCTGCGCGCCCTGTTGGAGGTGTCGGCGCTGGAGGCCGGGCTGGTCACCGCCAAGCCGCAGACCTTCCCGGTCGACGAACTGCTCGCCAAGATGCTGGAGGAGTTCGGGCCGGAGGCGGAGGCCAAGGGGCTGCGCTTCAACGTCCGTCCGCTCGATGCCCAGGTCACCAGCGATCCCGTCCTGATGGAACGGCTGCTGCGGCCGATCCTGGCGAACGCCCTGCGCTACACGCTGAAGGGCGGCATCCTGCTGGCGGCGCGGCGGCGTGGCGACACCCTGCGCATCGAGGTGTGGGACACCGGCGTCGGCATCGACCCTGCCAACCATGCCGTGATCTTCGAGGACTTCCACCAACTCGGCAACCCCGGCCGCGACCGCAAGCAGGGGCTGGGGCTGGGGCTGGCCATCGTGCGCCGGCTGGCGCAGGTGCTGGGGCATCCGGTCACGGTGCGCTCCAAGCTCGGCAAGGGCTCGGTCTTCGCGGTGGAGGTGCCGCTGTCCGGTTCCGACGGCGACCGGTCGGGCGACGAGTCCGCTGACAGCGAACCGGAACCGGCAGTCGGAACGTCGGCGTCCGCCGCCCCGGCAATGGCCGGCACGGTGCTGGTGATCGAGGATGACGCCATGCAGCTGGAAGGGATCGGCATGCTGCTGCGCGGCTGGGGCTATGCCGTCATCCCCGCCCGCGGCATCGTCGAGGCCTGCGCCGAGTTGGACAGTGCCGCCGCCGCCCCGGACCTCGTGTTGTCCGACCTGCGCCTGTCGGGGCCGGAGACCGGCATCGACGCCATCCAGGCGGTGCGCGCCCGTTGCGGCCGGCGCGTGCCGGGCGTGATCGTGACCGGCGATACCGACCCCGACCGGCTGCGCAGCGTCGACCGCAGCGGCCTCCCCCTGGTCCACAAGCCCTGCGATCCCCGGGCGCTGCGCCGCCTGCTCAGCCGCAGCCTGAAGGCGGGGGCCGGACCCGCTCCAAATGGCGGGGGCCGGCCGGACCTCGCCTGTTCGCGCTAGCCTTTCCGCGCTTGCGCATTTTCGCTCTGCAACATCCCGGTTGGCCTGATTCCCGCGTCACAAAACCGTAATACGGCGTCTTGACAGACCCAGTCGTGCATGGGCAGTGTGACGCTTAGAGCAACCAAACAATTTCGAAAGCGATCATCGGGTTATCGGTTCTTTTCGCAAGCGCAAACACATTGCCGTATGCGTCTGCCACCAAAACTTCACGAAAGCGTCGCGGGACGGCAACCCAATGCCCTCATGACAACCGCGCACCATACCGGGACAGGGAGACCCACCGCATGTTGAGCCGCCGCAAGCTTGCCCTCCTGACGGGCGCCGCCACCACCACCGCGCTGCTATTCGCCGCCCTTCCGGGGTCCGCGCTGGCGCAATCCAAGACGGTGATCGATTTCTGGCACGGCCTGCCGCAGCCGTTGGGCGGCCAACTGGAGCAGGTCGTCAAGGATTTCAACGACAGCCAGCAGGCGGTCCAGGTCAACGCCTCCTACAAGGGGGCTTATCCGGAGACGATGCAGGCGGCCATCGCCGCCTTCCGTGCCGGCAACGCGCCGCACGTCGTCCAGATGTTCGAGGTCGGAACGGCAACGATGATGGCCGCCGGCCCGGCGATCAAGCCGGTCTACCAACTGATGCAGGAGACGGGGGCGGCCTTCGACGCCGACGCCTACATCCCGGCGGTGAAGGGCTATTACTCGTCCAAGGACGGCAAGATGATGGCGCTGCCGTTCAACAGCTCCAGCACCATCATGTTCTACAACAAGGACGCCTTCCAGAAGGCCGGCCTCGACCCGAACAAGCCGCCGGCGACCTGGCCGGAGATGATCGAGGCGACGAAGAAGCTGAAGGCGTCGGGCTCCACCTGCCCGATGACCACCTCCTGGCCGGTGTGGGCGCAGTTCGAACAGCTGGGCGCCATCCACAACACTCCCTTCGCCAGCCAAGCCAACGGCTTCGGCGGCCTGAACGCCGAGCTGAAGATCGATGCCCCGCTCTTCGTCAAGCATGTGCAGACGCTGATCGACATGCAGAAGGAGGGGCTGTTCAAGTATGGCGGCCGCGACAACAAGCCGGACGCCCTGTTCCCGTCGGGCGAATGCGCGATGATCCACGGCTCGTCCGGCCTGCGCAGCCGCACCACCAAGGAGGCGACCTTCGCCTGGGGCGCCGCCCCGCTGCCCTACTGGCCGGAGTTCGCCAAGGAAGGTCCGAAGAACAGCATCATCGGCGGCGCCGCCTTCTGGGTCATGACCTCGCCCAAGCGCACGCCGGCCGAATACAAGGCCGTGTCGCAGTTCTTCAGCTATCTCGCCAAGCCCGAGGTGGATGCCAAGTGGCACATGGACACCGGCTATGTCCCGGTGACGATGAAGGGCTTCGAACTGGCCAAGGCCCAGGGCTATTACGACAAGAACCCCGGCGCCGACGTGCCGGCCGCCCAGCTGACCCGCACGCCGACCACCGAGAACAGCATGGGCCTGCGGCTGGGCAACCTGCCGGAAATCCGCAACATCGTCCAGGAAGAGCTGGAGAAGGCCTTCCAGGGCCAGCAGGACGCCCGCCAAGCGCTGGACTCCGCTGTGAAGCGCGGCAACGCCGTGCTGCGCAACTTCGAGCGCGCCAACAAGGGCTGAGTTCGGACGTAACCTCCATGGGATCCCCTCTCCCCCCGCTCTCGCGCAAACGAAGTTTGCGCTGACGCGACAGGCGGACCTCCGGTCCGCCGAAAGCGGGGAGAGGGTTAGGGTGAGGGGGAGGCGCGGTGAGGAGCTTCGAGCATCGCGCACGCTTCGCTTCCCACCAAATCCACCTCATGCATCCCCCTCACCCCGACCCTCTCCCCGGGGAGGAGAGGGGGATTAGGGAGGAGAGGGGGGGCCCCCCAAATGCGCGCCATCTAACCGACGAAAGATCATCCTTTGCAGCGTCGCGTGACATTCGACAGCCGGCTGCTGCCCTACCTGCTGCTTGCGCCGCAGGTGGCGGTGACGCTGGTGTTCTTCATCTGGCCGGCGGCCCAGGCCGTCTGGCAGTCGGTGCATCTGCAGGACGCCTTCGGCATCCGCAGCGAGTTCGTCTGGTTCGAGAATTTCGAGCATGTGCTGACCGACCCGAACTACCTCGACACGCTGAAGGTCACCGTGATCTTCAGCGTCGCGGTCACCGTGCTGTCGATGGGCACGGCGCTGCTGCTGGCGGTGCTGGCCGATTCCAAGATCAAGGGCGCGCGTGCCTACAAGACGCTGCTGATCTGGCCCTATGCCCTGGCGCCGGCCGTCGCGGCGGTGTTGTGGATGTTCATCTTCAACCCCGACATCGGGTCCTTCGGCCGGGCGCTGAGGGCGCTGGGCTATGACTGGGACTACCGGCTGAACGGCGGGCAGGCGCTGTGGATGGTCATCATGGCCGCCAGCTGGAAGCAGGTGGCCTACAACTTCATCTTCTTCCTGGCCGGCCTGCAGGCCATCCCGCGCTCGGTGATGGAGGCCGCCAGCATCGACGGCGCCGGTCCGGTCCGGCGGTTCTGGACCATCACCTTCCCGCTGCTGTCGCCGACCACCTTCTTCCTGCTGGTGGTCGACATGGTCTACGCCTTCTTCGAGACCTTCGGCACCATCCATGCCCTGACCCAGGGCGGCCCGGGCAAGGCGACGGAGACGCTGATCTTCCGCGTCTATCACGACGGCGTGGTCAACAACGACCTCGGCGGGTCGTCGGCCCAGTCGGTGATCCTGATGGTGATCGTCATCGCTCTGACCGCGGTGCAGTTCCGCTTCATCGAGCGCAAGGTCCATTACGCATGAAGCAGACCCGTTTCATCGATGTCGTGCCGCACATCGTCCTGATCGTCGGCGTCCTCATCTTCGCCTATCCGATCTACGTGACGCTGATCGGCTCCACCTGGGATTCCGGCACCATCGGCCGTGGCGGTCTGCCGCTGTGGCCGGGCGGGGAGGGGGCGGCCAACTATGCCCAGGCCTGGGCGGGCGAGGCGGGCGCGCGCGCCAAATACACGCCCGTGCGCACCATGATGCTGAACAGCCTGATCATGGCGCTGGCCATCGCGTTGGGGAAGATCGCCATCTCGATCCTGTCGGCCTATGCGGTGGCCTTCTTCCGCTTCCCGCTGCGCATGGCCTTCTTCTGGCTGATCTTCATCACACTGATGCTGCCGGTCGAGGTGCGGATCATCCCGACCTACAAGGTCGTCGCCGACCTCGGCCTGATCAACACCTATGCCGGCCTGGCGATCCCGCTGATCGCGTCGGCCACCGCGACGCTGCTGTTCCGCCAGTTCTTCCTGACCATTCCGGACGAACTGCTCGAGGCCGCCAAAATCGACGGCGCCGGGCCGGTGCGCTTTTTCATCGACGTGGTCCTGCCGCTGTCGCGCACCAACATCGCCGCGCTCTTCGTCATCCTCTTCATCTATGGCTGGAACCAGTATCTCTGGCCGCTCCTGGTCACCAGCAGCGGCGACATGGAAACCATCGTGACCGGCATCACCAAGATGATCGGCACCGGCGAATCGGCCAACGACTGGAACCTCATCATGGCGACCACGGTGCTGGCGATGCTGCCGCCGGTGGCGGTGGTGGTGCTGATGCAGCGCTGGTTCGTCAAGGGCCTGGTGGACAGCGAAAAGTAAGACGCGGACGAAGGAAAGAAGAACAATGGCAACCGTTGAAATCCGCGACGTCCGCAAATCCTACGGGCCGGTCGAAGCGATCAAGGGCATCGACATCGCGATCCGGGACGGCGAATTCCTCGTCCTGCTGGGGCCGTCCGGCTGCGGCAAGTCCACCCTGCTGCGCATGGTCGCCGGGCTGGAGGGCATCACCGGCGGCGAGATCGCCATCGGCGGGCGCGTGGTCAACAATCTGGAGCCCAAGGATCGCGACATCGCGATGGTGTTCCAGAACTACGCGCTCTACCCGCACATGACGGTCTTCGACAACATGGCCTACGGCCTGAAGATCCGCGGCATTCCCAAGTCGGAGATCCGCGCCCGCGTCGACAAGGCGGCGGAGATCCTGGAACTGGGCCGCTTCCTCGACCGCAGGCCGAGCCAGCTGTCGGGCGGCCAGCGCCAGCGCGTCGCCATGGGCCGCGCCATCGTGCGCGAACCCGCCGCCTTCCTGTTCGACGAGCCGCTGTCCAATCTCGACGCCAAGCTGCGCACCCAGATGCGGGTGGAGATCAAGCGCCTGCAGGACCGGCTGCGCATCACCAGCCTCTACGTCACCCACGATCAGGTGGAGGCGATGACGCTGGCCGACCGCATTCTGGTGATGAACCATGGCGTCGCCGAGCAGATCGGCACGCCGCTGGAAGTCTATCAACGCCCGGCGAGCCTGTTCGTCGCCGGCTTCATCGGCTCGCCGCCGATGAACGTTCTGGACGGCCGCATCGACGACCGTGGCGAGGCGGTGCTGCTGCCCGGCGGCCAGCGCCTACCCCTGCCGCAGCCGCGCCCGACCGATGCCGGCCGGCCGATCAAGCTGGGCATCCGTCCGGAACATATGGCGGTCGCCGCGGAAGGCTTTTCCATCGAAATCGAGCTGGTCGAGGCGCTGGGGGCCGACACGGTGGTCTATGGCCGTCTGCCGGACGGCGAGACGCTGCTGGTCCGCATGGCCGGCATTCCCACCGTGCGCGAGCGCGACCGGATGACCGTCGCCCCGCAGGCCGACGCCCTCCACCTGTTCGACGCGGTCACCGGCCGCCGGGTGGAGTGAGAAAACCGTCGCTTACCGCCGATTGAATTCCCTCTCCCCCCCGGGGAGAGGGTTAGGGTGAGGGGGGCGCGCGGCGAGGATTCTCAAATAAGTCCGGCATGTGCATCCCCCTCACCCCGACCCTCTCCCCGGGGGGGAGAGGGGGACTGTCGCACCCCTCAGAAATCCGAACAGCGTCCCTTGAACTCCCAATCGCCGTAGCGGGTCGGCTCCGGCCCCTTCGGGCCGCCGATCTCGCCCGGCTTCTGTTCGGGACCCTTGGTCTCCGTGGCATCCGGAGCGGTCTGGTCGGCTACCGTCTCGGCGGCATCCTGCTGCGGCTTGGTGGGTTCGGTCATCATATCCATCGCGATACTGCGGGCATTCCGGCGGGCATCTTGAACGCGGGCTCGGATCAGGCCCATATCTGGGGCATGGCACGGAGCGGGGCGGGTTACCCCGCTTCGGCCCATCCTGAACCGATATGGCGATCATGACCAGCTATCTGAAGACCACCATTCTCCTTGCCGGCCTGACGGCGATCTTCATGGCGGTCGGCTTCCTGCTGGGCGGCAAGACCGGTCTGATCATCGCCTTCGTCGTCGCGCTGGGCATGAACCTGTTCAGCTACTGGAATTCCGGCGACATGGTGCTGTCGATGTACGGCGCCCGCGAGGTCGACGCCTATTCGGCGCCGGAGTTCCACGGCATCGTCGCCCGGCTGGCGGAACGTGCCGGCCTGCCGATGCCGCGCGTCTACATCATCCAGAACGACCAGCCCAACGCCTTCGCCACCGGCCGCGATCCGGAGCATGCGGCGGTCGCCGCCACCACCGGCCTGCTGCAGCGCCTGACGCCGGAGGAGATCGCCGGCGTGATGGCGCACGAGCTGGCCCATGTGAAGAACCGCGACACGCTGATCATGACGATCACCGCGACCATCGCCGGTGCGGTGTCGATGCTCGGCAACTTCGGTCTGTTCTTCGGTGCTTCCAGCAGCGACGAGCGCGGCGGCAACCCGCTGGGCATGGTGGGCGCGGTGCTGGCCGCCATCCTCGCCCCCATCGCCGCGACGCTGGTGCAGATGGCGATCAGCCGCACCCGCGAGTTCGAGGCCGACCGCATCGGCGCGGAGATCTGCGGCCGTCCCAACTGGCTGGCCGACGCGCTGACCAACATCCACAACAGCGCCAACCACATCCCCAATCATCAGGCGGAGGCGCATCCGGCGACCGCCCACCTGTTCATCGCCAACCCCCTGAGCGGCGCCAGCATGGCCAGCCTGTTCTCCACCCACCCCGATATGGGCGAACGGGTGGCGCGGCTGCGCGCGATGGCGGCCCAGACTGGCAGTTTCGGCAGCGGTTTTGGGGGTGGGTTCGGGGGTGGCTTTACCCCGCCGCGCGACGGCCGCTCGCCCTGGGGCGCACCGCCGCAGGGCAGCCAGGGCGGCTTCATGCCGCAGAACCGCCGCGGCCCCTGGGGCTGATCTCCGACGCGGGCGCTGTTAAGGATTGCGCGCCGGACGGGTGGACGACTACCCTTCCGGCCAGCGCTCAACCAAGACGGCCGCCAGGGGAAGCTTGCATGTCCGAAGTCGCGAAATACCGCCTCGTCACCCGTTCCGATTTCGATGGGCTGGTCTGCGCCGTCCTGCTGAAGGATCTGGGCATCCTCGACGAGATCAAGTTCGTCCACCCCAAGGACATGCAGGACGGCAAGATCGAGATCACCGGCCGCGACATCACCACCAACCTGCCCTATGTCGAAGGCGCCCATCTGGTGTTCGACCATCACCTGTCGGAGACCATGCGCGTCGGCGAAAAGGCGAACCACATCATCGATCCCAAGGCGCCGTCCGCCGCCCGCGTCGTCTATGATTATTACGGCGGCAAGGAGCGCTTCCCCACCATTTCCGATGAGATGATGCTGGCCGTCGATCAGGCCGATTCGGCCCAGTACCAGCGCGAGGACATCCTCAATCCCACCGGCTGGACCCTGCTGAACTTCATCATGGACGCGCGCACCGGCCTCGGCCGCTTCCGCGAGTTCCGGGTGTCGAACTACCAGCTGATGATGGACCTGATCGATTACTGCCGCAGCCACAGCATCGAGCAGATCCTGGAACTGCCCGACGTGAAGGAACGGGTGGAGCTCTACACCCAGCACGCCGAACTGTTCGTCGACCAGCTGAAGCGCTGCGCCACGGTGCGCGGCAACGTCGTCGTGCTCGACCTCCGCCGGGAGGAGACGATCTATGCCGGCAACCGTTTCATGATCTACGCGCTGTATCCCGACACCAACGTGTCGATCCATGTGCTGTGGGGCCTGAAGCAGCAGAACACGGTGCTGGCCTGCGGCAAGTCAATCCTGAACCGCAGTTCCAAGACGGACATCGGCCCGCTGATGCTGCAATATGGCGGCGGCGGCCATCAGGCGGCCGGCACCTGCCAGGTCGACAACGACCGGGCCGAAGAGGTGCTGGAGGCCATCGTCGCCCGCATGCGGGCGGACGGCTGACTTCAACCGAGCGGATCTTTAGCGATTGAGCGCCTTTCCTCCCTTCCCCGACGGCACCCTGTTCGACGCCGGCTGGCTGTCCGCCCTGTCCGACGAGGTGCCGCGGGCCGAGGCGCTCGACCGCGCCCGCCCGGTGGTCGCCGATGCCATCGCCCGCACCGATGCGGCCGGGGCGGCGGCGCTGGCCCGCATCGACGCCCTGGTGGCGGGGGCGGCGCTCGACGCCATTCCGGCGTTGCTGGCGGCCGAGACCGATGAGTTGCCGGAAGCCGCCGCGACGGCCGAACGCTCCATCCACGACCTGATGAGCCGCGTCGCCTACAAGCGGCGGGAGCTGATGCCGCTGTTCCCGGACCTGATCGAGCGGGTTTCCGCCGTCCATGCCGCGGCGGTGCAGGCCTGCGGCATGGCGCGCTGGCGGCTGATGGCGGCACGCGCGCGGATGCAGCCGGGGCGGCCGTCCAGCCCGATCCAGGGTTCCGGCACCCGCTATGTGAAGAGCGACCGCTTCGACGCCCGTGCCGCCGAAAGCCTGCCCGCCATCGACCGCACCCGTGCCGACCGCATCCTGAAGCGGCTGGGCGAAGCGCCGGTGCCGGACGAGCTGGAGCTTCGCCCGCTGGATGACGGCGATGATCTCTGGACCATCAAGGCCGGCGGGATCAGCCGCTTCATCCTGCGGGTCGAGCGCGACCGGCGGGGGCCGTTCTACATGGTGGAGGATGTCGGGCCGCAGCCGGCATAAACAGGGGCGGCCTGATGCCTCACGACGCCTGCCGCAACCGCACCTGTTCCCGATAGAAGATGTAGACGCCGCTGGCGACGATCACGGTGGTGCCGGCGATGGTCGACAGGCGCAGATCCTCGCCGAATAGCATCAGCGCATAGACCGCCGCCCAGACCAGCGTCGTGTAGCCGAAGGGCGCCACGGTCGCGGCGGGGGCGGCGCTGTAGGCACGGATCAGGCAGAAATGGCTGATACCGCCCAGCGTCCCCAGCAGGATCATCAAGGCCGCCCCGGTCAGGTCCGGCGTCACCCAGTTGAAGGGCAGGGCCGCCGTACAGACCAACGTACCGACCATGCCGGTGTAGAAGATGGTCGTTGTCGGTGAATCCACGCCCTTCAGCTTGCGCGTGGCGATCTGATACAGCGCGTTGCAGAAGGCTGCACCCAGCGGCAGCGCCAGGGCCCATTGGAAGGTTCCCCCCACCGGCCCGACGATGATCAGCGCGCCGGCCATGCCGGCCAGAACACCGACCCAGCGCCGCCAGCCGACCTTCTCGCCCAGCAGCGGGACGGATAGCGCCGTCACCAGAACCGGAACGGCGGCGGCAATCGCCTGCACCTCGGCGAAGGAGATGCTGCGCAACGCCAGGACGGCAAGCAGCGTGGTCGCCAACAGCAGGCAGGAGCGGACGAGTTGCAGGGGCAGCCGGCGCGACACCATCAGATGCGGGCTGCGCCACGCGACGATGCATCCGACCAGCAGCATATGGACGGCGAAGCGCGCCCAGGCGACTTCCATCACCGGGTAGCTTTGGGCAAGGACGCGTGTGGTGGCGTCCTGGGTGACGAACAGCAGCGTGGTCAGGATCATCCAGAAGATGCCCGCGCGGCCCGAGCGCCGTTCGGCCAAGGATCGTTCGGCCAAGGATCGCTCCGCCAGCGCGGCGTCACCGGCAGCGGCAGGCGCGCCCGCAGCCGTACTCGTCTCCCCCATACCCATGGCCCCGCTTTTCCAAGGTTGCCATACTAGTATATGGACGACGCGAGGTTGCTGCCCTGCCAAGGGCGTGACATTGCCGTGCCCTGTGCGCAGGGCTGCCTGGATCGGTTAGATCCCCGCCACGCCCCACAGCAGCAGCGCCACCAGCCCGACCAGCAGCAATGCTGCGACCGCGGATAGAGCGAGCGCTCGCCCGATGTCGGCGGGGGTGACGCGGGCGCGGCCGTCGCCGATCCAGCTTTCGGTGATGACGACGCCGCCGTCGCGGTGCGGGCCGCCCAGTGCGAGGCCCAGCGCGCCCGCCATCGCCGCGATGGGCCATCCCATGTTCAGCGACGGGTGCTTGCGCGCGTCGCTGCGCAGCGTGCGGAAAGCGCCGCCGGCCTTGGCGGTGCCGATGAAGGGGGCGGCGAGCGCCAGCAGCAGGCCCGCCAGCCGGGCGGGCAGGGCGTTCAGCGCGTCGTCCAGCGTCGCCGCGGTCGATCCGAAGCGGCCATGACGGACGCCCGGACTGCCGAGCGCGGCGTCGGCGCCGTCCATCGCAGTCCAGACGAACAGGCCCGGCACGCCGAGCAGGGCATAGCCGAAGACCGGTGCAACCAGCTTGCGGTCGAAGGCGCGGGCCGCGGCCTCCACCGCCGCGCGGGCGATGCCGTGCTCGTCCAGGCCATAGACATGGCGGCGGGTCAGCGACTGGATCGCCTCCTGGCCGGGGACCACCCCGCCGCTCTCCAGCGCGCGGCGCACCGCACGCACGCGGGTCCAGGCCGCCCGCCCGCGCAGGCCGCAGAGCAGGGCCAACAGTTCCAGCATCCAGCCGCGGCCGATGGAGCCGACCCATTCGACCGCCAGCCCCGCCGCCACGGCGATCAGCAGCAGCGCCAGCACCACCAGCGTCCCGCGGAACAGCTGCGCCGAGGCGCCGCGCTCCGCCCGGTTCAGCCGGGCGTCGGCGGCGTTGCAGAAGCGCCGCGCCAGCCCCGCCGGGTCGGGCAGGATACGGTCCAGCCAATCGCCGAACAGCGCGTCGATCCCCAGCGCCAGCAGCAGAAGCAGCAGCGGGCCGGGACCGCCGAAGGCCGAACCGAACATGGCGTCTCCGCGACTAGAGGATAGGCATCAGCGGGCGCCGGCTTGGCGCAGCAGGGTGCCGACACGGGCGTTGCGGCTTTCCTGCGCCCAGTTCAGTGCGGTGCGGCCGGTGAAGTCGGAACGGTCGACCTTGGCCCCGGCCTTCAGCAGCCGGTCCACCACGTCGGCGCGGCCGGCGCGGGCGGCGACCATCAGCGGGGTCATGCCCTCGCGGTTCTCCTGGTCGACCTTGGCGCCCTTCTTCAGCAGCAGGTCGATCAGTTCCGGGTTGCCGTTCTCGGCCGCGGTCAGCAGCGGGGTGTTCCCGCCCTTGTCGGCGCGGTTGACGTTGGCGCCGCCGTCCAGCAGCAGGCCGGCCATTGCCGGGTTGGACCGGTCCACCGCGGCCAGCAGGGCGGTCTTGCCGTGGATGTCGGCCTGGTTGGGGTTCTCGCCCCGCAACAGGGCGCCCTTCACCTTGGCGACATCGCCCTCGTTGACCGCCTGCATCAGCCCGGTGTCCTGGAACAGGCTGATCTGGGCGAGCGCCGGGGCGGCGGAGCCGGCGGACAGGCCGGCGGCGAGGAGGGTGGCGAGCAGGAGCCGCTTCATGGCGGGTGTCCTTCCTTGACAGCAGGGGTGCCGGATACTAGCCAAAAGACGGGCGCCTTTGCCAGATCGGCCTTGCCTGTTCCGTGCGCGCGCCGCATTCGCCTGGGGGACCGCCTTGCTTCGTACCGCGCTCCGCAACCCGCTTGCCCGCCACATCGCCCTGTTCCTGCTGGTGAAGGCCGTGCTGATCGGGCTCGGCCTCTGGTGGTTCCTGGGCGCCATGCCGGAGCCGCGCGGCGCCGTGCCTCCGCCCGCCGCAGCCGGGCGCTCCTGATCGAACGCCTTATCGGAAGCCCCGGCGGAAGCAAGGGCGGAACCTTGGCCCCGCTTCGCGGTTGGATCCGGATTGTACGGACTTCCTGCGAAGCGAAGGGGTGGAGGCATGATCGAGAGCCGCGACCAGAACCCGACCACAATCGATTCCAGCGCCTGGACGGGAGACACCGGAGGGACGACGGACGCCACGGTGCGCGAGGCGGTGGCGATCTTCGACAGCCGCGAGTCCCTGCAGAACGCCATCGACGACCTGACGCTGGCCGGTTTCCAGCGCCATGAGCTGAGCCTGCTGGCCAACGACGAGACGATCCGCGAGCGGCTGGGCAGCGTGCCCGGCGATGTCGGCAGCCTCGCCCACGATCCCGACGCCCCGCGGCAGGCCTACATCTCGCCGGAGGACATCGGCAGCGGCCAGGGTGCCGCCGTCGGCTTCCCCGCCTATGTCGGCGCCATCATCGCCACCGGCGCCATCCTGGCCACCGGCGGGACGGCGCTCGCCGCCGCCGCTGCGGCTGCGGCTGCCGGGGTTGGCAGCGGGGCCGCCGGCTCCTTCCTGTCGCAATGGATCACCGACAAGCGCAACGAGCCGATGCTGCAGCATCTCAACAAGGGCGGCATCCTGCTGTGGGTCAATGTCGGCGACGCCGCCCGCGAACGCATCGCGCTCGAGGTGCTGAACCGCCACGCCACCCAGCCGGCCGAAGTCCACGACGTGCGGCAGACCGGGTCGACGTAAGCATGGGAATCCTCACCCCCGACGCCCGCGGCGGACCAGGGCCTCGGGGGTGAAGTCTTCCGGCTTGAGCGGTGCGTCGAACTGCGGCGGCGGCAGGCCGTTGTCGCCGCCGCGGGCGACATAGCGATCGGCGGTCAGATCGAAGGCGAACTCCACCGTCGGAACCAGGGCCGGGACCTGCCAATGAGGGATCGGATGCGCCTCGGCGTAGCGCAGAAGCTCGCCCTTGCCGTTGTAATGCTCCGACGCCAGGATCTGCCAGCTGTCCTCGTCCAGGTAATAGGTGCGGTCGGGCAGGGCGTGCTGGAAGTTCGGCTTCAGCCGGGCGTCCACCACCCAGACCCGGTGCATCTCATAGCGCAGGAACTGCGGGTTGGGATGGCCCGGCCACAGGATGTCCCGCACCGTCAGGCCGGGGTTGGTCAGCCGGTGGGCGTTGTAGGGCATGTACATCTCGCGCCGCGTGACCAGCGTGAAGTCGAAGCGGTCGAGCGCGCCGCTGAACATGTCCAGCATATCGGCGGTGCAGATGCCGCCCGTCACCGGGTCCGGCGTGTCATAGGCGAAATCGGGCGCCGGCACCACCCGGCCGCGTTCACCCTCCCGCGCCCAGGCGCGGGTCCGCGCGGCGATTGGGTCGAGCGTCGACTGGAGCACCAGACTGCTGCCGGCCTGTTCCCGCGGTTCCAGAATCGTGCGGCGGTAGAGCAGCGGCGGTGCCGCCGTGTCCCCGGCAGCGTAAGGAGAGAGGAAATCCTCGCGCAGCCGTGTCTGCGACCGCGACCCGTCGCCGGATTGGACGATGGTCAGGCCGGTGCGCGAGACCCGCTCGCCACGCCAGCGCAGCTTGTGGTTCCACATCGCCTGCAGCCCGTTGGCGGGGATGGGGAAGGGCACGCCGACCGCGGCATCGCGCAGGACCAGTCCGTTCGCCCCCAGCGAGGTCCGGTCGGCGTTCGCCATCGATGCGTCATAGATGCGTTGCGGGGCGGCGGCGCTGCGCCGGCAGGGGAACAGCGCCAGTTCGAAGCTTTCCGGATATTTTTCCAGCAGCGCCTGTTGCCCGGCGGTCAGCCGGACCTTGTAGCGCTCCACATCGGCGGCGCCGACGGTGAACCAGCGGACATCCTCGATGTAGGGATCGGGGGAGGGGCGGCCGGGCACATAGCCGCGCGGCGCCTGGGTCAGCCCCCCGGTCCAGGCGGGGATCGCCCGCGTGCGGTTGCCGGCGCGCACCGCCCCGAAGGGCGTCAGTTCCTCGCCCAGCCGGGGCACGCCGACCTCTGTCGGGGTATTCTGGGGCGGGGCATTCTGGGGCGGGGCATTCTGGAGCGGTGCATTCTGGGCCCGCAACGGCGATGCCGTCGTCGCCACGGTGGCACCCAGCAGAAAGCCCAGCGCCTCCCGCCGGCTGGGGTGGCGGATCGTCGGATCGTTCATCGTGCCGGACTTTCCGCTTCGGCCAACTCCTTGCCGATGGCCTCGCAAGTCGCCGCGAAGCTGCCGCGCAGCCGGTCGGCCGCCTCCGCAAGCTGGGAAAGCGGCACACCCTCGGCGGCGGCCTGCTCCAGCACACGGGCCGCCTCCGCCAGCGGCTTGGCACCGGCGTTGCGCGAGGAGCCTTTCAGATTGTGGGCGCAGGCCCGCATCCAGTCGCGGTCGCCGTTGCCCAGCGCCGTAACCAGATCGGCGACGATCCCGCGGCCGATGGTGACGAAATCGTTCAGCAGTTCCGCCAGCATCGCCGCATCACCCCCGCACAGCGCCCGCAGGCTGCCGAGTTCGATCAGCGCTTCGCCGCCGGCCGGCGGGACAGGCAGTGGGATAGGCAGTGGGACAGGCGGCGGGGCGGATGGCGGTGGAGCGCTCTCCGCCGCATCGGACGAAACCGGCGCCGGCGGCATCCAGCGGGCGAGGGCGACGGCCAGTTGCGACAGCTCCAGCGGCTTGCTCAGCACATCGTCCATGCCGGCGGCGCGGTAGTTCTCGATGTCGGCGGGGGCGGCGTTGGCGGTGATCGCGACGATCGGCAGGCGGCTGCCAAAACCCGGTTCGCCGATACCCGCCTCGGCGGCGCGGATGCGGCGGGTCAGCTCGAAGCCGTCGATCTCCGGCATCTGGACGTCGGTCAACAGCAGGGCGTAGCGGCGCCGGCCTTGGCGCATGGCGTCCAGTGCAGCCAGCGCCTCCGCCCCGCCCGGAGCCATCTCCGCGGCATAGCCCAATGCCTGCAACTGCATCAGCAGAACTTTGCGGTTCACCGGATTGTCTTCCGCCACCAGGATCAGGCGTCCTTGGGCCATCGCCTCTTCCACGCTGGGCGCGGCGGGGGCGGACGGTTTCGTGGCGGCGGTACGGCCGGCGGCGGGCGTGGAGGAGGCGCCGTCGGGGGCGGCGTCATGGGGACAGGCATGGGCGGCGGGCGGGGCGGCGGGCGGGGGAACCAGCCGCCCGGCGGCGATCGCCACCGCGCGCAGCAGCACCAGCCGGCGTATCGGGCGGCTCAGCACCACGGTGCCGGGCTCCGCGCCCCGCGTGCCGGGACGGGAGGTGGCGGACGCCTCTCCCCCCGTCTCGTGGCAGAGCAGGACCACCGGCGGACGGGGCTCGCCGCTGCGGCGGCCGAACTCGTCGGGTGCACAGGCCGCGGCGGGAACATGCAGCGCCTCGTCGATGGTGACGACGCCGACGGCGCATCCGGCCTCCCGCGCTACGCGGGCCTGGGTCGCCAGTTCGGGCGGGGAGGCGGCGGGCAGCACGCGGGCGCCGGCCTGCTCCAGATAGCGGGCGAGGAACCCGCGCTCGGTATCGTCGGGCACGCCCAGCAGCACCGTCAGGCCGTCCAGCCCGATGGAGTCGCTGCCGTCCTCCGCCGGGGCGGGGGCCGCCGCGCGGGCCAGCGGCAGGCGCAGCCAGAAGGTGGAGCCGGCGCCGGGTTCGCTTTCCACCCCGATCTCGCCGCCCATCAGCGCGGCCAGCCGCCGGCTGATCGACAATCCAAGCCCGGTGCCGCCGAATCGCCGGGTGGTCGAACTTTCCGCCTGGGTGAAGGGCTGGAACAGGCGCTGGCAGGTGGATTCGGCGATGCCGATCCCCGTGTCGCAGACCGCGATGCGCAGCAGCGGCTCCGCGCCGCCATCGTCATTGTCAACCGCGGCTGCGGGCTCAAGTTCGGCACGCAGGACGACGCGGCCGGCCTCGGTGAACTTGATGGCGTTGCCGGCAAGATTGAACAGGATCTGGCGCAGCCGCACCGGATCGCCCAGCAGGGCCGGCGGAATTGCAGGGTCCACATAGGTCAGCAGCGCCAGCCCCTTCGCCCCGGCGGCGGGCGCCAGCGTTTCCGCCACCCCTTCGACCAGGGCCGGGACCGACAGCGGCACCCGTTCCAGATCCATCTTCCCGGCTTCAATCTTGGAGAAATCCAGGATGTCGTCGATGATCCGCAACAGCGCACTGGCCGATTCGCGCATGGTGGCGACGGTGTCGCGCTGATGCTCGTCCAGTTCGGTCCGTTCCAGCAGGCCGAGCATGCCCAGCACCCCGTTCATCGGCGTGCGGATCTCGTGGCTCATGGTGGCGAGGAAGGCCGATTTGGCCTTGGTCGCCTCCTCCGCCTGCTCGCGGCTTTCGCGCAGTTCGCGCGTGCGTTCAGCCACGCGGGTCTCGATCGACTGGATCTGGTCGAAGGCGCGCAACGCCGCGATCACGGCGGTGAACAGGCTCTCCGCGGACAGGTCGGCCTTCGGCTTGTAGTCGTTGATGTCGTAATCGACGATCACGTCGCGCTGCGGCGCCTGCCCCGGCTGGCCGGTGCGCAGGATGATGCGGACGTCGCGGTTTCCCAGATCGTCCCTGATCCAGCGGACCAGCTTCAGGCCGGAGTCATCCTCCTCCATCACGACGTCCAGCAGGATCACGGCGATGTCGCGGCGGTGTTCCAGCACTGCGCGGGCGTCCGCCGCGGTGAAGCAGCTGACGAGTTCCAGCCGCCGCCGCTGGAAGACGACGTCGGCCAGCAGCAGGCCGGTCATGGAATGGACGTCCGATTCATCGTCCACCACCAGGATGGTCCAGGGCGGGGCGGCCGGGTCGTGCGCGGGCGCGCGCTGGACCGCCGTGGCGCCGGAGCGATCCGCAAGGCCCTCCGCCTCCTCGTCGGCGAACAGAATCTCGTCGTCGTCAAAGGCGGCGCCGGTGCTCATGCGGGGTCGGTCTCCAGCGGGACGGGCGTCGGAAGGTGGGACGGCTGTGGTTGCGGTTGCGGCTGCGATTGGGGGTGCGGGGCCGCCTGCGGATTGGCGGCGGTCCGCGGAATGCGCAGGGTGAAGGTAGTTCCATCGCCGGCAACGCTGTCAACCGAGATCCGCCCGCCCAGCGACTGGGTGACCAGGTTGAAGACGATGTGCAGCCCCAGCCCGCTGCCGCCCGACCCGCGCCGGGTCGTGAAGAAAGGCTCGAACACCTTGGGCAGGTTTTCCGCCGGGATGCCGACTCCGTCGTCGGCGAAGCGGATCTCCACCTCGTCGTCCGGCATCTCGTCCACGTCGATCACCATGTGCCCCTTGCAGTCGGACGGGAAGGCGTGGGTCAGCGCATTCATCACCAGGTTGGTCACCACCTGGCTCAGCGCGCCGGGGAAGCTGTCCATCTGGATGCCGGGCGAGCAGGCGATGGCGACGCGGTGGCGGCTCTTGCGCAGGGTGGGACCGAGCGAGGTCACCACCTCCTCCAGATAAGCCAGCAGGTCGAAGCGGCGCCGCTCCTCGCTGGTCTGGTCGACGGCGACCCGCTTGAAGCTCTGGATCAGCTCGGCGGCGCGGGTCAGGTTCTGTTCGATCAGGCGGGAGGACTCAGCCGCGGTGGCGACATAGGCGGCGAGGTCGGACTTCTTCATCGTCCCGCGCTCGAACGCTTCGGCCAGGGTGCCGGTCCGTCCCGACAGATGGGTGGCGCAGCCGAAGGCGATCCCGATGGGCGTGTTGATCTCGTGCGCCACGCCGGCGACCAGCAGGGCGAGCGAGGCCATCTTCTCCGCCTGGACGAGATTGGCCTGGGTCTCCTTCAGGTCGGCATATGCCTTCTCCAGTTCCTGCATCGCGTTGAAGATTTCCTCGGCCGACCGCGCCTCCACCGTCACGTCGGTCAGGGTGCGGACGAAGCCGCCCTCCGGCAGCGGGTTGGTGCGCACCTCCACGATCCGGCCGTCGGGGCGGCGGCGCTTGAAGGTGAAGGGCTGGTCGATGGTGCCGGCCGGCTCGTCGGGTTGGCCGCCGGGGCCGCCGTCCAACCCGCCGTGGGGGCCGCCATCCGGGCCGCCGATCCCGTAACTCAGATACAGGTCGGGATCGTCGCCCATCTCGCCGAACTCGCCTTGGCGGCGCTGGAGGGCAACCACGTCGGCGAAGCGCGGGGTGCCGGTCAGCATGTCCGGCGGGATGTTCAACAGTTCCGCCGCGCGGCTGTTCGCCATCACCACGCGGCCGCCGCCGTCGACCTTGATGATGCCCTGGTCGGTGTTGTCCAGCGTGACCTGCAGCACGTTGCGCTCGTGCGCCAGGTCCAGTTCCGCCCGCACCCGTTCGGTGACGTCCGACATGGTGCCGGTCAGCCGCCGGGCGCGGCCGTCGGGGTCGCGCTGTGCGGTGGCGCGATCCTCGATCCAGGCCCAGCGGCCATCGCGCCGGCGCATTCGGTAGACCGCGGTGTAGGCCATGGCCCGGTCGCGCAGCCGCCGCCGCGACTCGGCCATCACCCGTTCCGCTTCGTCCGGATGCAGCAGCGACGCCCAGGTCTCCGTCGTCATGGTCAGATCGTTCGGCCCGTAGCCGAGCAGGGCGGGGAACTCCTTCGACCACCAATACTGCCCGGTCCGCAGGTCGTAGTCCCAGACGGAGGAGCGGGTGGCGGTGATGGCCAGCGCCAGCCGCTGCTCGCTCTTGCGCAGGGCGGCTTCCTCCTGCCCCAGGCGGGCGAGCATGGCGTTGTGGGCCTGGATCACCCGGCCGAGCTCGTCGGAGGCGCGCCAATCCACCGGCTGAAGCCCGCCGCCGCGTTCCGATTCCAGGATGGAGGCGATCAGCCGCCGCAGCGGCCGTCCCACCGTCAGCCGAAGCGCCGCCAGAGCCGCCGCGATGGTGCCGGCCAGCATCAGCAGAAGGAGGACGGCGGTGTTCACCACCTCCTGCCGCAACTGTTCACGCGCGACCTTGTGGTCGTAGTGCAGGGTGATGGTGCCGACCTGGAGGTTCTGCACCCGGATGGCGCGCCGTTCGATGTTGGCGTCGCCGCTCAAGGGGCAGCTCGGCCCCGGCCAGGCGAACAGCCCGTCGGCCAGATCGTCCGTCACCTCGACGCAGACCAGCTCGCGGTTGGCGCCGATGGCCTGGATCACGTTGCGGATCGCCTGGACGTCGAAGGTCCACAGGTTGTTGGACAACGCCGCCGCATTGATGTCGGCGATGGTCGCCACCTTGTCCCGCTGGGCCGCCTGCAGATCCTGGTAGCGGTCGTAGAAGAACAGGGCGGAAAACAGCGAGACGGTGACCACCAGGCTTGGGACCAGGATCAGCAGGAATTTTGCCGATACCGCCGGCACGCGCCGCCACGCCTCAGCGATCCTGGTCATGCACTGCCGTTCCGGACGTTCGTTGGTGCGGCACGCGGCGCACGTGCGCCCGTCAAGACGTTCTACCCCGTTGCGGGCGGCGCGTCCATGGGGGTGAACCCGGGGTGTCGCGCAGGGGAAAAGTGTCGCGCCAGGGTGAAAGGGACAATCCGTGCGGCATCCGCGCTTGAGACATACCCCGGGGTTGCACTACTGTGCATAGGCGGATGTCCGGTGTTTCGCGCGCATTCGTATGAGGGCCGTCCGGACTGCACGCGCGTGGCCGGCCGGCGACCGATGGGTGAGGGGAAGTATGGAATTCAAGACGATCAGAGCCGATGCGGAGTCCGAGATCTGGCTGTCCGGGCGGATGGAGTTCACTGACCACGACCGTCTGGTCGATATCGTGACCCAGCTGCAGGACCTGGGGGGCAGCCGGGTCGTGCTCGACCTGTCGGCGCTTGAGTTCATCGACTCCGCCGGTCTCGGCATGCTGCTGATCCTGCAGGAAGAGGCGGAGACCCGGAACACGAAGCTGATCGTCCGCGGGGCGGCCGGCGACGTGAGGCGGTCGATCGAGCTCGCCCGCCTGTCCGAGATCATCACCTTCGAATATTGAACATCCGGCAGCCGGCCTTCCGCCGCCGGCAGCGCCGGTCCCTTTCACTGGGGAGATTGCCGCCATGGATGCCGCCCTTCCCGACAGCCCGGCCGAACCGGCGCTCCGTGCGTTCAGCGTGCTGCGCGACCGTGTGCCGGCGGACATGGCCGCCCGGATCTTCTCCCGCTTCGACGGCACCGGGGTCGGGACGGCCTGCCTGCCGGACGCTGCGGAGGGCGTCTGTCCGGCGGTGGAGGCACAACTGCTCGAGCGGGCGGACCGCGACCGGCTGCGCGCCGCCTTCGACCGCAGCCCCTTCCTGACGGTCGAGTTGGGGGAGGGAACCGACGAATGCGCGGCGCTCCTGGACGACTGGTCGGGCGCGCCGGCGGCGGAGCATCCGCGCCTGCCCGGATTCTACCTGTCGCTGACCACCGGCAGCGCCTATGGCCTGCAATGTCCGGTCCTGATCTGCGACGAACTGGTCCGGCGCGGGGCGCTGGACCCGCAGCGCCGGTCCAACGTGGAGCTTTGCCTGCACGAGGCGGTCGCCAATGCTATCGTCCACGGCAATCTCGGCCTGTCCAGCGCGGTCAAGGGTGAGCCCGGCGGCTATCGCCGCTTCGGCGAGATGATGCGCGACCGGCTGGGCGACCCTGCCGTGGTGCGGCGGCGGCTGGACATCTTCTGCCGCTGGAACGAGCGCAGCATCGCCATCGCCGTGGTGGACCAGGGCGGCGGTTTCGACGTCGCGCTCGCGCCGGCAACCACCGGCAACAAGGCGCGGTCGGGCCGGGGCTTCGTCTTCATGCGCACGCTGGCCTCCCGCGTGACGGTGACCGACGGCGGGCGCTGCACCGTCCTTCAGTTCGACCGCTGACGGAGCCTTCATGCCGGTTCCCGCCCTGTCGCTGTCGGACTGCCGTGTCCTGATCGTCGACGACAACGAGTTCAACCGCAAATCGCTGGCCCTGGTGATCCGCCGCGCCGGCATCACCGACATCGCCTTCGCCGAGAACGGCCGGGAAGGGCTGGCGGCCGTTGACCGCTTCCGTCCCGACCTCGTCCTGCTCGACGTCGACATGCCGGTGATGAACGGCTGGGAGATGTGCGAGGCGTTGCGCCGCAACGCGACGCATGAGGAGCTGCCGGTCCTGTTCCAGACCGCGCTGGACAGCGACGAGGAGCAGGTGCGCTGTTTCGAGGCCGGCGGCAGCGATTTCATCTCCAAGCCGATCAAACCCGGCGAATGCGTCGCCCGTGTCCGCCATCAGCTGGAAAAGCGCAAGCTGTTCAGCGATCTCGCCGCCTTCCGCGAGCGGGTCCAGCGCGAGCTTTCGCATGCCCGCGCCATGCAGACCTCGCTTCTGCCGGAAAGCCGCCGGCTGGCGGAGGTGGCCGACCGCTACGGCCTGACGTTGGACGCCCATTTCGAGACATCGTCGGAGTTGGGCGGCGATTTCTGGGGGCTCTACCCGCTGGGCGACCGGCGGCTCGGGCTTCTGATGGTCGACTTCGCCGGGCATGGCATCACCGCGGCGATCAACACCTTCCGCCTGCACACGCTGATCGACCGCTTTCCCATGCATCATGTGGCGCCGTCGCAATGGTTGGCGCAACTGAACGCCGCGTTGAAGGACGTGCTGCCGACAGGACAGTTCGCCACCGCTTTCTTCGGCATCCTCGACCTTGCCACCGACACGCTGACCTTCGCCGCGGCGGGGTCGCCCAACCCGGTGCTGGGCACGCCGGCCGGCACGAAGGGCGACGGGCCGGACATCCGGCTGCTCGATTCGGCCGGTCTGGTGCTGGGGGCCTCGCGGCGGGCGCAGTATGTCGACCACAGCTTTCGCCTGCCGCGCGGCGGCTTCCTGTTCCTCTACAGCGACGCGCTGATCGAATGCGGCGGCGACGAACTCGGCCCGCTGGGGCAGGACGCCGTGCCCGACTTCGTCCGCGACGCGCTGGCCAAGGATCGCGTGCACCCGCTCGGCCCGATGATGGACAGCTTCTACGCCCGCACCCGCCTGCCCCTGCGCGACGACCTGACCGCCGTCTGGGTCGCAAGGCGGGCGTAAAGGGGCGGGGGAGTAAGGGGTCAGGGCGCGAACTGCTCCTTCAGGATGCGTTCCTCGAAATTCAGTTCCGGGTCGAACAGCAGGGTCAGACCGACCTCGCGGCATTCCTGAACCTCCACCTGCAGAACCTCGCGCACCTCGGTAAAGTCGGCGACGGCGCTGACCGGGCGCTTCACCTCTTCCAGAACGTCGAAGGTGATCCGGGCGGCGTGGGGCAGAAGGGCGCCACGCCAGCGCCGCGGGCGGAAGGCGCTGATCGGGGTCAGGGCCAGGACGCCGGCGTTCAGCGGCACGATGGGGCCATGGGCCGACAGGTTGTAGGCGGTGCTGCCGGCCGGCGTCGCCACCAGGGCGCCGTCGCAGATCAGCTCCGGCAGCCGGATCACCCCGTCGATCGTGATGCGCAGCTTGGCCGCCTGCCGCGTCTCGCGCAGGAGCGACACTTCGTTGATGCCCAGCGCCTCCACCCGCTCGCCATTCACCCGGGTGGCGATCATGCGCAGCGGGTGCAGACGGACATGCTGCGATGCCACGATGCGCTCCGCCAAATCCTCCTCGCGGTAGGCGTTCAGCAGGAAGCCGACCGACCCGCGGTTCATGCCATAGACCGGTGTCGGCTGTTCGCGATCACGGGTGAGTGCCCGGTGCAGCGTTTCCAACAGGAAGCCATCGCCGCCCAGCGCCACGATCACGTCGGCCTCGTCCGGGGTGGCGTTGCCGTAGCGGTGGACCAGCCGGGTGCGGGCGGCGCGCGCCTCGTCCGTGTCGGCGCAGGCGAAGGCGATGCGCAACGCGTCGGGCGCTGGCAGCAAGGGGGCCTGCGCATCTGCGGACTGCTGGGCGGCGGACTGCATGGCGGCGGACTGCATGGCGGCGGGATCGGTCATGGTGCCGACCATAGCGCAGTCCGGCGTTCGCGCAAAAGTATCGCGCGGTGACGAGACGATGCAAAAGAGCGCATCCGCCAGGTGGACAACAGAAAGGGGGGCCGCGGACGGCCCCCCTTTTTCACGATTTGGAACGGAGCAGCCGAGTTATTCGACCATCTCCGACACCATTTCCTCGTCGTCGTCGCCGGAGGTGCGCTTCGGCCGGTTGCCCTCGGCATAGTCGAAGGCCGGCTTGTCGTCCTTGACGGTGACCTTGACCAGGCCGCCCTTGCTGAGCTTGCCGAACAGCAGCTCTTCCGCCAGCGGCTTCTTGATGTACTCCTGGATCACGCGGCCAAGCGGACGGGCGCCGTAGAGCGGGTCGTAGCCCTTCTTGCCCAGCCACTCGCGCGCCTCTTCGTTCAGCTCGATGGACACGCCGCGGTCTTCCAACTGCGCTTCCATCTGCATGATGAACTTGTCGACGACGCGGTTGATGACCTCCTGAGTCAGCGGCGCGAACGGGATGATCGCGTCGAGACGGTTGCGGAACTCCGGCGTGAACATCTTCTCGACCGCTTCGATGTCCTCGCCGACCCGGCGGTCACGCTCGAAGCCGATGGCGGGCTTGGCCATGTCGGCGGCCCCGGCGTTCGAGGTCATGATCAGGATGACGTTGCGGAAGTCGACGATCTTGCCGTTGTGGTCGGTCAGCTTGCCGTGGTCCATGATCTGCAACAGGATGTTGAACAGATCCGGGTGGGCCTTCTCGATTTCGTCCAGCAGCAGGACGCAGTGCGGGTGCTGGTCGATGGCGTCGGTCAGCATGCCGCCCTGGTCGAAGCCGACATAGCCCGGAGGTGCGCCGATCAGGCGCGACACCGTGTGCCGCTCCATATACTCCGACATGTCGAAGCGAGTCAGCTCGATGCCGAGAGTCATGGCGAGCTGGCGGGCCACCTCGGTCTTGCCGACACCGGTCGGGCCGGTGAACAGGTAGTTGCCGATGGGCTTCTCCGGCTCGCGCAGGCCGGCCCTCGCCAGCTTGATGGCGGAGACCAGCGCGTCGATCGCCTTGTTCTGGCCGAAGACCATGGTCTTCAGGTCGCGCTCCAGGTTGAGGAGCGTTTCCTTGTCGTCGCGGCTGACCGACTTCGGCGGGATGCGGGCGATCTTGGCGACCACCGCCTCCACGTCCTTCACGCCGATCTTCTTGCGGCGTTTGTTCTCCGGCAGCAGCATCTGCGCGGCACCGACCTCGTCGATGATGTCGATGGCCTTGTCGGGCAGCTTGCGGTCGCCGATGTACTTGGCCGACAGCTCCACCGCGACGCGGATGGCGTCGTTGGTGTAGGTGACCTTGTGGTGCTTCTCGTAGTAGGGCTTCAGGCCTTGCAGGATCTTGATCGCATCCTCGACCGACGGCTCGTTGACGTCGATCTTCTGGAAGCGGCGGACCAGCGCCCGGTCCTTCTCGAAGTAGCTGCGGTATTCCTTGTAGGTGGTCGACCCGATGCAGCGCAGCGAACCGGAGGCCAGCGCCGGCTTCAGCAGGTTCGAGGCATCCATCGCACCGCCCGAGGTGGCGCCGGCGCCGATCACCGTGTGGATCTCGTCGATGAAGAGGATGGCCCCCTCCGTCGCCTCGAGTTCCGACACGACGGCCTTCAGCCGCTCCTCGAAATCGCCGCGGTAGCGCGTGCCGGCCAGCAGCGAGCCCATGTCGAGCGCGAAGATGGTGGCGTTGCGCAGCACCTCCGGCACTTCCTGCTGGACGATGCGGCGGGCCAGGCCCTCGGCGATGGCGGTCTTGCCGACACCGGGGTCGCCGACATACAGCGGATTGTTCTTCGACCGCCGGCACAGGATCTGGATGGTCCGTTCGACCTCCTGCTCCCGGCCGATCAGCGGATCGATCTTCCCGCCGGACGCCTTCTTGTTCAGGTTGACACAGTAAGCCTCGAGCGCTTCGCTGCCTTTTTTCACGACCTTCTCCGCCGCCGCCTCGTCGTCAGCGCCCGAGACCCGCTTGGTTTCCGAGCGGCCCGGAGCCTTCGCGATTCCGTGAGAGATGTAGTTGACCGCGTCGAACCGGGTCATCTCCTGCTCCTGCAGGAAATAAACCGCGTGGCTCTCGCGTTCAGAGAACAAGGCGACGAGGACATTTGCTCCCGTCACCTCCTCACGTCCCGACGACTGGACGTGGATGGCCGCACGCTGCAGAACCCGTTGGAAACCAGCCGTCGGCTTGGCGTCATCGGGCCTGTTCGTGATAAGGTTCGCAAGTTCGTTGTCGAGGTAATCCGACAGTTCCGCGCGCAGTCGGTCGAGGTCGATCCCGCAAGCGCGCAAGACGGCGGTAGCATCGGAGTCTTCGGTCAACGCGAGAAGCAGATGTTCGAGCGTCGCGTATTCATGCCTGCGCTCGTTCGCGTGGGCCAGGGCTCGGTGCAGCGTCTGTTCCAGGTTACGCGACAGCATGTGTGGGTCTAATCCTTTTCTAACGTGCATTGCAGCGGGTGCTGGTGCTGGCGTGCAAAGTCCATCACCTGCGTGACTTTCGTCTCCGCCACCTCGTAGGTGAACACGCCGCACAACCCCACACCCCGCCGGTGCACATGCAGCATGATCTGTGTCGCTTCCTCCCGCGATTTGCTGAAGAAGCGTTCGAGAACGAGAACGACGAACTCCATGGGAGTGTAATCGTCGTTCAACATCAAGACCTTATACATCGACGGCTTTTTGGTCTTTGGCTTGGCCTTTACGACCACGCCGCTGTTCGTGCCGTCGTTGCCCTGCTTGTCAGAGTCGGCCATGGTCCCAGTCGAATGTCATCGCGATGCACTGTCTATGTGAATGATATGGGCATTTCGGTCGCGGTGGGAAGGGGCCGTTTTCAGTCACCCTCCATTTGGCAGACCCTCCTTTGGTCCGCCGGACCTCCCGCTACCCCGTAATAGGAGACATCGCTTTCGATCGGGCCGCAATCGGCGGAAAACCCTAGCCCTTTTCCGCGGCACCGCGGGGATTCGGTGGACAGCGAACGCAAAATGGCCCGGCATCCCTGTCCGGGATGCCGGGCCGCCGCAATGCGGGCCATCACCTGGGAACAATCGGCAGGCCGGTCAAGGCCCGACCGGTTCCGTCGGTCAGGCGGCCTTCTTCGACAGGACCTCGACCGTGGCGTTGACGCGGGCGCTCAGCGGGGCCAGCGCCTGGTTGGCGATCTTGACGGTCAGCTCCTGCAGCTTGGTGCTTTCCGACACCAGCGCGTCGATGCTGGCCTTGGCGTAGGCGTTCTGCAGCTCGACCAGTTCCTGGATCGTCTTCACCGCCAGCAGGGCCTTGGCGTTCGACACGCTCTTCTCCAGCGAGGACTGGGTGAAGGCGGCGACCTGCTTGCCGGCCTCTTCCGCGCCCTTGGCGACGACGGTGCCGGACTTCACGAAGGCGTCGACGTTCTGCTTGGTCAGCACGGTCAGCTCGTCATAGCCCTTCAGCACCTGGGCGGAGGCCTTTTCGACCTGCTCCTGCTGGGCCTTCACGAGGCCTTCCAGGTTCTGCTTGGCGGTGGCGATGGCGTCTTCGACGGACTTGGTGACGGCGGTGATCTGGTCGGACATGGCTATGCTCCTCGCGCTCTCTCAGGGGTCAACCGCGCGGCCCCGACGATTCGGCGACCGGGTGCGGAGTGGGTTGAAACCCTCGGACCCCGTTTGGGCGGGCGCCCGAGATATGCTGCATTGCAACATAAGCGGAATGTAAGGGAGGCCGGGCTCTGAGTCAATGAGATATTGTGCACTGCACAAAAAACCCGGCCTGCAAGCCATGCCTCGTTGGAACGCAATCGGCCCGGCAACCGCGTGGAGGTTGCCGGGCCGATTGCGAAGCCGGGGTCCATGGCTGAACCCCGGCCGTCAGGATCTATCGGATCGGATCGATCAGGCGGCGATCGGCTTGGAGAAGGTCTCCACCGTGGCGGTGACGCGGGCGTTCAGCGGGGCCAGCGCCTCGTTGGTGACCTTGGTGGTCAGCTCCTGCAGGCGGCTGGTCTCGGCCAGCATCGCGTCGAAGCTCGACTTCAGGAAATCGTTCTGCAGCTCGACGACTTCCTGCAGGGTCTTGGCGGCCAGCAGGGCCTTGCCGGTGGTGATCGACTTGTCCAGCGCCGACTGGCCGTAGGCGACGACCTCGCGGCCCAGATCCTCGGCGCCCTTGGCGGCGATGGTGCTGCTGGCGATCAGGGCCTCGACATTGGCCTTGCCGGTGGCCTGCAGGTCCTCGTAGCTCTTCAGCATCTGGGCGGCGGTCTTCTCGAACTGCTCCTTGGCGGCGGTCGCGGTCTGCTCGAACTGCTTGACCGTCTGCTCCTGCCCGGCCTTCACCAGACCTTCATACTGCTCCTTCGCCTGGGCGGCGACGTTCTCGAGCGACTTCGGCGTGAACTGGTTCATGACGCGCGTTCCTTCCTGGCTGATGCCGACGTTTGGACGATGGGCCCGGCCGCCGCGAAGCGGGGCACAAGCCTGCCGGCAGCGGTTTGCGTTGCGTTTATACGTTGTGCATCCGGTCCAGCCGGTTCCCGAAGCCGCAATCCGGCCTCAGGAATGCTGCACTGCAATATGAGGATTTTATGGGCTAGGCAGGGGGCGCTGTCAACAGTCCGTTCGGCAAGTATCCGGCCTATACTTTTGCGCCGCACCACACCCCGATCGCGTGAATATCCGGCGAGCACGGCATCGCGGACGTTGCCGGCGGGTGCTGTGGTCGCGGAACCGGCGGCAACTCCTCAATGAAGCAACTCCTTAACGAAGGATTTACCGGCGGTGGGACAAGTGTAGCGTGGCCGTGGGGGTGAATCGCCTCGGCCAATGGTCAGGTGCGGCGCTTGGACGCGGCGCCCCCGGCCGCCCGCTCTCCAGGCCGCATCTTCGGGACCCCTTCGATCATGACCTATTGCCTTGGCATCAAGACACGCGACGGCCTGATCGGTCTGTCGGACGGCCGCATCACCAGCGGGTCGCAGCTTTCCTCGGCCCGCAAGGTGACGATGATGGGCAGCGGCGGCGACCGCTTCTTCATCATGAATTCCGGCCTGCGCAGCGTGCGCGACAAGACGCTGGCCTATCTCCGCCGCGACATGCAGAAGCGCCGGGGCGAGGCATACTCGACCATGCTGGACGCGGTTTCGGCCTTCACCGCCTGCCTGCGGCAAGTCGCCGCGGAGGATAAGGAGTCGCTGGAGGCGTCGAAGCTGCACTTCAACCTGCATGCCATCATCGGCGGTCAGCTGGCCGAGGACCGGGAGCCCTACATGTTCCTGGTCTATCCGGAAGGCAACTGGATCGAGGTGGACGAGCGCACGCCATACCTGTCGATCGGCGCCACCGCCTACGGCAAGCCGATCCTGGACCGGGCCCTGACCTACGGCACCGACATGCAGACGGCGCTGAAGCTGGCCTACCTGTCCTTCGACAGCACCCGCTTTTCCAGCAACGACGTCGGCTTTCCCATCGACATGGTGTCCTACCATGCGGAATCGCGCAGCTGGCGCCAGTCGAACTACGATTATGACGACCTCAGCGAACAGCGCCAGTGGTGGAACCGCAACCTGACGGAGCTGGCCCGCCGCATGCCGGACGGCCCGTGGGTCGAGACCCTGGTGCCCGACAACCTGCGCCCGCGCCTGATCACCGAACAACCGGCCGAGGAGCCGGCCTGAGCGGTTCAGTCCTCCGGAAGGGCGCCGAGCATCAGCGCCCCGAAGGGGGCGGTCGGGCCGACCAGCCCATAGTGGCCCTGCCCGTTGCGGCCGACCTGGACCTCGAAGAACACGCCGCCGTCCGCCAACTGGCCGGAGGAGGGCAGGGTGCGCGGCGCGTCCTCCGGCTCCGGCAGGCCGGGATAGGCGACGCCGGTCGGGTCGATGCTGCGCAGAAGCTCCGGGAACCGGGCGTCGGTGAAGCGGCTGGACGGGTAAGGGTAGGCGGTGAAGAACCACTGCCCGGAACGGCAACCGTTGATCAGCCAATAAAAGCCGTTCGACGGAAGCCGCAGCCCATGCGGCGGCGGGTCGAACGCCCCATCCTCGCGCAGGCGGCCGATGAAGCTGTCATACTGCGCGGCGCTCAGTTGCAGCGTCGCCTTGCGGCCGCGGGCGGCGGAGAAGGGATCGGCCGGCGTGATGCGGGCGAGGTCGGTCGCCTCGATCACATGCGCCTCCACCGCGGCACCGCCGCGCTCGGGATCGCCGACGACGTCGTATGTCCGCACATGACGATTGTAATCGGCGTTGAAGATCAGGCGGAAGCGGTCGGTCCCGTCCTTGCCGCAGCGGGTCCTCAGGTCGTCGCCGTTGAGATAGCTGAACCAGGTCAGCTTGCGCGCCACCGGATTGTCGGTCGGCCCGGCGGAGCTGCAGCCGGCGAGCGCCAGCAGGGATGCCGCCACGGATGCCGCCAGGCGGGCCGCGGTTGCACGGCGGGAGAGGCCGCGGCGAAGGCCCCTGGGGGAAAAGGCGTCGGCCGGAACGGTTGTTCCCGGTACGCTTGTGTCCGGGACGCTTCTTTGATGACCACGGCTCATTGTCGCTTGCCTCGCGTCAGCGGCCCCTGGTAGGTGGAGGGCGCAGGTCGCGGCGGCAAGCCCGATCGCCGGGCCCCGGCCGATCGGAGGGCGCCGGTAATCCGTCTGCCCCCATGCCGTAACCCCTCCGCTTGCGTGCCGTCCTCCGCGGTCTTCCCCGCCATCCTCCGTCAGCCAGGACCTGCCATTTTGGTCACAGACACTGCCAAAAGCCAAAGCAAGAAATTAACGAATTCCTGCTAGACACTGATTTCGCACGAATTTACCATTGAACCAAGCACCAAAATCTAGCGGTTGGCGGGGCCATCATGAGTGTAACGCGCAACACCGTTCGTAACGGATTGTTTCCGTTCGCCTTTCGCGGAACGGACACGGCCGGCGGGCGGAGTTCGGCGGGTGTGGGACGCCATTTCCTCGCGGCGGCCGCGCTGCTGGGCATGGTGGCCGTCGGGTCGGGCCTTTCGGCGGCCGAAGCGCTGGCGGCGAAGGCCGCGGCCATCGTGGTCGATGCCCGGACCGGGCAGGTGCTGATCGACCAGGACGCCGACGCCATCGTCCATCCGGCGTCGCTGACCAAGATGATGACGCTGTATCTCGCCTTCGACGCGCTGGAGGACGGTCGCCTGTCCCTCGACCAGCAGTTGCCGGTTTCCTCCTTCGCGGAGAGCATGTCGCCGACCAAGCTCGGCCTGCGTGCCGGGCAGACGCTGAAGGTCGAAACCGCGATCCTCGGTCTCGTCACCAAGTCGGCCAACGACGCCGCCGTCGTCCTGGCGGAAGCGCTGGGCGGCACCGAATCCCGCTTTGCCGAGATGATGACGCGCAAGGCGCGCGAACTGGGCATGCGCCGCACCGTCTACCGCAACGCGTCGGGCCTGCCGAACATGGAGCAGGTGACGACCGCCCGCGACTATGCCGCGCTGTCCCGCGCCCTGATGCGCGACCACGCCAAATACTATCCCTATTTCAGCCGCCGCAATTTCGTCTATGGCGGCCGCACGCTGGCCAACCACAACCACCTGATGTCCCGCTACGAAGGCATGGACGGCATCAAGACCGGCTACACCGTGGCCTCCGGCTTCAACCTCGCCGCATCAGCGGTGCGGGACGGGCGTCGGCTGGTCGGCGTGGTGATGGGCGGCAAGTCCGCCGGGTCGCGCGACAACAAGATGGCGGCGCTGCTCGACCAGGCCTTCGGCCGGCCCAGCCATGGCCGCGACGATGGTCCGGTGATGGCCAGCCTCGACACCACGCGCTCCGACGCTGTCGACGGCGAGGGGGATGACGACGACGAGCCGGTGGTGAAGGCCAAGCCGGTGCGCGCCGCCGTGCAGATGGCCGCGGTTCCCGCCGCTCCGGCGCGGGAGAGCAAGGCCACCCGAGAGGCCGGTTCGCATTGGGGTGTCCAGGTCGGCGCCTTCTCCAGCCGTGCGGCCGGCAACAAGGCGGTCAGCCAGGCGGTCAAGCAGGCTCCCTTCATCCTGCGCGCGGCCAAGGCCAGCGTGGTGGAGGCGAAGGCCGGCAAGGACACCGTCTATCGCGCCCGCCTGACCGGTCTTGACGAGAAGGATGCGCGCAAGGCCTGCGCGGTCCTTACGAAGCACGGCCACCATTGCGTTGCCGTGTCGCCCGGCGAGCGCGGCTGACCGGCGCCCATCGCGGAACGGGGCGGGGGGATCACCCCCGCGCCGCCACCACAGCCCAACGATCCAGAAACGCCAGCGCCGGCGCCATTGCGCCGGTCAGATGGGCCATCCGCCGCGGCAGGTCGGCACCGCTGCCGTCCTCCAACGCCGCCTCCAGTGCGCGGGCAGCGCGACGCAGGGCGAGGCAGCCATACTGGCCCGACACGCCGGCGATCTTGTGCGCCATCGCCCCGGCAGTCATCCGATCCCCGTTCCGCAAGGCTTCGCCGAGCGTCTGATCGTGCTGGCGCAGCACGGCCGCCGTCTTGCCGATCAACTCGGCGGTGCGGTCGGGCGGCAGCATGTCCCGCATCGTCGCAATGGCGCTTTCGTCGAAATCAGGCTCGTCCACCGGCGGGGTCGCTTGCGGCGAGCCGGCCAGTGCGGCGGCCAGGGCGTCCAGCTTCAGGGGTTTCGCCAGGATGCCGTCGGCACCGCAGCCGGCGCAGCGGTCGCGGCCATCGGCGGTGATGCTGGCCGTCAGCATCAGGATCCGCGGGGTGCCGCCGGCCGGCCGGTTGCGGATGGCGCGCACGGCCTCGTCGCCGGGCAGGCTGGGCAACCCCAAATCCATCAGGATCAGGTCGAAGGCGATCTGCGCGGCGGCCGCGACGGCGGCCGGGCCATCCTCCACCGCCACGACCCGATGGCCGGCACGTTCCAGCAGGGCGCGGGCGGCAAGGCGGGTGACCGTCTCGTCTTCCGCCAGCAGGATGTGCAAGGGGGGCATGCCGGTCCGCTCTTCCCGGTTGATGACAGGACCGCAGTCTAGCCGCTTCGCAGGCGGTGCGCACCCACACCATGAGACAGTGTCGTAAGGGGGCGGCGTCACACGGTCGGAGAGGCCTGGGTGAACATCGGATCCTCGATCCGGTGCAGGCGCCCGGCGCCGGTCATGGCCGCGCGCAGCAGTAGGGTCTTGCGGCGGGCGGCAGCCAGCTTGCTGACCGGCGCCTCGCGCAGGACCTCGGCGCCGTAAGCGTCGGCGACCATCAGCCCGCAATCCTCCGGGATCAGTTCGGTCGGGAACCCGTCGTCGACCGCGAAATAGAAGGCATCGCACCATTCGCGATACTCCTGCCATTTCTGGTCGGACCGGAAGTCGGGAACGCCGCTCTTCACCTCGACGATCAGGATGCAGCCGGACTCGTCGATGGCCAGCACGTCGGCCCGCCGTCCGCTCGCCAGCCGGAATTCGGTCAGGGTGGCATAGCCGCGCATCGCCAGCGCCCGCCGCACGCCACGGAAGATCGGCACCGCTCCGCCGGCGGACAGGGCGGTTTCACCATCGGAAGCCGGAACGGCAAGGTCGTCGCTCATTGGCGCTGCGCCACCACTGGAAAATAGAACGGTTCAGGAACGATGGGAGCACAATGCCGCGTCCGCCCCCCGGCGCCAAGGGGCAAAAAGAGTATGAAAGGCCGCGCCCGGTCCGAACCCGACGCGGTCCGGGCAACTCGGTTTGGCCCCCTCAGCCCGGAATGACGACCGGGGGCAGGGGAGCCGGCCTGCAACGGTCGCGCGGCAGGCTGCGGTCGGCGGGGAACACCAGAACGGCGGCGGTGCCGACTCCCGGCTCGCTGGTCAGCTCCAGCCGGCCGCCATGCATTTCAGCCAGCCGCTTGACGATCGGCAGGCCCAGCCCGGTCCCGCGGGAATTGCGGGCGATGGTGGAATCCTGCAGCTCGAAAGGGTGGAGGATGCGGGGAAGTTCGGCGGTCGGGATGCCGACGCCGGTGTCGGCCACCATCAGCCCGATCCCGCCGTCCGGCATCAGTTGTGCCGTCAGCACCACCTCGCCGCCCGGCCGGGTGTGGGTGACCGCGTTCGACAGCAGATTGGTCAGCATCTGGGTCAGCGCCTGGGCGTCGCCCTGCAGAAGCGGCAGATCGGCCGGCACGTCGCGGCGCAGGCGGACCTCGCCCTCCGCCGCGACCTCCTGCAGGGCTGCGGCGACCTTGAGCGACAGGGCGTCCAGATCCACCCCCTCCTCGGCCATCGGCATGGTGCCGTCCAGGCGCGACAACTCCAGGATATCGTCGATCAGGGCCAGCAGATGGCTCCCGGCATCGCGGATATCGCCGGCATAGCTGCGGTAGCGCGGGTTGCCCAGCGGCCCGAACGGCTCCGACAGCAGCATCTCGGAAAAGCCCAGGACGGCGTTCAGGGGCGTCCGCAACTCGTGGCTCATCTGCGCCAGGAAGGCGCTCTTGGCGCGATTGGCGCTTTCCGCCTCGCTGCGGGCGGCGCGCGCCTCCGCTTCGCGGACGCGCATCCGTTCCTCGTTCAGCTTCAGCGTGGTGACGTCGGTGTAGTGGACCAGCACGCCGCCGGGCACCGCATGTTCACGGCTGAGCAGCCAGCGCCCGTCAGGCAGCGGCACGACCACCGGCGGCTCCAGCCGGCGATGCCGCTCCAGCCGCACCCTCAGCCATGTCGCGCGCTCCTCCTCCGTGGTCAGGCGGGGATCGGACAGGGCGAAGCTGCGGGCCAGCTCCTCGAAGGGCACGCCGGGGACCAGCCGGTCGGCCAGCGCGGGCAGGTCGCTCTTCAACCGGCTGTTGGCGTGGACGAGGCGGTCGTCATGGTCGAACAGGGCGAAGCTCTCGGCACTGTGCTCCAGCGCGGCGGTCAGGCTTTCTGCAAGCGCTTCGGCCACGGAGGGCGCCTCCGGGCCCAGGTCGGTCAGGATCGCGCTGAGGCCGCCGGGCGCCGGGGCAGCCACCACCCGCCAGCGCACGGGAATGCCGCCGCGCCGCGCCGCGACCGTCCGCTCCACCGGTTCATGCAGGGCGTCCGCCAGCACCGCGAACAGTCCGGGGCAGGCGGCGTCGGTCGCACCGCCGCGCAGCCGGCGCCCGGCCAGAGGGGCGGCGCCCAGCAGCCGTTCCGCTGCCGCGTTGGCCGACCGCCATTCGAGGTCCGTCAGCGCGCCGGTGCAGTCGCGGTGGGCCTTGAGAAGGGCGACCGCGACCGGCAGCCGCATCATTGCCGACAGGAAAAGATCATCGGGCAGGACTTTCCCGGCCGTCGCCCGGCCGCTTTCCCCGTCGTCACAAGTCTGCGCGTCGCATTCCATCCAACCATCATTGCGGCCCATTCCTAAAAAACGCTGAAGGCCAAGCCTGGAATGGCGACGATTATTTGTCGAATTGTAACAGAAAGCCTCCTTTGCAGGTGGAGTCCATGGAATTTACCGAAAAAGCAACAAAAGGTATGATTGCGCGGTGCGTCATGATCTTCGCGTAAGCTCTGCCCAATGGCGGGCTTTGCAGCGGGCGATGGTTTCCATACTCTGGTAACTCCACAGCGTGATCGATGCCGGGGCGTTATGGTTTGGATGCAGGTGTGGCCATGAACGGCAGCCAAGACGATGCCGACTGCTCGGCGCCGCCGATTCTGGTGTTCGGCCTAGACGGGCGGCTGGCCGACTGGTCTCCGGCGGCCGAAGCCTTGCCGGGTCTGGACGGCCGCCTTGCGGCCGGGATGCCGTCCGCCGACCTGGAGGAGCGGGCCGGGCCGGCGCGCATGGTTGTCCCGCTGGCCGGTGGCGGGGCGGTGTGGTGGCTCGCCGACCTCACATCCTCCACCACCCACCCCGTCTCGACTTCCGCATCCGTGGACATTCCCGCCCCGGTCCCGGCCGTACCGCCGATGCGCGACCCGGCGGGGCGCCTGTTCGCTGCGGCGAGCCACGACCTGCGCCAGCCCCTGGCGGCACTGTCCCTGCTGATCGGCACGCTGGACGGCCGGTTGAAGGAGGGCCGCACGGGCGCGGCGGAGCGGTCGGGGCGCGACCTGCTTCACTCGATGGCCCAGGCGGTGGAGTCCATGCGCAGCATGGTGGATGGTCATTTCGATCTGGTCCGCCTGGAAAGCGGTCTGGTCGAGCCGGACGTCCGTACCCACGCCGTCAACGGGGTCCTGATGCGGCTTGCGCTGGACGTGGCGCCGCGCTTCGCCGACCGCGGGGTGCGCTTCAGCGTAATGCCCTGTTCGGCGATGGTGCGGACCGACTCCGCGCTGCTGGAGCGCCTGCTGCATGGGCTGGTCGCCAATGCCCTGCGCGTTACGGTGCATGGCCGGGTTCTGGTCGGTTGCCGCACCCGCGGCGACTGCCTGCGGATCGAGGTGTGGGACAGTGGACGCGGTCTGTCCCCGCAGCGGTTGGAGGCGCTGAGGGCGGAACTGGCGCGTCCGGCCGGGGAGGGCTCCAGCACTCTGGGGCTGGACCTGACGCTGGTCCGCGGCTTGGCACGCAAACTCGGCTTCGGACTGGAGGTGTGTTCGGCGGAAGGGCGGGGCACCGTCTTCGCGGTGATCGTTCCACGCTCCGTCGAGGCGGCGGAAAGTGGCGACAGGGAGGAGCCGCCTGCCGCAGCCGCGCCGGACAGCGGTGCGGCCGACATCAGCCGGACCCGCATCCTGGTGATCGAGGACGATCCGATGGTGCTGGCGGCACTGGAAGCGCTGCTGAGCCAGTGGGGGTGCAGCGTGGTGGGTGCGGAATCCTATGACGCCGCCGTCGAACGGATCGGCCCGACGCCTGACCGATTCGACCTCATCATTTCCGACCTGCGGCTGAAGGGAGCTGCAAATGGCATCGTCGCCATCCGTCAGATCGCCAAGCTGTTCGACCGTCCGGTGCCCGGCATGATCCTGACCGGCGATACCGATCCCAAGCGTCTGCGCGAGGCGCGCCTGTCCGGCTATCCGCTGCTCCACAAGCCGGTGGCACCGCTCGCTTTGCGTGCGGCGGTCATCCGCCTGCTTGGGCGCGATCCGCTTTGATAATATTGACTCTAAATCTGCGGTGATTCGGCAGGGCATGTGAAGGGTAGAGGAAGGGGGTGTTAATCGTTTCTGAAGCGCAATGACTTTTCTGAAACAGAGGCCGCAAGAATGCGGCAAAATGCGACAGAGATCTCTCGGCGATCCCTTCTTTCGATGCTTTCCGATCCCCCGATGGTTAGAACCGCATCCCTCTTTCGTTTGAGTGGGATCTTTCACATACCCATTTATGTCTTTCCCTCGCTATGATCGGGTATGGGCGGGACGGAGGGCTATCGGATGAACCGGCGATATCGGGGAGACGGACGGGCGGGCACGGCAGTTCCAGCCATCGTCTTTGCCGGCCTGTTCCTATCCCTCAGTGCTTTCCTTCTGATCCGTGCCGCGACCAGCGATGCCGAACATGCCCTGGCCGACCGCCAAGCGATCCAACTCCACGATGAACTCAAGACCCGCTTCGACCATCAGAGCGTCCTTCTGCGGGCGCTGAGCGGCCCCATGGCCGGACCGGAGCCGGTGACGGAGGCGAGCTTCTCCTCGGCGGCCGAACCCCTGCTTCCGCTCTATCCCAATCTCCGCGCCGTCGTCTGGTCACGGCGGATGGCCGAACGCGACCTGCCGCTGCTGGAGCGGGCGATGCGGTCGGCCGGCCACACGTCCTTCGCCGTCCGCTATGCCGCCGAGGACGCGGAGCTGGAACCCGGCGCCGACCGGTTCGTGAATGTGCTTGCCGAACCCAAATCGGCGGCCAGCCTGATCGGTCTGGATATGGCCAGCCTGCCCGGGCAGCGCGACGTGCTGGTCCGATCCTGTGCCGCCAATCGCGTGGTCGCGGCCGAAGGAGAGCCGCTGCGGGCGGAATTCGGCCCGGATTCCGCGCTGATCTACCTGCCGGTCTATTCGCGCGACGTCGATGCCGGGGAGGAGCGGTTCGCCGCACGAACGGTCTGCGATGTCCTGACCGGCTTCCTGTGGACCAGCTTCGACGTCGACCAGTTGCTGCGCGATGCGGTTCTGCGGGTGGGGCTGACCGTTGGCGACGCCTATCTGCTGGACCCGAAGGCGGGAACACCGCGGCTGCTTGCCGCCGAAGGGGCGTTGAGCCGTCCCGGCGAGCTTCCGCATCCTCCGATCCGGCCGTTGACGGTGGAGCAGCTGAACGGGGAGGCGGCAACGCGGGCCATCGTCCGCGACATCGCCTATGGCGGTCGGGTGTGGCGGCTGTACGTGGTGCCGGGGGCCGTGCGGCTGTTCAGCGCCGACGACCGGCTGGCCTGGACCATGCTGATCGGCGGGCTCCTTCTGACCGCCGGCGCGGTGGCCTATGTGCTGCGCGAGGCGCGGACGAAGCGCCTGCTGCGCACCGAGGCGCGCGCCCGCGCCGCCATGGCCCGCGCTTTGCGTGAAAGCGAGGAGCGGTTCCGGATGGCCCTGCGCTATTCCAAGGTGACGCTGTTCACCCAGGACCTCGACCTGCGGCATCTGTGGGTCTATTGCCCGCAGCCGGACTTCCGTCCGGAACGCATGATCGGCCGTACCGACGCCGAGCTGTTCCCGCAGGACGCCGACCGGCTGATTTCGGTAAAGCGGTCGGTGATGGAGCGCGGGATCGGCGCCCGCTGCGAAGTGGAGATGACCTATAACGGCATCCGCCGCGCGCTGGACCTGTCGGTGGAACCGATGCGCGACGACACCGGGGCGGTCTGCGGCATCATCTGTGCCGCGGTCGACATGACGGAGTCGG
Source organism: Azospirillum sp. (assembly GCF_035628975.1). GTDB lineage: Bacteria > Pseudomonadota > Alphaproteobacteria > Azospirillales > Azospirillaceae > Azospirillum. The sequence continues at coordinate 3,550 of NZ_DASPIS010000013.1, read as the reverse complement.
TCGAAATCCGCGAGGCCCTTGCCCGCGCCCATGCCGAGGCGGAGCGCGCTAACCAAGCCAAGAGCCGTTTCCTGGCCGCAGCCAGCCACGACCTGCGCCAGCCCTTCCAGGCGATGAGCCTGTTCCATCACATCCTGTTGAGCAAGCTGGACGATCCCCAGCAGGTGGAGGTGGCGAACAAGCTTGGCGAGGCGCTGAGCGCCGGCAACACGCTGCTGTCCACCCTCCTCGATACCTCCGCGCTGGAGGTCGGCAACGTGAAGCCGCGGGTCGTCGATTTCGACGTGCAGGACATCCTCGGACGGCTGTCCATCGAGATCGGCGATCAGGCCATCGACCGCGGACTGGAGTTGCGGGTGGTGCCCTGTTCGGTGCGCGTGCGCAGCGACCCGATCCTGCTGGAGCGGATGGTGCGCAACCTGCTGGTCAATGCCCTGCGCTACACCACCGAAGGGCGGATCCTGCTGGGCTGCCGCCGCCGCTGCGAGGGCGAAGGCGGCGACCGCCTGTCCATCGAGGTTTGGGACACCGGTCCCGGCATCGCCGAAGCCGAGATGACGGCGATCTTCGAGGATTTCTACCGCTGCGGCACCGACCAACGCGACAGCGGGCGCGGCCTGGGCCTGGGGCTGTCGATCGTCCGCCGCATGGCCCAGATGCTGGACCATCCCGTCGCCGTGCGGTCGCGGGTGGGGCACGGCACCGTCTTTACCGTCAGCGTCCCGCGCCTCGTGCAGCATTGCCCCTGCGCAGCTGCCGCGGAGTGAACGGACGGCCAGGCACCCGCAGTCCGGTCCTTGCCGCCACGTCGGCTATGCCGCAGCGCGCAATGGGAGCAGTTTTCCCCACGGGTCCGCTTTTCTCGTCCGCGGACGCGAAAGTTTCGGTTATGCTGCGGCCGCTCACCGCTCCGAAACGAACTCAGTAACCCAGCTGCAACAATAGCTTGGTAACTTTATTGATGTAGGTCATTGGGTCCCCTGCCCATGGGGGCTATTTCTTTCGCACAAGCACACTCCTTGGAAAATCCTTGGAGAGTGACGGTTCCGCTTCGGCGGGACCCAACAAGACGGGTTCCGGCCCGCCGCCGTCGGCCTGCCCCAGCGGGCGCCGCGGCACGGGAACCGGGATCGGGAGGATACGGCCTGCCGCGGCGACGGGTGCCCCATCCCAGGGGCATCCGTCCCGGTCTCCGGCATACGGGTTCGCCTGCGGACGGGCTTTCGTCCGTCCGGCGGCCCGTTGGTCGGGCGCCGCGATCCTTTTGAGGAGCTTTGAGATGGACACCGTCACCGCCGCCTTCTCCGCCGCTCCGGCGGGCCGCAGCGGCATCGTTCCGACCGGCAAGAACGGCAGCCCCATGATCGAAAACGTCACGTTCGAGGAAATCCGCATCGGCCAGCAGGCCAGCCTGTCGCGCCGGCTGACCATGTCCGACATCGAGCTGTTCGCGACGGTGTCCGGCGACCTCAACCCGTCCCATGTGGACGAGAACTACACCGCCGACCACAAGGTGGTCGGGCACGGCATGTGGTCCGGTTCGCTGATCTCCGCGGTTCTCGGCACGCTGCTGCCCGGCCCAGGCACCGTGTATGTCGGCCAGGATCTGCGCTTCGAGCGTCCGGTCCTGCTGGGCGACATCGTCACCGTGACGGTCACCGCCAAGTCCAAGGATGCGGAGCGCAAGACGGTCGTCTTCGACTGCCTCGCCGCCAACCAGGACGGCAAGACGGTCGCGACCGGCGTCGCCGAGGTGATCGCCCCGACGGAAAAGTTCTGCCGCGCCGCGGCGGAACTGCCGCAGGTGCAGGTGATCCGCCATGACGGCCACGAACTGATGCTGAAGAAGTGCGAGTCGCTGCCGCCGGTGCCGACCGCCGTCGTCCATCCCTGCGACGAAAGCTCGCTGCGCGGCGCCGTCGAGGCTGCCGAGGCCAACCTGATCGATCCGGTGCTGGTCGGTCCGGAATCCAAGATCCGCTCCGTCGCCGACGCCTGCGGTCTCGACATCTCCCGCTACCGCATCGTCGACGTCGCCCACAGCCATGCCTCCGCCGAGACCGGCGTGCGGCTGGCCCGTACCGGCGAGTGTGAGGCGGTGATGAAGGGCAGCCTGCACACCGACGAACTGATGGGCGAGGTGGTGCGGAAGGAGACCGGCCTGCGCACCGGCCGCCGCCTGAGCCACGTCTTCGTGATGAACGTCCCGACCTATCCGCGTCCGCTGCTGATCACCGATGCGGCGATCAACATCTACCCGACGCTGGAGGACAAGGTCAGCATCGTCCAGAACGCCATCGACCTCGCCAAGGTGCTGGGGACCGAGGTTCCGCGCGTCGCCATCCTGTCGGCCGTCGAGACCATCAACACCAAGATCGCCTCGACGCTGGAAGCCGCCGCGCTCTGCAAGATGGCCGACCGCGGCCAGATCACCGGCGGCATCCTCGACGGCCCGCTCGCCTTCGACAACGCGATCAGCCGCGAGGCCGCCATCACCAAGGGCATCAAGTCCGAGGTGGCCGGCCAGGCCGACATCCTGCTGGTCCCCGACCTGGAAGCCGGCAACATGTTGGCCAAGCAGCTGTCCTTCCTGGCCCATGCCGATGCCGCCGGCATCGTTCTGGGGGCCCGCGTGCCGATCATCCTGACCAGCCGCGCCGACAACGTACGCACCCGTCTGGCGTCCTGCGCCGTGGCCGTCCTGTCGGCCGCCGCCCGCCGCCGCGGTGCCGCCGCTGCGGCCGAGTGAGGAGGGCAGGGCATATGTCCAACGCGATCCTCGTCATCAATGCCGGTTCCTCCAGCCTGAAATTCTCGGTGTTCCGGGATCATGGCGGCGGGGATCCGGTGGTCGCCATCAACGGCCAGATCTCGGGCATCGGCACCCAGCCGGTGTTCGAAGCCAAGGACGCCCAGCGCCGCCCGCTCGCCGAAAAGAGCTGGGGAGCGGGGGAGGCCAGCGACCGCACGGCGCTGCTGTCCTACCTGCTCGACTGGATCGAGGAACGGCTGGAAGGGGCGACGCTGATCGCCGCCGGCCACCGGGTGGTGCATGGCGGCGTCCGCCACGCCGCCCCGGTGCTGCTGACCCCGGCTCTGCTGGACGAGTTGGACGGTCTGGTCCCGCTCGCCCCGCTGCACCAGCCGCACAACATGGCCGCCATCCGCGCGCTGGCCGAGGCGCATCCGGAGTTGCCGCAGGTCGCCTGCTTCGACACCGCCTTCCACCGCAACCAGCCCTGGCAGGCGCAGACCTTCGCCATCCCGCGGGAGCTGACGGAGGAGGGCGTCCGCCGCTACGGCTTCCACGGCCTGTCCTACGAGTACATCGCCCGCCGCCTGCCGGAGATCGCGCCGGAACTGGGTGATTCGCGGGTGGTCGTCGCCCATCTCGGCAGCGGCGCCAGCATGTGCGCGATCCATGGCGGGCGCAGCGTCGACAGCACCATGGGCTTCACCGCCCTGGATGGCCTGCCGATGGGCACCCGCTGCGGCACCATCGACCCGGGCGTGCTGATCTATCTGATGCGCAAGGGCATGGACGCCGGCG
>NZ_DASPIS010000012.1:0-5792 GCF_035628975.1 Azospirillum sp. | reverse complement strand
GAGGCGTGGTCGCGGCGATGAACATCAGCGCCCAGGCCGCCCGCGTCACCTGCCCGGAGATGGAGGTGCAGTTCCTCCCCCACCTGCACCGCGCGTCCGAAGAAGCGCGGGTGCTGCTGGTGCGGTCACGGGGGGTGTGAGAGGCGGCAGTCTTGCCCCCTCCCCAACCCTCCCCCGCTTCGCGGGAGAGGGAGTCAGTCGCAGAGCGGCGGCAGTCCCCTCTCCCACCGAAGGTGGGGGAGGGTTAGGGAGGGGGCACCAGCGCCCGCTCTCTACAGGATCGTGTCCGGCGAGATCGCCGTCAGTGCCGCCTTGATCTTCGGCACGATATGGTCGGCGAAGGCCCGCACCTTGGCCGGCACCAGCGCGCGGTGGGGATAGAGAACCGCCAACGTCACCGGTTCCGGCGGAAACTCCGGCAGGACCGGCACCAGGGCTCCGCTGGCGAGATGCTCCGCCACCTCCCACAGCGGCTTCATGGCAATGCCGCGTCCGTCCAGCGCCCAGCCGGTCAGCACGTCGCCGTCGTCGGCGTCGAAGCGGCCCGACACCGGCAGCTTGACCGGCTCGCCGCCCTCCAGCACGCTCCATTGATATTGCTGGGTGCCGGGGAAGCGAAGCAGCAGGCAGTTGTGCCCGGAGAGGTCCGCCGGCTTCGATGGCCGGCCGCGCTCCGACAGGTAGGACGGCGCCGCCACCAGCACGCGGCGCACGTCGGCGATCTTGCGCACGACGAAGCTGGAATCCTTCAGCGCCGCCATCCGCACGGCCACATCCACCGCCTCGCGCAGCAGGTCCAGCAGATGGTCGGAGAGGCGCAGCCGCACCTCCACCAACGGATGCGCGGCGCAGAAATCCGGCACCAGCGGTGCCAGGATGCGGCGGCCGAAACCGAGCGGCGCCGTCACCCGCACACTGCCCGACGGCACGCCGGACCCGGCGGCGATGCTGCTGTGCGCACGCTCCACCGCCTCCAGAACCTCCAGGCAGCTTTGGTAAAAGTCCATCCCGGTTTCGGTCGCCTGCAACTGCCGCGTCGTGCGGTTCAGCAGCCGGACGCCGAGATGGGTTTCCAGTTGCTGGATGCGGTGACTGACCATGGCCGGCGACATGCGCAGGTTCCGTCCGGCGGCCGACAGGCTGCCCAGTTCGACGACGCGGACGAAGATGCGCATGTTCTCAAGCAACGCCATGCTCGCGCGGACTCCCTTTCGGACGATTGGGCCGGACTGGTGGGTTACGGATCGGCAGCGACGCTAGCACGGGCGAAACGGCGAGGGAATTTCCGCGACGCAGCATTACCGCCAAAAGAAAAGCCGCCGGAGCGCGTGAGCGCCCCGGCGGCTTTCCGGCCGGACGGGATGGGGCCGGACGGGATTGAGCCGTCAGACCAGAACGGTCTCGCTCTCCTCCACCGGCAGGTCGAGGATTTCCTCGAACTCGTTGACGCTGTCGATGTCGGTGCCCATGGCGATGTTGGTCACCCGCTCCAGCACCAGCTCGACGACCACCGGCACCTGATACTCGTCCATCCAGGCCTGGGCCTGGGCGAAGGCATCCTGGATACGGTCAGGCTCGGTGACGCGGATCGCCTTGCAACCCAGCCCTTCGGCCACCGCGACGTGGTCGACGCCATAGACGCCGATCTCCGGCGCGTTGATGTTCTCGAAGGACAGCTGCACCTGGAAGTCCATCTGGAAGGCGCGCTGCGCCTGCCGAATCAGGCCGAGATAGGCGTTGTTCACCAGCACATGGATGTAGGGCAGCTTGTGCTGGGCGCCGACCGCCAGCTCCTCGATCATGAACTGGAAGTCGTAGTCGCCGGACAGCGCAACGATGCGCCGCTTCGGATCGGCGACGCGGACGCCCAGCGCCGCCGGCAGGGTCCAGCCCAGCGGGCCGGCTTGGCCGCAGTTGATCCAGTGGCGCGGCTTGTAGACGTGCAGGAACTGCGCGCCGGCGATCTGCGACAGGCCGATGGTGGTGACGTAGGTGGTGTCCTGGCCGAAGGCGCTGTTCATCTCCTGATAGACGCGCTGCGGCTTCATCGGCACCTGATCGAAGTCGCTGCGGCGGTGCATCGACCGCTTGCGGCCCTGGCAATCCTTGACCCAGCCGCCGAGATCCTTGAAGCGGCCCTCCGCCTTCCACTCCCTGGCAACCTCGATGAACATGTCCAGCGCCGCGCCGGCGTCGGATACGATGCCGAGGTCCGGCATGAAGACGCGGCCGATCTGGGTCGGCTCGATGTCGACATGCACGAACTTGCGGCCCTTGGTGTAGACCTCGACCGAGCCGGTGTGGCGGTTGGCCCAGCGGTTGCCGATGCCCAGCACGAAGTCGGACTTCAGCATCGTCGCGTTGCCGTAGCGGTGGGCAGTCTGCAAGCCCACCATGCCGGCCATCAGCGGGTGGTCGTCCGGGATGGTGCCCCAGCCCATCAGGGTCGGGATCACCGGCACGCCGAGCAGTTCGGCGAACTCCACCAGCTTGTTTGACGCATCGGCATTGATGATGCCGCCGCCGGCCACGACCAGCGGGCGTTCCGCCGCCGCGAACATCGCCAGCGCCTTCTCGACCTGGGCACGGGTGGCCGAGGGCTTGTAGACCGGCAGCGGTTCGTAGGTCTCGTCGTCAAACTCGATCTCCGCCATCTGGACGTCGATCGGCAGATCGATCAGCACCGGGCCGGGACGGCCGCTGCGCATCAGGTGGAAGGCCTGCTGGAAGACGTAGGGCACCTGCGCCGGCTCCAGCACGGTCAGCGCCCATTTGGTCACCGGCCGGGCGATGTCCGGCACGTTGATGGCCTGGAAATCCTCCTTGTGCAGGCGGGCGCGCGGCGCCTGGCCGGTGATGCACAGGATCGGGATCGAGTCCGCGATCGCCGAATAGAGGCCGGTGATCATGTCGGTGCCGGCCGGGCCGGAGGTGCCGATGCACACGCCGATGTTGCCGGCCTTGGCCCTGGTGTACCCTTCCGCCATGTGCGAGGCGCCCTCGACATGGCGGGCCAGCACATGGCGCATGGTGCCGCGCCGCTGCATCGCCGCGTAGAAGGGGTTGATCGCGGCGCCGGGGACGCCGAAGCAGACGTCGATGCCCTCCCGCTCCAGCACCCGCACCGCCGCTTCCGCCGCCGTCATTCTCGCCATCGCTCGACTCCTCACCAAACGCGATTGTTCGTGAGGACAGCTAAGCGCGCTGATGGTGTGTGCGGCAAACCAATGGATTGCCTTTTCCACAGGCTGGAAAGCGGCGCCGAAAGGGGAATCAGCTGCCGCGGTAGGTCGAATAGGCCCAGGGCGAGACCAGCAGCGGCACATGATAGTGCTGGGATGCGTCCTTGATGCCGAAGCGCAGCGGCACCTCGTCGATGAAGTCGGGGCCATCACCGTCGATCGTGCCGATGCGGCGGAAATACTCGCCGGCCATGAACAGCAGCTCGTAGCGGCCGGGCTGGAAGGCGTCGCCCTGGAGCGCCGGGGCGTCGAGCCTACCGTCGGCGTTGGTGGTGAACTCGCCAAGGACCGTGCCGCTGTCGAGCGCCGTCAGGCGGATGCGCATGCCCGGCGCCGGACGGCCGGCGGCGATGTCGAGGACGTGGGTGGTCAGGCGGCCCATGGGGCGGTCTCCGCAGCGATGCATCTCTGGATGCCACAGCTTAAGCCCAACCATCCTCCCCTGCCCACCCGCGAAAATCCGGAAACTGTCTTCACCCCTGCGCCCAATCCGCCGATTGAACCCCCTGCAGCCAATGGCTTAGCGTAGTCCCCGCTTCGACCGCAGCGCAGAAGAGCGAGACGACGATGACCGAAACCGCTTACCCCCGCGACATGATCGGCTATGGCGCCACCCCGCCGCAGGCCAACTGGCCGGGCGGCGCCCGTGTGGCGGTGCAGTTCGTCATCAATTACGAGGAGGGCGGCGAGAACTGCGTCCTTCACGGCGATGCGGCGTCGGAAGCCTTCCTGTCGGAGATCGTCGGTGCCCCGCCGATTCCGGGCGCCCGTCACATGAACATGGAGTCGATCTACGAATACGGCTCCCGCGCCGGCTTCTGGCGGCTGCACCGCCTGTTCACCGAGCGCAACCTGCCGGTCACCGTCTATGGCGTCGCCATGGCGCTGGAGCGCAATCCGGAGGTCGTCGCCGCCATGAAGGCCGCGGGCTGGGAGATCGCCACCCATGGCTGGCGCTGGATCGACTACCAGCATCTGCCGGCGGAGGTGGAGCGCGAGCACATGCTGCGCGCCATCGAGGTCCACACCCGCGTCACCGGCGAGCGCCCGCTCGGCTGGTATCTCGGCCGCTGCAGCCCGAACACCTGGCGGCTGGTCGCCGAGGAAGGCGGCTTCGTCTACAACGCCGATTCCTACGCCGACGACCTGCCCTATTGGGACGACAGCCATGGTCGGCCGCAGCTGATCGTGCCCTACACGCTCGACGCCAACGACATGCGCTTCGCCACCAACCAGGGCTTCAACAGCGGCGACCAGTTCTTCGCCTACCTGAAGGACAGCTTCGACACGCTGTATGCGGAGGGCGAAAGCGCGCCGAAGATGATGTCGGTCGGCCTGCATTGCCGTCTGGTCGGCCGTCCCGGCCGCGCCGCGGCGCTGGCCCGCTTCCTCGATTACGTGCGCAGCCATAAGAAGGTCTGGGTGGCGACCCGGCTCGACATCGCTCGCCACTGGATCGCCGAACACCCCTACGCCCCGAAGTGAGGCCCCCGATGCCCTACAGCCTGGACGATCTGAACAGTATGGACCGCGCCGCCTTCGTCGCGGCCCTGGGCTCGGTGTTCGAGGAAAGCCCCTGGGTGGCCGAAGCCGCCTGGGAGAAGCGCCCCTTCGCCGATGCCGCGGGTTTGCGCGCGGCGATGACCGACATCGTGCGTACTGCGGGACCGGAGCGGCAGCGCGCGCTGATCCTGTCCCACCCCGACCTCGCCGACCGCGCCAGCCGCCCGGCCAACCTGACCGCCTTCTCGCAGACCGAACAGGCGAAGGCGGGCTTGAACGAGTTGACGGACGTGGAGGCACAGGAGCAGCGTGACCTGAACCGCGCCTATCGCGAGCGCTTCGGCTTCCCCTTCATCATGGCGGTGCGCTTCAGCAGCAAGCAGGAGATCCTCGCGGCGATGCGCGAGCGCGTGGCGAACGATCCGGAGGTGGAGTTCGGCCGGGCGCTGGAGGAGATCTACAAAATCGCGGGGTTCAGGCTGGACGATCTGGTGGTGGGGTAGCGTCGGCTGGCGATTGCCCCCTCCCCGACCCTCCCCCGCTGCGCGGGAGAGGGTGCCTTCTGCGAAGCGGCGGCAGTTCCCTCCACCGCCAAAGGCGGGGGAGGGTTAGGGAGGGGGCATTCGAAGCCGACACCCCTTCAAAAACGAAAGCGCGCCGCCCCAACCGGAGCGGCGCGCTTTACCATCCCACAACCTCTAAGCCTCCATCGCCTTCACCACCTCTTCCGTCACCTTCTTCGCATCCCCGAACAGCATCATGGTGTTCGGCCGGAAGAACAGCTCGTTCTCCACACCGGCATAACCGGCGGCCATGCCGCGCTTGATGAAGAACACCGTCTTGGCCTTCTCCACGTCCAGGATCGGCATGCCGTAGATGGCGCTCGACGGATCGGTCTTGGCCGCAGGGTTGGTCACGTCGTTGGCGCCGATGACGAAGGCCACATCCGCCGTGCCGAAGTCGCGGTTGATGTCCTCCAGCTCGAACACCTCGTCGTAGGGCACGTTGGCTTCCGCCAGCAGCACATTCATGTGACCGGGCATGCGG
>NZ_DASPIS010000011.1:0-3355 GCF_035628975.1 Azospirillum sp. | reverse complement strand
CGCCTTGTCGATCTGGTCGTAAGCGGTGAAGGTGGCGCCGCCGGACTCCGCCAGCACCTTCGTGATCGCCGCCGTCAGCGACGTCTTGCCGTGGTCGACGTGGCCGATCGTGCCAACGTTGCAGTGCGGCTTGTTCCGCTCGAACTTTGCCTTGGCCATGGGTTGGTCTCTCCGTTTCTCAATCGTTCCAGCGGTCTTCAGGCCACCTTGGCGCGGACGCCGTCCGCGATGGCCTGTGGCACCGGCTCATAATGGTCGAACTGCATGCTGTACTGCGCGCGGCCCTGACTCATGGAGCGCAGGGAATTCACATAGCCGAACATGGCCGCCAAGGGAACCAGTCCCGTGACGATTCGCGCGTTGCCGCGCTGGTCCATGCCGGTGATCTGTCCACGGCGACCGTTCAGGTCGCCGATGACGTCGCCCATATAGTCGTCCGGCGTGATGATTTCGAGCCGCATCAGCGGTTCCAACAGCGCCGGAGCGGCTTTTGTCATGGCCTCGCGGAAGGCGGTCCGCGCCGCCAGCTCGAAGGCAAGCGGCGAGGAATCGACGTCGTGGGCTTCGCCGCCGACCAACGTCACCTTCACGTCGACGACCGGGTACCCGGCGACGACTCCACTGCCCTTGGCGGCTTCCAGCCCTCGCTGAACGCCGGCGACGTAGTCGCGCGACAGGGCGGCTGCGCGGTTCTCGAAGACGAAGCCGGCGCCGCGGTCCAGGGATTCCACCTTGAGCGTCACCCGCGCGAACTGCGCACGATCTCCGGTCTGGCGGGCGTGGGTGTGATCCACCTCCGCCGTACGCAGCACCGTCTCACGATAGGCCACCTTCGGTGCGCCGACGGAGGCGTCGACGCGGAACTCGCGCTTCATCCGGTCGACGACGATGTCGAGGTGCAGTTCGCCCATGCCGCGGATGACGGTCTGCCCGCTCTCGCGGTCGATGGACACGCGCATCGACGGGTCTTCATGGCCCAGCCGGTTCAGCGCCGCCGCCATCTTCTCCTGGTCCGCCTCGGTCCGCGGCTCGACCACGATTTCGATCACGGGCTCTGGGACGTCCAGCCGTTCCAGTACGATGGGCTTGGCAGGATCGCACAGCGTGTCGCCGGTCGCGGTGTGCTCCAGGCCGGCGAAGGCCACGATGTCGCCGGTGTGGGCGCGCTCGATGTCCTCGCGGCTATTGGCGTGCATCAGCAGCATGCGGCCGATCTTCTCGCGCTCACCCTTGACCGGGTTGAGCATCCAATCGCCGACGGAGGCAGTGCCGGAATAGATGCGGCAGAAGGTGAGCGTCCCGACATAGGGGTCGTTCATCACCTTGAAGGCCAGACCGGAGAAGGGGGCGCTGTCGTTGGCCGCGCGCTCTTCATTGCGGTCGCCATTTATGGCGTGACCCTTGACCGCTCCGATGTCGTTCGGCGCGGGCAGGTAATCGACCACTGCGTCCAGCATCGGCTGGATGCCCTTGTTGCGGAAGGCGGAGCCGCAGAGCACAGGGACAACCGCATTGGAGATCGTGCCCTTGCGGATCAGCGCGCGCAGGGCGTCGGGCGCAGGCTCATCGCCGCGCTCCAGATAGGCGGCCATCGCCGCCTCGTCGAGGTCGAGCACGGCCTCCAGCAGCGCCTGACGGGCGCTTGCGGCAGCCTCGGCAAGATCCTCGGGAATGTCGGTGTGTTCGAACTCGGCGCCGAGCGTTTCGGCCTTCCAGATCGTGGCGCGCATGGCGACCAGATCGACGATGCCGGAAAAACTGGCTTCGACACCGATGGGCAACTGCAGGACCAGCGGCTTTACGCCAAGCCGGTCAGCCATCATCACGACACAGCGGTCGAAATCCGCGCCGACACGGTCCATCTTGTTGACGAAGGCCATGCGTGGCACGCCGTACTTGTCGGCCTGCCGCCACACGGTTTCCGTCTGGGGCTCGACCCCCGCGACCGCGTCGAAGATGGCAACGGCGCCATCCAGGACACGCAAGGACCGCTCGACCTCGATGGTGAAATCCACGTGGCCGGGCGTGTCGATGATGTTGATGCGGTGGTCGCGCCAGAAACAGGTCGTTGCCGCCGAGGTGATGGTGATGCCCCGTTCCTGCTCCTGTTCCATCCAGTCCATGACGGCGGTGCCGTCATTGACCTCGCCCATGCGATAGGACTTGCCGGTATAGAACAGGATGCGCTCGGTCGTCGTCGTCTTGCCGGCATCGATGTGAGCCATGATGCCGATGTTGCGGTAACGGTCGAGGGCGTGCGAACGGGGCATGCAAAATCACCAGGACAGGCGTGAACCTTACCAGCGGTAGTGCGAGAACGCCTTGTTGGCTTCCGCCATGCGGTGCGTATCTTCGCGCTTCTTCACGGCGGTGCCGCGCTGGCTGGCAGCATCGAGCAGCTCACCCGACAGACGCTCGGTCATGGTGTTTTCCGACCGGGCGCGGGCGGCGCTGATCAGCCAACGGATGGCGAGAGCCTGGGCGCGGTCCGAGCGGACCTCGACCGGAACCTGATAGGTCGCACCACCGACGCGGCGGCTGCGCACTTCCAGGTGCGGCTTCACGTTGGCGAGGGCATCGTGGAAGACCTGAACGGGATCGTTCTTGGTCTTGACCTCGATACGGCCGAGCGCACCGTAGACGATGCCTTCGGCGGCCGACTTCTTGCCGTCCAGCATCAGGCAGTTCATGAACTTCGTCAGGACGCGGTCGCCGTACTTGGCGTCCGGCAGGACTTCACGCTTCTCGGCGCGATGACGACGGGACATCGTGAGTTCTCCTTACTTCGGACGCTTCGCGCCGTACTTCGAACGGCGCTGCTTACGATCCTTGACGCCCTGGGTATCCAGCGTGCCGCGAATGATGTGGTAGCGAACGCCGGGAAGATCCTTCACACGACCGCCGCGGATCATGACCACCGAGTGTTCCTGGAGGTTGTGGCCCTCACCAGGGATGTAGCTCGTCACCTCGAAGCCGTTCGTCAGACGAACGCGGGCGACCTTACGGAGCGCCGAGTTCGGCTTCTTCGGGGTGGTGGTGTAAACGCGAGTGCAGACGCCACGCTTCTGCGGGCAGGCCTCCATCGCGGGAACCTTGTTGCGCGCGGCCAACGGCTCGCGCGGCTTACGGATCAACTGGTTGATCGTCGGCATATCTGCCCTTCATCCCTTCAAGATCACTCGGCCGGACGAGCCGGACGAAGCAAAAGCCCGCCTGCGAAACGTTGCCGTTCCGAGCGGGCTGAATGAGCGAAAGCCGACCGGAGGACTCCGATCGGCGGGATCGGTGGATTCAAGCGGACGCACGGAGAGCCCCGGCGTCCTTTGAAGTTCGCGGACTTTAGGGAAAGGCATGG
>NZ_DASPIS010000010.1:0-23647 GCF_035628975.1 Azospirillum sp. | reverse complement strand
CGCAATCGCCGCCTCGCCAAGGACTTCGAGGCCACCGTCGAGAGTGCCGTCGCCTGGATCTTCATCGCCAGCGTCAAACTGCTCTCAAGACGGGTGGCCCGGACATAGCCACAGCCATGCCGATTCCGAGTCCGACTCTTAGGGGCATAGATGATCGGGATCACGTCGAAGATCAGCTTACGCCGCCGCTTCAGCTTGAGACTCTTGCTCATCAGCGCATCGGTAGTAGCCGCCGCTTGCAAGATGCTCTGCGCCTCTCGCTTAACGTCGTTGTAGTTTGACGACAGTGAAATCTTTACGAGTTTGATACCATAGTCATTACCGAATATGGTCAAATCAGAGCTATGTGTGCGACCATCATAGTCTTTCACCTGCGGCCAGCCTGTGTAGAGTACTATATCCGCGTCCTGCGGATACACTTTGCCGTCGCGCAGAAATTTGATGATGCTGGCTGAGACAGCACTATCATTTTTCCGGCCGATAGTAGGAATAAAAGCGATCGGCATTTTAGCTACTCACTGTTATCTGTTGCTAGCAATCCTACTTTTACGGGCGGTTCCCTTCAAGCGGATTGCTCTCTACACCTACTCTCTGACTGACTTAACCCCGCGGCGGCAGCCTAAATGGTGGCAACACCAGCAATCATCGCCCTGCTCAAAACAAGAAAATTGCTCGTTTTTCCCGTCGTCAAAAGTAAAAATACTCCTATATCAAAATATTAAAGAGCGCTCTCGTTGATGATGCCTTTAGCTTTTGCATAATTCTATTTTCCATGACCCCTCCAAATTGCCTGTTTACTTTTTTCACCGGTGACGCCCTGAATTTTGATAACTGTTATAGCCATGGCGTGATCAGTGACATTTGCTTCTGGCGCAAATCAGAAATTATTACCTCCCCTACTCCTCCCCCATCGCCTCCACCGCCCGCCGTGACGCGACGCAGCGGGCGATCTCGGTCAGCAGCAGCATGCGGTCGATGGGCTTGGGCACATGGCAGTCCATGCCGGCCTCGTAGCAGCGGGCGATGTCGTCGGGGAAGGTGTTGGCGGTCAGCGCCACGATGGCGACGCGGCCGGCCGGGCCGGGCATGGCGCGGATGGCGCGCGTCGCCTCCAGGCCGTCCATCACCGGCATGTTCACGTCCATCAGGATCGCGTCGAACGGCTCGCGCCCATCAACCGCCGCTGCCGCCGCAACCGCCTGCGCCCCGTCCTCCACCGCCGCGACGCTGTGGCCGGCCTGCTTCAGCAGGGTGACGGCCAGCAGGCGGTTCATCTCCACATCCTCCGCCACCAGGATGCGCAGGGGCTCGGCCGCCGATGGCGCGGGGGCGGGCTTCGGGGCGGGCGGCTCGGCTGTTGGCGGGGACGGGGGCGGCGGGGGCGGCCCGGCGGCAGGCGGCGGGGCGGGTTCGGGGGTGGGCTCGGGGGCCGGCTGGGGCGGGGTCGGGGGTAGGGCCAGGGGCGGAGACGGGGCCGGCGGGTGCAGGCGGGCCAGACGGTCGCGCAGCTCCAGCGGGTCGTAGGGCTTGGCGATCAGGTCGTAGCCGCCCAGCGCCACGTCGTCGGCCACCACCGCATGGGCGGCGAAGCCCGAGGCCAGCAGAACCGGCAGGTCGGGGCGCAGGCGCCGGGCCTCGCGCGCCAGCTCCGCGCCATTCATGCCCGGCGGCATCACGATGTCGCTGAACAGCAGGTCCAGCGGCTCGTCCCCGCGCAGCACCACCAGGGCCTCGCCGGCTCCGGACGCGCCGATCACCCGGTGGCCCCAGCTGCGCAGCAGGGCGCAGCCGTGCTCCAGGATGTTGTGGTCGTCATCCACCATCAGGATCGACAGGCCGGGCCGGTCCGACGGCGGGCGGACGGTGCCGCCGCTCTCGTCGGCCAGACGGTCGGGCGGGAAATGGAGGGTGACGGTGGTGCCCTGCCCCACCCGGCTCGACAGCGTCATGGTGCCGCCATGCAGCTCCACCAGCCGGCGGGTCAGCGGCAGGCCCAGCCCGGCGCCCTCGGTCTGGCGGTTGGCCGGGCTCTCGACGCGGGTGTAGGCCAGCAGGACGCGGCCCAGATCCTGTTCGGGAATGCCGATGCCGGTGTCGCGCACCTCCAGCAGCAGGCCGCCGTCATAGGTGGGGGCGGGGGCCGGGCCGGCGGTCAGCGAGACGGCGCCGCCGGAGGGCGTGTATTTGACGGCGTTGGACAGCAGGTTCAGCAGGATCTGGCGGAGGCGCCGCTCGTCGCCGCGCAGGTGGCGGGCGGCGGGGTCCACCCGCGCCGAGAGGACGATGCCGGCGCGGGCCGCGCGCGGGGTCAGCAGGCGGATGGCGAAGGTGGCGGCGGCGTCGAGGTCAACCGCCTCGTCGTCCAGCACCAGCTGCCCGGCCTCGGCACGGACATGGTCGAGGATCTCGTTGATCAGCTCCAGCAGATGCTGGCCGCTGTCGCGGATGTTGACGGCGAAGTCGCGGTAATGGGCGGTGCCGACCGGCCCCTCCGACTCCCGCGCGATCAGGTCGGCGAAGCCGATGACGGCGTTCATCGGGGTGCGCAGCTCGTGGCTCAGGCTCGCCAGGAACTCGGTCTTGCTGCGGCTGGCCGATTCCGCGGCTTGGCGGGCGTCCTGAAGCTCCGCCTCCATGATCTTGCGGGCGGTGACGTCGCGCTCGACGCTGACGTAATCCTGCGGGGCGCCCCAGTCGTCGGTGACCAGCCGCACCGCCGCCTCGATCCACACCCAGCGGCCGTCGGCATGGCGCAGGCGGTAGGTGGTCTTCAGGGTCGGACGGTCGGGGGTCAGGCGGGCCAAGCCGGCGGACAGGGCGTCGCGGTCGTCGGGGTGGACCCGCTCCACCAGCGGGCGACCGATCAGCTCGGCGGGCGCGCAGCCCAGGCTGTCGCGCGTCGCCTCCGAACAGAAATGCCGCACGCCGTCCAGCCCGATGCGGCCGATGATGTCGGTGACGCTGCGCGCCAGCAGGCGGTAGCGCGCCTCGCTGGCGCGGATCGCGCGTTCGGCCTCGTGCCGGCGGGTGATGTCGCGGGCGCCGACCGACAGCATGACGATGGCGCCGCTCTCGTCGCGGATCGGCACCTGCGACACCTCCCACCAGCGGGTGACGCCGTCGTGGGTGTGCTGCTCCTCGAAGCGGGTGGGGGCGCCGGCATCGATGCAGGATTGCAGGTCGGCCATCGCCTTGGCGGCCAGATCGGGCGGCAGCAGGCTGTCGAGCGGCTTGCCCGGCGCGTCGGCCGCGCGGTCGCCCATCGCCCGCAGGGCGGCGGCGTTGGCGCTGTGCAGGGTGAAGCTGCCCTTTTCGCCGACGCGGATGATCGCCAGGCTGTCGGCGGAGCTGTCGAACACGGCGCGGAACAGGGCGGCGTTCTCGGTCAGGGCGTTCTCGTCGTCGACGCGACGGTGCTCCCGCGCCAGCATGGTGCCGAGCAGGCCGATGCCGAGCGTGGTGAAGGCGGTCAGCGGCAGCGCCGCCTCCTCCAGCACCCGCATGGCAAGCCCCAGGTCGGGCAGCAGCAGGAAGGCCGTCAGGGTCAGCGGCGTGATGGCCAGCCCGAACAGGGACAGCAGGCCGAAGCCGAAGGCGCCCTTCCCTTCCCCTCGGTTGGCTGCGCCGGCGGCGCGCCGCTCCATCGGGCGGGCCAGCAGCGGCGCCACCAGCGCGGTCAGCAGGATGCCCACCAGACCGGTCAGCGAGCCCATGCCGCCCAGCCACAGCCGCACCCCGCCGGCAGCAAGGGCGGAGATCAGGGCGGCCGGCCAGCCGCCGAACAGCCCGGCCAGCCCGATCATCACGTTGCGCAGGTCGACCAGAACCCCGCCTTCGACCGGGTAGGCGTCGAGCATCGAGATGGCGGCGGCCACGCCGAACAGCAGGCCGGACAGCAGGGCGAAGGGCAGGCGCCGCGTCCCGAACCGCCGCAGCACGTAACGGTAGGCAAGCAGGACCAGCGCCAGCAGCCCGACGCCGTGCGCAAGGGCGATGATGATGCCGGTTCCCATGCTCCGCCCCCCAGCGGCAATCCCGATCCCGCCCCAATTCCGGAGTCCGAAATCGGGGATGAACTTTTACACAGGCAATGCAACAAGAAAAAGAAACGATTCGAAACAGTCATATGAGCTTTTTATATAGTCCCGCTGCCGAAAGCGGGCGAAGCGCCCACCGATCGATGGCGACGGTAGGATCGGCACCACGCGGCTGTCGTGTTTGGCCGCCGCTTCGGCTAGGATGCCCTGCGCGAATTGTTCGTAGTCGTCGTGTTTTCGTGGGCTTCGGCATGCTGTTCAAGGTTTTTTCACGGAGCCTGGTCGCCCGAACGACGGCATCGGCGGTGCTGCTGGTGTCGGTGCTGATCGCCGTGCCCATGGTGGTCCTGATCCAGGCCGACGTGCGCAACACCCGGGCCGAGCTGGCCATCCGGGCGGAGATGGCGACCAGGATCGTGCTGGACGACGTGGCGAACGCGCTGTGGGACCTCGACCCCGAAGAGGCGGCGACGGCGCTGATGCCGCTGCGCTCGATCGACAGCTTCGCCGAGGCGGTGATCCTGGGGACCCATGGCGAACGCTTCGCCACCTTCCGCAAGCCGGGCGCGGCCATCGTCAGCGACGCCACCGCCACCGCCGCCGCCGTGCCGCTGACCCACCAGGACCGCACGGGCGCCGTCCGCAACATCGGCACCCTGCTGGTCCGGCTGGACACCGGCCCGACCGACGCGGCCATCCGCCACCATGTGCTGGTGCTGAGCGGGGTCGGCGCCGTCACCCTCCTGCTGGTGGTCCTGGGGGTGGTGTGGGCGACCCGCGGCATGACCCTGCCCATCGCCGGCATGACCCGCGCCATGGCCGATCTGGCGGCTGGCGACGTGTCGGTGGACGTGCCGGTGCGTCACCGCGACGACGAGATCGGCCGCATGGCAAAGGCGCTCGCCACCTTCCGGCAGAACGCCATCGACCTGCGCGTCGCCAAGGAACGGGCGGAGCAGGCGGTGGCGTCGAAGGCCAAATTCATGGCCGCCGCCAGCCACGACCTGCGCCAGCCGGCCCAATCGCTGCTGATGCTGACCGCGATGCTGCGCGCCACCGCCCCCACCCCGAAGGTGGCGGAATCGGCGCGCAAGATCGAACAGGTCGTGATGACCCTGAAGCAGCTGCTGGACGAGTTGCTGGAGGTGTCGCGGCTGGACGCCGGCGGCGTCGCGGCGAACAAGGCCGTGCATGAGGTCGCCGACCTGTTCGACGCGCTGGAATCGCAGTACGGCCCGGTGGCGCGCAACAAGGGGCTGGCCTTCGCCGTGCCGCAATACCGGGCGCCGGTGGTGACCGACCGCATCCTGCTGCTGCGCCTGCTGGGCAATCTGATCGACAACGCGATCCGCTACACGGCCAGCGGGCAGGTGCAGGTCGCCTGTCTGGAATCCGGCGGCACCCTGATCGTCGAGGTGCGGGACACCGGCATCGGCATCCCCGAAGACAGGCTGGACGCCATCTTCGAGGAGTTCCACCAGATCGGCAACCCGGAGCGCAACCGCGACAACGGCATCGGCCTTGGGCTGTCGATCGTCAAACGGCTGGCGACGGTGCTGGACCACCCGGTGAAGGTGCGCTCGACGCTGGGCAAGGGATCGGTCTTCTCCGTTACCATTCCGCTGGCCCCGGTGGAGGCCGCTGCGGTGGAAAGCGTTGCAGTGGAGCCTGGGCCCCCTGTTCCGGTGGCCCGGCCGGCCGTCTCCGCCGCTCCACCCGCCCCTACCCCAATTCCTGCTCCTGCCCCTGCCGCCACGATGGCGACGCTGGCGGACGCACCGGCGAAGGAGGGGGAGATCGCGATCCTGGTGATCGACGACGACAGTTTCGTGCTGTCCGCCATCTCCATGTTCCTGACCAGTGCCGGGCATCGCGTCGTCGGCGCCTCCACCGTCGCGCAGGGCCTGCGGGCGGTGGAGGACGGGACCGTCCGTCCCGATGCGGTGATCGCCGACTATCACCTGTCCGCCACCGAGAACGGCCTGGATTTCATCGCGGAGGTCTGGACGCGGCTGGGCCTGCGCATCCCGGCGGTGCTGATCTCCGGCCGGCTCGACGGGGCGGTGACCAGCCGGGCGGCGGAGATGGGCGTGATCGTGGCCGCCAAGCCGATCATGCCCGACCGCCTGTCGACGCTGGTGGAGGCGATGACCGCCTCGCGGCCGGCCCTGTCCGTCGCCGCCGATACCTCCCGCCCCGCATAATACCCACCCTGCATAAGACCGGGTCGGCCGAAGTCATCGGCCGGGCGCCGGACGCTTAGAACTAAAAATAAACTCACATATCCGGCTGTGCTGTGGCACAACATTGACGCCATGCCCGGAACCAGTCTTGCAACCCGCGTCACGGGCTGGAAACAAGCAACCTCGGAGGATTCCATGCGCGGCGCCACCACGACCGACATCACGCGTGCCCGGGACATCATCGCCGGTTTCGACTTCGGCTATGTGGTTGACCGGGCGGTCGCCGCGGGCATGACCCGCGCCACGTCCGAGATCGCGCTGCACCAGTTGAAGGCCTTCCTGCTGGCCTGCGCCGAGCATCCGGACCGCGACATCGTTCCGCAGTCCGCCGCTTGCGACGATCTGTGGCACGAGTTCATCGTCGCCGACACCCGCGCCTACTTCCGCTTCTGCGAGGCGGTGTATGGCGAGTACCTCCACCACAACGGCGTCGCCGTCGCTGCCGACCGCATGGCCGCCGCCCGCGCCGACAGCGCTCGCCTGTTCGCCACCGCGGATTGCCTGCGCGAAGCGAAGGTGGCGGATTGCCTCCGTGAGGCGGAGGTTGCTGATTGCCTCCGTGAGGCGGAGGCTGCTGATTGCCTCCGCGAGGCGAAGGCTGCCGATTGCCTCCGCGAGGCGAAGGCTGCCGATTGCCTGCGCGAAGCGAAGGCGGCCGACTGCCTGCGTGAAGCGAAGGTGGCGGATTGCCTCCGTGAGGCGGAGGTTGCCGACTGTCTGCGTGAGGCGAAGGCCGCCGACTGCCTGCGCGAAGCGAAGGCCGCCGACTGCCTGCGCGAAGCGAAGGCTGCCGACTGCCTCCGCGAGGCTAAGAGCGCCGACTGTCTGCGCGAAGCGCGGTCACAGGACGCCTGACACCACCCGGCGGCTTCAGCGAAAAGCCCCTGTCCGTCAGCCGGACAGGGGCTTTTTTCTTGTCGGCGCCGCCCTGCCCTTCGCCTGATCAGCCAAAGTTGAGGCCGCCGAACGGCGTGATGAAATTCTCGCTCAGCACATTGCCGCGCAACGCCACGTAATCAGGCACCACCAGCGGGATCACCGGCAGATCCTTCATCACCAGACACTCGGCATCCTTGTAGACCTCTGCGCGGCGTTCAGGGTCCGCGATGGCCATCGCGCGTTCGACCAGGCCGTCGAACTCCGCATTGGACCAGCCGACGGGATTGAAGCGGCTGCGGCTGCTGAACAGCTCGTCCAGGAAGTTCATCGGGTCGGGGTAGGTGGCGGTCCAGCCGAACAGGAAGGAATCGTAGTCGCGCCGGCGGGAGCGGGCGATGAACTCCTGCCGCGGGGCGGTGACCAGCTTCGCCGGGATACCGGCATTGTTCCATTGCGACACGTAATAGACGAACTCGCGCCGGTATTCCGGCACGACGGTGACGGTGAAAGGATCGATGCCGCGCCCAGCCGGATAACCGGCCTCTTCCAGCAGGCGTGCCGCCAAGGTCGGATCGTAGGCCAGCGGCTCCAGCCTTTCGTTCGACAGCAGGGCCGGTGGGACGACGCCGTTATGGACGGCAGCCACGCCGCGGAAGAACCGCTCCGCCATCGCGTTGCGGTCGATCAGCAGCGACATCGCCCGGCGCACCCGCAGATCGGCAAAGGCCTTCACCCGGCGCGGATCGAGCGCCACCACCCGCATCTGCATCCGCTGCACGTTGGACAGCGACCTTTTGAAGCCGGGATCGTCCATCACCCCGCGCAACGCATCGGTGTCGACGAAGGTGAAATCGACCTGGCTGTCGTTGAACAGCGTGATGCCGTCATTGCCGATGCCGGTGGCGAGGAAGGACACCCGCTCGAACGGCACCGCACCGCCGCGCCAGCCGGGATTGGCCTCCACATCGATGCGGATGCCCTCGGTCGAGCGGGCCAGCCGGTAGGGGCCGGTGCCCGCCGACATGGTGCGGAACCAGTCGGGACCGGCCTGCTCGGCCGCCTCGACATCGACGATGTGGATGCGGGCGAAGGGGAAGACGGCGTTGGGTTCGTCGCAGACCACCTCCAGCGTCCGGTCGTCGATCACGGTGACGCCCGACAGCTCGCTGGTCGTCTTTGCCCGCAGTTCGCGAAAGCCGCGGACCTTGGACAGGGCCAGCAATGCGAAGTTGGCGCCGTCACCCGCCAGAGCCGCTTCGAAACTGCGTTTGACGGACGCAGCGGTTAAGGGGCGTCCGGTGTGGAAGGTCACGCCGTCGCGGATCGTCAGCCGCCAATGCCGTGCATCCTCCGAGGCTTCCCAAGCGGTGGCGAGACCCGGCAGGATGCGGCCCTGGGTATCGACGCTGGTCAGGCTTTCATACATCGAGCCCAGGATCTGCCGCGCGACCAGGTCGCTGACGGTCAGCGGATTGAGCGCCGCCGGCAGGGACTTCAGCCCGATCCGCAGGGCTCCGGCGGCGGCCAGCGCCGGCCGCGGCACCGCGCCGGACAGCGCGGCGGCTCCGAGAAGGCCCCCGAACGCGCCAAGAAAATGTCGTCTCTGCACAGCCGGCATCGCTGATCCGTCGCGTCGTAGTCTTGCCGGCAATCCTTACCATGGGGCAGGGCAGGCGGTCACCCTGGACGACCGCCAGAGGCTTTCGCACTCGAAAGCAACCGGCGGTCGCGTGCTATCGACCAGGCAACCCATGCGTGCTTTCGAGTGCGAAACCCTCAGCCGTTCAGCAGGGCGTCGATGCGATCGCGCAGGGCCTGCAGCCTTTCGCGATGTTCGCGCTGCAGGGATTGGGCGACCGTGTCGATGGCGGCCAGATCCTTGTCCATGCGGTTGATCGCCTTGCCCAGCACCCGCATCGGCTCGGCCGTGGAGGATGCCGCCGGCCGGGCAGCCCGCACCGCGCCCACCGTCAACCCGCCGGTGCGCGCCGTCTGCCAAAGTCGGCGCAGCTCCGCCTCGTCCTCGACGAAGGCCAGTTCGACCAGGGCGGAGCGGGAGACCGCGTCAGGGTTGGCGCGGTAGTCGGCGAGGATGTCGTCGGGCAGGCGCAGCACCTTCAGGCGCTTGGACACCTCGGCCTCCGAACAGCCGACGGCCGCCGCCACCTCCGCCTGGGTGTAGCCGTGCGCCTCGATCAGCTGCGACAGGCCGCGGGCGAGGTCGATGGCGTCCAGATCCACGCGCTGGACATTCTCGATCAGCGCGATCTCTTCAGGGCGGCCTTTGGTGATGATCGCGGCGATGGTGCCGCGGCCGAGCAGACGGTGGGCGCGCAGCCGCCGCTCGCCGGCCACCAGACGGTAGCGCCCCTTCTCCGCCCCCTCCTGCACCAGGACTGGTTGCTGCAACCCGTGGCGCGCGATCGAGTCCGCCAGCGAGCGCAGGGACTCGTCGTCGAACACCGTGCGCGGCTGGCCGGGATTGGTCTCGACGGCGTCAAGATCGACCTCGACCAGCCGGGGCAGCACGCCGCTCAGCCCGAACATGCGGTCGGTCTCGGCGGCGAAGCCGGCCTCCTTGGCCTGAAGCACGGTGGCGGCGGTCTGGCGGGTCAGCTTCTTAGGCGGCATCGACGGTCTCCTGCAGGCGGCCCATGGCGGTCAGCAGCGCAGCGGCGATGGCGGCATAGCTCTCCACACCGGGGGCACCGATGTCGGCATCCAGCGTGATGACGTTGGCGCCGGCCGCCTGGGCATAGATGGTCGCGCGCGGCACCGGCGGGAACACGCGGCGGCTGTCGCCCCACAGCCGCTGGATGTCGTCCAGCGACGACCGGTCCTGGGTCTGGCGCGGGTTGACCATGGTCGGCAGGATGCCCAGCACCTCCAGCCGCGGGTTCAGCCGGCGCTGGATCTTGGCGACGGTGTCGAGAAAGGCGCTGACGCCGAGGATGGCGTGCGGCTCCGCTTGACAGGGCACCAGCACATAATCGGCGGCTGTCAGGGCGTTGATGGTCACGGCACCCAGATTGGGGGCGCAATCGATGACGATCACGTCATAGCGCTCCCGCACGCCGTCCAGCATCTCGGCCAGCGCGGTCTGCGCATTGGTCAGGTTGCCCGGCAGTTCGGTGTCGGCACTCGCCAGCGCGATGCTGGACGGCACGACATCCAACCCCTCGACGCCGGTCGGGCGGATCACCGCGTCGAGCGGGGTCTTGCCCATCAGCGCGTGATAGAGGACCTTCCCGGCCTCGGTCAGCGCCACCACGTCGGTCTGCGGCACGCCGACATGCACGGTGGCGTTGCCCTGCGGATCGGCATCGACCAGCAGCACGCGGTTGCCGGCGCGCGCCAGGATGAAGGCGAGGTTGATGGAGGTCGCGGTCTTGGCGGTGCCGCCTTTCTGCAGGCCGACGGCGACCGTGGTGCCGCGGCGGGGCAGGGGGCTTTCCGGCCGTTCCAGATCCAGCAGCAGAAGCCGTCCCAGCACGTCGCGGGGCAGGGCCTCCTTGCCGGTTTCCCACTTGCTCAGCCGCTGCTTGTCGTATTTGCGGCCGGTCAGTTCGTTGACGAACGCCGCCATCTGCGTCTGGGTCAGGCCGCGCCGTTCCCGCAACGCCTTCAACTGTTCCCCTGTCACGCCCCGTCCTCCTGCCCCGGCACCGGTTGCGGCGACCCTATCAAGTCGTCGCCACTCCGGCAACGGGTGTCTACCGAAGGGGGAAGGGGGGATCGCTTTTGGGATTCAGGTGACGGCGTTCCACTTCGAATGCCCTTCTCCCCTTGTGGGGCGGGGCTTTGCCTGCGAACGATCTCCAGACGTGATGGCTGTATCAGGACCAGCTGCCATTCACACCGTCTCGTCGTATTCCACCTTGGGAACGTCGATCCAGTTTTCCGGCTGGCCCTGGTCCTTCTTCCAGAACAGCACCGGCAGGTCGGCGTTCAGCACTCGGCCCAGAACGGCGCCGCGCGCCTTCATCGTCTCCTTGTATTCCGCCGTCTCCACGATGCGCACGCCATAGCCGGGGATGCGGTCGGCGGCCAGGACCGGACCCAGCGCGTTCTTGAACTTGCGCAGGTCGTTGTCGGAACCGACGCGTTTGCGCAACGGCTCCAGCGCCATCCAGAAGGCATGGCCGCGGGCGAGGTGGGCGCGCGCGATTTCGTAAAGGCGCTTTTCCACCGGCTTCAACGCGAAATACTGGTCGTCGTAGCTCAGCAGATTGTGGCCGAGAGCCGCACGGGTGACCCAGCCCGACAGAGTCAGCTTCAGCCCGCGCACCGCGC
Source organism: Azospirillum sp. (assembly GCF_035628975.1). Lineage (GTDB taxonomy): Bacteria > Pseudomonadota > Alphaproteobacteria > Azospirillales > Azospirillaceae > Azospirillum. The sequence goes on along the minus strand of NZ_DASPIS010000010.1, from coordinate 12,195 downwards.
GCTCGCCGTCCTTTTTGCGCTGGTAGAGCAGCTTGTAGTCGGAAATCCACGAGAAGGCGCCGCTTTCGCCCTCCCCGCCGGTTTCCAGGTTGGTCTTGATCTGTGTGCCCTGCAGCCGTTCCAGCGCCCCTTCGATCTTGTCATAGGCGCTGCCGCCCGCGGTCTTGCCGACGATGCGCTGGAGGTCGCTGGTGGTGAAGTGAAGCTCGCCCAACTTGGACGGGCCCTTGCCCGATTCCATCTTCTCGCGCAGCAGAGAGATGGCGTAGAGCAGCACCGCCTTGTCCCAGATGGTGGCGACGCCGACATTCTTCGGTGCCCGCACCTCGATCCGCACCTTGCCGTCGTCATAGGTCGGCAGCGATTCCGCCTTGTCCTTCGACAGGCCGAACAGGCTGTAGACCATCATGTGGCGGTCGTTCTGGACATCGCCGGTCAGCGGTGAATCGAGCCGCAGAGCCAATTGCAGCGGCCGGTCGAGCAGCTCGGCGTTGGTGGTCTGTGACATGCGATCTCTCCGCGGGTGCTGTGCGGCTTCAAGTGGGTTGCAGCCATAATCCACAAGCCCGCCCCCCTGTTCCACCGCTCCGGCTCAAACGTCGCCGTTCTGCCGAAAGATTCCCGCGAACGGTGCGATTTGCCCGGTCGAACGTCGCCGTTCTGCCAGTTTTCCCGATGGGGGCCGGCGGGCGGCCATGGGAGGCGGTCGGGGGTGCCTCTGACGGCTCTCACCCGGTCGGTGGCGGCATCAACGTCTGCGTTCTGCCGTGCCGGGGGGTGGCGGAACGGGTGGCGCTCGTCATAACTGATTGTATTCGTTGGATTATTGCCCTGCATCACTGCCTAGGCCAGGGTCGGAATGCCCCCTGAACGGCCCCTGACTGGCAGAACGACGACGTTCGGACGATCCGCCGGAGGGCCGATTCCCGCCCGATTCTCCGCCGATTCTGGCCGGCCGGGGGTGGGGAGGGCTCCATTATTCGGCAGAACGGCGACGTTCGGAACCAGGATCCGGCAGACACAAAGCTCTCATCCTCAAGAATCTTTCGGCACAACGGCGACGTTCGGAGCCGAATCTTTCGGCACAACGGCGACACTCGCAGCGGGACGGCCGACGACATGCCACCACAAGTGATTGATTCCCGCTGAAGAATCCCGCCGCCGCCCATTGCGACGTCGCTGATGTGCCACTTTCCGAAGACCGTGGACAGACGCGCAACGGCACGTACACATTTCAAAAAACGGGCGAAAACCGCCCTCACGCCATCAACCTGCGTCCATGCCAGTTCCTGGCCGACGCCACGAGCCAGTGTGAATCCTGGCATCTTGAAGGAGAGCACCATGACGTAACGGAGGACCGACCTCCGCAAACACAAAAGGCCCGGATTGCTCCGGGCCCTTCGTGTCGGACGGAGGAGACCGAGGGAAACCCGGGCACCCCACATCTGGCGGTTTGGCGACTCCATGATGGCAGGGCAGGCCCGTGAAGCCAAGCGGATTCATCCCGAGTCCGTCGACGCCCTTCCTTTGTCTCCACCCGTCCACGGATCGACCGACAGACGGGTGTCTCAATGAAGCCGTACATCGACATGTACAGGCGCTGGATTGCCGTGCCCGGCATCCAGGCCGCCGACATCGCGGTATTGTCCGCGCTCTATGCCCATGCCGACCGCGACGGTGTCTGCACCGCCACGCAAGGAGAGCTGGCGGAGGAGCTTGGGCAAAGCCGCGCCTGGTTCAATGCCGTGCTGAAGAGCCTGCAGGGTTCGTCGGCTTCGCTGGTCTGCGCCAAGCCGCGGCGCGGCCTGCGCGGTTTCGCCTATCAGCTGGTGGGGATGGAGGGCGTCACCGCCGGCCTGTCCTGTCAGCCGGCTGACATCGGCGGTTCGCCGGCCGGCTTCTCCTTAGACTCTCAGAATCCTGAATCCTCCTCCTCCCCATCTGGCGGGGAGATGGCGACTGGGAAGATGGGTCTGCGGGATGGGGCTTTGCCGGTCGATTGGCAGCCCGATGCCGCCGATCTCGCCTGGGCGACGCAGGAGCGGCCGGAGGTCGATGCCGGCCGGGTGACCGCAAAGTTCGTGGCCTGGTGCCGCAAGGCCCATGCCCGCAACGGCTACCGCCCGCCGGATCCGGGGGCCGCATGGCGGCGCTGGATCCTCCGCGAGCTGGTCGCTCCGGCCGATGCCTCCCGCGATCCCGCAACTGAGCCGTCCCCCTCCATTCCGTCCGCCATCCGCAACCACCGCCGGGAGCCCCGCCATGATCGCCGTTCCGTCCTTCCCCGCAGCGGATCCGCGCCCGATCCCGCATCCAATGCTGCCGTCCGCAACCGCGAAACCCTCGCTGCCCTGCGCCTTCGCCTCGCTGGCCAGTCTTGAGGTCGCCGACCTGCGGTTCGAGACGCAGGATCTGTCGCCCGAGGAGATCGGTGCGCTGGCCGACCGGGTGGAGCAGGCGATCGGCACGCTGACGCCGCCGATCGGGATCGAGAATGTGCTGATCGGGCTGGAAAAGCTGGCCGACCGCTTCGCGCTGGAACTGCCGGATGCCGAGCTGCTGGAGGCGGACGTGCGGGCGATGGCCGATTGGCCGGCGGACCGCTGGATGGCGGCATTCGAGGCGGTCTGGTCGAATTTCCGCAGCGGCTGGAGCCGGTTCCCGACGCTGGGCGACTTCCGCGACGCTCTGGCCGCGCTGCCGACGGTGGCGGAGAGCCGGGCCGCCGACGACCTGCGGCGTCTGGCCTCCCGCCTGCGCCAGGAACAGTGCTTGCGCGCCCGCACCGAGGAGCAGCGCCGCCGTGCCCGTGCCCGCGAAGCGGCGATGGCCGAGCGGCAGCGCGAACTGGCGCGGTGCCGGCTGGCGGACGAGACGAAAATGGACAAGAGCCCGGATCCGGCGGTCGGTGAAGACCGCCGAATGCCGGACCGGCCAGGATCAGACCGGCCGGCGTCAGCCGGCGGGAGTCCAGTCCGGCTTCAGCCCCTCCTTCCAGGCGAAGCGGACCAGATGGTCGTCCACCACCGCCTTGACGCGGGCCAGCGCCTCGGTGTCCGCCGCCTCGCAACGCAGGGTCAGGATGCCTTCGGAAGCCGTCATCGTGCAGCGTCCCCAGGGGAATTGCGCCTCGCCGCTGGCGGCGTCGTAGCGCACCGCGATCTTGTGGGCGAAATGCTTGCAGAGCTGCTGCAGGTACCGGTTGGCAAGGGCCGTCGGAACAGTGGCCGTTTCGGTCAGCATGGATGCGCTCCCTATCGTAGGCCCGCTCAGAACTTGACTGTGGAGGTGATATAGAAGGTCCGCCCCTCCGCGAGCGCCGGCTGCACGGTGGAGGTCTGGCCGTAGCTGGACCGGCTGACATAGGCCGCGTCGAAGATGTTGTTGGCCTCGGCCCGCAGGGTCCAGTTGGGCGCCGTCTCCAGCGGCTTCCATTCGGTGAAGAGGTTGACGACCTGATAGCCGTCGATCGACCGGAACCCGTTGGCCCGCAGCGCGTCGTCCTCGACCTTCAGCGCGATCTCCGCCGAGGCGCCCAGCGTCAGGCGCAGATCCTTGAAGCCGTAATGGCCGTGGAAGGCCAAGAGGTTGCCGACCGGGACCGCCGTGTTGTAGTCCGACGACAGCGCCATGCGGTTGCCGTACTTCACGTCGGTGTGGGTGTATTTCGCGCTGATCCCGGCATTGCTCCAGTCATAGCCGGCGGTCAGGTCGAAGCCCCTCGTGCGCAGATCCTCGCCGTTGACGCGGGTGTAGGTGGTGTAGTTCCAGGCGACCGGGTTCTCCATGTAGGTGAGGAAGGCCGCCGCCTCCAGCCGCAGGCCCTGGTGGGCATAGCGCAGGCCGGCGCGCATGTTGTGGGCGGTCACCGGCTCCAGGTCGCTGGAATAGCGGTAGTTGGCGGCGTGGAACAGGGCGGCCTCGGCCATCTCCAGCCCGCCCCAGTTGTAGCTGTAGCCGCCGAAGGCGGTGAGCCGGTCGGTCAGGGCGTAATCGGCCGACAGGTTGGGGCTGATGCCGGTGTTGTCGAAGGTCTTCTTGTCGACCGACCGGTAGCTCTGGTGGTCGATGCGGACGCCGGTGGACAGGCGCAGCCGCTCCACCGGGGCCAGACGGGCCTGCAGGAAGCCGCCGACATTGGTGATCCGCTCGTTCGCGTCGGTGGTGAAGTGGAAGCGGTCGATGTGGATGTCGTCGCGGGAGAGGTCGAAGCCGGCGGTCAGGGTGCCGGTGGGGATGGCGAAGCTGTTCTTCACCGTCAGGCCGATGGTGTCGACCTCGCTGTCGAAGGCGCCGTGCGCGGTGGTGCGGCGATTCTCGTTCGGCCGCTCCAGCCGGTTGCGGGTGTAGGTGAAAGTGACGCCGGGATTGAACCAGTCGGTCGGCTGCGTGGTCTCGTAGCTGACGACGGCGGTGGTGCGGGTCGCGGTGTTGCTGTTCATCAGCGGCCCGGTCGGCCCGCCGACGATGCCGAGGTTCGAGCGCAGGCGGCGCACCGCGTCGTCGCGCACATGCTCGCCCGACACCGAGATGCGGTGGCCGCCGTCGGACTCATAGGCCAGCTTGCCAAGGCCGCCGACCAGATCGGTGCCGGTGCCGGCCTCGGTCACGCCGTTGCCGTTCTCGTAGTTCTTGCCGCGCGACAGGGTGCCGATGCCGAGGATCTCGAAGCCGTTTTTGGCGGCATAGCCGGCGCCGGTGGTCCGCCAGGTCTTGGAGTTGGTGTCGTAGCCGAGGATGGCGGTGGCGCCGACATCCTGCCCCGGCAGGAGCATGTCGGTGGCGTCCTTCGTCTTGAAGGCGACCGCGCCGCCGAGCGCGCCCGGACCGGCATCGGCCGGCGACACGCCGGGATCGACCTGGACCGACTTCAGGAAGGTCGGGTCGAGCGTCAGGTTGCCGTTGTGGTGCCAGATGCCGTTGCGCTGGGCCGCACCGTCGATGGTGACGTTCAGCTTGCTCTGGTCGATGCCGTGCAGATAGATCTTCTGCGCCGCGGTGCTGCTGCCGGGGACGGTGATGCTCGGCTCGTCCTGGAACAGGTCGCGCAGGGTCTGCGGCACCTCGCGGTCGATGGTCTTCCGGTCGATGACGGTCGCCGCCTCCACCGGGCGGGGCGCCTCGCCCTCCACCGCGACGGAGGGGAGGGTGACAGCCTTGTCTGTCGCACTGCCGGCCTGGGCGAGAGCCGGGACGGCCTGTGCGATCAGCGACAGGGTGAGGAGGGCGGTCGTGCTGGTGATCCGGTGACGGAATCGGCTGGTCATGGTCGGCAGTCCATCCTTTCGCGTCACCCCCGGATCACGCCCGCTGGACCATCGGCCCCCGCTGTGATATCCGAGAATGAGACGCATTCGCAATTTGGTTCCAGCGTGCTGGACGCTGTTCACGCTGGTATAGCCCGCGCTGCGCCGACGATGCCTTTGCGTGCCGGTCAAACTCCTTTGCCGGTTCGCCAGATGACGGGGATGGGGCGATGACGGATGGCGACGTATTGGGGGCTGAAAGTCCGCTCCGTTGGCGGGATCTGGTGGCGCGCGGCAACCGCGGGGGCGAGGCGCTGCCGGCGATCGTCCCCTCGCTCGATCCCGACGACATCGTGCTGCGCGGCCGGTTCCGCATGGAGATGCTGCGCAGCGGCCTGTCGCTGCACGCCACCGACGCGGTCGATCTGCGCGACATGACGACGGCGGCGGCGGCCGGGGCGGGGTTGACGGTGGCGCTGTTCCTACGGGGCGAGGTCGACATCTCGCTCGGCGAGCGCCGCTATGCCTTGTCGGCCGCGCGGGAGCCCGTCCTATTCCTGCTGTCCCGCACGGAGGAGGACCGGTTCCAGCGCCGTGCGATGCGCGGCAACTGGGTGCGCAAGATCACGCTGGGCCTGCCGCCGGACTGGTTCGACACCGATGGCAGCCCTGTCGCCGGCGAGGCGGCGGGGGAGGGGGGCCTGCGGCGCTTCTGCCGGACGCATGGCGCCAGCCTGACGCTGCGGCCGACGCCGCGGCAGGTGGCGCTGGCGGAACGGCTGACCGGCCCGATCGCCTGCCCGCCGATGCTGGAAAGCCTCTATCTGGAAAGCCACGCGCTGGAGATCGTCGCCGATGCGCTGGGCATGGTCGACATACCGGCCGCCAACCTGTTGAGCAGCCGGGACCGTGCCCGCCTGCGCATCGCCTGCGACTATCTGGAGAGCCGCGACCCGGACGACGACGCGCCGCTGCGGCTGGAAGAGGTCGCCCGCCATGCCGGGATGAGCGTCAGCACGCTGCACCGGCTGTTCCGCGCCGGCCATGGCATGTCGGTGTTCGAGTATGAGCGGGCGCGCCGGATGGAGCGGGCGCGGACGGCGCTGGAGTGCGAGGGTGTCAGCGTGACGGAGGCCGCCTATCTCGCCGGCTATTCCAGCCCGGCCAACTTCGCCACCGCCTTCAAGCGGCGCTTCGGCCGCTGTCCGCGGGAGGCGCGGGCGACCCGCATCGCCCTCCCGCCGGCCGCGGGCAGAGGTTGAATCGCAGAGCGGTCCGCTATCCGCAGAGGTTGCTTTCGAAATAGAAAATGGGCGGACCCGCGGTCAAGCGGATCCGCCCGAGGCAAGGAGACTGAAAGCCGGTGCCCGAACGTGCCTGCAAAGGCACCGGCGTTCCGGCGGCCCGGCTGCGCAAAGCTGCGCGACCGGGCCGTCCGAACCGAGCGTCTCCTATCCCTGTGTGCTCATCACCCCGCGATCAGGCCGCGCAGCTGCCGGTTGGCGACCGCCAGCATGGCGAGGTCGACCGCCGGCTGGGCGCGCAGCTCGGCCAGCAGTTGCTCGACGCGTTCCACCACGAGGCTGCGGCTGGCGATCCAGGCATCGACCGCCGCGGACTCGTCGCCTTCGCTCTCCAGCACGCGGATGGTCAGCGCGCTCTGGTGTGCGAACAGGTCGTCGATGATCGCGGCTACCGCCTGACGCTGCCAGTGGTTGTCGACCTTGGCGCCGTCGGCGCGGTCGCGCAGCCATTCCAGGCCGAAGCGGCGGCCCAGCCCGAAATAGACCGAGGCGACGCCCTCCACCGCACGGCCGGTGCGCTCGGCGATCCGCACCAGATCCGGGGCGGCGGCCAGCACCGGCAAGGCGGCGACACGGCGGGCCAGATCCTCCGGCACGCCCTGGGCGGTGGCATCGGCGACACGGGCGGCAAGGCGGGAGGATTCCTCGGCATCCAGGAAATGGTCGAGCCCGGCGGCCAAAGCCTCCACCCCCGGACGGAAGGCGGCGGACTCCCGGCCCAGATCCAGCGGATGCGGGCTGTGGGCCAGGAACCAGGCGACCGCACGATCCATCAGATGGACCGTCTCCAGCATCAGCGTGGTCTGCAGGGCGGCCGGGACCGCATTGTCCAGACCGTCGATGGCATCCCACAGCGGGCGAAGCTGGAACACGTCGCGGGTGATGGCATAGGCGCGGGCGACGTCCGCCGGGCCGAGGCCGGTCTTCTCCACCATGTCGCGGACGAAGGTGGGGCCGACGCGGTTGACCAGGCTGTTGGTGACGGCGGAGGCGATGATCTCGCGGCGCAGGCGGTGGCGGAAGATCGCCTCGCGATGGCCATCGCGCAGCGGCTGCGGGAAGTAGCGCAGCAGGTCCTCGACCGTCGCCGGATCGTCCGGCAGTTCCGACGCCAGCAGATCGTCGTACAGCGTGATCTTGGCGTAGGCCAGCAGCACCGCCAGCTCCGGCCGGGTCAGGCCGCGACGCTCGGCCATGCGCTGGGCCAATTCCTCGTCGGTCGGCAGATACTCGATGGCGCGGTTCAGCCGGCCGTTGCGCTCCAGGTTGCGGATGAAGCGGGACTGCGCCTCCAGCAGGGCGGCGCCTTGCGCTTCGGCGATGGTCAATGCGCCGGTCTGCCGGTAGTTGTCGGCCAGCACCAGACCCGCCACCTCGTCGGTCATGGCCGACAGCAGGGTGTCGCGCTGCTTCAGCGTCATGTCGCCCCGCGCCATGACGTCGCCTAGCAGGATCTTGATGTTCACCTCATGGTCGGAGGTGTCGACGCCGGCGGAATTGTCGATGGCGTCGGTGTTCAGCCGCACGCCCTTGCCGTCGCGGCCCTTCTGCGCCGCTTCGATACGGCCGCGCTGGGTGACGCCCAGATTGGCGCCTTCGCCGACCACCTTGGCGCGGATCTGGCCGCCGTCGACGCGCAGCGCGTCGTTGGCCTTGTCGCCGGCTTCGGCGTTCGTCTCGGTCGATGCCTTGATGTAGGTGCCGATGCCGCCGAACCACAGCAGGTCGACTTCCGCGGTCAGCAGGCGGCGCATCAGCTCGGCCGGGGACAGGTGGGTCTGCTCGATGCCGAAGCAGGCGCGGACCTCCGCCGTCAGTTCCACCGTCTTGGCGCTGCGCTCCACGATCATCGCGCCCTTCGACAGCTTGGAGCGGTCGTAGTCGGCCCAGGAGGAGCGGGGCAGGGCGAACAGCCGGTTGCGCTCCTCCCAGCTCGTTTCGGCGTCGGGATCGGGATCGAGGAAGATGTGGCGGTGGTCGAAGGCGGCCAGCAGGCGGATGTGGCGGGACAGCAACATGCCGTTGCCGAACACGTCGCCCGACATGTCGCCGACGCCGACCACGGTGAAGTCGGTGGTCTGGATGTCGGTGCCCATCTCGCGGAAATGGCGCTTCACCGATTCCCAGGCGCCGCGGGCGGTGATGCCCATCACCTTGTGGTCGTAACCGGCCGAGCCGCCCGAGGCGAAGGCGTCGCCCAGCCAGAAGCCATGGTCGACCGACACCCCGTTGGCGATGTCGGAGAAGGTGGCCGTGCCCTTGTCGGCGGCGACCACCAGATAGGGGTCGTCCCCCCAACGCTCCACATCGTGGCGCACCACGTTCTTCGGCGGCACCACCGAGCCGTCGGCGGCCAGGTTGTCGGTGATGTCCAGCAGGCCGCGCATCAGCGTCTTGTAGCACTCGATGCCTTCGGCGAGCGCCGCCTCGCGGCCGGCGCTGGGAGCGGGCGGCCGCTTGACGACGAAGCCGCCCTTGGATCCCACCGGCACGATGACGGTGTTCTTCACCATCTGCGCCTTCATCAGGCCGAGGATCTCGGTGCGGAAATCCTCACGCCTATCGGACCAGCGGATGCCGCCGCGGGCGACCTTGCCGCCGCGCAGATGGACGCCTTCCATGCGCGGGCTGTAGACGAAGACCTCCACCCACGGGCGGGGCAGCGGCAGTTCTTCGATGGAGCCGCTGTCCAACTTGAAGGACAGGTGGGGCTTCGCCGTGCCGTCCGGGGCAGTCTGGTAGGCGTTGGTGCGCAGGGTGGCGCGGATCAGGTTGACGAAACGGCGCAGGATACGGTCGTCGTCCAGATTGGTGACGGCGTCCAGCGCGTCCTCGATTTGCTCCAGGATCGGCGCTTCGTCGGTTTGATTGGCCGGATCGAAGCGGGCGGCGAAGAGGCGGGACAGCAGGCGGGCGATCTGCGGATGGCCGGACAGCGTCGCCTCGATGGTGTCCTGGGCGTAGGCGAAGCGGGCCTGCTTCAGGTACTTGGCATAGGCGCGCAGAACCGTGACCTCACGGGCCCCCAGCCCGGCGCGCAGCACCAGCCGGTTGAAGCCGTCATCCTCCATCCGGCCGTCCCAGATGTCGGCAAAGGCCTCCTGGAAGGTCTGCTTGACCTTGACGCAGTCGACGGGCAGGCCGGTCTGGGTGCGGGCGGAGAAGTCGTGGATCCAGACCGACGGGGCGCCGCCGGCCGGGCGGACCTCGTAGGGCTGTTCGGTGATCACCTTCAGGTCCATGTGCTCCAGCATCGGCAGCACGTCGGACAGCGGCACCGGCCGGCCCTGGTGGTAGATCTTGACGTGCAGCTCGTCGCCGTCCGCCTCCAGCGGGTGGAACAGCACGATGCCGAGCCGCTGTTCGGAGAGCGCGCGTTCGATGCGGTCGATGTCGTGGACGGCGGTTTCCGCGGTGAAGGTCTCGCGGTAGCCGGCCGGGAAGGCGTCGGCATAGCGGCGCAGGCGGGCGTTGCCGATTTCCTCGCCATGCGCCTCGACCAGCGCATCGCGCAGCCGGTCGGCCCAGCTGCGGGAGACCTGGACCAGCCGGGCCTCGATCTCGCTGATGTCTGCGGCGGGGATCCTGCCCGGCTCCGTCTTCACCATCAGGTGCAGGCGGGCGAGCGCGCTGTCCGACAGCTGGGTGAAGTAGGAGGTGCAGCTGCCGTGGAAGGCCGTCTCCAGCACGCCCTGGATCTTGCGGCGGAGCGCCGTGTCGTAGCGGTCGCGCGGCACGAAGACCAGCGCCGAGACGAAGCGTTCGAACGGGTCGCGGCGGACGAACAGGGCAAGCCGCTGGCGTTCCTGCAGATGCAGGATGCCGAGCGCGGTTTCGAACAGCTCGTCGGACGGGGTCTGGAACAGCTCGTCGCGCGGATAGGTCTCCAGGATGTTCAGCAGCGCCTTGCCGTCATGGCCCGACGGATCGAAACCGGCGCGGCCCATGACGCGGGCGACCTTGCGGCGCAGGAACGGGATCTCGCGCGGGCTGCGGTTGTAGGCGACGGAGGTGAACAGGCCGACCGACAGGGTGATGCCGAGGACATTGCCCTGCCCGTCGAAGCGCTTGACCAGGATGGCGTCGAGCGGCACCGAGCGGTGGACGGTGGCCTGCCGGGTGCCCTTGGTCACCAGGAGCGCGCGCGGCTGGTGCAGGAAGGCGCGGATTTCGGCGGGCAGGACGGCGGCGTGGCCGTGCTCGTCGAAGACGGTGATCTCCGGGTCGCGCAGCACTCCCAGCCCGCTGCCCTCGACCAGCTCCAGCCAGGGCTCCCGCCCGTCGCCGCCGATGGTGGCGGTGTAGAGGCGGCTGCCCAGCAGGGTCATGTTGCCGTCGTCGACCCAGGTCAGGAAGTCGGTGGCTTCCTTGGATTCCTCGGCATCGGGGGCGTGGGCGATGTCGTCGCGGGCGGCGCGGACGCGCTCGCGCATCGGGGTCCAGTCCTCCACCGCGGCGCGGACATCGGCCAGCACCCGTTCGATGCCGGCGCGCAGACGGGCCTGGGCGGCCGGATCCGACAACGGGTCGATGGAGCAGTGCATGAAGGATTCGTCGCGCGCGCCGTCCTTCTCTTCGTCGGCTTCCAGAAGCTCGACGATGCGGCCCTCGGCGTCGCGGACGACGCGGGTGACCGGATGGATGACGAGGTGGACGGTGACGCCCTGCCGGTTCAACTCCGCCGTGACGGAATCGACCAGGAAGGGCATGTCGTCGTTGACGATCTCCACCACCGAGCGTTCGGACTGCCAGCCGTGCTCGTCCAGCCGCGGCGCATAGACCCGAACCTTGGGCTTGCCGGGCGTGCGTTGCTGTGCCCATTGCCACATCGCGAGCGCCGCACCGTAAAGCTGTTCCGGTGTGCCGCGCAGCAGGTCGTCGGGGGGCACGTTGGCGTAGAAGCGCTTCACGAAGCGCTCTGCCCGCGCGTTCGGAACCCGGCTGCGCACCAGTTCGGCCAGCTGCTGCCGCAAGTCGCCCGCCAGATCCTTCGTCGCCGTCCGCATGATGGTGGATGTCTCCTCTCGGGTTTTCTTTGGATTGGTAGTACCATCCCCACCCGATCAATTCGACGGCAAATAAACGGCAGGATTTCTGACCAAGCGGCGATTCGCACTCCTTTCGGGTTATTTCCCCAAAGATTCGGACAACCCAGTGACATAGTCGCCGAATTTATCCATAGCCCGTTCACATCCCCGCCACCACCCTCCCGCCGCCGGTACCGCGGCAAAGGCGCACAGTGCCCTTCTGCCGCACCTCCCGGTGGTCGCGGGGGGCCTGCGGGGGTGGGGAAGCCGAATCGATTCGGGCGGTTCGGCCTTCTGCCGGCAAATCCGCGGAATGCCTGGAAAATGGCGCTTCAAGAAGGTCAGCGGTGCTGACCGGACAGCGGTTCCGTTCTCCACCGGCATGATTTGCGACAGGGTATCGATGGGACGGCGTGCGTGCGCGGAAAATTCGGAAAAATCGCGGGCGCACGCCGGTCTTGGAAAGCGGTCGCAGGGTCAGGCGTTCGTCTTGAACTTGGCGGCGAGCTGTTCGGAGGTGCGGGCGAGGATGCCGAGGTCGGAGCCGACGGCAACGAAGGTGCAGCCCAGCTCGATATAGCGCTTGGCCAAAGCCTCGTCGGCCGACAGGATGCCGGC